>JAJFLZ010000010.1 GCA_021772435.1 Chlamydiota bacterium | reverse complement strand
AAAAGTTTCTCTCTTAAAAAAGATCGTGCCAAACTCCACCCTTGGCACTGATATCATCGTTGGATTTCCTACCGAGACCGAAGAAGAATTCCAGGAAACGCTCGATGTTTTCCGCGATATCCGCTACTCTGTAGCCTTTCTCTATACCTATTCAGAGCGCAAGGGCACACCTGCCATGCGCTGGAAAGACGACATCCCAGATGAGATCAAGCAAGACCGCCTCCATCGCCTCATGGAACTGCACGATCAAATCTCATCGGAAGAGCGGCAAAAGCTTCTGGGAAAAACTCTCGAAGTGTTAGTTGAAAGACAAAATAAAGATGGCCAGCTCTACGGGCGTACGCGCTGCTGGAGAAAGGTGATTTTCAAGGGCCCTGCAGCTCTGATTGGATCTTTGCAACAAGTCAAATTGCACAGTTTAACCCACCAAACCTTCATCGGCGATCTCGAGTCTGCCTTAGTCGCTTAAACTGCTTGACAGAATAAAATGTTTTTGATATTATTCTGTTCAAATTCAGGCATATGCCTGTGAAGGGAGTTCATAATGAAAACACAGCTAGTTGTTGACGCTTATTTAGATCAGCTCTTTGCCTGCTCAAAGAGTTCATTATCCGCTATTTTTTCTCTTCATTTCCATCATCATATTCATTCACATTAATTCTAAATCGATAATTTTTAAAGAATTAGAATAATTATCGTAGCTTAAGGCTGCGTGCATTCCTATATTCTAATTTCATATTTTATCGTAAATAACTCAATTACAATAACAAAAGGTTTGTAAATTATGGTTACTCCACTGTTTTTCGGGCTTATAGGCCTACTTGGCGGTGTCTATATCTGGATTGGAAATAGAGCTTCTAAAAATCTTGAAACTAGCGATGACTATTTTCTTATGGGAAGAAAGTTGTCTTTTTTCTCGCTTGCTCTTACGCTTTTAGCAACACAACTTGGAGGAGGATCACTGCTTGGAGCAGCGCAAGAGGCTTACCAAAACGGCTGGCTTGTATTGTTTTATCCTCTCGGTGCTTGTGTAGGATTACTGATACTTGGGTCAGGATATGGTGGAAAGCTTCGTCAACTCAATATCTCGACAGTTGCCGAAATTTTCGAAAAGGTTTACCAATCTAGCTTTCTGAGGCGCGCTGCATCAAGCTTGTCAATTATATCGCAGTTTTTTGTTTTAGTTGCGCAGGCCTTAGCAGCTAAACTGTTTTTCACGGCTGTTGGCATACAAGATCCGCTGATCTTTATTGGCTTTTGGTTTGTCCTTGTTGCCTATACGATCATGGGTGGATTTAAGGCTGTTGTCAAAACAGATATCTTACAAGCTTTATTCATCATTGGAGTTTTGTCTATTGCTTTTGTCATGTCCACGGTATCCACCCCTCTAGCCACCATCGAACACACATCATTTCAATTAAGCTCTCTTTCTAAAATCCCTTGGTCTACCTGGTTTTTCATGCCACTGCTTTTCATGCTAATTGAGCAAGATGTTGGACAACGATGTTTTGCAGCAAAAAACAAACGTACGATCAGATTTTCGGCATTTATAGCTGGTATTACACTTCTCTTTGGATCATTGATCGCGATATATTTTGGAATCGCAGCGCAGAGCTTAGGCATTCAAAATGCTGATAGTGGAAGCATTCTCATTGAATCTGTCCAAAGACTAACAAGTCCCTTCATCAGCACCACTTTTATGGTCGCTATTTTTACCGCTATCATATCAACAGCAGATTCTTTATTATGCTCAGTCAGTTCCAATCTTTCTTGCGATTTCTTTACCTCTCCAAAGCTCTCGCAAGCAAAAAAAATTAAATTCTCTAGATTAATAACTTTAATTATAGGAATTATTTCTCTTGGCCTATCTTTTATCTTAGATAATATCGTCTCAGTATTAATGCTATCCTACGAATTATCGGTTAGCGCTCTATTTGTCCCAGTTATAGCAGCTTTGTATCTCAAAAACCCTAATCGCCTTAGCGCCTATCTGTCCATTATCTTTGGACTCGTTGGATTTGTCACTTTTCAGTTTACCGATCTTTTCATTCCAAAAGAGCTCCTAACTCTTGCTGTATCTGCAGGTGGCTACACCATTGGCCAGAAAATTAAACAAAAAACATCGGAGTCCATATAATGACAAATCCCAAAGAAAAAACGATTGGCATCATTGGAGGCGCCGGCCCGATGGCAGGAGCTTTACTTGTGAAAAAAATCATCGAGTACTGCCAGCGGTCTTACGGCTGCATCAATGATTACGATTATCCCAAAATCATTTTGTTTAGCTACCCCTTTAGCGAAATGCTAAAACCAAATACTAAACTCCAAAACAATACAATCATCGTAGAGCAGCTTAAATACGCTTTAGATTTCTTAAACAAATGCCAAGCAAACTATATTGGAATAGCTTGCAATACCTTGCATGGCTTTCTAGACACATCAGAGAACTCTAAGCAAACCATTAATCTAGTCTTTGAAGTCAAATCATCTATCACTAAGCTGCAATATAAACGCATCTTACTCTTATGTACTAGCACGTCGATGCAAAAAAGCGTTTACGATTCTTCAGCTATGACAATTTTAGACAAACGTGACCAAAGATATCTTGATGAGCTAATCAAGAAAATCTTAGGAGGAAGTTTTTCTCTATCCGATAGCCTTGGCTTAAAGGATTTTATTCTATCAAAAACCTCTGAATATCCAGATTTAGATGCCGTTTTACTCGGTTGTACAGAGCTTTCCGTACTCATCAATGAATTTCCCCTTCAATTGTCCAAAATTCACCTGATAGATCCTTTAGATATTTTAGCTGATAAACTCTGCAATTTAATCTTTATGGATAAAGAAAATGGATAAACAAGCTTCTTATAAAGACTTAAAAACCGTGCCAACAAAAGATTGTAGAGAGGCACTAACCTGCATCGAAGACAACATGACTGACCTTATTTGCCAGCCTCTAAATGATGATATGTTTAAATATACACGCGATCGAATCTTTGTGCGCCAAGGGTGTCTAGATCGGTTAAAAACAGCTAGCAAAAACCTACAATCCAAGCTACCGGGCGCAAAATTAGTTATCGTCTATGGATATAGACATCCTAAAATTCAGAAAAAGTATTTCGACAACCAATGCAAGCGCTTTAAAGAGTTTAAAAAAGACTTACTGGAGCAAGTCCACAAGCTCATTGCAGTCCCCGAAGTCGCAGGACACCCCACTGGAGGGGCTGTCGATGTTACCATTCAATTAAATGATGTTAATCTCGATATGGGAACTGAAATCGCGGATTTTTCAAATCCAAAAATACTCCCCACGTTTTCTTCTTCCATAACTGAAACACAAAAAGCAAATCGCTTACTTTTACGTTCAATTATGATGCAAGCAGGTTTTGCCCCATTCAATGGCGAATGGTGGCACTTTTCATACGGGGACAAAGAGTGGGCATATTATTACCTCTATCCCTTTGCTATCTATGACCAACTAAACTTTACATTTGACCTAGAATAGATATCTTCGCCCTGTTTAAATCTCGATGTAACCGGAAGTGGCAGCGGTATCGATGCCCATCTCTGAAAGGTGGCTGCCCGTTTCCCTATCGAGAACTTCAAATCTGCCTTAGTCGCTTAAATTACTTGACGAGCTCTTGAATCAAGAGGGAGTTGATGTAGTATTTTTCTCTACCTTTTTTAATCTCATAAAGTACTCCAATTTTTTGAAGTTGCTGCAGGTAAAATGACGCTGTTTGTCTTTTTGCAATCTGAGCGTCTTCTAAAAATTTAGCGCGGCAATAAGGTCTCTCAAATAGCAATTCCACAAGGTCTTTAGAGTAAATTTTTGGCAATCTATCACGCACGACCTGAGTTGTATCATGAATAAGTTTTTGCACAATGGTGATGCGCTCTTTTGTAAATTTTGCCGTCTGGTAGATGCCTTCCAGCATAAATTCAATCCACTCTTCCCAAGCTTCTTCTTGCGTAACCTTGAGCAATAATGAGTAGTAATCTGTTTTGTGCTGAATAATATATCTCGACAGATAAAGAACTGGCAAATCTAAAAGTTTTTTTTCTACCAAATACAAGATATTTAATATACGACCTGTTCGTCCGTTGCCATCGTAAAAAGGGTGAATAGCTTCAAATTGATAGTGAATGATAGCCAATTTTACAAGAGGATCTATTCCATCCTCGGCGTAGATAAACTGCTCTATATTTGATAGTAGTTTACGAATCGTTTCAGCTCCTTCAGGTGGGGTATAAATTGTTTTCCCCATGGGATTGGCAAGTTTTGTTCCAGGCATCGAGCGAATTCCCGATCCTGAAGTTGCTAAAATTTTGACTAAGTCTTCAAATAAGGGAGTTGTCAGCAGACGATTTTTTTTAGTGATGGCATCATATCCAAACCACAGAGCATCTTTGTAGTTTAATACCTCTTTTGTTTGCGTATCAGTTTTTACAATTTTTTCCGTGAAAGCCCGGTATAGCTCATCGTCTGTGGTGACAATATTTTCAATTTCGGAAGACAGCTTGGCTTCTTGTAATGCAAAAAGCTGCAGAATCAAGGCTTGGTTGGGAATCGCATTGCCTATGCCCTTTAGTTCGGCAAGTTCTCTGTTTGCTAAGATTGCTTTTTTTAGTGTCGCTGTAGATTCAATCGTATGCTTTGGTGGTAAGAGAGGTAAGTCGTTATATGGTTTATCATGTTGCATATTATCCCTTTAAATTTGATATGTCGATTGCATCGACATATCTTTCTAATATGTCGAAATTTTCGCAAAAAATCGACATATTCGCAATAGAAAAATAGTAACCTGAACTCTGGGTTTTGATTGTTTAGATTCAGAGCAGATTAGGTGACAGATTGTGCCATTTTTTGCGATTCTATAGCGAAGGCGCTATAGATGAGCACAAAAAGGGTGCAAGATGGCGGCTAAGATGCCTGAAGATGAATGATATAAACCCAGAGTTCAGGTTAGTAAATTACTGATTGAATACAACTTAAGAAACTGCTTTACACTCTTTGAGTGTGACTAAAAACCTGAGTTTCGGGTTTTAATTGTTTAGATTCAGAGTAGCTTAGGTGACAAATTATGCTATGTTTTGCGATTCGATAGCCAAAGAGCTATAGACGAGCACACAAAAGGGGCAGAAAAACCATGAAGGCTTCTCTGCCCCAGTTAATGATGGTTCCAATTGTACCTCAAATTTCTGTGTATTGCTGAACATCATCTACATCGATGTCCATTTCTGGCGGTCTGCTGCCTGCTTCATCATCAATAAATACAAACTTAGCTATACCTCGATCGTATGATCTTTCCCAGATCACATTTTCAGATATTGCAGGGTTTGTAATGATTAGATTGGACAGCAGTCCTAGACAAATAAACGTTAACATATTCCACCTCCTTGATTGTAAGGTTATGAGTTGAACGCACTCCGCACTGTAAATAGATAAATTTTATTTGTCAAAATTCGATGAGATCTTTTATGTAAGGAATAAGGTAGGTATTATATGCTTTTTTTAGCTTTGATTTTTTTTGTTGTAGCTCTGCTGGCTGCTTTGTTTGGATTCACAGGAATTGCAGCAGGAGCTATGACGATTGCAAGATTTTTATTCTTTGTGTTTGTCGTTTTATTCGTCTTAGCACTTCTATTTCATTTTTTTGGGGTGACTATTAATTTCTAACCACCCCTTTTTGACTCTATTTGCCTTCGTGGCGGGCAAATCTGGCGATGCCAAGACCTGCTAGAAACCACATGATGGCATTGCTGAAAAATTCAACAACACAAAACCCTACGGGCGCAGCCCACCAATTCCAACTCGGAACAGCAATTATCCACGCTGAAAAAATTCCAATCAGTGTAGAGACGAGCAGTCTAAACCCATAGCTAGAGCCAGCATAGCTTGCGACAATGTAGCTGATAATTCCTGCTGCAACAAAGAGCGTGATAAATTGAACGATTAAGTTCGATACCATGTTAAAGTCTTTGCCTGTTGGTTTGACAATAGCAAACATGATGGGACCTTTTTTGTAGTCACACTGAAATTTTGCTTCGTCTTCACAGCAACCGGGCAAGAGATATACTCCATGGCCACTTGTCGCGTTTTCACGGATAACTTCTGCCACTTGCTCTGATTTACAAAACTTTTTAAAACTCGTTTTGTACCAAGGTAGCACAGTCCACGATAGAAAGCTCCAAACAAAGGCGATAATCGCTCCTACTAGTGCACCTAAAAATATTCCTTTTTTCATGTTTTCCTCCAACGGATTATAATAACTTTTCGAATTGTGCCTCAGTGAGGCATTTTACACCAAGCTTTTGCGCTTTGGCGTATTTAGATCCTGGTTCATCGCCAACTAAAACGTAATCGGTTTTTTTGCTCACAGAGGATGAGATTTTACCGCCGCGCTCTTTGATGAGATCGGTAGCTTCTTGTCTGGTATACCCTTCTAGGCCACCTGTTAGAACAAAAGTTTTGCCATCGAATGCGTGGCCAGCTTTTTTTGATTTAGCTCTTGATTTTGGCTTGACACCAAGTTTTAAGAGCTCTTCTACCTCTTTGATGTGTTTTTTGTCGGTGAAAAATTCGACCATGCTTTTTGCAGCTTTTTCACCCACACCTTCAATTTCGCATAGTTCATCTTCATCCAGATCCATAACGCCATCTAGCGTTTTACCCTCTTCGGCAATGAGATCCGCAACGCCTGCTCCCACGTGTTTGATCCCAAGCGCGAGCAAAAACCTTGGAAGTGTTGTGTCTTTGGATTTCTCGATGCTACTTAGGAGATTGTCGATGGATTTTTCTTTAAAGCCCTCGATGTTTTCTAGATCATCTTCACACAGGCGATAGATGTCTGGAATGGATTGCAAAAAACCTCCATCGATGAGCTTTTCGATCACTTTGGGGCCGAGCGAGTCGATATCCATGGCGCCTTTAGAGACAAAGAAGGTGAATCTGCGAAAGTTTTGCGCTGGACATTCATTCGTATTCGGACAACGTACAGCCACGTTACCTATGGTCCGCTCTACATGCTCACCACACGCAGGGCATTTGGCCGGCATTTTCCAAGGTTTGGAGCCGCTCCTTTTGCTCATCATAACGGAGACGACTTTGGGAATGACATCACCCCCTTTTTCAATGATCACGGTATCGCCAATGCGAATGTCTTTGCGCTCGATTTCTTGCTCGTTGTGCAAAGTCGCCCGCGAAATGGTGCTGCCCGCTACAAAGATTGGATCGAGTTCAGCTACTGGTGTGAGCACCCCTGTTCGTCCCACTTGCACTGTGATATCGTGAATTTTTGTTATGGCTTGTTCTGGCGCGAATTTGTAGGCAACAGCCCATCTAGGCGATTTTCCAGTCACACCTAAACGATCGTGGTCTTTAAGCTGATCAACTTTTATGACAATCCCGTCGATTTCGTATGTGAGTTGAGGGCGCTCTTTTTCGATTTTGTCTGCAAATTTGAAGATATCAGCAAGCGTATCGGCTTTGCCATAGTGTTTTTCTGAGAAAACGGGCAAACCAAATTTTTTGAGATACGCGTGCACTTCGTGCTGAAGCTTTAGCTTGGCTCCTCTGGGATCGGGAATGCCGTAGCAGATGATATCGAGTTTGCGTTTAGCGCATAATTTTGAATCGAGCAGTTTCAGTGATCCAGCTGCTGCATTGCGCGGATTGGCGTAGAGATCTTCACCTGCCTCTTCTTTTTCTTTGTTAAGCGCTTTAAAAACGGTTTTGGGCATGAAAATCTCACCGCGCACTTCTAGCTCATCAGGAGCAATCCCTTTTAGTTTGAGCGGAAGTGATTTGATGGTCATGACGTTTTGCGTTACATCATCACCAGTCGTTCCATCCCCACGCGTTACGGCGCGCACCAAAATGCCTTTCTCATACAAGATGCTAACTGCCGTCCCATCCATTTTAAGTTCCATGCAAACCGGCACTTTTTCGCATCCTAAAAGCTTTTGCATCCGTTTAGACCAGTCTTCGACTTCCTCTTCTGAGTAGGTGTTGCTAAGCGACATCATGCGCACTTTGTGGCGCACATGCTTAAAGCCTTTGGTGGTTTTTTCGACTACATTTTTTGTTGGCGAGTTTTTTAGCGCCCATTCAGGGTGCTCTTTTTCGATTTTTTCGGCCTCTTTGACAAGCTGATCGTATTCGTAGTCGGATATCTGTGGTGTATTTTCCACAAAGTAGTATTGGTTGTGCTTGTTGATCTTTTCGATCAGCTCAAGATAGGCCTGTTTGTTCATAGATGATTGCGGTTAAAGGTGGTAGTTTTTCTCTTCCCAAGCCCCCATATGCGCTATGATCGGTATTGAGAATTTGGTTTTTAACGTCTATATCATACGCATTTAGTGAGAAGTTGAAAAGCCCTACAAATTCTGCGCGCTTAACTTGCAAGTAACCCTTTTCTTCCCACGTGATCGACGCATCAAAATCTGTTTTGTAGAGACGGTGACGGTAGAATTGGTTAAAATCTCCAACCAGATGTGAAATGCCAAGGTCAGCATCATCCCACGGCAACTGCTCACCGCTTGCCCATTCGCTCTTTTGTGCAATCTCACTTCCCATAAATAAAAGCTTTCGACCGGGAAAAAAGAACATCCATGCATACAACAAACGCAAGTTGGCAAGTTTCTGGATTTTGTCGCCAGGCATTTTTTCGCGCAAGCTTTTCTTCTCGTGCACGACCTCATCGTGCGATAGAGGCAAAATGAATTTTTCGTTAAAGGCATAGTCAAATGTGTGCGTCAGTTTTTTTAAATCTCGATGCTCAAAATCCGCCTGGAAAAAATCAAATGTATCGTGCATCCATCCAAGTGACCATTTTAGATCAAAGGCTAAGCCATTTGTGTCTAGCGGATGTGTCACTCCGTAAAACATGCTGGAATCTTCAGCACACATCAAGCGCCCTGGAAAACGCTCTTTTACGATGGTGTTGAGCTGACGCAAAAAACCAATTGCTTCTAAATTTTCGCGCCCACCCATATGGTTGGGGATCCACTCGTTTTCGCCTCTAGCGTAGTCGCGCATGATGACCGATTCCACTGCATCGAGGCGCAGACCATCTATGTGGTAGTAATCGAGCCAAAAAAGCGCGCTTGCAATCAAAAAGTTGCGCACTCTTGGGCTACCGTAATCAAACACATGGGTGTTCCATTCAGGATGAAAGCCCAATCGCTCATCGTGGTACTCATACAAATACGAGCCATCAAACTGCGCCAATCCAAAACCATCCGTAGGAAAGTGCCCTGGCACCCAATCTAGAATCACGCCAATTCCGCAGGTATGCATATGATCTACAAATTGCTGAAATTCTCTTGGCGTTCCAAACCTGGCTGTCGGCGCAAAAAAACCACTCACCTGATAGCCCCACGATTCATCGAGCGGATGCTCTGTCACCGGAAGCAGCTCCACGTGGGTAAAGCCAAGCTTTTGGCAATAAGCACCCAACTCTTTTGCTAGCTGTAGATAATTCAGGCCTTTTTTCCACGAGCCCAAATGCACCTCGTAGATGCTAACGGGGCCTTCACCCAAAAACTCCCACGGGCTCCATTCAAATCCGCTCACAACGGCAACAATAGATGCTGTCTCTGGCCGCATCTGCGCTTGAAAAGCAAATGGATCGGCTTTCCACAAAATGTGGCCTTCTTGTGTTTCAATCACATATTTGTAATGCGTGCCCACACCTATATCCGGCACAAACAACTGCCAAACAGCGCCCCCATCCATCGGATGCGTGCGCTCTTGCCAGTCGTTAAATTCGCCTACGACATACACCTGCTTAGCGTGCGGTGCCCACACAGAGAACTGCACACCGCCCTCGCGCACTTGAGCACCCAAAAATTTGTACAGCTCGTAGTGCCTGCCTGCATTAAACAACTCTAAATTAATCTCGCCCTCTAGCGTCCCATCCATGGACTTACCTTAAGCGATGTGTAGATTATTTTTAAAGGGTCTCTAAAGCATTAGCGAAATCTCGATCCACGGAAAATTCTCGTTTAAAGGTTCGCCAAGATTCACGATTAGGATTAAATGCTTCTGGAACGCTTTGGGCAAAATAATGTTTACTCATAACTTTTATAGAAAATTTTAGACCGTTTCTTTCTAATTGCATTTTTTGACCCGCTCTACATCCATATTTACGATCAACAAACCAATTCCAGTATTTTTGACATTTATCAAGGTTTTTGTCTTGTGCAGCACTTTCAAAACGATCAAGATAGGTTTTAATTGTTTGATTAGTCAGGATGAGATAGCTCAAATAAGCTTCTTTTAGAGTTTCCCAATTATTTTCAGTTACAGTCAAAGCGTACTCTTGATCACCTATGGTCCATTTAAAGAGCTTCCTTTTCATAGCATCGAGTTTAAATCTAGGGGACACAAAAGTCGGGGGTTCAACAGACACAACTCTATCAATTATAGCAACAGCGTGTGCGATATCGTCAGCATTTTGAGAAGTGACAATTTTATCCGAAAGCTTAATTAAAAAAGCCTCTACAGCATCTGCTTCTAGGTTGACAACTCCATTGTTTGTAGTGCATGTGTAGTCATCAGGTAACCACAGACTCACTCTTTTAGGACTTATCTCATAGAGTCGCATGATGTCATCAGCTGTGAATTTTGCTGTTTGCTCAGTGTGTGGCTTTGCATTGCTATTGTTCGTATTCAACATAGCTGGATTAGACGAAGATTTTTCACTAATTTCAACAGGTCGAGTAAAATAGGTCTTTAACGTCCAACCAATCGCTATCCCCGCAAGCACAGAAACAGCCACAAGTGTGACTCGATTAGAAAACAAATTTGATAAAGTAGAGTTCTTTTGCGAACTTATGGGTGAAATCGTCATGGAAACAGCCTATCACTCTAAGTCTTATTTTTCAAAGTGATCGAAGGTATAGACCTTGCTTTTTTCTAATTGCAGGGTCTCGCTACACTTGTGCGTTTCGCCGCGCTCGCGGGTAGAGGTGCGAAAACGATAGGTTTTGAGCTTCTTCTGGAAGATGGGCTGGATTTGTATAGATTGCAGGGGGCGGATGATGAGGCGACGCAAGGTTTTTTTGGACCATTCAAAATCGCAAATGAGCAGATTTTGCGCGTGGACATTGAGCATGCGTCCTGAATGAAATTCGGGAGGAAGACATGGCAAAAACGAAATTTCGGCCTCTTTTTGCTGGAAAAAGAGCGAACGGATGAGTTGCGCTCCTTCGGTAAGGAGAGTGAGCGGTGATAAGGTGCTAGATGGCGCCTCGAGGTGCGGTGCGACACCTTGGTACTGCTCATCGATCAGGCGAGGGAGAAATAGATCAGAAAATCCAGCTGAAAAAAGCTTTGTAAGGAGCTCGGATACGCTGAGTTTTTGGTTTGCTTCGATAAGATCTGCAATGGGATGCAATAGAGTAAGCGTTCCCTCTTCATGGCAGCAAGGAGTCGAGGGCGTAAGCTGACCTAAGCGAAACCAAAATGGCAAGAGCTCATCTAAATCTAGCCTGCGACGCATGAGGTCGATATCTTGGGCTTTGTGACAGCCCAGGGATAGATTTTCGACAAAAGGCGCCAGATACCCCTGCTCGGGAACATCGATAGAATAAATATCTTTTGGCTTTAAGTTTTTTTTACCAATAGAGATGCCTGCTGAGGGCGTGCGTTTAGCATGAATTTGCAGCTGCTTGTCTTTATGCGTAACCATGAGGCGCATGTAGCCTTCTTTAGCTGAGCCAAAGAGAATGAGAGCTCTTTTTTCGAGATCTTGAACAAGGGTGAAATTGTCCATCAGTCCAGTCAGGTTAAGATCAAAAGTTTTAGACTCGCGTGAAATCAGGTTTTCAAATTCAAGTCTTGCAGGATAGGCCTTGAGGCTCCAACTGCTGCCGGGAATGAGCGCGGAGACCCCAGGTGTATGTGAGTAAGGCCGGAGGCGATTTGCTATCTCTATGCGCATATTCTTCTTATCCAGTCATGTTGATTAGTACAGCAATCCAGCACAATAATTTTATATTTCTTTTTATTATTCATGATAGTAATTAGTTAATTATGTTTGACAGATATGTAATTTCACTATTTTTTGTGTTAAATGCCATTGGAAATATCCCGTTATTTCTGGCAATTTTAGCGCCTTTTCCACTTAAACGTCAAAGAATGATTATTTTACGCGAATTTTTTATCGCTTTTATCATTCTGCTCATCTTTAACTTCTTCGGTCAGCACGCTTTAAATCTCATTGGGATCGATCCACCAATTATTGGTATCGCAGGCGGTGCTGTGCTTTTTTTAATTGCTGTCATGATGATTTTTCCCCACGAAAATCAAAAGTTAAGAGGATCAAAACACGAGCCGATGATCGTTCCCTTAGCAACTCCGATCACTGCAGGCCCTGGCACCATCACAGCTGTGATGATCTTTTCCCACCAAGCCTCTAGCCCTTTTGTGATCACTGGAGCCATCGCCATTGCCCTTTTTGCGTCCATGCTTATTATTCTGGCAGCCTCCAATATCAAGCGACTGCTTGGAGAAAAGGGCCTCATTGCCATCGAGCGCCTCGGCGGCCTCATCCTTACTCTCATCGGCGTACAAATGATCATGAGCGGCATTGCACAATTTATCCAGCACGAGTTCCACGGCATCCCCTACGGCGGCTAGATCAATGATCGAATGGCCTCATGTTGATCGGGGTGAGCAATCGATGCAACGGCGTATAGGGGTTTTGAAATAATTCCATCATACTTCGAGTAGTTAAGCTCTGAAAACCTCAGTCCTTGAGGAACATTTTTATGGTTATCTAAAAAAATTCGCATACTTTTTAGCTTGCCTCCTGGTCCGCTTTTTACTTCGATAGGGATAATTTGATGCTCAAATTGATGAAGATAGTCGACCTCGGCCTTGCTGTTTTTCTTAGATTTTTTCCAAAAATGAAGCCGTTGTTTTTTAAAGCTTTGGCTGTAGCATAGAAGCTCTTGCCCGATAAAACTCTCGGCGATCATTCCTTTATTGATAAACTCACTGCCCGGCTCTAAAAACCACCTTGAAAGATCAAAACCTAAAATGGCTTGGCAAAGAGCCACATCCAAAAAGATCACTTTAAACCATTCCAGATTCACCTCACCACCAAGTGGGAACCCATGAGCAGCGCTATGGTAGACGCGATGAATAATACTTGCCATCTCCATCAAATCCATGCAAGGAGCAAGCTCTCTTTTACGGTATTCCCCATGAACATTTTTATACTGAAACTGTTGCCCTACCAAGTGGGGAATCTGTGTATATAATTGCTCAAGATATTTAACTTGATGCTTTTTAGCATACTTTCGAAAGTCCATTTGGTAGTTATCGATGATGTGATGCTGAATCTCAAAACTCGCCTTCGGATTTTTTGTCTTTATCCATACGCTAATTGCCTCAGGCATACCACCAATAGCAAAATACTGCCCGACTAAATCCAATAATTTAGAATGGACCGTCTCAGGCATCTCCTCTTTTTCATCGTGTGATAAAATGGCATCGATATAGCGTTTGTGGCCAGTAGCTGCTAAAAATTCAACAAACGACATGGGATACATATAAAGACTTGCAACGCGACCGACAGGGATGCCAACTTCTTCAATTGCAAAATCCAAAAGTGAACCTGCTGCTATAACGTGTAAATCAGGAATTTCTTCGTAAAAATAGCGTAAGGCAATTAAGGCTTTTGGAGCTGCTTGAATCTCATCAAAAAAAAGCAAAGTCTTACCAGGGATGATATCCTCATCCGCATACAGGCTAAGCTGTTGGAGAATTCTGTCTGGTTGCAGATCTCTTTCGAAAATTTTTTTTGCGTCCTCTGCAATTTCAAAATTGATTTCCACCATATTTTTAAAGGTCTGCCCAAAACGCCTGACGGCATGTGTTTTACCTACTTGCCTAGCCCCCCTAATTAACAAGGGTTTACGGATTGAACTTTTTTTCCACTGACCTAGATGCCAATCAATCAACCTTTTCATAACTAAACCTCAGTGATTTATAAACTATTACGTCATTTATATGGTCGTATTCTAAACATAGATTAACAGTTTAATGGTCGAAAAGTAAACTTAAATTTGTCTTTCATGGTCGAAAAGTAACCATTAAACAAGTCATTAATGGTCGTTTTCCAACCTTATAGTCAGTAATTTCTGCGATTTTTGATTAGTTTTTGCTGGTAAAATGAGATGTAGTCGAGTTTGCTGATGATGAGATGATCATCGAGCGGGATACCCATCATGGCAGCAGAATTGGCTAATTTTTCAGTTAGACAAATGTCAGCTCGCGATGGGGTCAAATCGCCCGTGGGGTGGTTATGGCAAAGGATCATGCTCACAGCATGATTTGTGATAGCATAAGAGAGCATCTCTTTTGGCAAGAGCCCCACGCTGTTGACTTTGCCAAGAGCTACAGTTTTGTAATGGAACGCGCAGCCTCTAGCATCGCGCAAGATAACGAGCGCTTGCTCACAATTTTCTTCTTTAAATTTTTCGCGGATATAGAGATAGGCATGAAAAGGATCTGCGATGGGATAGCGCATGACAAAATCGGGTTTGTGAGCTCGTTTGGAAAGAGCAAAAAGAGCTTTGAGTTGAATGGCCTTAGCCTCCCCGATTCCCTTTGTCTCCATGAGTTTGAAGATGCTTGATCCAAGCAGAGCTCTTAACGATCCGTACTGGTTCATGAGATCTTGCGTTAGGTTTAAGACAGGCTTGCCTTTGGTTCCTTTACCAAGAATGATAGCAAGAAGCTCTGAGTCAGAAAGGGCTTCTTCGCCCACTTGCATCAGCCGCTCTCTTGGCCGCTCGTGGACTGGCCATTTTGTCATCGTCATACCAAAAACTCCTTCACTTTATGCTCGAGACGCTTGGGAATATCTACAGATAGAAGAATATCATTTTCTTCGTATTCGCAAGCGATCACTCTTCCATCGCTCATTAACTCTGAGACTAAATCGTATTGGCTTTGCGGAATGCGCAAGTTACATACTTGCCGTAGCCCTTTGATCGTTTCCATCATTGCTTGGCTTAAATCTTCGAGTCCTTCTCCTGTAAGCGCTGACATTTGCACAGTATTAGGATACTTAATTTTCATGCGATAAATCATGGTTTGATCCTGGCATTTGTCGATTTTGTTGAGCACAGTGATGACCGGTTTATTCACAGCTCCTAGCTCATCTAAGATTTTGATCGTAGCCTCGGCCTGCTCTTCAGCGAGTGGATGAGAGACATCGACGATGTGCAACAAAATATCGGTGTAGAGAGACTCCTCGAGCGTGCTTTTAAAGGCCGCGATGAGCGATGTCGGTGTCTTGCGGATAAAACCGACGGTATCAATCAATACAATTTCTTGATGGTTGGGGAGATAGTACTTGCGCGTTGTCGTATCAAGTGTTGCAAAAAGCTTATCCTCAGAGAGCACACCAGCTCCTGTCATGCGATTGAGTAGTGTGGATTTACCAGCGTTAGTGTAGCCAACAATAGCAAATGTGGGAATACCAGCGCGAAGACGCCTGCTGCGCTGCGTTTGCCGGTTTTTGCGCACAACCTCAATGTCTTCTGTAAGTTTATGAATGCGTTTTCTCAAGAGGCGGCGATCGATCTCAATTTGCTTTTCACCCTCGCCCTTGAGGTACGCACCACCACCAGATGATTGGCGCGATAGGTGCGTCCAAAGACGTTTTAGCCTGGGCAGTTGATATCTGGTTTTCGCCAGCTCAATTTGTAAACACGCCTCTTTGGTCTCAGCACGCTGCGCAAACACTTCCAAAATGAGTTCGGTGCGGTCAATCACCGGCTTTTTAAAATAGCTCTCGATATTGCGTTGCTGATTTGGAGAAATCTCATCATCAAAAATGATTACATCGGCATCCAGCTCCACGGACCGTATGCTTAGCTCTTCGAGTTTACCTTTACCGATATAGGTGCCTGCATCGATTTTTTTAATAGGGCAGCACACTTTTGAGACGACTTCAAATCCATACGTTTCAGAAAGCGCTTCAAGCTCATCTAAGTGCTCTTCACACTCCTCTGCCTTGCCCGAGGGATGAGCTCCCACAAGCAGCGCTTTTTTCAAATCTTTCAGCTCATAGCGTATATCCTCGTAGAGGCGATCAGTATCCGTCAAAATTAAGCTCCAATCCATCGTGCGCTAGCTGCACATTCAGTGGCAGCTGAGCATTTGTTTCATCATGATCAATCTCGTGGGCAACGTGTGTCAAATAAGTCATTTCTGCGCCCGTTTTTTTTGCAAAAGCGATAGCCTCTGGAATGTTAAAATGCACCGGCGATTCATCGTAGCGCAATGCGCTCAAAATAAGCATTTTCACTCCTAGCAACTGGCGCACAACCTCTGGATCGTAGCGCTGAATATCTGTTACATAAGCTAAATCACCAAAGCGAAAGCCACTCACCTTCATTCCCGCTTGCCAAAACGTTAAATACTTTAGCGGCACATCGCAAAATACAGTATCGTCAAAATCGCGCTCTAGTACTGTACAATCTAATTTGGCAGCTTTTGAATTTTTTTCAAACAGATAATGATAACGCGTTTGCAAATCCTTATGCGCATCGTCATTTAAAAGACACGGCAAAGACGCTTTTTGTAAAAAGGTAAAAATGCGCAAATCATCAACGCCTGCAATGTGGTCGAAGTGCGTATGCGTGAGCAAAATACCATCCAATTTTTTGATCCCAAACGTCAGCGCCTGAGTGCGAAAATCGGGCCCCACATCAATTAGTAGATTTTTATCACCAATTGTCAAAAGAGCCGATGGACGCATGCGGTTATTTGTCTTGCACACAGCGCAGGGGCAGCCAATGACGGGAATGCCCATCGATCCGCCCGTTCCTAAAAATAAAAATTTACCTTTCATAGGGAGCAGTATGCATGATCGATAAACTCTTTTGCAAGCAATGCATGATACAAAAGACCGCGCGAACCAAATCCCGTTAAAGCATAAACCCCAGGCCGCACCTTACAGCTCATCGGGTAATAATCTCCCGGCTTGCAAACGCGAATACCAGCTTTGACGCCCGTCACATCAATTCTACCTTCAACATAACGCCTAGCTCGTGGCAAAATGAGCGCCTTCGCTTGTTCTAAATTGGGCTTGTCATCTTCAAAATCATGCTCATACGTCGATCCCAAATGGTAGCCATCTTCTGCTATGCCCAAATACCCATCGCCAATCACGCTCACATCCACCGGCTTTTCCAAATCGCATGCCAAAATCTGGCCTTTTGTGCAATTCAATTTCAAATCGGTCAATTTTAGCATGCCATGCCCCGCAGCTAGAATCACTGCATCATATCCCCTTGGCACTTTATCTAATTTTTCGATGCGCAAAATTGCTCCCTTACGCCTACAGAAGCGCCAAAGACCCTCTAAATACTTTTTGGAAAAAACCGTCAGCCCAGATTTGATGTGCAGATGCCCATCCCACTTAAGATCGGGATATTCAAGCGCCCGCTCTTCAAACACTTTGGCTTGCTCAGCATCCAAAGCTTTTCTGACAATGCCTTTTCGATAGACGGGCGCGCCCATTTCCTGGCTCGCCAGATCAAGCAGGTACTGACTTGCTCCCATGGCTTCATCCGCATTGCGACTTCGCCTAGCAAGCTTTCCTGGATAGGGGTGCAAAAGACCTGATGCCACACCTGACGCCCCGCCTCCAACGCCTATGGCATCCAAAACCTCAACCCGCCAGCCCCGCTCTAACGCAAATACAGCTGCAGAAAGTCCTGCAAAACCTGCTCCAACAATTCCAATTTTCATGATGCAACGATCGTAACTCATTTAAACACATAATACAAGAATCAAATGCTGAATGACAACTAAAGCCTAAAAACGTAAGGAATTATATATCAATAAGTTAAAGGAAAGCTTGAAATAAATTTTTATATATGTTATAATAATTATTATGAAAATACATTTTTATAATTATTTTAATAAATCAAGTTCATTTGGATTTAATTCAAAATCAATTCAAAGAATTGTTTCGTTTATATACACAAATACTTGTTTCAGTATATTTAAATATACGATCAAAAAGCTAAGTATTCAATTTCCAAAAATTTATAAGATTTATTCTCATTATTTTGCACCTCCCACCAACGTAGAAAAAGCCCAAAATAAAGCTCCTTCTCAACGCCAAGCCACACAAACAGATATTGAAACTCTTATAGAAGCTGTCTTCTCAGCAAAAGACAAAAAGAAGCCCATTGTGTTTGCTAAGCTCTTGTCTTACTGCGGATTATCATCTGATATCCACAATATTAATTTTGAAATTACTAGTTTAACAGTTCATCCTCCTTGCCTAGGCACTGGCAAAACCCCTATTCACAGCTTAGATACACTCAACCACATTGATTTTAGCGGCGTAAACTTTAATAACTGTAATTTTAACCACTGCGACCTATCAAACTCAACCTTTCAAAATGGCCATTTTAAAGACTGTTCATTTAAAAGCGCATTATTTGAAAAAAGTAAAATGATGAATGTCCATTTTGAAAAGTGTTATATCGAGCATTCTTCTTTTAGCTTATCTCATTTAGAAAACGTTCTGTTTAACAACGTAAACATGCCATACACTTGCTTTCATAGAGCTGATATGAACCATGTGCAATTTTTAGATCTGGATTTACTCGGAGTGAGCTTTTTAAAAAGCAAAATAGAAAATGTAAAAATTGTCAGCTGTCAAACTGAAAATGCTTTGTTATTTGATAATGAAAACCACGTTATTTTTGAAGATTCTGCAAAACCAAAAGTGACAAAACCCGTGGTTTTACTCCTTTGGGAAAACAAAGCTCCAGGACTAACAGCAAGCAAAATTGTCAGAAGCCTTATTGGGGAAAACACAATTCCTATAAAATACGATTACAAGCTTGAAGGAATAATTAACGAAGAACAATTAGATGTAGAGGCTAATAAAAAAAGTCTATCTCATGAAAATAGCACATTACCAATTACTCAGCACTTAATCGCATTTGATGAAAGCTTCCCTCAAATAAATAGCTTGAGAAAACAAATAAAAGAACTAACATCTTTTGTCCACGGCATTTGCCTCCCAGGTGGATCTGATTTAAAACCCGAGCTGTATGGTCAAACTGCTGAAGAATGGACAACTCCAGAAACAACTTATACACGCACGATCTTGGAAGCTTCTCTAATTGCTGAATCAAACAGCCAAGGTGTCCCTTTATTTGGAATTTGCCGCGGGGCCCAAGTAGGTAACGTATTCTATGGTGGCGATATTATCCAACACGTAGAAGGCCATAAATTTAAAGTGCAAAATTACAAAATCAAGCAAGCCGAAGGAATTACCCACGGTATTCTCAAAGACTCTACACTAACAGCTTTATCAGCTCACCATCAAGCCATAGGAAAAATTGGTGCTGGTCTTAAAGAAACCATCCGTTATAAAAACGTACCCAAAGCACTAGAAAAAATATCTGGTGCTCCTCAGTTATTTTTACAATTCCATCCTGAATTTCAAAACGACAAAACCTCTATCACAGGTCACTTAATTAACGTTATTTTAAGCGGCAAAAATCAGACTTTTTGGCAGGTCTTGGCAGACGCCGCCAAAACCTTTCAATGTAAAAAGCTAATTAACGAATCAATTAGAAATTAAATCTTTAAGAACCTGAACTCTTTCGTTTTGATTGTTTAGATTCAGAGCAGATTAGGTGACAGATTGTGCCATTTTTTGCGATTCTATAGCGAAGGCGCTATAGATGAGCTCAAAAAGGGTGCAAGATGGCGGCTAAGATGCGCGGAAGATGAATGATATAAACGAAAGAGTTCAGGTTACATAGGTCTGTAGATGTATTTGGGGCGGACAATTGGTGTGCCCTTGCCATCGCGTGCTTGTGTGCGCTCGTAGACGATTTGGGTTGCAATACCCACGCAGCGAGAGAGTCCAAAAAGTACAGTGTAGTACTCGGGGAAACCAAAGCCGGCGGCTGTGAGCAGTGTGCCTGACATCGCATCGACGTTGGGATAGGGGTTGGAAATTTTGGGATTCTCTTTGAGGACTTTAGGGCCAGCCTCACGTAAAAGTAGCGCGATTTTGACGAGGGGATGATCTGAAAAATGCTCTTTGGAGTAATCATAGAAGATAGTAGCTCTTGCATCTTCAGCACGCAGGACAGCGTGACCAAAACCAAAAATGAGTTGTTTGTTTGAAAGGCGATCGCGAATAAGTTTTTCAACATCAGCAACGCTTGCGTTTTCACCGACACTATCTAGCACCTCTTTAACAAAGACCAGACAGTCTTGGTTGGCTTTGCCATGGCGCGGGCCGGCTAGGCCACACATTGCAGAGCAAAGCGAGCCGTACATGTCCTCTAAGCCCGATGCGACAGCTTTTCCAACGAAGGTGGAGAGGTTGCCACCGCCGTGATCGTAGTGAAGCACGTTAAATAAGCGCATGACCTCTGCTAGCTGCTCTTTGGATACGCTGGGCACGTTTAGCATGTGTGCAAAGTTTTCCATGTAGCCTAAATCGGTATCTGGTTTGGGCGTTTCGCCCCAACCGGCGTGGTAGTTAATCACAGTTGCCACTAGCATCGGCAATTTGGCAATGACACTCATGCAGTCTTCTTTGTAGTCCCCTCGCCCTTCTAGCATGCCTAGCAAAAGTAAACTGGAGCAAAAAAGTTTCATCGGATGGCCAGCTCTTGGCATTGCCTGGATGTGTTTTGTAACAGCTTGCGATAGCTGCGATCTTTCGCCTAAGTTTTTCTTAAATTCAGCTAGTTCGATATCAGAAGGCTCATGCCCATTTAAGAGCAGAAAAATGACTTGTTCTGGGCTTTGAGTGTAGAGCTCTGAGATGGGTTCGCCACGGTAAAAAAGGCCTTTTTGGGGATCGACAAATGAGGTCGGGCAAAAACCAACGGGATAGCCGCGCATGCCCGTCTCTAGATTATTTTTCGTTATTTCAAACAGTATTTCTTCACTCATGATCCCTCCAATCAAAAACAAGCCAGCTATCTATGATAGCAAATGCTTTACTAGGTCGCGCTCCTCTAACAGCTCTTTTTCAGTTGCCCGAATTTTTTCTTCCAAAAAGCTATCCCATTCTAGATGAGGTACAATCTCCCAATTACCCTCTCCGTGTGATATGCACGGGAATGAAAATATTAAACCGTCTGAGATGCCGTATGGGTTGCCATCAGATAGCACCGCAGATGAGAAAAAATGGCCTTTGGGCGTTTGCTGTTGCAATGACACGACATGCCCAATTGCTGCATTAGCAGCAGAGGCTGCCGAGGACTTCCCTCTTGCTTTGATGACTGCCGATCCACGTTGTTGAACATGCTGAATAAAATCATTTTCGAGCCACCCTCTAGCGCTAAGCACCTTATCGAGCGGTTGACCTGCAATCATCGCGTTGACAAAATCAGGTACTTGCGTTGCAGAGTGGTTGCCCCAAATGCATACTCTACCAACTTCTGTAATATCGACTTTTGCTTGAGCAGCTAGCTGAAAAATAGCGCGGTTTTGATCTAGGCGCGTCATCGCTGTGAACTGTTTTTTTGGAATATCAGGCGCATGGTGCATGCAAATAAGGCAGTTGGTATTGCAAGGATTTCCCACAACGAGAACCTGAACAGATTTACTTGCAACGCTATTGATTGCTTTGCCCTGTTCCACAAAAATTTTGCCGTTATCAGCAAGCAAGTCCTTGCGTTCCATACCGGGACCGCGCGGTTTGGCGCCCACTTGTAAAATAAAATCAGCGCCCTCAAAAGCTTCATTTGGATCGCCACTCACAGAAATTTCCTTTAGGAGTGGAAAGCCGCAATCTTGCAGCTCCATCACAACGCCATTTAGCTCATCAACTGCTTTTGGAAGATCCAAAATGGAAAGCGCAATCGGCTGATCATCGCCTAGCAGATCACCATTTGCAATACGAAACAGCAGACTATACGCAATCTGCCCAGCTCCACCTGTAACAGCAACTCGCTTAACCTGCTTCATACTACCTCCAGTCTAAAACTGCATATTATGCCTCGTCTGCTTTTTCGTCTATCCCGTTAAATCATATCTTTGTTATAGAAAAAACTATGGAAGGAAAAACGCCTAGCGATTCAGAAATCAAAGACCACACCTACAAGGTCTTTCCAAACGACCTCAACTCCAGGGGTACAGCTTTTGGCGGCATGGTCATGTCCATTTTAGATCGGCTAGCAGCGGTTGTGGCTGAGCGCCACAGCGCTCAGACCTGCGTGACAGCTTCTGTCGACTCGATGCACTTTTTAGCCCCAGCTCACCGCGGCGACCACCTCATTTTCATGGTCGCAGTCAACAGAGCCTGGCGCACCTCGATGGAAATCGGGGCCAAAGTCCTCGCTGAAAATCCCCGTACTGGCGAAAAACGGCACATGGTCTCGGTCTATTTTACCTTCGTTGCCATCAACGAAAACGAGCAGCCCTCACCCGTGCCACCCCTTATCCCTGAAACGGCGGCCGAAAAACGGCGCTATAAAGAAGCCGATATCCGCAGATCCAGGCGCAAAGCGGAAGCTGCTGAGACAGAAAAACGGCGCGCGCAAGATAAAAAATCCTAAAGCTGATATAATCGATCTCCATGAGTCAGCGTGAAATTGTAAAAAAAACTTTAGAATCAGCCCTTTCAGATGCCCAGATTGAGGTGCTCGATCCAAGGGGCGATGATCGTCACCTAGAAGCCATCGTCGTATCTCCCCAATTTGTGGGACTATCCCTAATCAAGCAGCATCAACTCGTCATGGACGCGTTAAAAAATCACTTTAACGAAGGTCTGCACGCCCTCCAGCTTAAAACCTACACCCCGGATGCGTGGAATGCTAGATCAAATTAAACAAGATATCGAAAAACACCCAGTGATCCTTTACATGAAAGGATCTAAACTCATGCCCATGTGCGGCTTTTCAGCGCAAGTTGTGGAAATACTGCATGAGCTAGGCACACCTTTTGAGACCCGCAACGTCCTAGAAGATGATCAGCTGCGCTCGAGTATTAAAGAATTTTCTAACTGGCCAACACTTCCCCAGCTCTACATCAACGGCGAATTTGTAGGCGGATGCGATGTCGTGACAGAGCTTTATAGCAGCGGTGAGCTTAAAAAATTGCTATCATGAACGAGCTCATCTTCTTCTCCCATCTTTTTTTCGTAATTGCACTCATCATGCTTGCACTGCGACTGGGTAAAGAAGCCCTCATTGCTTGCTTTGTGTTGCAGATCGTCATTGGCAACCTCTTCGTAATCAAACAAACATCTTTATTTGGCTTAGAAATTACCTGCTGCGATGTCTTCATCATTGGAAGCATGCTCATTTTGCAGCTGTTGCAAGAGCACTACGGGCGAGATCTTGTCAAAAAAACGATCTGGATCGGTTTTTTTGGCATGACCTTTTTTGGCATCATGGCCATGATGCAGCTAGCCTACAGACCAAGCGTTCTAGACACCACTCACGATGCTTTTTCTCGTATCCTCTCAAAAAGCCCGCGTATCCTCTGTGCCTCATTCATCTGTTACTTCATTGTTCAACGCATCGAAGTCCGCTTTTTCTCCTACCTCAGAAAACGCCTCCCTGAAACATCTTTCATCTGGCGCAGCGGCCTATCTCTTATTCCAACACAAGCTCTCGATACCGTCCTTTTCACCTATCTCGCGTTGTGGGGAATACTGCAGAATTTGGGCTCAATTATGCTCATTAGCTTTATCATTAAAATTGCCATCTTTGCCATCATCAGTCCCTTCACTCTCCTCACCAAACGCATCATCCGCACATGAAATTTGAAATATTACATACTAGTTCTAAATCGCGCGCCCGTATCGGTCGTATTCACACGCCACACGGCATCATCGACACGCCAAATTTTGTGGGCGTTGGAACCAACGGCACCATCAAGGCACTCGACAACCAAATGGTTAGCCAGATTGGGCTGCAGCTCATGTTCTGCAACACCTACCATCTGCTCCTTCAGCCAGGGCCCGATGTCGTTGCAAATGCTGGCGGCCTGCACAAATTTATCAATCGCAAACTGCCCATCATTACAGATTCCGGCGGCTTTCAGGTCTTTAGCCTCGCCTACGGCTCAGTAGCCAATGAGCTCAAAAGCAAAGGCACCAAACAGCAAGATGGCTCAGTGCTTAAAATCACCGAAGATGGCGTGCTATTTCGCTCCTATCGCGACGGCCAAAAAGTCTTGCTCACACCTGAATCCTCCATCGCCGCCCAAAAATCTCTCGGCGCCGACATCATCATCCCCTTCGATGAGCTTCCGCCCTACCACATTGCAACAAACAAACTACAATCTAGCCTCGACCGCACTCACCGTTGGGAACAAAGATCCCTTGAAGCTCACCTTAAAAACCCGCAAGCCCAAGCCATGTACGCTGTTATTCACGGCGGTGTCGATAAAGTCATGCGTAAACAAAGCGCCGAAACACTCACCGATCTCCCCTTTGATGGCTTTGCCATCGGCGGCAGCATGGGAAAAACCAAGCCTGAAATGATCGACATGTTATCTTACGTTCTTCCCTTTCTCCCAACCACACATCCCAATCACTTACTTGGCATCGGCGATCTCGAATCCCTGGGCCACTGCGTACCCCTTGGCATCGACACTTTCGACAGCTCCTATCCGACTAAGGCCGCCCGCCATGGCCTTTTGCTAACAGGCAAAGGTCCCATCAAACTATCGCGCACCTCGCTCAAAAACGATCTTGGCCCCATCGAACCTGGCTGCACCTGCCCCACCTGTCAAAACTACTCCCTAGCCTACATCCATCACCTCTTCAAAGCCAAAGAGCTCACAGCTCTTACCCTTACCACCATCCACAACCTACACTTCATGGTAAAGCTTATGGAACGCTACCGAACCGCTATTCTAGAAGGCAAAATCTAATTCACTTTACCACATAACAATCTGATGATAAATAACTTATAAAATATTTATGAAATTCGTTGATTCAAACTCGAATTTCAGTGAAAATAGAGTGTAAGGAAACGATATTCAGGTAAATTTAGTATGCAATTCATTAACAGACACTTAGAAGAAAAATTGTCTCGTACGTTAAAACGAGGCAAAAGCGTTTTATTACTCGGACCTCGGCAAACTGGGAAAACCACTTTGATCAGCCAATATCATGCTGACTTAGAACTCACACTTCTTATCGCTAAAATTCGAAGACAGTACGAAGCAGATCCAGATCAGCTCATTCGCGAAGTGCAAGCATTAAAAAATACTAATGGAAAAATCCCTCTTGTCATTATTGATGAGATTCAAAAAGTGCCAGCATTAATGGATGGTGTACAATATTTAGTTGATGAAAACTTGGGACAATTTATCCTGACAGGATCTTCTGCACGAAAACTCCGTCACAACAATAATATTAACCTTTTGCCAGGACGCGTTATTCAACTTCATCTCGATCCTATCGCACTCGGGGAAATTGAAGCTCCATACCCTCCTCTTGAAGATTTATTACTCTACGGCTCTTTGCCAGCAATTCTTCTTGAAAATAACGTCATTAGTCGGGAAGAGGAACTCGATTCATATGTGGATTTATATCTCGAAGATGAAGTGCGCGCTGAAGCTCTAGTACGCGATATTGGGGCATTTCAAAACTTTCTTCAGTTAGCTGCTATTGAATCCGGAAAGATTGTCAACTTTGACAAAATTTCTCAGGATGTTGGCGTTGCAAGGACAACCATAGCCGGATATTATCAAGTTCTAGAGGACTGTCTTGTTGCTGAACGTGTCGAGCCCTACGTAAATAGCAAAACACGTAAACGGCTAACCAAATCTCCAAAATATCTCTTATTTGACTTAGGATTGCGCAGACTTGCAGCAAAAGAATACTCAACACTACCTGATAAATATCTAGGCCATCTTTTTGAACAATTTGTTGGGCTTGAGCTTATTCGCTGGTCACGATTGCAAAACACAAAACCCTCTGTGCACTTTTGGAGAGATCTAGCAGGCCCTGAAGTAGATTGGCTACTTTGCCACAATAAAAACTTACTCCCTATTGAGGTGAAGTGGACCGAAACTCCCACATACAGAGATGCTAAACATTTAGAACTCTTTTTAAATGAACATCCATCAACTAATCACGCCTATATTGTATGTCGAGTTTCCCAGCCCCAAGCCTTATCTAAGCGGATTACTGCAATCTCATGGCAAGGTTTAACCAGCATTCTAAACGATTGGCACAAACAAAATCTTACGTGAAATCGAAAACATCGAAGTGTTGATAACCAATAATTTAACATATTTAGACATAAAAAAAGCTCGCTAACGGCGAGCTTTTTTTAAGAGAATTCTCGAGTGTAAATGACTACTTTAAAACAGAATCAGCTATGTTACCTGTTCCGTTATTAGGAAGAACCCAATTTTTTTGAATTCCTTCAAGATGATCACGCGCTTCCTGGCTAATCTCTTGCTTATGAATTTCAGTTCCACCATAAGAAATAGACAGGTAATACTTATTCTCATTACTACTAAAACCAAAATCACCTTTTTCAAAACCATTTGGTTCCATGGTTTGGAAATAAATCTTGTTGATTATCTCCCTTACTTCAGGTTTTGTTTTTGCCTGATCCAGCAAATCATTTGCAGATGCAGTGAATGCACCTACAATTTTCTTATTGATTTCTGCTTGTTTGGCTTCTTCCGCTTTTGTAGTTTGCAATTGATGCAGCTCATCTGCGATAGGCTTTTTGAAGCTCCATGTTTGACCACGGATATTAAACTTCAGCTCGACGTAGTTCTTGCCACTTTCAGTGATCCAATCGAGGCCTAGGTTTTCGTCCTTAGCAAGCTTTGCAATTGCAGCGTATTGGTCATCAGCTGACTTTTTGAAGATCTCTTCAAACTTTGTGTCGTAGTTTGCTTGAATTTTTGTCTGATCCGCAGCAATCAACTTTTGCTCTTTAGCAGCTAGACGGTTGTTGTTCCACTCTGTTCCTTTTCTGAAAAGTGTGTAAACGCCATAACCTGCAAAATAGACGGCAGGAAGGACGAGGAGCGCACCAGTTATGCGACGCAGGCATAGGGGCTTTTCAAGCCATTTGTTTTTGCAAATAAGGTAAACCGATGTGCCAAGAGAGGCTGTTGCGGTCCCTACTACAGTTGGTTTTAACCACTTTGGTTGAGATGATTGATACCACTCTTTAGAGATGCCACCACGGAAAGGATCAAGAGATGTGATAGTACTTGTGAATTTGTCGTTATTTGCAACGTCACTTGCAAACTTGCTTGCTTTTTGACCCACATCATTATAGGTCTGTTTTGCTCCGTCAGTTAGCCTTGTAAAAAGGGAAGGCTGATTTCTCACTGCTTCTGCCATAGAATTTTTCTCCTGCTTTAGATCATTTGTTGGTTTACACCGTTAAGATCCTGCCATGATAAAATAAAGAAAGTTTTAAGACAAAGAAAAATTTTCCTTGGCGTCAAGTGTCACAAAATTAATTGATTAAGCGACAGCTTTTTGGATATAGCCCTGTTTGATCTCAGATTTGTAAACGACAAAGAGACCAAGAAGTACTACAAATGTCGAGCCGCAGATCACAAGTGATGGAGGCTCACCGAGCAGTAGCCAACTATTTAACGATGCAAAGATGGGGCTTAGAAGGCCCACAAACGACAAGAAGGTCGCTGTAAATCGCTTGAGCAAGTAACCATAAAGGTTGTAGCAAATGATGTTAGAGATAAAGGTCATTAAAACAATCCCTTTCATAAATGCCCCTAGGTGGATTCCAGCTACAGGAAGTGGCGCCCACGCATCGACAAAAGATGAATGGACAAGGGCCATCATACCACCGAGCAGCATACTAGCGCCATTGGCCATCATAGGCGAAACCTTCTGATCTTTTACTGTCAGCCTCAAAATCACCCAGCCATATACGGAGAAAAGCGCCGCTCCCATGACAGCAAGTTCTGGCCATGACAGCCAACTACTGACAGAAAACAGGTCTTCAGAACCACTTTGGACAAATAAAACAGGCAAAAAACCCATAAAACCGATTAAAAATCCGAGCCATTTTCCTCGGCTCATCTTTTCACCAAAATGCAAGTAAGAAAATAAAGCTGCAAAAAAGGGCGACAAGCTATAGATAAAACACGTTTTAGCAGCAGACAGATGCTGCAGTCCCCAAAATTCGCAGATGTTTGTTAAATAAATGCTAAACACGCCAAGCAGTACTAGAGATAGCCACTGTCTGCCCCGCATCCTGAACTCTTTCTTTCTTCTCAGGGCCAAAAAGCCCACTAACAACACTCCAGCAAGAAGCATTCTAGCACCTGTCAAAAATAGAGGCGGACCATACTCGAGCAACATCTTCCCGAGCGGGAAGCAACTAGACCATAAAAAATACAATAACATCGGCAGCAGCAGCATCGATATCTCTGGATAAAAAATTTATATTATTATAACATATGGGCCTGAAAATAACAAGGTGATCATGAAGTGAAAAATTATTTTAATTTCTGGAGAAAGCCTGAAATAGCTCTTGATACTAAAAAAACTTTTAAAGGTTTTGGGACTTTTTACGGCGTTTACCTGCCTGGTATTTTAGCTGTCTTTGGCGTTATCATCTATTTAAGGCTGGGATGGATTGTAGGATCTGTGGGATTTACTCAGGTCTTTGGTATTATCTCACTTTCTTTTTTAGTTACTTTTTTAACTTCCCTATCCATTGCAGCTGTCGCCACAAACATGCGCGTTGGCAAGGGCGGTATCTATTACATTGTATCTAGATCTTTTGGTATTGAAATCGGTAGTGCTATTGGCCTTGCCCTCTATATTTCTAGCGCTCTTAGCATTGCTTTTTGTACCATTGGTTTTGCTGAAAGTTTGCAAACACTTATTCCAGCAGCTTCAATCCAAGCAATTAGCGTTGTAACGCTTGTTGCTCTATCCGCCCTTGTCTATATTTCAAGTACAGCAGCTGCCAAGGCTCAATTTATCATTTTTCTAGCGATTGGCATCTCTCTTGTGTCTTTATTTTTAGGTCAGTATGTAGCTCCACTCGATGTCGCTCAAGCGCCTGATCTGCCTCTAAATAGTTCATTTTGGGCTGTGTTTGCCATTTTCTTTCCGGCTGCAAAAGGTATTGAAACAGGTGTTGCTATGTCAGGTGATTTAAAAAATCCCCGTCGCTCGCTGCCACTTGGCACACTAGCCATTGTGGCAACTGCTTTTGTTACCTACGTCTGTATTTCTTATTTTCTATCTAGAACAGTTCCTCGTCATGTCTTGGTTCAAGATCCGATGATTGTGCTAAATATCGCCAAATACCGCCCTGCCGTCCTAGTCGGCATCTGGGCAGCGACACTATCTTCAGCAATAGGCGGACTAATGGCAGCACCTCGTACATTGCAAGCGATTGCAAACGACGGCATCCTGCCTAAGTTTTTAGCCAAGGGTTTCGGACCTGCAAATGAGCCACGTATTGCTAGTATTGTCACTTTTGTGATCTCACTTTCGGCTGTTTACTTTGGAAGCATTGATGTGATCGCTCCCTATTTAACTATGTTTGCACTCGTTGCATATGGTATGTTGAACTTAGGGTGTGGCTTAGAAGCATTTTTAGGAAATGCCAGCTGGCGCCCTTCTCTCAATCTACACCCCTCTATTCCCCTACTTGGCTGTCTACTGTGCTTGATTATCATGCTTATGATTGATGCAGGCGGCGCACTGATCGCTTTATTTGTCATTACCCTGACGTATTTTTATATTAAAACCCGATCAAAAAAGGACAATTGGGACGACATTCGCTCTGCCGTCATGCGTTATCTATGCCGCTACTCCATCTACAAGTTGATCAATGCACCGTCTTCTCCTAAATCCTGGCGACCTAATTTTCTAGTCTTCTCAAGATCTCCCACGCAGTCAACAGGTGTTTTTAAAGTTTCATCAGCTATTACAAGAGGCCGCGGATTTTTAACGCTCACATCCTTTATGCAAGAGACAGAAGGCGGTAAAACGCTATTAGAATGGCAAAATTTAGTCAGCAGCTTTTTGGAAAAACAGCAAATCACAGCGATTGTCAAAATCAATCCACTAAACAAGCCTCTGATGCAAATGCAAGAGCTCATCTCCCATTACGGCTTAGGTCCTGTCACACCCAATACGGTTGTCATGGGTATTCCTGAAAACGAAGCTCTCAATGATGACTGGATTGAAACATTAAAAGTTGCAAAAGCAAATAAGCGCAATATTCTGTTAGTTGGAGAATCCAATGACCCCCAAGCTGAAAAAAAAGAAAAGCACCTGGATTTATGGTGGGAAAACGATCAACGTAAATCCTCAGAGCTAACATTACTCATCACCCTACTCCTAAGCAGACACCCCGATTACAAAAAACATTCGATACACCTAAAAAGCATCGTATCATCAGAAGAAGCTAGAGAATCAAGAGAAGCCTATTTCAGTGAATTTCTAGAAAAAACGCGCCTATCATTCGATTCACAGGTCCTAGTCATTCCGAGCAAAGCAGACCATATCGCATCATTTGGCAAATTCTCCAAAAACGCAGACGTTGTCATACTCACGCTACCAGACTCCCTGGCTTTAGAAGAGGTCAAGGAACGACTAGAGCTTGCTAAGCAAATACCTCTATCCCTTTTCATCCATTGCAGCGAAGACACCGACTTTAAGCAACTCTTCGATTAGGCCTATATTCTCTAGCGTCAACTGGGCAGCCGCTTGTAGCAGATTTTCGTAAAATTGATTAAAGGATCTGTATTTTCGCTTTTGGTTAACTTGATTAAGGGACGTAGATTTTGTACGGATACGGGGCTGCCGCTTTTAGCGGGTTTTCGTGAGATTGATTAAAGGGTCTGTATTTTCGCTTTTGGTTGACTTGATTAAGGGACGTAGATTTTGTACGGATACGGTTTTCGAACTTGGATAATTAAGGGGTCTATATTTTCGCTTTTGGTTGACTTGATTAAGGGACGTAGATTTTGTACGGATATGGTTTTTGAACTTGGATAATTAAGGGGTCTGTATTTTCTCGTCAATTGGGCAGCTTCGAGTTGACTTGATTAAGGGACGTAGATTTTGACGGATACGGGGCTGCCGCTTTTAGCGGCAGCTTGTCCGCAGCGAACCCGGCATACCTCTTAGGTAGGCGGGTGGAGCTAAGGATCCCCGTATACGTTAAAATCTTTCCCTTAATATGCGGTTACCTAGATTCGAACTAGGGACCTCAACATTATCAGTGTTGCGCTCTAACCAACTGAGCTATAACCGCGAAATTTGGAGGCAAGGAGAGTCGAACTCCTGACCTTCTGAATGCAAATCAGATGCTCTACCAACTGAGCTATACCCCCAAAAAGGTGAATCCACAGTTTAAACTTTTTGGACATTTTGCGGCAATGATGAATTTTTCTCATTAAATTTTTCTAAATAATATTGATGCTGCTTTAGCCTTTGTTTTCTTGAAAACAGTGGCTGAGAAAGAAGCTCTGCCATAGCCCCAAATTGCGAATCCGCTCTACTAAAGTAGGTCCAGTGCTGGGCCATACCAAAAAAATCTTTTAGAAGAGATGCGCCTCGTGTCGTATCAAATGTTATGCTGGGAAATTGCTGCTTAAATTCAACTAGAAGTTTTAGCTTATCCTCTTCTTGAAGGTCGGTAAAAAGATGGCAATAAATGCTTTTGTCTTCGTTTTCAAGAGTAATTTGCTTCAAAATGTCGATGCAGTCCTCTCGCTTGGAAAATTTACAGGGATATTCATTTTTAGTCTCATCTGTGTCTTTTCCGCTTCCCCCTCGAAAATGCAAAGCAATTGAAATATCTTGTGTAACTTCAATCTCTTCTATGGGGCCTTTTGGTGCAATAAGCTCTTTGAGGCAAGATATTATCTCAAGGTTGTGAGGATCAATATCAACGATTGGAAAGTTCTCTCCATTTCGATTCGTAAATGTTAAGTGGTCAAAGGGCGAATCGTAGGGGCCGTAAGGGATTTCAAAACTATCTGCATCTGTTTCAAAAAAACCCTTGATGTCGTCTTGGTGTTTTAACACCTGTTTAGTGCGCTCTGTAGTTTGATTTTCGGCAAGTAGTTTCACGCCTCCAATTGTTTGGCCAAGCATGTCGGAGATCTTAAGTTTGTCAAATTCTTTAAATTTTTTACAAACGAGGGGCAGTTTTTGTGCGTATGCTAGGTAGAAGGCCCGCACAAATGAAATAAGTTGATCTCCAAAACGGGAGGGGTATGCTGTAATATCGTTGAAGGTGTATGTAATGTATTTTTTTACTTCAGAGACTTGGGGCGCACAGCGAGTAGCTTTAACTTTGGAGTTCGAATCAACTCTTAGGCTCACAAGAAACCTCTTAAGTAATTTTTAGATAATAAATTTAACAGATATTGTGCTTTTTGTTTAGAAGTTTTTTTGGTATATTGAAGAAATATGGAAAATGCTTTTGAGAAGGGATCGGTGCGCACTTTGTTGCGTGTGTCGTTTCCTTTAATGATCTCTTATCTATCGCTGTTTGCAATGATGTTTGTCGACCGGGCGTTTTTGGCGCAGTTGTCAACAAATGCTTTGAATGCTTGTGTGCAAGCTGGAACCTTAGCGTGGGCAGTGAACCTGGGCTGGATGACTCTGGCTGCGATGGCAGAGGTCTTTGTTGCGCAAAGTAATGGCGCTAAGGCTTATGATCGCTTAGGTGTCCCCGTCTGGCAGATGCTGTGGATGGGGCTGTTTTCCCTTGCAGCTTTTATTCCGATGGGAATTTGGGGCGGCGATATGTTGTATGGAGCTGGATCGCTCTCTGCCCAGTATTTCCGCTGGATCATTTTTGCAGGCCCATCGTATGTCTTTTTATCAGCACTTTGCTCGTTTTACATCGGACAGGGCAGAACGATGACGATTACAATATTGTCTGTCATTGGCAATACGATCAATATCATCTTGGATCCGATTTTAATTTTTGGAATTAAAGGCAAGGTGCCAGCAATGGGAATCAAAGGTGCTGCGATTGCAACCGGCATTGGTGTGATTTTTCAGGCGGCTGTGCTTTTTATCATGTTTTTATCTAAACGCAATCGAGAGATGAAGGGATCGAGATTGTGGCGCTTTTCCCTTCCCGATTTCACAGCCTGTATCAAGGTCGGGGTTTCCCCTGCGCTTTTTATCACCTTTGAGCTCTTTGGCTGGGCCGCATTTTACTATATGATGGGTCTTGTCTCCGACCAACATATTTTTGTTGCCGGCATCTGCCAAAGTGTTTTTATGCTGTTTATATTTTTTGGAATGGGCATTGAAAAAGGCGCCATTGCTATTTCTGGTAATTTTATCGGAGCAGGCAATTTAGACGAGGTCAATCGCTTGGTGCGATCGGGCTTAAAACTCATTGCAGGATTTTCAGTTGTGATGCTCTTTTTCATGGTTTTAATGCCTGATTTATTGGTTGATTGGTTTGTGAACCACAAGTACGCTTTGGAAAACCCAGAAATTGCCATGTCAGGTGGTTTGGATCAAGCCAAGGGTTTAGTTCGCACCGGACTGATCTTGGTGTTTTTCTACACGCTTTTGGAAAAGGTACGTTGGCTTCTTAGCGGCGTGCTCACTTCTGCTGGCGATACGTTTTTCTTGCTTATTTCCGGCTCACTGAGCGTTTGGGTTGGAATGGTCCTTCCCACGTATTTGTTTGTTGTGCTCCTATCCAGCTCGATTACGTACGCATTTGTCATTTGGGTCTTCTACAGCACCGTGACCGTCTTGATTTGCTTGCACAGATTTATGAAAGGAAAATGGAAAGACATCAATATCCTCTCTACTTAGCTCCGATGGAGGGTGTGGGCGCTCGTCCTTTCCGCGTTGCCATGGCAGGCATCGGCGGATTTGATGAAGGGTGTACAGAATTCATTCGCGTCCCTAAAAATGCCCACTGCAAATCGCTTGCCAAGGTTTATCAAGCCGATGAATTAGGGTCCATCCCACTTGCAGCGCAAGTGATGGGATCTGATCCTGAACTCACAGCACAGATGACCTTAGAGCTGATTTTGCGTGGCGCACCGCGTATCGACCTTAATTGCGGCTGCCCATCGAACAAAGTGACAGGCAGAGGCGCGGGATCAAGCCTTTTGAAAGATCCGAGGCATCTGTATGAGGTCGCCTCTGCCATGTGCAAAGTTTCGACAGTGCCAGTGACAGTTAAGCTGCGCTCAGGTTTTGATGATACCGCTTTATTTGAAGATAATTTGCTAGCTGCCCAGGAAGCTGGTGCCAAACACATCGCATTGCACCCACGCACGAAAAAAGAAGGCTATAAACCACCCGCGCATTGGAGCTTGATAAAAAGAGCCAAAGAGATCCTTAGCATCCCTGTGATCGGCAATGGCGATATTCTGACACCCGCTGATGCCAAACGCATGGTTAGTGAGACTGGCTGCGATGGCATTATGATCGGCAGAGGGGCCGTCATCAACCCCTGGATTTTTCACGAGATTAGAGGCATGCAATGTAAAAATTTTGCCGAACTTAAAACATATTTAGAAACTTTTGTGCAGCACCTGCCAGAGGGCATGCGCTCTAAAAATGGCGTAAATCAGCTTAAGCAGTTATGCGGTTTTCTCTATCGCGCAAATGAACGGCTTCTTGAGGAGCGCACACCTATGCTGCGGACTCCATACATCGATATTGCAGATTTTTTATCCAAAAACTTGCCTATTCTAGAAAATTTCTGTATTTAGTTAATTATGTCTAAAAAAAGAATTGTTATACTTGGTGGCGGTTTTGCAGGTGTATATACTGCACTTTATCTAGAAAAATTTATTAAACCATCAGATGAAATTGAGGTTGCACTCGTTAACCGAGAAAATTACTTTGTCTACCAACCCATGCTACCTGAGGTTGTCGGCGGTAGCTTAGACATTCTCGACACTGTTAGCTCTATTCGCAAACTCGCTCCTAAAACACGTCTTTTTATTCGGGAAATCGACCATGTCGACTTAAAGCAAAAGCAGGTGATTTTATCGCCACAATTTAGCCACAAACCTTTAACACTAACTTATGACCATTTGGTTATAGCGCTAGGTAATGTCACAGATTTTCGCGGCATGGTTGGTATTCACGAACATGCCTTGCCATTTAAAAATTTAGCCGATGCCTTAGTGATTCGTAACCGCATTATCGAAGCGCTAGAAGGCGCATCAGCATCAGATGATCCGGGTTGGCGCAGACAGCTTCTTACATTCGTCGTAGGCGGCGGTGGATTTTCTGGCACCGAAGTGGTCGCTGAAATCAACGACTTGGTCAGAAAACTTGCTAAACAATACCCCCGTATTAACAAAGACGAGATCAGCGTGCATTTGATCCACAGCAAGGACAGACTCATGGAGCGCGAGCTCAGTGAATCGCTCTCTTTGTATGCGCAGAAAATTTTGCAAAAGCGAGGCGTGAACATCCATTTTGGTGTACGCTTGCAAGCAGCAACTCCTAATGAGGCGATTTTAGATAATGGCGAAAAAATCCAAACCAAAACGATCGTATCCACTGTCCCCTCTTCACCTAATCCCATTGTCGAAAGTTTAGATATTCCCCAAATCAAGGGGCACATAGAGACAGACAGCACACTGCTTGTGAAAGATTCAGATCATCTTTGGTGTGCTGGCGATTGCTCTGCTATCCCTAACGTAGCTACTGGCAAGGGCTACTGCCCCCCAACGGCCCAGTTCGCAATTCGCGAGGCTAAAGTACTCGCGAAAAATATCGTCGCCCAGATCAAGGGAAAAGAGCGCAAAGAATTCAAATTTAAAGCGCTTGGCATGATGGGGGCTTTGGGCCACCACAGCGCAGTAGCGGAACTATTTGGAAAAATCAAATTTTCAGGCTTACTAGCTTGGATGTTTTGGCGTATGGTTTACTGGGTCAAACTGCCAGGAGCCTCACGTAAAGTCAAAGTAGCCCTCTCTTGGCTCATCGAATCGATGATCCCTCAAGAAGCGGTTCAGCTCAAAATATCTCCTTCACAAGGCATTGCTAAACTGCATTTTGAGCCAGGAGAAATCGTTTTTCACGAAGGCGATATAGGCGATTACCTCTACATCATTGTCGATGGTGAGGTGGAAGTATATCAAGAGCGCGATAGTCAAAAAAATGTTGTTTCAACACTAGGCGCAGGCTCCTATTTTGGTGAGATGGCGCTGATGAATCAACGCACAAGATCAGCAACGATTAGTTGCACTAAGCCGACCAACCTCTTAGCGCTGCGGAAAAGTGATTTTGGAATGTTGATTTCTAGCTTTGCTCCGCTCGGTGAATCCATTCAAGCTACAGAAAAAACAAGACGCGAAGAATTAGAGAATCGTTAAAGGGCAAGGTTTTTCAATCAGACGCTGCATCGTATCTATACTTTTAACTTTGATGACCAGATCAGAAAACTCTAAATCCAAATCTTTTCCCGTGCAAAACCGCATACGATGAGCATAGCGCTTATTTTCTAGCCACTCCACCTCATCAAAAATGATTTCGAAAACGCTGCCATCGAAAATAGCTTCTAGATTTGAGCATTCTAAATTCTGGTAAACAAGATGCAAGAAAAAATACCCCATCTCTAAATCGCCAAAAATGCCTTCTAGCTCTAAACTCTTTTGATCTTTGTAGTATAGTGCTTTGGTAAAAAATCCATCGTGAAGATCTAAGCCCGAGGCTAAAATCTTGAGAGGCCAGGGTAAACACGAATAAATGCTATCGATGTAGTCATCATAAGCCTCGCAGCGCTCTTCCCACAAATCATCGTCTGTATCGCACTCAGGCGTGAAGAATTTCATATCTAACTAGTGTAGCTCACCATTGATTTTAGGGCCACCTTTAGAAAACAATCCCAAAGCAATCAGCGATCCTGCAATCACAGCTCCTATGCCAAGCACTGCATAACCATCCATCGCCTCTTTCCAAAATACCCAATCGAAAAAAGCTGCAAAAATCACAGTGCTATAAAGTACCGATGCCACTTGTGGACCCTTGGCATGCTCGTAGGCTTTTGTCAAAACGTACTGATAAATCACGCCAATCAATCCCAATACTAACAATGCCAACCAAAATATTTTATTCAGTGATACCCATGATGTAGCTAGCGGTACAGCCGTAATCGGAATAGAGAGCATCAGGTAATAAAACATGATCTTTGTGGGAAACTCAGTCTTCGTTAACCTACGCACAGCGCTAAATGCGACAGCTCCAAATAGACCAGACGCTAAGCCGACTAAGGCTGCGATATCAAACACCTGATCTGATGGCTTCAAGATGCAAGCCACGCCGATAAATCCGACCAAAAGACCCCACCAAACATGAGCTGGCGGCCGTTTTCCAAACCATAAAAACACAATGAGAGGCATAAATAGAGCTCTTGTATAGCTGAGCAACAAAGCATCTACAAGTGGCAGATACTTAATAGCATAGACCAAGCAATACATCGCAGCTAGGCTGGCAAACGTTCTGAGCAAATAAAGGGGTGCTTTTTTACTTGTTTTTAGACTGGCCCTCCCTTGCCTTTTAAGCAAAATAGGCAGCAGAAAGAGCAGAGCAAAAAACTGGCGAAAAAACACAATCATCTCATTTGAAACAACTTGCGATAGCAGCTTAATCACAACTCCAGATAACGCAAAAAGCAAAGCTGCTAATAATGAGAAGATTACGGCTAATTTTACATTATATGAGCGCATAACACCCTTAATATCAAATTAAAAATATAATCACAATATTAAATAATTAATGCAATCTTGATGTTAATGGATAGACATAGCATAATATTGGTCATTAACATAATAGGTACACCTATGGCTCCAATATCTACAAACGCTTCAGCAAGCCTACCAAGACCATCTCCTAATTCAAAAGAAAACCTAACGAAATTTGTACAGGCTTATTTTAGAGCTATGCATAATAATCCTAGCTCCTACCCAATCGATCGAATTGTCACCGAACTCTATAATGATCTTCAACCTGAGCAAATGCGCCCTATAGCCTTTAGCCCCCAACACTTGACAGTCACAACAAGGCGCATTGAAACGGGCGCTCAATCAAGAGTGGAGGCTGGTATTGTTTTAGAAAAACCGACTGGAACAGTCAAAGAAGTTGCACGTAATCTATCTTTGTCCTTTAAACCATTCAAATGTGAACTACTGCTGGAAAAATTAACCAAGCAACCAGAATGTACAGTCGAAAAATACAAAGAAGTCATTAACTTTCCTGAGAGATTTCGTAAAAGTGGACAAGAATTTCAAAGTCCCTTAGCCCGTGGTGGGGATTTCCAAAAAACTAGGCTTCCAAACAAAAATACTGCACTTTTTGTCGCCCACTTATTCGAAAACATTTCTAGAGGGTATGTTTATTTGCATAAACATAATTTGCTACATCGAGATGGAAAACTTACTAATTATCTATATTATCCGGAGAAAGATCAAGGCAAAATCACTGATTTTGGCATGTTATACGATTTAGAGGGTGGCCCTGTAAAACAGGTTTTGGGAACCGTGACCCATTTTGATCCCTATTCATTTGACTCAGCACATAGCCAACGCACGGGCAAAGGAATTCAAACAAAGCCAACAGATCTATATTACTTTGCACGATCATTAGAAGAAATGTTAGCAAGGAAACTCTTCCCAATGCTGTTGAAAATAGATCCTATTAGGATAAGTAAACATTGTGATTTATCCAGCCTGCAAGAGCCAATCAGCGACTACAACCCTGATCATCCACACTACTTTATAACTTCTTTTGAAGGCACTATATTCAAGTTTGACTCAGTAGCAACTAGAAAAAAAAACATGCTTAGGCTTGCAAATCAAACTGGTGATGAAACAGCTATTGCTTTAACCGAGCTAACCTATGAGATTCTAAATAAACCTCCTGTCGATCGTATGACCAGCGAGCAAATCCACGAACGGCTTTCTCAACTTGCCAAAAACTACACGCCACGCAAATATGAACCTGTTAATCGTCTTCGACTTAAAAGATCCAGATTAACTCGGCTAAATTCTTTTGAAGATCTTGGAAATGAATTGAATAGCAAGGAAAACTCAGAAGATCATAGCAACAAAAGTAAAAGACCCAGATTAGTTGAAGATCAGCAAATTGAACACTCTCCTCCTATGCTTAGCCATATGGATGCGCTAGATAAAACACTTTCACTCTAGCGACATTTTAAGCTTTTTATTCTACCCACTAGTTATCAATAATTAATATAAACGCATTTTTTCCAATTCGTTTGGATCTCTTTTGCAGAGCCCTTCAAAACATCGCCAATATTAAAGCGAATATTATCTGGAATTCTCGACAAGACTTGTGGAGGATTACCATTTATAATTCGACTATCCAATGTTAACGTTTTCAAGTTATGCTTTTTATCTGCAAGCCAATCTGGAACGTCAGCTAAAGTATCAAGCATCGTGATCTCTTGGACGTTTTCTAAATAGGGTACATCCATGACGTTTGTTCCACTTAAGTCTATGTGCTTGACACGTAAATTTAGAGGGACTTTCCACAATCGTTCATTACCACTTAAATTAAGCTCTTTTAAGTCTTTAAAAAGATTGGTAATCGACTCAGGCAGCTCTACTAAGTCAAGACCTGTTAAATCAACACACGTAAAGTTTTGCGTTTGGTACCATTTTTGAAACTGTGGCAAAATCATCCCCACCCCCCCTTTGAGCGGCGTGCCTCCAAGCCCTTGCCATATCTTTGCAGCAGCCTCATCTTCTCTTCTAAACTTGCAAGTAAAGGGTTCAACGTAATTTGTTAGACATTCCTTTGCAGCAGCTTCATCTTCTGTTCTCAACTTGCAATTAGAGGTTTCAATCCCAAGCTCGCCTTCCACTGCCGTGAAACTTCTACAAGGGCCATGAGACTTGTCTAAGTTGAAAATACGGAAGCGATTATCAATTTGTCCGCATCGTAATCCTAAGTGAAAATAGTTCTGTTCGCATATTGCTAAAGAAGTCATACATGTCCTTAATTTTTTAATACTAAGTAAGAATATTATGTGAAAAATTTAATTACTGTCCAGGAAATTTGTTAACCTGCAGATTCTTAGCCGGAAAGTTCATTCAAAAAAAATGTCAACTAACACTCTATTTATAAAATAATTAATTTTATCAAAATTAATTTATAAATTGATTAAAAACCTAAAAATAGATAAAATATCAATAAAAAAATAAGGTTCTTATATGTCAATTAATTCAACCAACGGCCAGTCGGTTTCTGATGAAACATACACAGCGGCAGAGCTACAAAATCTACCCCCCATTCCAGACAAGCAAGCTAGCCCAACAAAGGCTGAAAAAGTAGCCTACTCTCTATTTGTCCAGAAAGCACACGAATTAAATCACCGATCCCCTCCTACAACCCCAGAAAAACTTAAAATTGCAAGATCGCATCTAAAAAACGGCGCCTCTAATATCGGCGACATTGAATTAAAGGAGAGTCCAAAATCTATTAGAGCCTTAAGTGACCACATTATTGGAAGAGGAGCAAACGCAACAGCTAAAAGATCTTTAAATTTCAATAAATTAACTCAAAAAGTCACCGAAACATGTACAAAAACTGGAATAACACCATTTACGATTGAAGAAAAACTTAAGAATCATATTAAGAGAGCCTTAAGGGAAAAACCAGAACTATACCATCAAATCTGTCGCACAGTCTTGCTTGATTTCAAAAACCGTGAAGATGATATGGAGCAAGAAGCTAAATTGATGGATTGTGATTTTAATAAACTGCCACTCGATGCTAAAGCGCCTCAAGAAACAGTTTTGTTTGCTTATTGTGATATTGCTGAAGGATTATTTTATCTTCATTTTCTTCAACTATTACACCAAGATATAAAACCTGCCAATTTTCTATACTCAAAAGAAGAAAAGCAAGGACGTATAACAGATTTCGGATCCGTTAAACACTTATCTCAGTCAAATAGTTCAACATTTGCTACACCTGTGTACAGTGACCCAGAAGTTTTTTCATCTTTTATGGATCAAGTAGAGCGTAAAGGGATCCAAGACACCTCAACAGATGTTTACATGCTTGCCAGAAGTTTGGAAGAAACGATTGGAACGCTTTTAATACCAAAGTTGTCAGAAAATAAAATTCATTATAAAACTTTCGCTGTCAAAAAGTTAAAACAAGAAGAATTAGAAAATTACCCTAATTACGATTCCAATGACACCTTTTTCTATATGTGGCATTCCGCGCAAGAAGACAAGGATGGCAATCTAATTCACACTGTTTATAAATTGGCAAACGTAAAAAGACGTGGAAGGGTTCTTTTAGAAAAAGCCGAGCAAACAGGAGATAGACTTACCATCGAAATGGTCAAGCTTGTATTTAAGGTTTTAAATACACCGCCACCTCATAAACAGCACGATTCAGAGCAACAACGCTTGAGTGCAAAGCAATTTTTAAAAGAACTTATAAAGTTAGGGCAAACATACTGCCCCGAGAGCTTTTCTAAAAAATATTATCCACACACAAACAACGAATCTCAATCAAGTGAGGCCCCTGAAGAAGGACATACCACAGAGTCTGAACTTAAAAATACAGAACACTTAAATCAGCCAAAAATCCCTGCTTGCAAAGAAGAAAACCTATGCCCGACTCAGCCCCTTGAACCAAAAAAACGGAAGAGCTCAATTAGTGCTGAGGATCTTCTTTCTCAAAATAAACGCGCACGTAAGCAAGATGAAATTCGAAAAGGTAAAAAAGAAGATGAACCGACCTAATCAATTATAGATTGCGAAGGCACATATGCAATTGGTCTAATCACTTTTTCAACTTGTTCTGGAGCTCCTCTATAACTCCCTATTTCAATATATTCTAGATTAAGACGTGATAAGTCCTCTATATGACCTTGCAGAACCTCAGAACCTAATATCAATTGCTTTAACCTGCAACTTTGTGAGAAGATCTTTTCAGGAAAAGTCACCCAGTTACCTGTCATTACAATCTTTTTTGCCACTTCACATGGCACAGTTGAAATTCCGGTACGACTAATATCTAAAATATCAACCTGAAGATGATCTGGTACGCTACTTAATCCTTTGTTACCAGATAAATTTAACTTGTGCACTCCACTAAAAACATCGGCTATACGAACCGGCAAATTTTCTAAACCACATTCACTCAGATCTATCTCTTCGGGCAGTTGTTGCACTCTGTACCAAGCGATAAATGCAGAAACTATTTGGCCAGTTTCTCCTTTGAGAGTACAGCCTAACCTAGTAGCAATCGTATGCGCCGCTTTATCTTCATGTTTAACAGCCAATACAAACTGAGTTAATTCGTCTGGATACCGATCTTTAAAATAGCTAGTTTTTATAAAACACTGATGTGAGCTAGCAATCACAGGCATCACACTATGGTTTTCATCTACAGTGCAACCGTAATCCCCTAAATGATAACATCCGAGGTTACACCTTAATACAGTTGTCATACGTCTCCTTAATTTTTTAATGTTAAGAACCTGAATTTCGGGTTTATATCATTCATCTTCAGGCATCTTAGCCGCCATCTTGCACCCTTTTTGTGCTCATCTATAGCGCCTTGGCTATAGAATCGCAAAAAATGGCACAATCTGTCACCTAATCTGCTCTGAATCTAAACAATCAAAACCCAGAGTTCAGGTTAAGAACCTGAATTTCGGGTTTATATCA
>JAJFLZ010000009.1 GCA_021772435.1 Chlamydiota bacterium | reverse complement strand
TTCGTTTTGATTGTTTAGATTCAGAGCAGATTAGGTGACAGATTGTGCCATTTTTTGCGATTCTATAGCCAAGGCGCTATAGATGAGCACAAAAAGGGTGCAAGATGGCGGCTAAGATGCCTGAAGATAAATGATATAAACGAAAGAGTTCAGGTTCCTAGCATAATATGTCTTGCGGCAATGTGGGCGGAAGAGTAAATTAATTTCATGACAAGTATTTCAGCCGTCACAAAGGAAGTTGATCAACTGTGCGACGCATATGTAGAAAAAGCCTGCTCGCAAAAAATGCAGTGGGTGGTTCTGACGTGTATGTCTTATTTGGCGTTTGCTCTGGGATCTATAGCTATCTATGCAGCATACAAAAACCGCAAGTTGTATCCGTTGATTGCTACAGCTGTTCTCTATCCGTTAACGTGCAAATTTTATGGTGATGGCCACCTAGCATTTTTAAAAGCGGAAAAAACCAAACGGGTAGCTCTACGGCAAATTGAAAGAAAATTCCAATCCTTTCTGAGCCAAGAAAAAAAAGTGCAAGCTCCTAAACCAAAACCCACAAATTTAACAGACCTTGTGAAAAATAATGCCGGAACAATTTCCTCTGGGCTCATTATGGTCATGGAAACTGCAACGGGTTTTCCCATCCACACCGTTCTAAGAAGCACTACCTCATTTCTAGTCCAGCAAGTGGCAAATCAACAGCAAGGCAAACAGCAAGAGATCGACAAGGAAGTCATTGCTGTTTTTGAAATGGAATACCGCAAGCTTGTCTTGCAAGCTGTTGTAGGGTGCTATGAACGCTACATTGATGAGGCCACAATTTTGCGCATGCGAAGTAAAATGATTAAAGCGCCCTCACTCAAAACTGCGATTACAGACCACCTGCAAAGAGATTTTGCGGATAGAGTTACTCAAGAGCTCAAACGAAAAAAACTCATCCAGACTAATCAAATCGAGAAATTTAAAGCACAGATCGTGCCTAAAGTCATCCGTGATATCACCGAGAAGCTCACCGATATCGAAACAGGCTGGATCACCATCTAAACGATTTTTTTGTAAGGGACGACTTTGACGAGATCTTTTGGGATTTCAAAGAGAAAGCGCGAGGGATTGGACGCTGTTTCCTTGCCGTAGCGCTTGCGTTTTCTTGCCATGCTCAGGGTGAGATGTTGTTTAGCTCGTGTGATGGCGACGTAGAATAGGCGCCGCTCTTCTTCTAGCTCATCTTTGCCTTCTCGCTTTTCATGTGGCAGCACGTGGTCCTCTAGGCCGACAAGGAAACAGAGTGGAAACTCTAGGCCTTTGGCGCTGTGAAACGTCAATAGATTGACTCGGTCCTCTGTTTTGCTAGAGTGACGATCTTTGACTGGATTGCGATTGAGCAAACTTGTCGACAAGAACGTGCGCAAATCTTTGTAATCTTTCAGGGATGTGATCACTTCTTGCACGTTTTGCCATTTGAAGGCGCGCATTTTTTCAGATTTAACATCTTCTTCAATCGCGCGCTTATAATCGATCAGATCAATAAACTTTTGCATGGCCTTGTCTGGTGGCATAGAGCTAAATAAAGATTTGCCTTCTTCAATCACGTGAATGAAGTTTTTGACTGCTGATGTAGATCTAGGTGATAAATCCAGTGGCAATGTTTTGAGAACATCCCACAGCGGTAACTTTTGCGTGCGGTTATGACGTGTGATTTTATCGAGCGTTCCAGAGGCGATGCCACGACGTGGTGTATTGATGATCCGTAAAATGCCTTCGGCATCGCGTGAATTTTCCATCACGCGCAAATAAGCCATCAGATCCTTAATTTCGCTGCGCTCGTAGAGTCCTGTTCCGCCAAATACTTGGTATGGAATGCCGCGCACCCATTTATCATCTTTTTTCCAGGGCGCTTCAATCAGCGCCATCTCAAAACCTCTTGAGAGCAAGTTTGTGCGATATAAAATCGCCATCTCATTCCAGTCAAAGCCTTTGTTTTTGTAATAGATTAAACGCTCGGCAATCGATCTAGCCTCATCGACCTCAGACGGAGCATGAAAAACTTCAATGGGTTCACCTACGCTACCTGCGCTAAACACCTCTTTTTTATGCCGCTTTTCGTTATTTTTAATCACGTTTGATGCTGCTTTTAAAATGTTTTTAGTCGATCGATAGTTTTGCTCGAGCTTGATGATGTGATCAGCTTTGAAATTTAAGATGTGTTTGACTTCAGCTCCGCGCCAGCTGTAGATCGATTGATCATCATCGCCGACAACGCATAGATTGCCGTTGGGACCAGTCAAGAGCTCAGCTAGCTCAAACTGAATGTCGTTTGTATCTTGATATTCATCGATCATGATGTATTTAAATTGATCGCGATATTTTTTAAGCACTTCTGGGTGGGTCTTAAATAACTCAACTGTCAAAATGATCAAATTGTCAAAATCGACAGCATTATAGGCGCGCAGGCTAGTTGCTAAGTCTTCGTAAATGGCCTTGGTCAGAGGATCGTCCGAGGGCAAGTCTTTTGAGGTAAGACCGCGTGAGCGTACATAAGTGATCGCTTCAATGATAGGTTCGAGTGATGGCAACTCATCGCCTTCAAAGTGGACTCTAGCAAGCTGCTGAATCATGCGTCTGATGTCTCGCTCATCGTAGAGACTAAAACTCGTTGTATAGCCAAGCTTATCGATATCAGCGCGCAATACATGCATGCAAAACGAATGGAAGGTGCAAAGGGTGATGCCTTTGACGGCATCGCTGCCAGCAAGCTTGCGCGCGCGCTGCTTCATTTCTTGAGCGGCTTTATTCGTGAATGTTAAGCCTAAAATATTTTTTGCAGAAACATGCAGGTCTTTGATGAGATGCGCAATGCGGTAGGTGATGACGCGCGTTTTTCCAGAGCCAGCACCTGCTAGCACCAAAACGCGTCCCTTAACAGTTTTAACGGCTTGCTGTTGCGGGGGATTGAGCGTTTGCCAGGTCATTTGCTAGCGCCTTTAAATCTGTTAAAAGATCATCGGTTTTCAGAGGGCGGCATGGGCCGCGCGGGGCAATGTTGCAAGCAAAACGTGGAATGTCCACTTGGGCGTATGCTGCTCTTGCAAGCCGTTTGAAGCGGTTACGCTTCACTGCATTGCCGTACTTGCGTGTGACGGTGATACCAAAGCATGTATCATCGTTTTGAATATACGAAATAAAAGCGTTTTTGCCGACAAAGCGCACGCCATATTTATAGATTTTTCTATACAGATTACGCTGCAAGAACTTTGCGCCCTTTTCTGCGGCGTCTAGCGATGACGTTTCTGCCATTAGCTGTTTTCATGCGGCTTCTAAAACCGTGAGTACTTTTGCGGCGACGTTTGCTTGGTTGAAATGTACGTTTCATATTTAAAACCTTATTTTACAAAACTTAAGGCCCATCATAGCTTAAATCGGTCTTTTGATGCAAGGGATTGCGTAAAATTGCGCTCTTAGGTATGATGGTTATTTAAAATAAACTTTTAGGATCAAAGATGAAAATGAAATCATCCATCAAAGCTGACCCTTCTAAAGGAGACAAGGTGGTACGCCGCCGAGGCAGACTTTACATTATCAATAAAAAAGACCCCAACCGTAAGCAGCGCCAAAAAGGGCCTGCTCTGAAAAAGTAGGAACTTTATGGCTAGACTATGTGCATTCGCAAAAGAAAAACGACGACGCAAAATGGTAAAGAATTCTTGGGAAAAACGCCAAGAACTTAAAAAAATTGTAAGAGATCTTGAAACGACGCCAGATGAGAAAGAAGCAGCTCAAATGAAGCTGAACAAAATGCCACGCAATTCATCGCCAGTGCGCCTGCGCAATAGATGCAGACTTACTGGACGTTCACGTGGCTATCTACGTAAATTCGATATGTCCAGGATCTGTTTTAGAGAGCTGGCGAATGCAGGCTATCTCCCAGGCATCTTCAAAGCAAGCTGGTAATTTAGTTAAAAAGTTAGCCTGTTTTTGTAGGCTTTATCTTTTAGCGTATTTTGAATCCTTGCTCAGGGCCCTACCCCAGGGGGTATGCTGCCCTTCGCTACGGACGAGCCTTTGGCTCGCTCTTGAGCGGCTTCGCCGCTCTTCAAGTCCAAACTACATCTAAAATCTGAAAAGCCTTACTGACCTGAACTCTTTCGTTTTTGATTGTTTAACCTGAGTTTTGGGTTTAGATTCAGATTATTTGGCGAGGAGGGTGCGGATGGAGTCGGGGATGTGGTCCTCTAGGTGGGGGATGTTTGCGAGAGAGGCGTTTTTAAAGCGATTGATGAAGGCGTCTTGAAGCGGAAATTCTGGGGGATTAACGTTGCTGCGGATGCGCGTTTTAGTGTATTTGGCATCCCATTTGATTTCATTGATATGCTTTATAACTATGTCTGAAGGAGCATTTTGTATGACTGTAATAGCAGCAAATACGTTGTTTCCAGCTTGAATGTAGTCATTTGTGATATATTTGAATGCATTTATGTTTTCTAGGTAGATTTCATCAAGCGCTTTGTGATTGATCCCAATTCTGCATATGGAAATTAGTTTTTCGTTATCTCCATTATCAAGTATTTCCTTTAAAGCCTTGGAATCTAATTCCTGAACGTCAGTGTGGGTGTTAGCCGGAGGAAAGGGCTTTTTGAAAGCGTAAAGGCCTGCAAAAATTAAACCCAATATGCCAATGACTATAAGAGCTATTTGAATCTTTCTATTTGATAGTAAAGAGACTACGTTGTAAGTATCAGAGGTTGTATGTATTTTCATAGCACTGATTATAGTTGTAAATTGATTATTTTTCAAGGAGATTGAGCTGATCTCTCTCTATGTAGTAAGCTGCTGATGGATGGGGAGGGTTTTGAGCTTGGCCCAATCTAGCATGTCTTCGTTCCAGACATAGGTTTCTTCTGTGACTTTGTCTTCGTAAAATGATTTTTTGAGCGCATCGAAGGACATTGGGCCCAGACGGGTGGTGTCTGAGAGATAATACCAGTAGGTAAGGGGTTGATCTTTAACCGGTTCGGGTTTTGGTGGTGCAGTGGGAGCGGTTTTTTTGCGGAAGAAGAAGAGACATCCGAGACCAAAGGCGCCGAAAAGGGATCCAATGAGAAACCACAGGTAAGCGTTGCGTTTTTGGCGACCCGCAACGAATGAAGATATGAGGCCCCAGAAAAAGGCGCTGATGAGCGTGATTTTTATCATATTTTTATGATAACATTGATTATGGTAATGTAGCAAGAAAGCAGGGAGTTTAGATATGCATGATCAATTTGAAAGAATGGACACGAAAGAGTTGAATTTTCCAGATACGGTGTTTGTGCATGACACGGAAAGTAGAGTTTTTCAAGCAATTGCTGTTCAAGCGCTGGCTGAGATTGAGGGCATAGGCCTGATCGAAGGCAATCTATTCGATAATTTGCTAGGGAGAGAGGGGCATGAGCGGATCAAGGGTATTCATGTTGATCAGGATCAAAAGAATCATTCACTTAGTGTTAAGCTAGAAATCAATGTCGCATATGGTGTGAATTTGCCATCGAAAGCTCAGGAAATTCAAACGATGGTGACAGCTAGAATTAGTGAGCTTACAGGCTTGCATGTGGCTACTGTTCACGTTGTGTTTAAGGACCTTGTTCGCGAAGTGCCAAAAGAAGAGTCACCTAAGGAAGAACCCGAGCTTGTAACCGATGAGCTCTAAGCGGCTTTTTTGGTTATCGACGTTGCATCTGTTTTCCACATCGCTCCTTTTGCTAAGTGGCGTTTTTTGTTTATTTCTTTTTTTCTCTCCGGGTGTGCGCTTTGATCTGGCAGGTAGCCTAAACGATAATCGATTATGGATTGTGTTTGCTGGTGGGAGCATGGTTGCGCTTAGCTCAGGACTACTGGGAGCGTTTTGGTGGATGACGCGTGAAAAAGTCATTCAGGTTAAATTGACTGATGGATCGATGAGCCTTGGTAAGGAGCTAATTGAGAAGGCCGTGGTAGAGTTTTGGCAAGGTCGGTTTGAATCGACACCAACGGTTGCAATTGATGGATCAAATCGCATCGAGATTTTTGATCAAGGTCTCAAAGAAGAGCAGTTAAAGCTACTTGATACATTACTTCAAGCGCACTTGCGTCAAAAATTAGGCGCATCCCCTGAAGTCGTCCTTTGCCTTAAACCGTAAAAAAAATTGCAGTATTACCTTTAGACGCGCTAGTATGACTGTTTATGATGCGCATTATTCGCTTACTATGTTTGCTCCCTTTACTTGCCTTTACACAATCGGGTGTGAATGTGATTCCTGGGCGCGTATCTTTGCGCCATTTTGAATCTGATGGCGTTGGTTTTAACGGCGGCTATACGACGATTGAAGCGATGATGGCCGTGCCCTTTAATTACCAAAACATTCCATTTATTGACTTGCGCTACCACGTTTTTAATCGCGGCAGATCTGCGATGAACGCTGGCTTAGGCTATCGGTTTAACGCAAGTGGCGTATTATTTGGTTTGAATGGCTACTACGATGCGAGATGGACGACAGGACAGACGTTTTCACAATTTGGCGCAGGGATGGAAATCCTTTCGAGGTTTTTAGATTTTCGCGCGAATGGATATTTTCCAGTCAAATATGCCAAAGATGTTGTCGATGTTAAGTTTGATGGTTTTTTTGAGCATGGTTTAGGCATTAAGTTAAAAGAGCGGCTAGCTCTGACTGGTGGCAATGCCGAGCTTGGTGCCTATATCGGACGTATGGGTCAGATAAAAATGTATTTGGCCGGAGGTAGCTACTACTTTAGACGCCAAGAGTGCAATACGAAAATAGGCGCGAGTGGCAGATTGCGTTTTAGCTGGCTCGATAACATCTGGGCGCAGTTTTCTGTGCAGCACGACAATTTATACAAAACCAATTATCAAGGCACAGTTTCGTTTAGCTGGCCTTTTTGGCCCAAGCAAAGAACACAGCACTGGAATTTCTTTCCCAATTTTGAAGCTTTGATGGTTCAGCCTGTTGAGCGCAATGACATCATCGTTCTTTGTGATATATCACGTGAAACACAAGCTAGAGATAAAAATGGAGAGAAGCTTTTTATCTGGTTTGTCGATAATACTAATGTTGGCGGCACTGGAACATTTGAAGATCCGTTTCAGATGCTTGTTCAAGCGCAAAATGCCTCAACGACAAGTCAATATATTTACGTGTTTCCAGGAGATGGGACGACAACGGACATGGATGCTGGTATTACGCTTAAATCAAATCAGTTTTTATTTGGCGCAGGCGTAGAGCAGCTTTTTCCCACAAGTGCAGGTCCTGTCAAAGTGCCAGCGCAGGCAAATTCAACGCCCAATATTACAAATGGTGGCGGCGTTGGCGTGACGCTAGCTAGTGGCAACGTTATCCGCGGATTTAACATCCCCAGCCCTACCAGCAGCGGTATAATGGGAACGAATGTAGGTACAGCACTGATTAACCAAGTGACCATTACAGGGGCTGGTGTTGATGGCATTCAAATCGATCCGAGTAGTGGTACATCTAATATTGCGATTGTCGATTGCACCTGCTCTGGTTCGACTATGAACGGCATTAATTTATCGCCGAGCGGCACCTCGACAATGAATGCAACCGTCCAAAATAGCACCCTTAACTCCAATGCTGGCAATGGACTTTTGCTCATGGCAGCTGGGACATCAACTGTTACGTTCTCTGCTAACAACAACACTATAAATAGCAACACCCTAAACGGAATAAATTTATCTGCCACGGGAACCTCTTTGACGGGTACGATTGATAGCAATACGCTTAATACGAATATGGCAATTGGGGTCAATGTTGTTGCTGGAAGCTCTGTTTTAGGTCAACTGACTGTTTCCAATAACACCGTCACAATGTCTGGAGGATCGGGTATGAATTTTGCATCATCGAATGCATCTCTTTTCAATACGACATTTAACGCAAATACAATCAATACGCCAGGCGCTAGCGGCATCGTTGTTTCTGCGACCAATACTTCAGGACCGACCGTGACTATAACCGGGAATGCAATTAATACCGCTACAACTCAAGGTATAAGTTTATCTTCGAGCAGTACAAGCCCAGGTTTAACGGCAATTTTGACCAATAACACTGTCAATGTAGCGGGTGATAATGGCCTCGCAATTACAGCCGGTGGAATAATGAATATCACAGCATCTGGAAATACGATTTTTGCGCCGACAACCGATGGAATTGCAATTGCAGGAGCAGGATCAGCCACATTAACCGCAACATTCACAGGTACATCGATTAGCACATCGCCCGCACTTGGCTATGTCAACGGTGTATCCATAGGTAGTACAGCAGGTAGCCGCACATATAACCTCACATTTAACGGTACGACAATCACAGGCAATGCAAATACAACAGGAAATGCAATGATTTTCGTAGCTGAAGATAGCAACATTTTCAATTTGACAGTCTCTAACAATAATAACATCACAAATTTTGCCACCGGGGCGGCGATTTCTGGCTCTGTTGCTGGAGGGAGTCCGACAGTTAACCTAACCGTTAGCGGTAATGATAATTTCACGGGCAATAGTTCCGGCATCGTAATTGTACCAAGTGATTCCTCTACATTTACAACGGCGATCACATCGAATACGATTAACTCTACCACGTCAGCAGATCTTAGCTATGGAGCCTTCGATACATCTGCAAACCAGTTATCGGTCACAGATAATAGTTTCAGTGATTCAGTTGTCGTGACAACACATGACACATCTACGCTTTGTTTGATCATGAGTAACAACTCGGCTACTACCTATGCCTTAACTAATCTAGGCGTTGCAAATAATTTCACTGTCCAATCTTCTGATGCCCCGAACATCACAGGCATGCAAAGCTCTAATACTGGAACCTTCTCGCCGCTCACCCCAGCTGGCGTGCTAGGCGTCACCTCTTGCAGCCCGTAAATATAGGAGGCAGACATGGCTATTCAATTTCCAGAAATTGAAGGCTTGCATCTCAATATTAATCATTTTGAAAGATTGTCCAATGAGATATTAATCGAGATTTTTAATTGGCTGAGCGATTCATATCACAGCGTTATGAACCTAGAGAGTACCTGCAAACGTTTTTATAACATTTCTCAAGAGAATAATATTTGGACGCGCGTCGCCAATCATATTTTTTGTACATGTGGACCGTACACAAAAGAGGATTGTCTAGAAGCTATTAATTCTTTTGTTTATGACGCACATAAGTTTTTAGAAGAGAGTCCAAGTCTTTTGTCGGTGTATTCTGCTCGTGAAGAGATTAAGTCTTTAAGTTTACAGGAACTCGATTGCAAAATTGAAGATTACAATAGTGGAGAGTGGCTCCGCTCCTCAGACGATAATGTGAATGAAGTGAGCATTGCAGACCAATCTGTTGAATTTATAGTATTTGCAATTAAAAACTGCAAGAGTGAATTACCTGTAGATACGTGTTTATTACTTTATGAAGATCAATTATTAAATAGTTTTGATCAGGATAATATACAAATAGACGACTGTCATGCACGGGATGAATGTTCATTTAAGAATCAATATGAGGATTATTGGGAGTGGCATGTGAAGTTACCATGTTTCGATATGGTGACATGTTTATATGGTAGCGTTAATACAAAGCCTTATCAAAAATTGGTTGGTGAGCTAATTAGTTATCTCACATATAACAAAAAAACAATTGATTTAGAGAATATTTTAAGTGTGGTCATGAATAGTGATTGGCTTTTTCGGCCATCCGATGGCTATTGGATAGAGAAACTACTTAAGATTTTAGTTAGAGTAGGAGTTGGTTTGCCCAATTGTCAAAATAGTCATAATACATTGACTGATATATCCTACAACTATGCTTTTTCAATGGTTAGTGAGTCATCCGTTTTTACAGATGTTATGATTTTTTTGATTAAGAATGGAGCTCTCCCTTGTAACTCTAATGATAGCAACAATACTTTAAGCGCAGTACTCTGGAGAAATGGGGGAGGATTATTTTCAATATACTGCAAGAAGCCAAGTTTGTTTGATCTGTTGATTGAGCATGGGGCGCAACCTTGCACGAGTGCAAATGAAAATAACACCTTAAACTGTCTGTTTTTAAATCGAGAGTTTTCTAGATTACAAAATCTGACAAAGGTAGATGTTTTGAGGAGCTTAATAAGTAATGGCGCAAAGCCCTGCAATAACTGTGATGAAAACCATACGTTAGCTATTGTCATCCAACAGTGCTGTCATGTGGATTATTCAAATAGCGATTTGTCAGGGCTTTTAGATTTATTTCCAGTATCAGATACCGTGCATATTGAGCCTCTAGCAGGGTCTAAATCTCAAAACAAACATGCGTTACTCAGTGATAATGATTATATAACCTCCGTGATTAGTGTGCTTTTAGATGCGGGAGCCGTGATGGACTCAAACACTAAACAATTTATCCTAAACAGACATAAGCAGTTCCTTTCTGATTATGATTTTGTCTCAAGCTCAGACGAGGTTTCTAGCACAGATTCTACGAGTTCTGATGAGAGTGAAGCTTTTCACGCCCCTATCATTCGAAGACGACCGAGGAGAGATTATGTCTCAAGCTCTGATGAAGATGGCGAGTATCCTGCAAATCGGTGGACGTTAAAAGATCAAATGAATGCATTAGCTAATGATATTGAAGGTTTAGATTAAACGAAGCGTCTCAATGTCTTTTGCTGTAACCCCTTGGATTCTTGATAGCTCTTCATCTGTAGCAGCTTTGATTTTGGTGATGCTGCCAAAGTGCTGAAGTAGGCGTTTTTTCTTGATGGGTCCGATGCCGGGTAGATCGTCAAGTGAGCTTTTGATGGTGCGCTGGGAGCGCTTTTTGCGGTGGTAGCCAATCGCTAGGCGGTGGGCTTCATCGCGGATGTGCTGGAGGAAAAAAAGCGCAGGGGAGTGTTTTGGAAGGGTTAGGGCTTCTTTTTTGTGAGGCAAGAAGACGCGTTCATGTGTCAGGCCTTTGGTATGCAGGGCTTTGTCTTTAACAATGGAGATCACATCGCAAGAGGCAATTTCAAGTTCTGTGAGGACTGTGATTGCAATATTTAGCTGGCCTTTGCCGCCATCGACGATGATGAGATCGGGCATGTCGTCTTCTTCCTTGGCTCTATTTAGGCGTCTTGTAAGCGCTTCTTTGAGCGCGCCGTAGTCATCGCCTTGGACTGTCTTTATTTTAAAAAAACGGGTGCGCTTTTTGTCGTAGGCGCCATCTGTAAAGGCGGCAAGTGCAGCCACGGTGTCAGACCCTGAGATAGAGGATGTATCAAAACATTCGATGCGCACTGGGGCACGATCAAGAGAGAGCGCTTCTTGCAAGTCGAGCAGGCGTTTTTCTTTGAGCTCTTGCTGCTCTTTTTCGCGGTGGAAAAATGATCTAGCATTTTTTTCAGCCATCTCAATTAGAGCTTTTTTCTTGCCGATTTTAGGATAGAGAACAGAGGTCTTGGCTTTGTGCCAATCAGACAGGATTTCGCTAATTGCTGGGCCGACTTTGCAGGGGAGCAAAACTTCCTCCGGGATGTCGGGCGCTGATCTGTAGTGTTGCAAGATAAAGCTTTCCCAGATCTCTTCGTTGTTTGAGATGATATGATCAAAGTTGTAGTGCTCAGAGCCGATGAGGCGCCCTTCACGGAAGATTAATTGCACTAAAATCACAGCGTCGCCTTCGCGATAAAGATTCCAGGCATCGGAATCGGGTGCTGCGTATTGCACGATGCTTTTGTGTGTTTCTAAAACGCGCTCGATCATTTCAATTTTTTTGTGTAGCGCTCCTGCTTTTTCATATTCCATGTCATCTGAGGCTTGTTGCATCTCGAGCTTTAGATCTTTGATGAGCTGTTTATCGTGTCCGCGCAAAAACTGAATGGCTCGTCTAACATGGCCCTCGTAGTCTTCTTTGCTGCACTTGCGCACACATGGAGCGCAGCAGCGTTTGATGCCATATAATAAGCATGGACGTGTACGGCTTTGCAGCTCTCGATCGCTACATTGGCGCAGGGGAAAGACTTTGTTTAGTACCTCATGTGTTTGCCTTGCTGCGTAGGCGCTGGTGTATGGCCCAAAGTAGAGTCCGTCTTTTTTTGGCTTGCCGGTGTAGCGCACGAGTTTAACCATCGGCCACGGGTGCTTGTTATTGATCATGAGACTGATGTAGGTTTTGTCATCTTTAAGCAGCACGTTGTATTTGGGTTTGTGCCGTTTAATGAGTGTGTTTTCAAGCAGGAGCGCTTCTTTTTCGTTTGGTACAACGATGGTGTCGATGGAGGCGATTTGTTTAACTAAAATCGGCACCATTTCCCGCTCATCGCGCCCTGGCAAAAAGTATTGCTTAACCCGCGTCTGCACGTTTTTGGCTTTGCCTACATACAGCACTTTGTGCTTGCCATCTTTCATGATGTAAACACCAGGCTCTTTCGGAAATTTGTCTAGTTCTGCTTGCTTAAACATTAGCTTCATCGGTTGGGTTGTTTATCGAAGTGACAAGTAAGGTTTGCTTAACAAATTGGCTCATAGATAGTTGTTGATTAAATAAGGCGCGAGACTTGTCACTAAAAGTGACAAGTAGACAACGTAATCGAGTGACAAGTCTGAGTACGTGCAAAGAAGTGTTGTTCTGAATCAATTGATCAATGTTGATAGGGATGGCCATAAACAAAAGTTTACAGGATGTGCAGTTATGATGAAATGCGTTTTTGCATCTCGGCTAGTTTTTGCAGCGCTTCGATCGGTGTCATGTGGTGGATGTCGAGCCCTTTGAGCTCTTCGATCATGGGGTCGGGTTTTGGTGTGTTAAAGAGAGAAAGCTGCTTGGAAGAGGTTTTGGGCGCAGGGGCAGTTTTTTCTAGGCGCCCTAGCATCTGCTTTGCTTTTTCGATGGCGACGGTCGGCAAGCCCGCTAATCTAGCAACGTGTATGCCGTAGCTTTTGTCGGTGTCGCCGCGCTGAATTTTGCGCAGAAATGTGATGCGATCTTCAGCTTCATGGACGGCGATGTTGTAGTTGATGGCGCCAGGAGTTTTGTTTTCCATGTCGGTCAGCTCAAAGTAGTGCGTTGCAAAAAGTGTTTTGGCGCGCTTCGATGGCGTGGTGAGCAAATAGTCAGCAACAGCCCAGGCGATAGCTACACCATCGTAGGTGCTGGTGCCCCGTCCAATCTCGTCGAGGATGATGAGGGAGCGGTTTGTAGCATTGTGCAGAATGTTGGCGGTTTCTGTCATCTCGACCATGAAGGTGGATTGGCCGCGGGCGAGGTCATCAGAGGCACCGATACGAGAAAAGACTTTGTCGACTATCCCGATGTGGGCTTTGTCAGCTGGGACATAGGCGCCGATTTGGGCCATGATAGTCATCAGCGCGACCTGGCGAATGTAGGTGGATTTGCCGGCCATGTTGGGTCCTGTGATGACAAAGAGGCGGTTTTTGGGGTCGAGATGAGTGTCGTTAGAGATGAAGCTGTGCGCTGGAAGGGCCTCTTCGATGATCGGGTGGCGGCCGCCCTCGATATGAAGCAGATCGGAGTTGTCAACTGTAGGCTTTGTGTAGCCCCGTTTTTTGGTCATGACTGCTAGCGAGTAGAGGCAGTCGAATCTGGCGATGTTTTTGGCGGTTTTTAAGATGGCAGAGCGCTCTTTAAGCACGGCGCATTTGATGTTTTCGTAGAGTGTGGTTTCGAGCTTGGCGATTTTTTCTTCAGCACCTAAAATCTTTTGTTCGTATTCTTTGAGCTCCGGGGAGATGAAGCGTTCGGTGTTAATGAGCGTTTGCCGTTTGTGGAACATTTCTGGCATTTTGTCAGATTGGCCGCGGCTGACCTCGATAGAGTAACCAAAAGCTTTGTTGAAAGACACTTTAAGCGTTCTGATGCCCAGCTGCTCTCGCAATTGCATTTGGTATTTGGCAATCCAGCTTTGAGAATTTGCTTTTAGATCGCGCAGCTCATCTAGTTCTTGATTGTAGCTAGCGCGGATGGTGCCCCCGTCAGATAAGCGCAGCGGCGGGCGATCGGAAATGGAAGTGGAGATGAGATCGTTTATGGCTTTATGATCGCAAAGGATGATTTTGCGAAAGTGGGGAGCTTGTAGTTTGTCTAGCAGGGCTTGGATGGCAGGGAGCGCATCGAGTGAGGTTTTCAATGTGAGGAGATCGCGCGGTGTGCTGTAGCCAGAGCTGATCCTGGCCATGAGGCGCTCTAGATCGCGAATGGTTTTAAGTGTGCCGCTGATATCTAGATGGTTTGATAGCTCAATGGATGCGTCTTGGCGCGCTTTGATCTGGTCGGGACTTAGAAGGGGGTGGATGATCCAGCTGCGGAAGAGCCTAGCTCCCATAGGCGTGCAGGTGTGATCGAGGTGGTGCAGGAGAGTATGCTGCTCATGGCTTTGAAAAAGTGGCTGGATAAGTTCTAAGCCGCGCTGAGTTGCTTTGTCGATCGCCATGAAATCGGTTGTAAAGTTGGGTTTGATGGCTAGGATATGGTCGATAGAAAGTGATCTTTGATCGGCGATGTGAACAAGAAGTGCGCCGGCTGCGTTAATTGCTGCGCACATGCCCTTGAGACCAAATCCATCGAGTGTTTGAGTATTAAAATGACGCGTTAAAAAATCACAAGCCGATTGATGATCGAAAAGGTAGTGATCTTGCATTGTGACGCGTGTATTAAAGTGGTGACTTAGCTCGTCTAAAAGCTCTTGTTTGTCTTTGATGGTTTTTGCAGAGGTTAAAAGCTCTTTTGGTTGGCGCTTAAAGAGCTCATCAGAGAGCTGGCTGACGTTTTCAAATTCACAGGCAATGAGCTCACCTGTGGTGTGATCGAGTAGCGCTAGGCCCAGCGTGGCGTTCACTTGCGTTAGACAGGCAAAGAAACTGGGAGATTTATCGGATATGAGGTTTTCACTGAGGGTTGTGCCAGAAGAGATGGTGCGTGTGATCTCCCGTTTGACAAGGCCTTTGGAGGTTTTAGGGTCGCCTGTTTGCTCGGCGATCGCTACAAGATAGCCCTTGGAGACGAGTTTTTCGATGTAGCCTTCAGCTGCATGAAAAGGGACGCCGCTCATCGGAATGCCATGCCTTTGGGTGAGTGTGACGTCTAACTCTTTGGATAGCGTTTCGGCATCGCCGTGAAAGGCCTCGTAAAAATCACCCAAGCGAAAAAAAAGTATTGCATCGGGTTTTGAATCTTTACAGGATTGCCACTGAGCCATCATCGGAGTTGTCATAGCTTATTTCTTTTTAAACAGGTTTTTCCAGCGGGGGGCATCCTCGTTATTGTCTTCGGGATCACCAAGAAATGCAAGAAGCTCTTTGGTCTCATCGATACCGCGTTCAATTTGAGAGATGACACCTGCACACCACCTGCGCGTTTCTTCGATATCATCTTGCAGATCTTCGAGTTTTTCTAAAATTTGCTGAGGACTTTTGTCCATCTGCTCCATTTTGAAGATGCGGCCTGAGGTTTTTTGTAACTTGTAATTTTCAAGCATCAGACGCAGTTCAGAGATGTCAATTAGAAGGGGTAGAAATGTTTTTTTGAATTGTTCGCGCAGGTTAGATTGCGCTCTGCCTGCGACAATTTTTTTATTTGATTGGGTCGATTGTTGCTTGAGAGATTGACTGGCGAGAGCTTTTAATTTTGAAAGATCGTTCATGATTTTTAGGATAGCGCAGTTCAGAATTGTTTGCTATTGTAAGAGTATGCCTTTGTTTTCAAAAACGAGTTTAGAAACGCTAAGAGAGCGCATCGATTTAATCGAGGTGCTCTCAAGCCATTTGGATTTAAAGCGAGCTGGTTCATCATATAAAGCTTGTTGCCCATTCCATGACGAGAAATCGCCCTCGTTTATCGTCAAACGTGGCGATAGCCACTACCACTGCTTTGGATGTGGTGCTCATGGCGATGCGATTGCGTTTTTGATGAACCATTTGAAAATGAGTTTTGCCGATTCTGTCGAGCAGCTAGCTGAGCGCTTTAGCGTCAAAATCGAGCATATTGATGAAAAAGATGCTCCAAAAGGACCCAATAAAAAACTTTTGCGCGCTGCTAACGAAGAAGCGGCGCAGTTTTTTTCTGCATTTTTGCTCCACACAGAGGAAGGGCATCGCGCGTTGCAGTATTTGTATGAGCGCGGATTAGATTTAGAGTTTATTACAGCATTTAGAATCGGCTACGCTCCAAGTAGCCCCAAGGTTTTTTTTGAGGCGATGCGCAAAAAAAATATCCCCATGGACATCTTAAGTGAAGTGGCACTCATGTCACAAAATCGCATGCCATTTTTTCGAGAGCGTGTCATGTTTCCCATTTTAAATGCAGCTGGACAAGTTGTGGGTTTTTCAGGGCGTAAAATGCAAGAGAGCACCTTTGGCCCCAAATACATCAACACCTCAGATACGCCGCTATTTAAAAAATCCAAAGTACTTTTTGGTATCCACGAATCGAGAAAGCGCATTGCCAAAGAGAAAAAAGCGATTATCTGTGAGGGACAAATCGATGCCCTGCGCCTGATTCAGGAAGGATTCAATTTTACCGTGGCCGGGCAAGGGACCGCCTTTGGTCAAGATCAGGCAAACGAACTCATCAATTTAGGTGTGACGCACGTGTATTTGGCTCTCGATGGAGACAACGCGGGCCTTGAAGCTGCAATTAAAATTGGTCATTTTTTTCAAAAAGAAGGCATTGATGTTTCCGTTGCAGAACTGCCAGGTGGTTCTGATCCCGATACGCTTTTAAAAGAAGAAGGGCCTGCAGTTTTTGCAAAACTACTCCAAGAAGCGGTAGATTATCTGACGTTTTTAGTGAGGTTTCATAGCATAGGTCAGGACCTATCGCGCCCAGCTGTTAAAACAGAGCTTGTTCAAGTGATTAGCAGGCGCATTCGCGATTGGAACCATCCACTCATGATTCACGAATCACTGAGAAAATTGGCCAAGCTCACACACGTTCCAGAATCGACAATTGGTGTGGATCAAATTGTTAAACAGGAAGTGATCATCAAAAAAAGCGGGACATTGGGTCAGCAACAAATCGATCCAGAACGCGTTTTAGAAACAGACCTTTTGCGTTGGATGCTGCTCGTGGGCCAAAACGCACCAGAGTTGATCGAACTCATTTGCTACAACCTGAAGCGTGACCATTTTCAAAGCCCTATCTGCCGCGACCTATTTGTGCATATTTTGAAGCAATTTGAAAAAGGGAATTCATGTGACCTTCTATCGCTTTCAATTAGTATCGATAATGTCGAAGAGCAGCTGTTTTTATCCGAAGTGCTGCAGAAAAAAGTGAACCGCTCTAGGGCAAAGCAAGATGTTGAGATAACTATCAAGAAATTACTTGAAAGGCACTGGCTGCAAAAGCGAGAAGAAATTAAAGGAAAGATTCACAGTGGCATGTGCAGCGAAACAGAGGTTTTAGAGCTGGCTAAGCAGTTCGATGACCTAAAAAGGCAGTCTCCAGTCGTTATTTTCCCAGAAAGTGGCTTATCCGTTAAAAAAGATTAGAATTAATCTAGCATATGCTATAAGCTTGAATGATAGTCCTCTTGAACCATAGGAAAAGAAATGACACAAAAGAAAAAATTATACGTTGGAAACTTAAATTACGGCACAACAGAAGACGATTTGCGCGAGCATTTCTCTGGTGCTGGCGAAGTTACGAGCGTTAAAATACCTCAAGATTCAGCATCTGGAAGATCAAGAGGATTCGGCTTTGTAGAAATGGATACACCAGAAGGTGCTGCAGCTGCTATCGAGCAATTCGATAACTCTGAGCTTTCTGGCCGCAAAATTTTCGTTAGCGAAGCTAGAGAGAAAAGTAGTTCTCCAAGACGCTAAGCGTGCATACCATCTATTATGATGCAAATTGTCCCTTTTGCCAACGGTGGAAGGGACGTATTGTTAGATGGGATACAAAACATATTTTCAAATTTACCCCTCAAGATTCTTCAGCCGAGAGCATGGTGCTCGTTGAGCATAATGGCAAAGAATGGAAAAGAGCAAAGGCGGTCTTACGAACCTTTTGGCTACTAGGTCTTTATGTGCCTGGCTGTTTCTATATTTTGCCCAGCTGGCTCATAGATCCCATCTACCGCCTGATAGCGCGGCATCGCCATAAGCTATAAACCTGAACTCTTTCGTTTATATCATTCATCTTTCGCGCATCTTAGCCGCCATCTTGCACCCTTTTTGTGCTCGTCTATAGCGCCTTGGCTATAGAATCGCAAAAAATGGCACAATCTGTCACCTAATCTGCTCTGAATCTAAACAATCAAAACGAAAGAGTTCAGGTTATAAGAGTCTTTCAACTAGCTCTAAAAGATTACTACTGCTGGGAGCTTGCTCATCGATGGTGCGTAGAGACAGCTCGAATTTGTCTGCAATTGTTTGAGCTAAGTATGTTGCGACATCCTCAAAAAAAGCTTGGGACGCTTCAAGTGTGACTTCTCCATTACTGTAATGCTTTAGGTGGATTTGGCGAATTTCAGGACGGCATTTTGGATAGTTTTCTTCAAAAGCTCTGGAATTTTGAGCTATGGCAAAGATGCAGTACATTGGCGTCTGAAATCGATCGTAATGCCCAGCTTGGTACTCTTCTAAAAGTATGGGGGTTAAGGTGCTCATAAAAAATTCCCTTATTTAAACCGAGATTTTAATTCATTTAAGACTGCGTCTTTACTTCTTGTAGTTTTTTGAGCTCTCGTATCAAGGACAATAAAGGGTGTTGGTCTTAATGCTTTGGTCATTAATTGACAGGCAGGTAGATCTGGTATGCTGTCATCTCCTGAAGAGATGCCATTTTCATCGTCGGCTTCATAGCCCAAGTCTATGGTTACCTCCCTTGGAGAATCTTCCCGATCTGGGATTGCAGGCGGCAGATCATTACACGCAGTAATTTTTTTAATCGTGCGTCTTAGGGGCCCCTTTTCACAATCTGTCTCATAACCTTCAAAACCTTTCGTAGATAGTTGAGTTGTAGAAGCCGAATGCTCATAAAGCGATGTAAAAATATGGACAGCTAATTCTTCAATTTTTATTTTTGATGTATCAAGCGTAATTTGATTTGGATCAAAATCTACATGACTAGTTTGAATGCCACGTTCTTTGGCAGCTTCATCTGCTAAGCACTTAGCTGCTAATATATAGAAATGTCTTCTTGCTACTGGAAAGTCTTTTTTTATATCGAAATGATAAGTCTGATGAAAAGTAGTAAGTACGTGTGGCCACTTGGAAAATAGATTAGAGTCGAGCAACTGCGCTCTTTGCAGATATTCAGGAGTATGGAGTAGGGTATATCCACTTGCTTTTTCATTACGGAAGTAACTAAAGTATTTATTTGAATCAATAATTTTATTTAATATAGGTATTAAATACATAAAATTTGCGTTTTTTTAAGTTTAATTTACAATATTCTAGATCAAATAAGGTTTAATCTCAACGCTTAAATTCGAAGTGTTAGAGCTAAATAAAAATGTCCTAGTTTAAGCTGTTTAGAGATGTCCGGTTTTTTACGCTACTTCCCGGTTTAATAACCTGGACTCTGGGTTTATATCATTCATCTTCAGGCATCTTAGCCGCCATCTTGCACCCTTTTTGTGCTCATCTATAGCTTTTGGCTATAGAATCGCAAAAAATGGCACAATCTGTCACCTAATCTGCTCTGAATCTAAACAATCAAAACTCGGAATTCAGGTTAGTAAGAAAACGTTAGGTAAAGAGCAATGAAACTTACGCTTCGATTTGAATTTTAGAAAAATCGATGAGTGGGTCAAAAAGAGAGAAGACCTCTCCAAGTAGATTTAAACGGTTTTTTTGAATGGCAGCATCGTCATCGAGAATTTTTACACTATTAAATAGTTCAGAAAGAAGTGGGCGTAGGCTAACTAGCAGATCAAACACAGCTGTATAATTTTTAGCATCAAGTGCTGCTCGATAGTCATCTTGGATGGTTTGCATATGTGAGTGTAGAGCTTTTTCAGCTGGCTCATTTAATAGCTCGTCATTGACTGCATTGCTGACGTGGTTTTCAAGCTGCCCTTTGGCGCGCTTGAAGACTTCGAAAAGGTGTCCAAAGTGTTCCGATGCTCGGAAAGTATGTAGCGCCTGCGTGCGATTGTATTGGTCAAATGGATCGATACATGAGCCTTTCAATGAGGCTTCGATTTCATCTTTTTTGAAACCGCGCTCTTCAAATACGCCTTTGGCACGCATAGTGATATAATCGAGGACTTCTTTTGCTGTCTCAGGTGAGATTTTTTCAAAATGATGCGAGGCTTCTTTTAGGAGGGATTCGAGATTGACAGAGACTTGACTCTCGATAAGGATCTTAATCACACTGATAGCTGCGCGTCTGCAAGCGTAAGGGTCAGAAGATGAAGTTGGTTTTAGGCCGACGCTAAAATAACCGAGCAAATTATCGATTTTGTCAGCGATTGACAAGATTCGTCCAAGTGCAGAGTTTGGCATGGCGGCGCCTTCATGTCTTGGCATCCAATGCTCTTCAATGGCGCTGGCGATCTCTGGATCTTCTTTTTGTCTGAGGGCGTATTCTTTACCAATTGTTCCTTGCAAATCAGGAAATTCATCGACAAGCATAGAGGCTAAATCTGCTTTACAGAGGTGAGCTGCTCGTTTGGCTTTTTCGGGTTCTACTGTTTGAAAGGTGTTAGCTATTAATGCTGCATGCCGCTCTAATCGAAGAAGTTTGTCATGCATGGTTCCTAAATCTTTTTGAAAAACGATCGATTTGAGCTTTTCATTCATCGCTTCAAGAGAGCTTTTCTGGTCTTGGTCGTAGAGGAAAAGTCCATCAGATAGTCTTGCTGATAGAACTTTTTGATTCCCTTTGATAATCATTTCAGAGGGATTATTATCTGCTGTGATGACAAAATGGTTCACTAGCTTGCCACTTGCATCGATAAGGGGGAAGTAACGTTGGTGTTGCGCCATCTCTGAAATCAGGACATCTTGCGGCGCTCTCAAAAATTTTTCGTCAAAACTCGCATGGGCAAGTTGTGGCCATTCGGACAATTGACTAACCTCTGCAATGAGCCGCTCTTTTCGAAGGGCTGTACCTCCAAGCTCTTTTTCTATTTCTGACAGCTGATCGGCAATTATTTTTTTTCGCTCATCTTGATCAACAATGACATAGTGCTTTTTGAGTAGATCGAAATAGTCTCCAGCATCTTTGATCGCAAAAGTTGCGGGGTCCAGTTGGGAGTGGCCGCGGCTCTCTTTCCCAGAAGCTATGGGGCCAAATGCGAAAGGCACAATTTTTTTTCCAAGAAGGCAAAGTATCCAGTGAATAGGTCTTGGGTATTCGACGTCATTGACTCCCCAGCGCATCTTTTTGGGAAAATGGAGTTTGGCAATCAATTTTGGCAGGTGATGTGCTAAAATTTCGCTTGCAGAAAGACCTTTTACAGTCACGTGCGCAAAGAGATAGTCATGTCCTTTGATATGGCGAATTTCAAGCTGCGGAATTTTGCCGCCTTTAACATCGCTTGCTGTCACAGATTCAAGATCAATCGATTTTAAAAACCCACGTCCTTGTAGAGTCAATTCTCCATCACTGCCAAAGGCGCTACTTAACGCTGGGCCCCGCTTTTCAACTTCTTTTTCCAGAGTTGCGCAAGCTAGCTCTTTTACGTAGACAGTCAAGCGTCTGGGCGATCCAGTGACATAAATATTGCCATGCTCAAGTTCATGTTCGCCAAGGAGGTTTTCGATAGCTGTTTGCAAGCTTCTGCAACCGGATAGAACATAATGAGGCGGCAGTTCTTCTGATCCAATTTCAAGCAAAAAATCCACTTTTTTATCGAGGTTTTTTTCAGCTTTTTCATCTTTTGCAAGTTCAGGAATCACAGGGACAAGTTTTTCTTTTTGAAGAGGGAATCCAAGTTTTTGACGCGTCTCTAAGTAGCTGTCAGCTATCTGAGAAGATAAATCGCGAACTCTTGCAATATAGCCTGTGCGCTCAGTGGGTGAGATAACACCTCTTGCATCTAACATGTTAAAGGCGTGAGATGCTTTAATTGCAAAATCGTAAGCTGGGATCGGAAGTTTTTCAGTGATTAAAATTTCAGATTCTTTTTCAAAATCCTCAAAATGCTTTTTCCACATGCTGGTATTGGCGTGTTCAAAATTGTAGGCGCTCCATTGCTTTTCATTCTGCAGTGACAGATCTCCAAGAGTTAAGTCTTCACTCCATTTGATATCAAAAATATTGTCCACATTTTGAATGTACATAGCCAAGCGCTCTAGGCCGTAAGCTAGCTCCACGGTAATGGGGCGCAGGCTGAGGCTGCCTACGGCTTGAAAATAGGTGAATTGTGTAGCTTCCATGCCATCGATCCACACTTCCCACCCCAAGCCCCAGGCTCCTTGCGTCGGTGCTTCCCAGTCGTCGTGGACAAAACGGATGTCGTGCTCTTTGAGATTAAATCCCAGACTCTCCAAAGACTTTAAATAAAGTTCTTGAATATTAGGAGGAGAGGGCTTCATGATCACTTGAAGCTGGTGAAAAAGAAAGATCCGATTAGGGTTTTGTCCGTACCTACCATCTTGAGGCCTGCGTGTGGGCTCAACATAGACTGCATTAAATGGCTCAGGACCAAGCGAGCGCAAAAAAGTCGCGGGATTAAACGTGCCAGCGCCCGTTTCAACGTCGTGACCTTGACAAACAACACAATTTTGGTCTGCCCAAAACTGGCTCAAGCGAGCAACCATTTCTTGAAAACAAATCATAATTAACCTATTAAAACTGAAGTGACGTTTAAGTTCAAGGAGACGAAAAATGCTTTTTTCCATCATCGTGCCCTTGCGAAAATGTCCTTTGCCTTTGCTGGGCTCCACGTTAGAAAGTATTGCTGGTCAAAAAGATGTTCAATTTGAAGTTATCATCATAGAAGCTCATCACTGCATAGAAACTCAAGAATTTATGAATCGCTACGAAAACCTGCAAATAGTCGAGTCAGATCAAAAAATTTTAGATAATCTTATTCAGCAAGGTGTAGACGAGGCAAAAGGGGAGTATCTCAATATTCTTTTGCCGGGGGAGTTTTACCTGTCTCATTACGCACTACACACAATAAGTGAATTTATTGAAGAAAACAATGCTCCCGATATTGTCACGTGCGGCTGGATGGAAAATGGTAAAGCTTTTTTTGAAACGCGCATTCCCTCTCTTTTAAACAAAGGTTTTTATCCCATCACTTTGCAAAACTACTGGTTTAAAAAATCGATCTTTGAAAAAGCCGGAAAATTCGATTCTAATTACGAATACAAAGGAAAGTTTGATTTTTTCTGCAGACTAAACAAAAACGGCTTGGCTTGGATTCCCTTCAAACGCGTACTGACCGACAGCCACCGTCTTTCCAAGGAGCCGTTCAATCCGGTTATTGAAAGCAAAGAGATGTTAGCAATTCTCTCTGCGCACTATGGTGTTTTGAGGGCTCTTCGTTGGTGGTGCACGCAGAATCAAATTAATTTTTTTAAAAACGTTTTCAAAACTCTTCGCAAAGCATTTTTTGCAAAAGGTTGATCAATTATAGCCCCATGTATATGTTGAGAAACTGAATATTCTGCAAAATAGGTAGGTCCAGATGCGCCAGCGAAAGTGCCAAGATGCTAAAAAAAAGAGCTTAGATAAGGGCGGAAGATTAGTTATATGAATGCAAAACGTGCGATGAGATTAGCTTTAGGATTGACGCTTGGCAGATTAGCTGTCGGCCCGCTCTTTCTCATTGTCTACATGTGGTATGCAGCCTTTGGGGTTCCTCAAATTGCCATGCCATTCATTCTACTCGGTTTGCTGATTGTCTCTGAGCTGTCCGATCTGCTTGATGGCATGCTAGCGCGCAAATGGAATCAAGTCACTCAGCTTGGCAAAATTCTCGATCCCATGGCAGATAGCATTGTGCGCATGGCGATCTTTTTCACCTTTACCGAAGGGCTCATCCAGCTGCCCCTGCTTCTTATTTTCGTCTTTCTCTACCGCGAGGTGATGATCAGCACCCTGCGCACTGTCTGCGCTCTCCAAGGCAGAGCACTCGCTGCTAGAAAAAGCGGTAAAGTTAAAGCAATCGTTCAAGCCTTAGCAGCCTTTGTTGTTGTCGGTCTGATCATCCCGTATGCCCTAGGTGCAATCGATCTGCAAACATTGCAGCAATGGTCGCTACTTATCGTCTCCTTTGCAGCGGTCTACACCGTTATCTCAGGCCTCGAATACACCTTCGTCCACTGGTCAGACATCAAAAAGACCTGGAAGGTTCCACAGAAATAATTCGTTATTTGGTGCGAGATTATCTTTTGGTGCTGTTTCGATTCTTGCTCGGGGGTCTGCCCCAAGGCATGACCACCCTCGCTACAAACGCTGTCTTCGCAGCGCCCTCGTTACTAACGTACTCGGGTCAAAACTGCTATCGAAAATCTAGATCTCGCAAGCGTCTGTCATCCTTAGATTAGGTGAAAAAGCTTTTCTTTCCGAATTTCTTGGTAAGATTATGTGGAGGTTTTGTAGATTGCGGCGTATTTTTTGGCAGATTCGCTCCAACTAAAATCTCGCGCTTGGCCTTGGAGTATAAGTTCTTTCCAGATGTGAGGATGGTTGCGGTAGGTGTCAAACGCTTTGGATAGCGTTTTGTCAAAATCGTCTGCGTTTATGCAACTAAAACCATTTTTGCCATCTTGGACAGTGTCGGCAAGACCCCCGGTGCAGCGTACAATAGGCACTGTGCCATAACGCATTGCAATCATTTGGGTGAGACCGCAGGGCTCAAACTCAGATGGAATGATGATCATGTCGCTAGATGCATAGACCATGTGAGCTAGCTTTTCATCGAAGACAAAATGGCAGTGCAAGTTTGGCCCTTTATATTTAGCTGCTAGGTCATTAAATCTGGCTTGGGTATCTGGGCAGGGACTCGAGCCTAAGAGCATAAAATTGCCGCCGTTTTCAAGTGTGAAAATGAGGGCTTTTTCAATATTGTCTAAGCCTTTTTGAGGGACCAAACGTGTGATAGCACAAACCAGAGGGGATTTGATGCGATCCATATTGAGTTCATGAAATAGATGAGCGCGGTTGCTCTCTTTACCAACTTGCGCCGTGTCGATATCATCCATCCCGTAATGGTAAACTAAAAACGGATCGTCTTCTGGATTCCAATAGTCAGTATCGATACCGTTTAATATCCCCGTGAGGATATTTTGCTTTTGTTTGAGCACTTGATCTAAGCCGGCGCCTCCTGTCTCGGTTAAAATCTCTTGAGCGTATTTGGGAGAAACAGCAACGATTGCATCGCTATTCAAAAGTGCACCTTTCAAAATATTGATCTGGCTTTTGTCATGAGGATCCCCGATCGCATCAAACGGGAGATTTTCAACCTGGTCTTTTGGACATTGTCCCTGGTGGAAAAAATTATGAATGCTTAAAACAATTCGCGTATCGGGATTTTTTGCTTTTAGCATGGGGGCTAAGAGCCCGACTGGCCAATCGTGTAAATGGATAATATCAAACGATTCATTTTCTAAATAAGCCATGACCTCATGGCAAAAACTTGCAAACCGCTTAATTTCAGATGTAGGGTCATTGCCATAAATTTGCGCGTATTTTCCAAGTAGTAATAATGGAAGCTTTTCATATTGCGCCTCAACTACGCCGGGCGCTACCTCTTTTTCTTTGCCTAAAAGCGTATGGTCAATAGAGGTATAGTGGGGCAAAATGATTTGTACTTTTTCGCCCTGTGCGCGTTGCTCTTTCGCCAGGCCGTAGACAACATCACCCAGACCCCCGACCTTGGCGATTGGCGCCATTTCTGATGCAATGTGAATAATCTTCATATCTGCATCCTACGGATTTTAAGAATTCTTGCAAAACGGTTAAAAATCGTGTATGACTTTATCTATGCAAGATAAAAGAATATCAAATCATCGGCAAATCAATCTTCAGCCGGGGCTATGGGAGCTTTCCAAGCATTTGGACAACGAGGCTCTCAGTGAAAAAAAGCTATCTGAGCTGCGAGGAATGATCCGCGTGCTTTCTGGGCTGGCGAGTTGTATACATGGCGCTTTTGAAAGCGATGATAAAGTGCTCAACGTGGAATTTGATCACCTCGTTGCCGACGTGCATTCCGAGCAAAAGCATCCATCGGATAAAGCTCACAACCAAGTGCATGCCGATATCTGTGCCATGGTCAGCACAATGCTTGGTATGGCGAGTGACAACGTCGTTGCCGTATCAAAAATCGACTGTGCCAGAGTTTTTCTAGGGGCCTTAGAAAGTGCTGAAGAGATTTTTCATATGCCCAAACCCCCATCAGCCTACCTTGCAGAAGCACATGGCATGATTGATGCTGTCTGCCAGCTCATGCATATCGACAGTTATTTTTCTGAAAAGGACATCGAAATAGCCAAGCATCTCCACACGGAGATCAAAAACGGACACACCAAAACCATACGCATCCTCAAATCCCACCTACAAAAGATTGGTGGCTAAAAAGTTAAGGCTTATTTTTTTCTCAAAACTAAGAAATGCATTCCAGAGCGCATCCAGCCATTTTTCTCATTAACAAAGACGCAAAGCTCATCGAAAGCTTTGTCTAGATCAACTGGAATGTTGTAGGTGCGTTGAAAGAGGGATAAAAGTAAAAGAGCGTGATTGGAAAATTGTTTTCTTTTCAGAGCGCCTTTAATGCAAACAGGGTTGCAAATCTCATTTCCAAAAGTATCTATGCTACTAAAAACAACTTCAAAAACATCATTCAATGCAAAGGCATCGGAACTGAGGGCTTGTAGCAATTCAAATGACACTTGTCGATTTTTTTTGTTTTGGCCTCTTTTAACCTCTGCGGCAAGTTGCATCGCGTTATCAATTGCCGTCACGGGTGGAAAGCTTTTGTAAGCTGGGTCGAACCCGTCCATGATCAGCACATATCCATTGGGTTTTAGGTATTTTGCAGCGTTTTCTAACGCAGTTCTTTCATTTTGAAGATGCATCAAAGTAGCGTGAAACATCACAACGTCTGCTGATTCTTTTAAACGCTCATTAAAAACTTCGGCATCGCCTTGTTGGAAAGTTAAGCGATCATGCGCATAGAGATTTGTTGCTTTTTCTACACTTTGAGGGACTAATTCAATCCCACAAAAACGCTTCTTGTGAAAGGTCGATGATAATCTATAGAGATAATCGCCATTGCCACTTCCTATATCAAGAATATTTTTAGATTCTTTCCACCAGGTGTTTTTCGCAAGCCACGTAGATTCCAAGTCAAAAAACAGATCAGTCTGTCCAGTAAGAAAAACATCCCAAACTTCAGAATCACTTGCAGCTTCTAATTTTTGCAAACAAGTGGCTTTATCATCATTGATAAGACGACTAAGGCCCTCGCTTGTTTCCGATGCTGTCTCTAGCAGAATACTAGCAGTGAGTAGATGTTTTTTCATTTCAGTCCCAGCTGCTAAATTGATTTAAAACTTACCATGTAATATCAAAACGCTTGCTATATTTCAATAAAACTAATGGGGTTATTTTTGATGGCTAGCGATAGGAGATCTAGATTTTGATTGCGGCTCCGATAGAGAGCGTTTGTAGCGAGGGTGGTCATGCCTTGGGGCAGACCCCCGAGCAAGAATCGAAAATACGCTAAAAGGTAATCTCGCTTAAAACCCGGCTTTACGCTGGCGTCGGATCTTTCCAATAAGTTGTTTGATACACAACCCAAATATATTATTTTAATTGCGGGAAATGGAGAGAATAGTCTATGCTTGGGCTTTACCACACGTGATGGGGTGTCGCCAAGTGGTAAGGCAGCGGTTTTTGGTATCGCCATGCGGAGGTTCGAATCCTTCCACCCCAGTTTAAATGAAAAGGGAGATAGGCATTTGCCCGTAGCCGAACCATCGGCTCCTGTCTCTAGACTATGTCTGTTTCCCATTAAAATATTTTTGAAAAAGAGTCGAATATGAAAGTAAAAATTTCAAAGCGCGCTGGTAAGCTGAAAAGTGAGCTGAGCCAACTGCGCCACCAAAAACACGTTCCTGGTGTCATTTATGGCAAAGGAAGAGAAGTAGAGACAATTGCTGTCGATGGAGTAGACTTTGGTGCTGCATTGCGCCATATGAAAAAAGGACACTTAGCTACGACGATATTTGAGCTAGAGCAAGATGGTAAAGTAATTAAGGCTATTGCTAAAGATATCCAGTACCATCCTGTGACCTACCGTTTGCTGCATGTCGACTTTATCGAGCTGCAAGATGAGCAGCCTGTCAACGTAAACGTACCAGTAGAATATATCGGAATTGCTGAATGCTCAGGGATCAAACTCGGCGGTTTTTTGCGCCAGGTGATTCGTAGTGTGCGTGTGCGCTGTCTGCCGAAAGATATCCCTACGCAATTTAACCTCGATATCACAGAGATGGGAATTGGCAACACGAAGCGTATTAGCGATATTGATATGCCACAGGGCGTAAAGCCGCTTGTTGGTACAAAAGATGTCGTGGTGACCATTGCCAAGCGCTAAGCTGATTGTGGGTTTGGGTAATCCGGGAGCAAAATATCGGATGACGCGCCACAACATTGGATTTATGGTCGTTGACCATTTAGCTGAAAAGCTAGAAACAGGATTAAAAGAAATCTCCAAGCTAGAAGGAGATATAGGAAAGAGCGGTGATGTGGTTTTGCTAAAGCCCACAACATTTATGAATCTTTCCGGACAAAGCGTTCAAAAAGTGTGTCACTACTACAAGATCGCTTTGGAAGACATTTTAGTGATTTGCGACGATGCAGCGCTTGAATTTGGAGCGCTTCGGATGCGCGAAAAAGGAACATCAGGCGGCCACAATGGCTTAGCTGACATCATTGATGTCGCAGGGTATGATTTTGCTCGTCTCAGAATAGGGATTGGCGGGTCTGGCCAGCTTGATCTAGCAGATTATGTGCTTGCTAATTTTAGCAATAGCGAGCAAGAAGCGCTTCCGAAAATAATCGATGAAGCGACAAAAGTATGTGAAACTTGGCTGCAAAAGGGCTTTCAAAAAGCTGCAACTGCAGCAGCCACAAAGGATTAAGCAAAATGACAAAGAAAAATAACCAGCACCTTTACGAAGGGATGTATATTTTCGTTGCAACACTCAGCGAAGATGCTAAGGCAAAAGCTTTAGAGAAAATTACTTCTGGAATCGAAGCAAAAGGTGGAGAAGTTCACAAAGTGCACGATAGAGGACGTCAAAAATTGGCATACAATATCAAAGGCAAACGTGAAGGACACTACTACCTGCTTTTTTTCAGCGCGCCAGCAGACAGCATTAAGCCGCTATGGCGTGATTATCACCTAAACGAAGATTTGCTCCGTTTTATGACGATGCAAGCTGAAGAGGTGAAAGAAACAATTGAATTTAAACAACTACAGCAGCAGCAGGGGTAAAACAATGAGTCGTGGTAGTACTAAGATGGCAATCGACGTCAAATTCAAAAGACGCAAACGCTGTCCATTTTCAATAGCTGGGATCAAACCAGACGAGATCGATTACAAAGATATCGACACTTTATCCCGGTTCATCACTGAGCGTGGCAAAATATTGCCTCGCCGCATAACAGGAATTTCACAGCGTCACCAGCGTTTTTTAGCCGCTGCGATCAAGCGCTCGCGTTACATGGCACTGTTGCCATTTGTCGCCCAAGATTAGGAGATTAAAAAAAAATGGCAAAACGAAGAAGTCAACAACAACTACTACTGCTTGAAGATGTCGACAATCTAGGACGTAAAGGCGAGCTTGTTAAAGGGGCTAAGCCTGGATTTATTCGCAATTTTTTGCTGCCTAAGCATAGAGCTGTTATCGCTGATAAGCGCACAGTTCGTATGCAAGAGCATCTAAAAGAAGAGCGCAAAAAACAGTCCGAAATCGATCGTCAAGAGTCGCATGCAATGGCTAGCAACTTAAAAGACAAATCTTTTACGCACACAGTAAAAGTCGATGCGTCAGGTCACATGTACGGATCAGTCACAGCGCAAGATATTGTCAATATTTTGGCAGCTGAGGGCCTCGGCATTGAACGTAAAATGGTTTTAATTGGTCAGCCGATCCGCAATCTCGGCATTCATAAAATTCCTTTACGCCTTAAAGAAGGTGTTGATGCTCAGGTTTCTCTGCGCGTTCAGGATGAGAAGGGTAATATTGAAATTGCTCAACCTGTGCACGAAAAGAGCCCAGCTACAGAAGAATTTGCTGAAGAGCAAGAGGCTGCAGCTGAAGTTGAGCAAGCAATTGAGCTTGAAACTGAAGAGTAGGTCACCGGCCAAAATCAACTTAACCTTTCGGGTCATCCAAAAAAGACTCGATGGGTATCACGACATCGAGACACTCATGCAAGCGGTTACGCTTTGCGATTGGGTGTCTCTTTCATTTGCAGATAAAGACGAGCTCACGTGCTCAGATCCAACGATTCCAACAGATGCCACGAACCTCGCTTGGCAAGCTGCCATGCTTTTCCGTCATCTAACTAAACATTTAGATCCTGTGCATGTGCATATCGACAAACATATTCCTGCAGGGGCAGGCCTTGGCGGGGGAAGCAGCAACGCAGCGACGACTCTTTTTATGCTCAATCAGCTTTTTGGGAGCCCAGTGGGTGAGGCTGAGTTGCAAGCACTATCGGCGCAAATTGGTTCTGATGTTCCGTTTTTCTTTTCAAAAGGAACAGCACTTTGTACTGGCAGGGGAGATATTTTGACAGATATGGCTCTGCCAAAAAAACTGCCTGCATTTATTGCAAAGCCAAGGCTTATGAAGCTGTCTACGCCATCTGTTTACCGCCTGTGTAAACCAGGCGAGAGTTTGGAGCCGGCTGCTTTTCGTGCACTCCCTGAATTATCAAACATTAAAGAGCAACTTTGCAAGCTTGGGTTTGATCATGTTTCAATGTCAGGCAGTGGTACTAGCTTTATTTGTTATGGCGATCTGAGTCCAGAAATTTCAGATATCGACTTTTATCCCATTGCTGCACTTCGTAAAAAAGCAGGCGAGTGGTATACTTGAAAGATATAATGTTTTAAATTTTCGATTGGCCTCAAAGCTTGGGGCTCGCAAGCAACCACAAGTGGTATCCAAGAGCGATTCGAGTAGATGCCAACAAAAAGAGCGTCTTTGGGTGATCAGTCAAAATTTAAACCACTATAAACAAGGGGATTTATGACACGTGTTTTTGACGATCAGTTCATTGTCATTACAGGCGCTGCGGGTTTTATCGGGTCAGGCGTTGTACGGCATCTCAATGACCAGGGCCTTTCCAACCTGATTTTAGTTGATGACTTTAAAAAAAGTTCTAAATGGAAAAACCTCGTTGGAAAAAATTATTCCGATCTCATTTCACGTCACGATCTTTTTGATTGGTTGAAGGGACGAGACCAAGAGATTGAGGCTTTTATTCATCTAGGAGCTTGTTCTGATACTGTTGAGACAGATGGCGACTACTTTTTAAAGACAAACTATCGCTACACGATTCGCTTAGCAGACTATGCCCTACAACACAATCACAGGTTCATTTATGCATCCTCTGCTGCCACTTATGGAAACGGCAAACAAGGTTTTATCGACTCTCACCAGCAGATCGATAAGCTAAGTCCGCTTAATATCTACGGCTATTCCAAGCACATGGTTGATCAGTGGATGAAAAACCAAAACGTGCTCGATAAAGTCGTCGGTCTTAAATATTTTAACGTCTTTGGTCCGAACGAATACCACAAAGGGCGCATGGCATCGATGATCATGCATATGACCGATATGATTCAAAAAGAGGGAAAGGTTAAGCTCTTTCAGACCAACGACCCTGAAAACTTCACCGATGGCGAGCAACAGCGTGACTTTATTTACGTCAAAGATGCAGCGCGCATCACGTGCGACTATCTTGAAAACGATTTATGCGGAATATTTAATGTGGGAACAGGCGAAGCGATTTCCTGGAACCGTTTAGCAAAAGCTGTTTTCAAGGCCCTTGGCAAAGAGCCGAATCTCGAATACGTGCCGATGCCTCAAGACTTATCAAAAAATTACCAAAACTTCACCTGTGCAGACATGGGTAAGTACCAAGGACTGCGTCCATTTAAGACGCACGCCATCGAAGATGCGGTCGAAGACTACGTACAAAACTATCTCGTGACTGGATCTAAATGGTAAATCTCATTGGAACACTTTCGCGCCTAAAACCTTTCAAGGTGCTCGTTGCTGGCGATTTTATGCTCGATCGCTATACACACGGCAGGGTGAGTCGGATCTCACCTGAAGCCCCCGTTCCGGTTTTGCATGTTCAAAAAGAAGAAACATTGCCCGGCGGTGCTGGAAACGTTGCTCTCAATCTGGCGTCTCTTGGAGCGCACGTCTCAGTCCTTGGTCGCATCGGTTCTGATCCCGAAGGAGACTTCCTCAAACGCTTGCTATTTGATCAAAACATCGATGCCAAAAACCTGCTCACTGAAAAAGATTTCCATACGCCGATTAAAAACCGCCTTCTCGGCGGATCGCAACAAATGCTGCGCATCGACTTTGAAAAGACTCATGCTGCGCCAGACGATCTGTTTAACAATCTAAAACTTCCCAAATGCGATCTCATTGCCATCTCAGATTACAACAAAGGGTTTCTAACGCCTAAATTACTCAAAGCTCTAATTGCGCATGGCCAAAAACTCGGCATTCCTGTCATCGTCGATCCTAAAGGTGACGATTTTTCTAAATATATGGGTGCAACCCTTATCAAACCCAATCTTAAAGAAGCCTATCTAGCTGCCAAACTATCACAAGACCATTCTCTTGAAGACGTGGCTAAAAAACTCTTTGAACAATCGAGGGCAGAGCAGCTTCTCATCACGCGCTCTAGCGAAGGGTTATCTCTTTTCGATAAAAAAGGACATAAGCATTTTCCTGTTCGTTGCCATGAAGTACAAGATGTCACAGGAGCTGGTGATACAGTTTTAGCCATGCTAGCCATGGCCCTTGCCAACGGCTTAGACACCTCGCAAGCAGCGCATCTTGCTAATGTCGCAGCTGGGCTTGCGATTGAGCGCCTGGGCTGTGCAAAACTTTGCTTAGCGGACATCGCCGAGCGCCTACTAGAGCTCGATGTAAATAACAAAGTCTTTGATGAAGAGCATCTCTATGCTCTAGAGCAAACACTATCTAACAAAGTCTTTACCATCCTTGGTCTAGATAGCAAGCAGGGAATGACAACAGAATTATTTACGACACTCAAAAAACTCTCTGACGATAAGCTCATTCTCTACATCCGAGACGACGATCCAGATAGCACCTTTATCGAACTCCTAGCTTCCCTGCACGAGGTCGACTTCATCGTCCTCTCAGAAAATAGCTTAAGCTCCCTCTGCGATCGCATGCACCCCACACGAAGCTATCTGTTTGCCACCGGAAAGCTACAGCCGGTGTCTTCACCAGCAGCGCTGGTATAAATCATGGATTGAGAAGACGCGCGTTAGTTAACGCATTACGCAGACTTAGCCTTGTCAAGGCTTTCGATTAACTTATCTGAATAACCAGATGTTTTAGCCAGTTCAAGGCTATTACGCTTTTCTGAAGTAGAAGGTTTTGCTCCAACAGATAGTAGCCAAAAAATGATATCCTCTGATGCCTTATTTAGCACACTTTGATAGATTGTATTATGCCAAGATTCGTTACTACATGGCAAGGCGCCAATACTATAAACATATTTCAATTCTTCCAAACGGATTATACAAGATTTAAGGTGGATCTGACTAATACAAGCGGTTAGTGAGTAGTCAAGAGGGCCGTTATTGATTGTTTTGCCATCATCAACAAATTCTTTTAGGTATTGCAAGCAGTACCCTCTTCCGAGCATTGGATCTAAAGAGGAGTCTTCATTGCTCCACTGACAAAGGGGGGCTAACCTTCTCATGATTTTTTGGGCAACGTTTTCTAATTGAGACCTTGGTAGATATTGTTGATTCTCATTTGGAGGTTGGTTTGTAAATTTATTGATCAACTCCTCAGGGGGAATTGATACAATGTTAACATCGTAAATTGTGCCGCCGGGTTGGCCGCTGTAATGAGTTTTTAGCTCTTCATCTGTCGACTCTTTTAATAGAAAACGATAGAGATTAAAAACATCTGTTCCAACCGCGTTGAACTGCTTGTTTGTTAAGGAAAATGAGGGAATATCTGTAATAGAAATAAATGTAAAAATGTTAGAGATCAGTTCTCCTGAAAGCTCTTCTATTTTAGATGCTTCGATATTAGAAATGGATTTCCAGAGAGTATTGTCTACACACATATAAACGCCATTGTTTTTGAATAAATCATAATATTTTAATCAATTTCTGTCTATATGCTAATTATATTAAACAAATAATTATCTATTTAAAGCATTGGTCTGGAGCGAGCAGAGAATGACAACAGAGTTATTTACAACTCTCAAAAAACTCTCTGACGATAAGCTCATTCTCTTCATCCGAGACGACGATCCAGATAGCACTTTTATCGAACTCCTAGCTTCCCTGCACGAGGTCGACTTCATCGTCCTCTCAGAAAATAGCTTAAACTCCCTTTGCGATCGCACGCACCCCACACAAAGCTATCTGTTTGCCACCGGGAAGCTACAGCTGGTATCAATCCTTCGTTTGTAGAATACGTATTAATCAAGCATTGACAAGTAAGCTTTTATTGTCATAATTGCCAAAGATTTTGATAGTGTGACCAGGAAAAATGATGAGTATTACCAATTATTTTGCAGCAAAAACCTCAGAAGAAATCAATTCAAGGCCACCAAAGAAGGAGAAGAGTACTGATAACAAGGTTAGAAATTTATCAAAAAGGCAGCGATCTGTATTCAGCAGCCGGGTCTTACCAGAACAACCTAAGCACCGCCGTATAGACGAATATTTTTTAGTAGAAAAACAAAAGCCCTGTGAGTCAATTAGTCAAACGCGTCTGAAAACCTCAGCTGAACCTAGTAATACCGCTCAGCAAATACACGAAGAGAAAAAGCAAGCAGAAACCACTCGTATTTTAGCAAAACAAGTTCTACCAACCGAGAAGAAAACACCAGCGGCACAAGCATATGTCAATGTAGAGTTTTTGCAAGGAGTGGACGATCATCTCTCTACCTATTCTTCGTGTATTGACGCGGCCGAAGATCAAGTCGTGATTGCAAGTTGGGCTCTACAATATATTCCAGAAGAGATCTTCACTAGCTTACTGAATGCAAAAAGACGAGGGGTGTACATTGCTTTTATCGTTCAGTCCATCAAAAATGAGAGTGTTTTAAACTATTTCCCTGATGAAGATAAATTTTACTTAATGGAGACAAAATCCCATGCAAAATTTTTATCTGTGGATTCGACTACATTAGTTCTAGGGTCTTTTAATGCTCTTCAAAGTTCAGATGAAGAAACAGAAGATGTGTCGGTGTTATTTAGCGGCACAATCAAGCAGATGTGGCCTTTTTACATGTCTATCTACGAGTCATACACTTTTATGGTCGAGGAAGCACCAGCCGTTTTTGGAAGTAATGCTAGCATCAGCAGGTATAAAAACCTTGGAAAAAACCGGTGGCTGTTGCAAAGGCAAATCGGACCTGAATCTAGAGTTATTCTATTACGTACCCTGGAGGAGCACGAGGATTTTTTTGAAAAAGGGCTAGCATCAAATGGAGATGTTACAATTTGCTCGCCCTTCAGTGCTAAAAATAATGCGCTGAATAGGTTAAAAGCCTTAGATAGAATTGTGCTACAGCCAAATAAGATTGCACTTAGAGTGCTTCCTCATTTTGAACAGAAATTAGCGCATATATTAGACCAAGTTCCCGCTCTTAAATCTAGGACAAGGATCAGTGTCTCGCCCTCCCATCAAAAGGTCATCATCTTGGGATTAGAATCTATATGCATTGGATCACTCAATTGGCTATCAGCTGTCCAAGATAGTAGCCATCCTTGTAGTTATGTTGAGCTATCTGTTCTTATACAAGGTCCAAAAGCCGCAGATATGATCAAGAGATTAAACAACTGGACTTGTTCTCAATAGGAGCGCGCTGGTTTTGTTTGGGTACCCCTAGAATGCTGATTGTCAACTGCTCATCAATTTCTTGAATGTCCAAGGATTCTTTTGCGCAATCTCTAATTTTATTGACTAGTGGTTTGGTCATGGGAGTCTGGAGATTGATTTGGAGGAGTGTCGTTGAAGACATATCACGATATTTCGTGACGATTTTTTCTGCTGGATAGAGCTTTCCTGTATCTTTCCATTCTGAGTTTGCTGTAGATGAATCTAGTTGATCGAATTCTGTGTCTTTGGCATTCGAGGCGATAAACTCATTCGATGATTTTTTGCTAAAGATTTGAGCGCATAAAACGATCTTTTCATAGCAATAGAATTGCACGAGCAAACCTTTAGATGTACTTTCGGCTTGGATGATGCGCATGTTTTGAGAAAGTAGCATGATCGATTTACCACATACTGTAAAGCGACCGGATAAACCCTTTTCACTCACTTCAAGTGCAAATTTTGTCATGCGTTTATTTGTAAGGAAGCCTTTTGTCTTAAAAAAGGATTGAGGGATGTCGTAGAGAATTCTAGATTCGCGGTTTTCTTGTTGTTCACGAGTACGCTGAGCAACTTGCTCATTTCTAAGATCAACTTTTCCTATATATGATGACATACTTATCTCCTTTAGTAATTAAGGACAATTATATTAAAATCCAAATTTTATGTCAATAAATTACTTTAACCATAATTAACTAGCAATAAATTATTTAAGGCGTTATCGGTGGTGTTCTAAGCGGTCGATGCGCTCTTCGAGAGGTGGGTGAGTTGAAAAGAGGCGCATCCAGCTTTTCTTGACCGGATTGTTGATCATGAAAGCTTGCATGGAGCCGGCGGGGATGGCTTTATGCTGAGGTTTTAGGCGCTCTAAGGCCGAAACCATGGCTTTGGTGGTGGTGAGCTTTGCGCCTCCTTTATCTGCTCTAAATTCACGCCATCTTGAGTAGGCGCAGATGATCATCGTGCCAAGCACCATGAAAACGAGCTGAAAGAGAATGACAAATAAGTAGTACGAGCCACCCATCCCGCGGCGGTTATTTCCTTTACCAAGTGAGGAGAGTGCAAAGGCGAGGACCCTAGCTAGGAACATGACAAAGGCGTTGACCACACCTTGGAGGAGCGTCATGGTCACCATATCGCCATTGGCAATATGGGAAATTTCGTGGCCGAGAATAGCGTCGATTTGATCTTGATCCATTTTGTTTAGAAGGGCGGAGGAGACAGCGACAAGCGAGCGTTTTTGAGTCGGGCCAGTAGCAAAGGCGTTAATTTGATCGGATGGAAAGATGCCGACTTCGGGTATGGCTTTGAGCTTAGCGTTTCTAGCAAGGCGAGCTACGGTTTTATGAAGAGAGTGGGAGGCGGGAACAAGCTCTACTTTCATGATCCATTTGGCCATTTTGCGTGAAAGAAAAAGAGAGATAAGAGCGCCACCCATACCCCATATCAAGCAGAAAACAAAAAGTCCGACGTAGTTAATGCCATATTGGCTCAAGTAAGGACGAATATTGAAGATGCTCATGATGATAGAAATCATGGTCAAAATAGCTAAGTTTAAAGCCACGAATAAGAAGATACGTTTAAATGTATTCATGATCTAAATAATACCAGATTTCTCTTTGCAGATAAATAGAAATTGTGTCATGAAAAGAAGCAAGCTATAGGGAGAATGAAAGTTGCTTAGCGGGATTAAAAAATGGCGTACGGAACGCAAACTGCGTCAAGATGCAGGTCAGGCAGTTGCCGGTTATGTCCTCATTACATGCGGTAATCCGGATGCTAAAGGGGAGATGCAGGTCGAGATGACTTATGAGGGCGATAAGGTTTTGGCATCTTATCTATTGGAGAGTGCACAGAGCGTCTTCGATAATGAATAGCGATATCCCACTCGATGATTATCTAACATTTCTTAAATTCAAAAGTATCAGTACAGATCCTGAATATAAGCAAGATGTTTTAGCTTGCGCTGATTGGCTTTCTAAATATCTAAAAAAATGCGGATTAGACGTAGAACGGTGGGAGACGGATGGGCATCCTACGCTCTTTGCAACGAATCTAAAGGCAGGGCCAGAGAAGCCGACGCTTTTAATCTATCACCACTACGATGTGCAACCAGTCGATCCACTGAATGAATGGAATAGCGATCCATTTGAACCTGTGGTGAAAGATGGAGTCGTTTACGCACGCGGGGCATCGGATAATAAGGGTCAGTGCTTTTACACACTTGCTGCATTGCAAAAGGTGAAGGATCTCGGCTTTAATTTAAAACTTGTGATTGAAGGCGAAGAGGAAGTCGGTAGTCCTGGTTTGCATAAGCTATGCGAAGAAAAGGCCGAGCAGCTCAAAGCGGATTATCTGCTAATCATCGATATCGATATGCCAGCTAAAGGTGTACCAGGATTAACGCTGGGCGTACGCGGCATTACCACGATGGAAATTGAGGTGCGCGGCGCTAAGGCGGATTTGCATTCGGGTGGTCACGGTGGCATGGCCTATAATCCAGCTAGAGCGCTGATGGAAACGCTTGTTAAATGTTGGGATATCGAAGGGAAGATTGCGATCCCTGGATTTTTAGAAAGCATCCAACCGATCCCGGTTGAAGAGCTTGCAAAACTTGATTTAGATATGGATGAAAAAGCCTACCAAGAGGAGTTTGGTGTGGCGATTTTAGGAGGGGGTAAACATGCCAATTGGCTTGAGCCGACAATTGAAATCAACGGTTTTAGCAGTGGGTATACAGGTGAGGGGTTTAAGACGATTATCCCAGCTGTCGCTAAATGTAAGTTGTCATGCAGGCTAGTGCCAGGACAGGATCCCGATCAGATTGCAGCACTTGTTGCTGATTTTTTAAAAGCAGAAATGATTCCCGGGATGGAGATGCAAATTGAGATGCACCACGGGGGAGCAGCAGTTAGAGTGGGGAGCAATTCGCCGTTTGTCAAACTGTGCGCCGATAGTTTAGAAAAAGTCTTTAAAAAAGACTGTCGATTTATTTTAAGTGGTGGTAGTATCCCTATCTCACAAGCCTTAAGCCGAGCAAGCGGTGCAGAGGTGCTTTTTTTGGGAATGGCATTGCCTGAAGATGCGATTCATTCGCCAAATGAACACTTTGATTTGGATCGCTTAGAACTTGGTTTTTTAACCCTTGTTGAGCTATTTAAGCATTTATGATTCAGGTCTTAAACAGGCTAGGAAAAAAGTCTTTTTCGTTTCAAATGATCTTTTGGATGGCGCTTGGCCCCTTCTTTTTAGTCGCAGCTCTTTCTGGACTGCTTTTGCAGTTTTCAGAAAGTAGCGCTGTCAGCTTAGTGGCGATGTGCGGATTAGTCCTTTGCTGGACGCTTAGAATGCGGGGCTTTTTGATTGCAGCAGCCCTGATGACGGGTTGTTTAGTCTTGCAGCCGCCAGCAGATCTTTTTGGTGGCATGTGTTTTGTGCTGCCGATCTTGAGCGCTTTATTTCTTACAGCACTTTGTGTGCAAGAAGCGCGCTCGATTATGGAGCGGCGCGATGTGCAAATTGGCAATCTGATGCGTCTAAAATCGGGATTAGAGCAAGAAAAGCAAAAAGAGGCCACGCAAACAATACGTCTTGTCGATGAAAATCAGGTGCTGCGCTCGCAGCTTGAAGAAAGTAAAAACTGGACAGCGTCATTAAAGCGCCTCATGAACGTGGGTCAGCAGGAAACAGAGCGTACCAGACTCTTAAGGCAAGAGTTAAATCTAGAGCAAAGCAAGAAGCAAAAACGGATCAAAGAATTAGAACACCAGCTGTTTGCTGTTAATCAAGAAAAACATGCGCTAGAAAAACGACCATCAAGAACCACAGATCCCGAATTGCTTTCAAAGCTCAACGATGTACGCGTGCGCTCTTTCCAGCTGGAGCTATTATCGCAGCAATACCGCGATCAGCTCAAAATTTTAAAACCCAAACTACAACTCTTAGCTAGGCTCAAAGCTGATAATCTGCAACTTGAGCACAGAGAACAAAAGCAAATCGAAAAAGCATGCCAACTCTTGCACAAAGAACACGCAGCGCACATCGATAAGCTGACTCAAGAGTACGAGCTGCAGATCGAGAAGCAGCAAAGCAAACCTCAAGTTGAAACTGCGCAATCAACTATGCCGGCCTCGAGGGCGGAAAAACTCTATCAGCAGCTACGAATGCAATTTGATGCCAAAGATGCGACACTTCATGAGGTAAGAAAAGAGTTGCATAAAGTTCATGGCGAGCTCTACACCGCACAGCTGATCGCAAAAGAATCAGACCACCTGCCATGTGAAGAGCTACGCGTACTCTATCGGCATGCTCAAGGCTTGAGAGAAGAGATAAAACATCTTGAAGAAGAGAACACTGCTTTACTAGCGCTAGTCCGGGATCGTGAGGATCTCACAGCCGCTAGCTGTGATCACTAAGAGATGTTCCCACTGAGCTGAAGGTTTTCCATCATTTGTACGTGCTGTCCACTTATCGTGAGCATCGATTGTGCTGTCTGGCACCCCGGCGTTGATCATTGGCTCAATGGTGAAAGTCATGCCTTCGACAAGTGGTGTGCTAATGTTATTGCGGCAATGGGGGATTTGAGGCTCTTCGTGAAAGTCAGTTCCGCAGCCGTGCCCAACAAACTGGTGCACAACTGAGCAATTTTGAGATCTAGCATAATCCGTAATCGCATCACCGATCGCATATAAAGGCATTCCAGGCCTGCATACCTCGATGGCAAGCCGTAGGCACTCTTTTGACGTTTCAACAACGCGCCTTTTCTCTTCGCCGACGTCTCCGATCATAACCATGGCGCTGCAATCGCCGTAAAAACCGTTTAACTCACAAGAGATATCAATATTTAAGATATCGCCATCTTGCAAAGGGCGCTTATCGGGAATACCGTGGCAAACAACGTCGTTGAGCGAGGTGCAAATAGCGGCGGGGTAGGGGGGGTGTCCGTATCCTAGAGGCGCAGGTCTAGCATTGGCTTTTTTTGTCTCTGCTTCAACAAAATGATTGATTTCAAGCGTTGTGACACCGGCCGTTGCCATGCTACATGCTTTTTTTAAAAGATTAGCAGTTAATTTTGATGCTATTCTAATTCCTGCAATCTGCTCGGGAGTTTTTAATTGGATTTGGTGCTTATTCCAGTAGTCTCTAGCGATATCAGAAGATGTCAGCTCGGGTTCTTGTGGGTAATGGCATCGTTTCCATTTTTTTCCACTGCCGCAAAAGCAAGGGTCGTTTCTTGAAATCATACGTTCTATTTTAGCAGTATTTCCAATCAACAGCAAGTAGGTATTTTCTACCGATTTTAAAAATAATGACTTATGTCACAATGTGAGTTGTTTCTGGGTCTGTTATTGATTTAACGCATGACAACCCGACCATTCCCCCCATGAGGGCATTTAGTATGCCCTCATTTTTCTATGGAGTTAAATTTATAATTTGTGCAGGCTGTTCGTATGATTAGGTCTAAACAAGTACGAGACTTTGCAGAAGGCGTTGTGGGTGACAGTCGAACAATTCAATCCGAGGTGGGTCATTTATTCAACGAAAATGCAGTCATTAATGCTGTTGTAGAAAAGGAAGTGGGTTCATGTGTTATGATGGACCACTTGAAAAACTACCTGATAGCTTTTCCTGATTTGGTCATGACTAAAGCCGATTATTTGGAAACGAATAATGGAATTGTGATGCAATTTACATGTGAGGGAACACATCTTGAGACGTTTTATGGGCTGGAAGCTGCTCAGCGCCGTGTCGTCTTTCATCCGATAGGTGTCTATACTTTTGATGACAACAGCAAAGTAATCAAATACAATTTTCAAGTTGACCTGCTAGACGTGATGCAACAGCTGGGTATGAGGCTCTCTCCTACAACAAAACTTCCACAGCTCCCAAATATTCAGACAAAAGACATGATCATGCGTCAGTTGCAAAAACTTGGGATGGAGTCTGAGGCTCTTAGTAAAAACGAGGTGCTAAGCCTTTTGCTTGCCATCAAAAACAGACCTATACTCAAAACACAGAAGCAATATGTAGAGTCCGCGCTTTTGCATCTTCGCTGTCAAACAGTTAAGCAGGCGATTGAGTTGCTCAAGTTTATCTCTGAAGCGCCGAAAACCCGGCCATTCATGGCCGGGATAAACGGCGCTCACAAATTAGCTAGGTGGCAGTTGCTGTTTTTCAATATATTGTCTAATAGCGTCAATGCTGGTACCACCACAACTTCCAGCGAAGTA
>JAJFLZ010000008.1 GCA_021772435.1 Chlamydiota bacterium | reverse complement strand
CCACCGCCGCCACCGCCGCCACCGCCACCACCACCACCACCACCACCACCCCCACCACCGCCGCCGCCGCCTCCTCCTCCCCCCGCGCCACCGCCACCTCCAGCGCCGCCACCACCGCCACCAACACCCCCTCCTCCTCCTCCTCCTCCCCCACCACCACCACCACCACCACCACCACCTGGGCCAGAATTACCCTCGTTACTGGAATTATTGTTCGCAATTAATCCTGATTGGGAAATGTTTTGGTTTTTAAGACGAGAGCGATCGTTAAAATATGAACGTTGGGAATGGGATTTTTATATTCTTTATCAAGAGCATTATTATGAGCAGTATTTCCAGCCTTGGAATAAGTATCTACAGAGGCACGTTTTTGAAAATGGTTGGATTAGTAGATTAAGAGAGAAAAATACGCTTTTTAATTCGGGTTTAAGAGTGCAGTCTTTAGCTCCTGTTCAGTCTACTCCTGCGACGTCTATTTTAAGAGATCGTAATCCTTGGCAGTACTATCATCGAAATGTTGGGAGTTTTGTTGAAAAAAAAAAGATAAAAACTAGTGAACTAGACTGGCAGTTTTATGCTGCATATCCAGAAAATATTTTTGCTGAGTTTAGAGGTAGCACTGCAAATAGCGCGCATAAAGGACCGGAAATTTAGTTTGCAAAAGTTGATCTGCGCTTTTCTGCAATTTTTCGGGCAGATGTTTTGAGTGAAAATGTGGATCATCACCTTTTGACATAGATCCGCCCGTATCTAGATATTGCTGGTGGTAGGAGTGAAGAGTTTTATGTCTGTATTTTTCGTGGTTTTCCATGAAGTGGTCAAGGTTTTCTTCCAATTCCGAAAAGAAATTCAAAACAGTTTTAAGTGTCTGGCGTGGGCTTTTCAAAAGATCTTCGTAGTAGATAAGTAGGCGATTCTGAGGATCCCAAGCATCATATGTTGCTAAGTATTCTGCGTAATAGTCAAAAAGCGTTTCTTCCTTTATAGCGTCTTCAAATGCTTTTGGATTATCTAAAACGTTGCGCATGATCACCTCCTTGTAATTGCGCACAATTAAGAGCAGACGGTTGCACTGAGATGGAAATCTGCTGACAAAGGTGCAACTATGTGTGTGATAAAGAGGGGATTTTGAAATGTTGATTGGCAGACGCAAATGATTAATGCAAGGATTTGAACAAAATTTACCATCTCGATTTTTGACAATGTAGCGCACAGGTTTGCGTGTTGTTGCCTGAATGCATGTGAACAGCCAATTTGTGCCAGAGCGCCAAAAGGAGAGAAAAAAATCCTGATCTTGGACAGATTTTGGATCGTTAAAATCCATTGTACAAACAAAAACTGGAAGCAAGATTAATACCAGCCAGCGCATTATGTTTTATATCTTTTCAAATACGTTTCCCAGTAGTGCGAGTATTTTTTTTGAATGACGTGGTCGATGTGCTCAAGTGTTTCAACAGGGATGTCTTTTGAGTGGAATAAAACGTCTTTGCCTCCAGAAATAGCTCCTCCATCCTTTTTGTAAATACGGTTATAAATATTTAAAACCTTAGTTTTATGGTAATCGATATTGGCGACGTAGCGGTTTAGTCTAGCGTCGCTTTCACCTATGAAGGCTAAAACTTTTTTCATGACCGTTTCAAAATCATTCATCAAATCTTCGTAATGGATAAGCAGACGCTTGTCTTCGTCCCATGCTTCGTAAAACTTAAAATACTGCGTGTATTGAAAAATAAAGTAAGGAGCCGTCACTTTTTTAATAATTTCATCTCTGTCTTTGGTTTTTTCTTTAGCGCGCCTAAGTAAGTATTCTTTGTGATTGCGGATGATTAAAATGAGCTTATGTCCCTTATTCAGATAGGCATGAAGGTGCTGATAGGGATAGTGCGTATGCAGGATTGGATCTTTTGATTTATCAATATGATGAGCACCGTAGAATGTCTCATCGGGGACGATAAAAGGCTCTTTGCTGTGGAAGCGGTGCCAAAATGATACGTAGCGATTGGTAATGCCCTCAACGCTATATTTAAACCAATTGGTCCCGGTTCTTGGTGGTGAGACAAAAATTACTGTCGACTCATCAGCAAAGCAGATTGTTAAGACAAAAACAAAAACGATTAACTTTTTCATAAAGACACTCCAAAAAAAGTGCATGATCTAAAACAAAGAATTTTCTGTCACTAAAAAATTTGTGGTTTACGAGGCATAGCGCATTAAATATTTTTCCCAATATTGAGTATGCTTGTTTTTTATATAGTCATCGACCTGTCTAAGCGTATCGAGAGGAACATCTTTAGAATGATACAAAGGGTTTTTCCCTTTACCGATGGCACCGCCGCCCCTACGAAAAACACGGTCGTAGTACTTGAAGATGCAAGCATCATGGTCTTTTTTCTTGGCGATAAATTCAGGTAGATGTTGATCGCCCTCGCCGATAAAGGCTAATACTTTTTTCATTGTGGTTTCATAATCTGCTATCAGATCTTCGTAAAAAACCATTAAACGTTTGTCTTCTTCCCAGGATTCAAAAAATCGGAAATACTCCATGTATTGATTAATAGCACGTGGATTAGAAAGTGTTTTGAGCCCGATAGCGGGATCTATCCCGCGCTTTTTAGATCGTCTAAGCAGATACTCTTTGTGGTTTCGAATGACCATTAATAGGCGGTGACCTTTATGAGTATGATTGCCTAGATGGCAATAAGGGTAGTGGGAGTGCAGAATAGGGGCTTTGCTTTGATCAATCTTTACAGCACCGAAGAAAGTCTTTTCGGGAACGACTAATTTTTTATCGGAATCAAAGCGGTGCCAAAAAGACACAAATCGCCCGGTGAGAGTGCCGATGCTATACATCATCCAATGCGTTCCGCAGCGGACCGGCGTTACAAGTATCACGGTGGATTCGTTGCAATACAGTGATGTAAAAGAAAAAACAAGAATGCATAGCCATTTCATAAAGATCCTCCTGAAATTGTGGAGTTTCTAGATTTAAGAATTTTCTGTCACTAAAAAGTTTTTATATGCTATAAGCCTCTTTGCAACAAACCATACCGGAGGTAGTCATGAATAAGAAAATATGGATGTTAACATTAGTAACTTTAGGACTTACAGTCATGCAAGCGAAAGAAAACACTCAAAATTATACGATTGATCAACTTTGTGAATCCCCCCGTATATTCACGGTTGAAAACTTTCTTTCGGATGAAGAATGTGATTATTTGATTAAGAAAGCAAAGCCAAATTTGGTTCGCTCGCGCGTTCTTGGACAATCGGCTGGAGAGAATGTTGTCAATAATGCGCGCACAAGTTCTGGAGCGTTTCTATCGAGTCGAGGTGATCCGGTCATCCAAAGAATCGAAAAACGCATACAAGAAGTTACCAATATTCCAGTTGAAAATGGAGAAGATTTTCACATCCTACATTACGAGCATGAACAAGAATACTTGCCCCATTTTGATTTTTTTGACGGTAGCTATCCAGCAGGAAAAGCCTGTTTAGCTCGTGGTGGTCAACGTGTGGCTTCCTTTATCCTTTATTTGCATGACACTGAAGAGGGAGGCGAGACAGTCTTTCCGAATGCCGACAAAGCTGTTTCAGCTGTAAAGGGTAATGCAGTCTTCTTCTACAACTGTTTGCCTTCAGGCGAGGTCGATACGATGAGTTTACATGGTGGTGCTCCTGTCAAAAAAGGGGAAAAATGGATTGCAACGAAATGGTTAAGAGCTAAACGTTTTCAATAAAAGAAATCAATTCTAGATTAAGGAGAAGAGAAATGGATAAACGCGCATTCATTTTGTTTTGTGCTCTAGCTTGCGGTTTATTTTCAAGCGAGAGGCTTGCAGATAAACTTACACTGATCACGTCAACTAGCCCTATCCCCTCTAATCCTAGTACAAAAATGCTAGAAATCACGCAGAAAAGCTTAAACCGAATTTCTGAATTTAAAGATTGCCCACGGATCATTGTCTTTGATGGGGTTCCAGATTCTCATGTACGGAGAAAGGAACCCTATGAGGCCTATAAGAAAAACGTGATCAGGCTGACCCAAACAGATCCAGATTTTGCGAACACCAAACTTATTTTTTGCAAAGAACATAAGCATTTAGCGTTGGCACTGAAAGAGGCGATGGAACAGGTCAAAACACCCTTTGTTTTTGTGCATCAGCATGACTTTAAAATAATCAAAACTATTGATGCGGCGGGCTTGATTCGGTCCATGGAAGAAAACCCAAATCTCAAGCATGTACGTTTAAACCGCAGGTGGGTGATGGCGACAAAATGGGATGGAAAGGTCGATAACGTTGTTGAGGGGCCATCCTACGTGCCGCTGACTCGTACGTGGGGATGGTCGGATAATGATCATTTCAGTCCGAAACAATACTATGACGAATTTATCTTTCCGAAAATAAAAAGAAAAAGACCAATGGAAAAAGTCATTCACCCACTTCAACGCCGGGCAGAGCGAAAAAATCGTGAAAAACACAAGGTATTTGGTACGTACATATACGGCAGCTTAGGGGATAGCCCCATAATTGCGCATTTAGATGGAAAGCGATGGAGGGATGCATCTCATTCAAAAATCGTTGCAAAAAAAGAGCGAAAAAATCGTCGTGTAAATAAATAATGACTAACACTTGGGTGTGGTTTGCTTTAAAAATGGAGAATTTATGAAAGCCGGATTGATTTGCTTCTTGGTTATTTGTAGCTCGGTATTTTGCTCCGAGAATAGCCTAGCGGATAAGTTGACAATTATCACAAGTACCAGTTTGATTCCCTCTAATCCGAGCACAAAAATGCTGGAAGTAACACAAGAGAGTTTGAATATCATTCCAGGGTTTTCTAAGTGCCATCGTATCATCGTATTTGATGGGATTTTTCATCGTCAAAAGCACCGAGAAGATGACTATAACGCCTATAAGCAAAATGTGATGGCTTTGACAAAAACACATCCCGCATTTGCCAACACGACGCTCGTCTTTTGCAAAGAGCACAAGCATTTAGCACGTGCGTTGGAAGAAGGAATGAAACACGTCAAGACGCCATTTATCTTCGTACATCAGCACGATTTTAAAATACGCAAGCCGGTTGATAGTTTTGGAATTATCCGGTCCATGGAAGAAAACCCTAACCTAAAGCACATTCGACTGAACAGGAAATGGAACAAAGTTACAAATTTTGACTTCTGCGTGGACGAAGAAGTGGATGGAAAAAGTTACGTCCCTTTATGCCGTACGTTTGGATGGTCTGATAACGATCATTTCACTCGAAAAGACTATTACGAAAAGTTCATCTTTCCAAAAATCAAAAGAAATATGCCAATGGAATATTTTTTAAATCCTCTTGAGAAGGCGATGACAAAGAAGGATTCCAAGCAGCATGTGCTTTTTGGGACATATTTGTATGGAACAAAGAAAGATGGCAATTACTTAACTCATCTCGATGGTAAAAGGTGGAAATCCTAAAGTGCAGCGCATTTTGCTGCTAGATGCCCATCTAGGCAACTGATCTTTGGGTATATTTTTGGAGGAGAACGTATGAAAATTGTTCAATGGTTTGTTTCAATTGTTTGTGTAGCAACATGTTTTGGTCATACTGAGACCAAAAGCAGTAAACCGATAGCGGTTGTTATCTGCTCATTCAATAACGTTAAGTTTTATCAGCGGAATCTAGAGTCTGTTCTCGATCAAGACTACTCCAATTATCGTATCATTTACGTAGATGATTGTTCTCCAGATGGCACAGCCGATGCTGTTGAGGAATTTGTTAACAATCATCCGAATAAGCATAGGTTCCATCTTGTTCGTAACAAATCTAGACGAAAAGCTATGGAAAATTTATGGAACGCTATTCACATGTGTAGTAACGATGAAATAGTCATTACACTTGATGGTGACGATTGGCTTCCCCATAATAATGTATTAAACATTGTCGCTTCATACTATGAAGACCCCAACGTATGGGTGGCATACAGCAACTACTTAACACACCCATACAAAAAATCTGGCATTTCACGTCCATGGAATCAGAGTAGAATTAACTCAGTCGGCGTTCGCAAGCATCCATATATAGTTTCGCATCTCCGATCGTTTTATGCGGGGCTCTTTAAGCAAGTAAAATTACAAGATCTCACTTATAATGGAGCCTTTGTGCCAACCACATACGACTTGGCCATGTTTTTTCCAATGTTAGAGATGGCTGCAGATCATATCCGTTTCATGAAAGAAAAGCTCTATGTCTATAACGTTGTCAATCCGATTAGCGACTGCAAGGTCCATAGGCAGATGCAAGCTAAAATCGATAAGTATACTAGGCGCCTGAAACCCTATCAGCCGCTCAATTTTCATCCGGCACAAAAAAATGAATCTTTAAAAGATCAAAAAGTTGATCTTATCGTATATTCTGATCATCGTCCAACGGAGCTTCATGCATTTTTAGAGTCTTTGTACCGACAGGCAAAACATTATAACGACGTTCACGTCATTTATAGGTCTGATAATAGCGACTACGAAATCGTCAAAAATAGTTTTCCAAATGTGATTTGGAAGAAGCAAGAACAAGAACTCATGACCATTCAGGCTGCCTTCGATGACACAAGCCATGCAAAATACATAGCTTTTGCTACCGATGATATAATCATCAAAGACAAGCTAGATTTTCAAGACGCAGCAAGGCTTCTAAACAAAGCAAAAGGCTTTGCATTTTTATTATCCTTGGGAAAAGAAACTAACAGAAACTCCGCAGTGCCTCGTTTTATGCAAATCGAACCTGATGTTTTTGCATCTCAAGCAGACAAAGGTGATTGCTGTGGAAGAATTAACAATTTCGATATGACAATTTATCACAAAGAGGACATCAAAGCCTGTTTTGATGACCAATTAAATTTTACGAGTCCTCAGTGCCTAGTGGAGAAAAAAGACATTATGCTTTGCTACAAGATGGCGAAAGTTGCAAAAACTCCATAGAAACTAATCGTTCAATTTAGGGAAAAAGAGCTGTGTAAGCTTTTAGTAGCTCACATAGATAAAATACAGGACCTTCCCAAAGCAAATACTTATTGGCAAATTCGTTGCCTGTATTTGCTATTTTTTGGGCTTCACTGTCGTGTTCATTAAAATATTCGATCATGCTTGGCAGGTCGCGACAATCGGGATCAAAAGAGACGTAATGGACACCGTCCTGCAATCCCTTGTAAAACCATTCGGTGTACTCAGATTTATTTTTTAATACTAGGCAATCTGTTCCAAGTTGCCAAATTAAGCTAGAAGGAAACGTATTGCCATCAATGGCCAATAAATATTTGTACTCCACCTGTTTTTGAGGGCGACGAAACCCGCCATCGGCAAGTTCACGCAAACCATGAATAGCTTTATCAGCCCAAGGGCCTGCTGGAAATTTGGCATCGATCAGATCAGGATGTCTTAAAGAGCATAAAATCACTTTACTTCTCTCATTAAAATCCCACGCATGGGCCCTTTTATAATACCCGTATCCATGCCCTCTCCAAAATGCGATAGGTTGTTTCTGCTTCCATGGGCACTGGGCTGAGTATTTTTTGCAATCTTTTATAAAGTGGATTTTTTTTGCTAAACCTCTAAATTCGGGCCACAGAATAGCGCGCGTGTTTCCTTTGCGTTTACAAATCGTAAAGACAGGGCACTTTGTGTTGATATGGGCAAAGGGGCTGTCATAATGATCCTCTGTAGAAACTAAAAATTCAACATCGGGAAAAGTAAAGTACTTCGTAGCTACTTCAAGTGTTTCTAGAGAAGCGTTCAGTCGAATTTTGTTTGTTCCGTTTCTCTTGATGCAAGTCACCACATTGTCTTTTATTTTGATGTGAGCCAGGCCTGGAACTTTTTTTCGCGTATAAAGTAAGTCTTCCTTGGTAAGACCAGATGTTTTAAACGGAGCTAAATCTTCTGTAATTTGTTCTTGCATCCAACTAGGAAGAGGGTTAGAAAAAAACTCTTTTAGAATATCAGAGCGGAAGGATGCCGCAGACAAAAACGATATGGAACAAAGTAGGCAAACAAGTCTAAACATATTTCTTGTCCTTTATTTTGGGTGAGACTAGCATGGTTAAAGAATTCTTAACAAGAGGATTAAACAGATGCGGTTGCTTGCCCTAGTTCTCAGTTTATCAACGCTCTTACATGCATGGAATTTATCGTCTAAAGATGCTCTAGAGCCCGATGAATGGATGCAAAATCAAATCCAAGAGGAATTCAAACCCTACCAGCAAGGAATTGAAAGTACTGACATAAAAAAATCGTATACTGAAATTCAGAAAGGTTTTGCAGGAGTTTGGGCCCCGATTGCTTACGTAAAGTTTGCGAACGGAAAAAGCCAGTGGGAAGTGCCGCAAAAATGCCCATATTTTCTCAGCAAGAAAGCAGAGCACTTTTGCAGTGCTATTGAAAAACTTCACGAAATTGCGCCCCTTACAAACTTTGAGCTTCTCTTGAGCCTAGATCAGTGTTTTGAAAGACCGTACCACTTACATCTATCAAAAGTTCCTGTATTCTCAATTTCAAAATCACACCGCAATAAGCAAGTGATTCTCTTTCCACGGGGTGTGCTAGATCCGGATAGGGAAAAAAAACAGGCAGAAATTCTTGAGCAGTCTTTAAAAACTCCTTTTGAGGATAGGCAACAAAAAGTTTATTGGAGACTGACGACATTTGATCGAAGTTCAATCGAATTTGATTGGCGGCTAGGTTCAACTATCCCATTGCTTTATTTGGGAAAAGAAAATCCAAAGCAGCTCGATTTCAAAATACCTGATCACTGTAAGCAATTCATTTCGAGTCGGATTCTCGGTCCTCTATTTAATCAGATTTATGCGCCTATAATTAATGCAAAAGAGTACGTAGACTACCGTTACTTACTATCATTTGATCAACGATCAACGCCGCGAGACTTTGAAAACCATCTTTTTTCTGGATCGGTTATCATGCGAGCCGACACGAAGTTTTCGGATTGTTTTACAAAACTTTTAAAGCCACATCAGCACTATATTCCACTGGATAGGCGAGGTGAAGGTGTTTTTGATGCGCTTTTGTGGTGTCAGCAGAACGGTCAATCTGTTAAGCAGATAGCTCAGGCTTCCCAATCTTTTGCAAAAGAGCAGTTAAGCGATCGTCAAGTTTTCAAATACTTTCACCACTTGATTAGCACCTATGCGAACACATTAAAAGGAGATGCACTACATGAATAAAAAGATAGCTATCATTCTATTTGTCTTATGTCTTACCGGACTTCATGCTGAAAAACTACAAGACATTCAAAACTCCCTAATATTCCTTTCACCAGGTGTTTCAGGGACTCACTTGACAATGCAAAACATTTATATGGCGACAAAAGGCCCTGTTCATCTTATCAAGCCATCAAGATGTATCAAAAAATACAATCCATTGCGAGTATCCATTGATAAAACTGTTAAGCCCTATTTTCACACTCACAACCCTTGCCATTTACAACTGATCAATAAAGACTCCAACAAGCTGCTTTTGGTTGTTCGTAACTATAAAAACTGGATGATTCGCCAGAACATTGCAGAGCGTACAAAAAGAAGCCTGCCCGTTCCCAATTTAGGTTCATCTGAAGAGTGCTTAAAAATACTACAAACCAGGAAATCAGCACTCCAATACTTCTTGTACTTGAGAGCCTATGACAGGTGGCCTCAAAATTCGCGCCTAATGCTCCATTATGAAGATCTCATAGAATCGCCAAAAGAATGCCTTCAAAAAATACAAAGTTTCCTCGGAAATGAGTCTTGCGATATCGCAGCTGACTTAAAGCAGCTTGACGATCTTAAAGCCAAATCTAAAGAGTTTTATAATACGCGGCTTTCTCACTACGGAGGTTCGCGCTCGAGCGGCACGGCAAATTACTTTGATGCTGTTTGTACAAAGGATTTGAAAAGTCTAGATGAGCAAATTCGTCGTATTAATCCGAGATTATACGATGCTTACATCTCAAGGTACAGAGAACTGTAAAAACTTTGTAAAAAAGATTGATGAAAATTGCTTTTAACCTGTAGGTTCGTGTCCAACGTGCCTATGGACAGGAGGATGAATGTTTTTTAAAAACTGTATGTTAATTGTTTTGGCGACTCTAAGCAGTGCTTTTTGCATGGAGCCAAGCCTGGCAGATAAAATCACCATTATCACGAACACGAGTGTCATGCCTTCAAATCCCAGTACAAAACTTTTAGAAACTACACAAAAGAGCTTATCTGTGATTCCTGGGTTTTCAGAATGTCATCGTATCATCGTTTTTGATGGTTTGCACATAAAACAAAAATGTTTTGAACAGCAATATGAGCAATACAAAAAAAACGTAATTGAACTCACTAAAACCCACCCTGATTTTGCAAATACCAGCCTTGTTTTCTGCAAAGAACATAAACACTTAGCCTTAGCGTTAAAAGAGGGAATGAAATTGGTTAAAACGCCTTTTGTCTTTGTTCACCAACATGATTTTGAGATCCGAAAACCGGTTGATAGTTTTGGCATTGTACGTTCGATGGAAGAAAATCCAAATCTAAAGCATATTCGTTTGCATCGTAAATGGAATATCGTTGCTGGTTTAGATTATCATATCGATGAAGAAATAGATGGACCCTGTTATGTGCCTCTATGTCGCACTTTTGGTTGGTCTGATAACGATCACTTCACACGCAAAAGCTACTATGATGATTTCATTTTTCCCAAAATTACCAAAAACTGGCCGATGGAGTGGTTTATCAATCCACTAGAAAAAACCCTCACTATGGAAGATCCAAATAATCACCATTTTTTCGGAACATACCTGTATGGAAAGAGAGGGGATGGCAAATATCTCCATCATTTAAATGGTAAACGGTGGCAAGACTAATGGCTATTGGAGCAATGCAGCATAGGCGTCGATAAGAGCTTTTAAATAGGCCATTTCCGACTCTTTCGAGAGCATCGATTTGGCAAATACTGCAGCGTTATTAGCGATTTGCCTAGCTGTGTCATCATTATCTTTAAGCCATGCTATTCTGTTGACAAGATCTTCCCCGTAGGTGAGGGTAGAAAAATAATGTTCATCGGCTCTGAGTTGGCTATAATACCATTCAAAGAGTTTGGAGGGTGCTTTTATCACCGTTGAACCGGAAAATAGCTGCCAATCTAAGTCTTGTAACATGTCCATTTGCGGACAAGCTAAAAGATAGCGATAGTCTAAGTGATCAGTAGGTGTAAGAGCATCTCCGCTATATCCCATTTTCAGGAAAAAATTTTGAGCCCACCATGGAATCTTTTTGAAATAAAAATCTTTGGATAGGAGAAATTCAAAATGTTCGGGATGATGTTTACCAAGCATAAGGAACTTGACTGAAGGATCCCATTCCCACTCATTATGAAGGTATTCGTTTCTAAGAGTTTTAGGGCGCCAAAGTGCAACTTGTCTACGGTCTTCCCACGGTTTATTTTCGCCTTCTTGCAATATGTCTTTATGAAGCTTAGCTCTATTTGGAAAGAGGATGCCTTTGGGAAATAAAAGCACTTTTTCATTCCGTATCGATTTAGAAATAGAAAAAATTGGTACATTTATCTCCCGCAAATAGATGGGGCGCTCACAATCTTGATCAAGTGACACAAGCATAGACATGGATGGTAAAGGCCCAAGTTGCTCTAATGCCGCGCAAAAGCTCTCAGCTCGTGGAAAATAACCTTGTTCTAGCTTCTCAGGATGGTCCCAACTGCACTTGCCGTCTGAAATTTTGACTAAAATAATAGGGGCGATATCTCCATCAAATGTCCGTTGGATTCTTTCAAAGCTTTTTTCGACTTGTTCATGTTTTATCCCCCGCCTAAAGGGGGACAGCTCGCTTTCAATCTGGCCTTTTACCCAAGATTCCGTTTGAAGAGAGGTAGCTGATGTAGCAATTGCGACAATAAATCCAATCATGATCATTTCTCTTGTTGCGTGTGAATCAAAAGGAATGTTACATTGTCGTGGTCAATTCCAACAAGGAGATTTTTTATGAAAAAAGGACTAGTTTTTGGATTATTTTGTTTTTGTGCGCTTGGTTTATCAGCGTTTGAAATCGATAAGGAAACAGGGATTTGGAGCGGGCTTGATTCTGGGAAATTTCATCGCCACGATACACGATTATGCGCTGAATTTGTGAAGTTTTTTCAAGCAGAAGAAGCACAAACACTTGTAGATTTTGGTTGTGGGATGGGTTCACATGTGCGCACTCTCAAAAATAAAGGGTTCAATATCCAAGGGTTTGATGGTAATCCCGACACACCTGAGCTAACCAAAGGGCTATGTGAAGTTCTCGATTTAACTAGTACTTGTGATTTAAAGACAAAGTTTGATTGGGTAGTTTGTTTGGAAGTTGGCGAGCACATTCCAAAGCCATTTGAAAAAACATTTGTAGAAAACCTTGTCCGACATGCGGAAAAAGGGATTGTTCTAAGCTGGGCGACTAAAGGACAAAGAGGAAAAGGGCACTTTAATGAACAAGATAATGACTATGTAAAAAAGTTGTTGCTAAACTATGGATTCACTCCAGATGTTGAAGCTGAGCAACGATTCAGAGAAAACAGTGAACGCTATTGGTTTAAAAACTCAGTTATGGTGTTTCGCCGAGCGTGAGGAGAGGAGCGTATGCCTTTAGCAAATAATACATGTAAAAGGCTGCGCACTCAGCATTTAAATAATCATCAGCAAAGCGCATCCCATTTCTTGCAATGTGGTGCGCTTTTTCATCATTTTCTCTAAGATCTAAAATAACTTCTTCAAGATCAGAGCAATCGGTCTCATATGACACATAATGTTCATCTTCTTTGAGACCTTTGTAGAACCACTCTATGTAGTCTGAGCGATTTTTAATCACAGTGCACTCTGCAGCAAGTTGCCAAATTAGACTTGTTGGAAACGTATTACCATCGGTTGCTAGCAAATATTTGTACCTGGCTTGAATGGTAGGTCTTGAGGGTTCTACCACGTAGTTTTCCTTTAGCCAGGCGCGTGTTTCTGCATCTGACCAAAACACAGCCGAAAATCTTGCGTCGACGAGATTGGGATTTCTTTCAGAAAACAAAACCAAAGGTGCTCTATCGATAGAATCCCAATCCCATGGGTGCAGTAAGATGCCTGTGGATCTACCACGCCAAAATGCCATAGGTAATTTATTTCGCCAACGAAGAGACTCTTCTGCAGACTTGATCCAGTCCATAGCAATCATCTGACTTTTAAACCCTCGCATTTCCGGATAAAGGATGGCTTTGTGGTTACGTTTTTGTTTACAAATAGTGAAAACGGGCGCTTTGCAAAACTCCAAGTTTTCGGGATAATCATAACAATCCATCACAGTAAACAAAAATTCGCAATCAGGGAATCTATAAATGTGCTTTGACTCATTTAAAATATCCAAAAAGCGGATGAGACGGTTGTCTTGACTAAAATCCTTGGCGCTTTTCCATGTGACTTCGTTATTTTTGATCTTGATTTTGAGCAAATGTGTAAATTTGCGGTAAGTATCATTCAGATCGTTTTGAGTAATTCCTTTCTTAAAAGGGGCTATATCTTCTTCTACCTGCTCTTTTAGCCAATCTGGAACAGGACGCGTCGCAAATTCTTTCAATTTTTGATCGGAAAGCTCAAAAAAGCTCGCAAATACATGGTTTATCAACATCAAAACTAAAACAAAGATCATTCTCATGGTAGCTCCTAAAAGTACTTCTTGCCCTTTTTTAAGGTCCAGACTAGCATGAATAAAAATTCTTAACAACGGTCAGAATATGAAAAGATTAGTCTTTGTATTTTGTGCATTTTTTGTTCCCATTTTTGCATGGAACGTGTCTTGTTTAAACGAAACCCCTGAGTGGATGCAAAAGCAAATTAGCAGCCAACTAGGGGAATGGTCGATTGATATAGAAGACGTTCAAAAGTCTTATGATTGCATTGTAAACGGATTCTATGGCGAATTTGCCCCAATTGCCTTAATCACCTTTGCTGCCGGTAAGTGCAAGTGGGAAATACCAAAAAAATGCAAGCCTGTTCATATAAAAAAAGCTAAGGCTTTTGCAAATGCTGTTGAAGAACTGCATGTCGCTCGACCCCTCCCTGAATTTACCTTACTCCTGAGTTTAGATGCGTGTTTTGAGAGACCATATCACTTGCACTTATCAACTGTTCCAGTGCTTTCTGTTTCAAAATCAGAGAAAAATAAACGCGTGCTATTATTTCCACGAGGAATTTTTGAGCCAGAACATGAGAAAATGCATCAAAAAATGGCTGACTCTAGAAAACCGTTTGCAGAAAGAAAAGAAAAATTGCTGTGGAGACTCAAAACGTTTGATCGCGCGGAAATAGAATACAATTGGCGCCTTAGCCCTGTTACCCCGCTCTTATTTTTAGCTAAAAAAAATAGCGAAAGATTAGATTTTGGTATTCCGAAAAGCTGTCAGCGTTTTGTGGGAAGTAGAGTTACAGGACATTTAAGGGAGATGTACAAACCCGATCTCACAGCACAAGAAATAACCAACTATCAATATCAGCTGGCATTTGATTACCGATCCTCTCCGTGTGATCTAGAAGAGCAATTGTTTTGTGGTGCCGTTATTTTGAGAGCCAAAACACGCTTTAGTGAGTGGTTTACAGAGCGATTAGAGCCCTACAAACACTACATTCCCGTTGATGAGCGGTGTGATCAAATCATTGATGTGATGGAGTGGTGTGCAACTAATAAAGAGCAAACCAATCAGATTGCTCATAACGCACAACATTTTGCTGATCAAAATCTCAATGATCAGCAGATGTTTACCTACTTTTACCACCTCATTTGCCGTTATGTAGAAAGATTAGGAGAGAACAATGATTAAAAAAGCCTTAATACTCATGAGCCTAACTACATGCTTCCTCATGGCGAACCAACTAGATGGAAAAAAATTCAAAGAAAAATTATCAAAGCCACTTCCTCAGTGGATGCAAGATCAGATCCGAGAAGACCTTGCTCCTTATAAGGAGAGAGGGGTGAACAAAGAAGCCTTAGATAGAACGTTTGAAGAGATCACAACAATGCCAGGTGGCTATAATTCGCAGCTGATTAGGTATGAGATCAAAAACAACCGCATGAGCATTACAAGCAAACACAAATACAAAGGGGATGCAAGGGTCGAACATCTCATCGATTTTATTCACACAATGGCAAAATACGTCAAAATGCCAGATGTCGATATCATCGCCTCCCTTTGGGACTGTTTTGACAACCCGACTTTTCTTGAGCATTGCTATTGCCCGGTTTTTACCATCTGTAAACAAAAACAAAATCACACGGCAGTTCTTTGGCCTGAAACGGTTTATATCGGGTTTAAGACAGGCGTTCTCAAAGCTGTTTACGAGGCATCTGAAAAATCGCCATGGAAAAAGAAGAAAGACAAGGTCTATTGGAGAGGGAACTCTACAAACGGCTTTTACGCACCTCATAACTGGGATAAAAAAATGAGGCCGCGCCTTGTGATGTTTTCAATGGAACATCCAGAACTCATCGACGCAAAGCTTACAGGTACCTACTGGACAGATAAACATGTGGCTAAATGGATCGAGGGCAATGATTTTATTGCCGATTGGATCTACCCGCCTGGACAAGTTGAATTCAAATATCATATTGCTATTGATGGCAACAGCTTTCCATCTAGTTTTTATTGGCAACTCATCTCAAACTGCGTCATCATGAAAAGTAGATCTAGCCATCTTGAATGGTTTTATCGAGGACTAAAAGATGGAGTACACTACGTATCCTTTGATCCCGATTGTCATGACTTGTTGGGTGTGATCCGAGGCTTGCAAAGAGATCAAGACTATGCTCAGAAAATAGCAAAGGCAGCTACTAAATTTGCTAAAGAGACGCTGATGATGGAGGATATCGCCTGTTATTTCTATCATCTCTTTACTGAATACAGCAAACTGCAACAGTTTTAGCCAATCCATTCAAAATTTATTTCCCTCAAAATCTGCACGAATTGCACTGTATATGACTTATTTTAAATCACATAGCATATGGGCCTAGAAGTGTGTTTGAGGGCTATTTGTGACAGTCAGAAAAAAAAATGAGAAAAACGTTTGCAGTAAAAATCAGAGCTCGTGTACATTGGTGTTCTCTTCGAAAGGGAAAACTTCCCAAACGACGAGAAGGCAAGTTCAGCGAGACCTGCCAAGCTATTTTGACAGTACAGATGAAACAGAGAAGAATTAAACTGAGCTTGATGCATTCGGAGCTTTTAGCTCCGATGCCCTAATATATTTTTTTATCAAATTTTTTATTGAGAATTTGATCTTGGTTCAGATTGAATGCTGACGGCGTGGATGAGGCATGCAAGTCGCACGAAGTAAAAACTTGTTTTTACTTAGTGGCGGAAGGGTTAGTAATACATGCGCAACTTACCTCTTACCTGGGAATAACGGCTGGAAACGGCCGCTAATACCGGATGTAGTCACTAAGGGCATCCTTTAGTGATAAAAGTGGGGGACCTGGCAACGGGCCTTGCGGTAAGAGAGAGGCGCATGGGATATCAGCTTGTTGGTGTGGTAAAGGCGCACCAAGGCTAAGACGTCTAGGCGGACTGAGAGGTCGATCGCCAACACTGGGACTGAGACACTGCCCAGACTCCTACGGGAGGCTGCAGTCGAGAATCATTCGCAATGGGCGAAAGCCTGACGATGCGACGCCGTGTGAGTGAAGAAGGCCTTCGGGTTGTAAAGCTCTTTCGCCTGGGAACAAGAGAGGTAGCTGAATAAGCTGCCGATTTGAGGGTACCAGGTAAAGAAGCACCGGCTAACTCCGTGCCAGCAGCTGCGGTAATACGGAGGGTGCAAGCATTAATCGGAATTACTGGGCGTAAAGAGTGCGTAGGCGGTTAGGTAAGTCAGATGTGAAATTCCGGAGCTCAACTCCGGCGCTGCATTTGAAACTACTTGACTAGAGGATAGATGGAGAAAGCGGAATTCCAAGTGTAGCGGTGAAATGCGTAGATATTTGGAAGAACACCGGTGGCGAAGGCGGCTTTCTAATTTATTCCTGACGCTGAGGCACGAAAGCTAGGGGAGCAAACAGGATTAGATACCCTGGTAGTCCTAGCCGTAAACGATGTATACTTGATGTAGTTGGTCTCAACCCCAACTGTGTCGAAGCTAACGCGATAAGTATACCGCCTGGAGAGTACGCTCGCAAGAGTGAAACCTAAAAGAATTGACGGGGGCCCGCACAAGCAGTGGAGCATGTGGTTTAATTCGATGCAACGCGAAGAACCTTACCTAGGCTTGAACTTGAGTAGACCGCACTGGAGACAGTGTTTCCCGCAAGGGCTGCTTGAGAGGTGCTGCATGGCTGTCGTCAGCTCGTGCCGTGAGGTGTTGGGTTAAGTCCCGCAACGAGCGCAACCCTTATCACTAGTTGCCAACACGTAATGGTGGGGACTCTAGTGAGACTGCCCGGGTTAACCGGGAGGAAGGTGAGGATGACGTCAAGTCCGCATGGCCTTTATGTCTAGGGCTACACACGTGCTACAATGGTCGGTACAAAAGGCTGCTAAGCCGCGAGGTGGAGCAAATCCCTAAAGCCGATCTCAGTTCGGATTGAAGTCTGCAACTCGACTTCATGAAGTTGGAATTGCTAGTAATGGCGTGTCAGCAATAACGCCGTGAATACGTTCCCGGGCCTTGTACACACCGCCCGTCACATCATGGAAGTTGGTTTTACCCGAAGTCACTGACTCAACCGCAAGGGGAGAGGTGCCGAAGGTAAGGCTGATGACTCGGATGAAGTCGTAACAAGGTAGCCTTACCGGAAGGTGAGGCTGGATCACCTCCTTTTTTAAGGACATGAATTGCATATTCCTTTGAGAATAGCAAATTCAAGGTTGAGTTAAGCTCAGTCTTCTCTGTTTCATTTGTGCTGTCAAGATAGCGCACGTTATCTGGAAAGGTATGATAAGTTTTCAAAGTATTTAAAGTAAAGAAACTACGGTTTTTTTAGGGTAAATATTACAATTTTGAAAGCGGCCAAAGAATATAAATAATATAGTGAACTCAATAAGAGAAACACTTATTTTTAAGCAAGTTACTTGCTTAAACCTTTTCACGAAGGTTAGGTAAAGTCATTTTGTAAATAAAAATAAGTGATCAAGTTATTAAGGGCTACTGGTGGATGCCTTGGCATCGACAGGCGATGAAGGACGCACATACCTGCGATAAGCTTCGGGGAGTCGGTAAGAGACTTTGATCCGAAGATTTCCGAATGGGGAAACCCGGCGGGAGTAATGTCCCGTCATTGTAGAGCTGAATACATAGGTTCTACGAGGCGACACTTACCGAAGTGAGACATCTCAGTAGGTAAAGGAAAAGAAATCAAACGAGATTCCCGTAGTAGCGGCGAGCGAAATGGGAATAGTCCAAACCGAAAATTTATTTTCGGGGTTGTAGGGCCAAGCGTTATGAGATGAGAGCTTTAGCTCAACTGCATGGAAAGGCAGGGGATACAGGGTGAAACCCCCGTAAGCGAAAAAGCACAATTTTCTAGCATGGTACCTGAGTAGGTCCGGACACGTGAAACCCGGTCTGAATCTGGGGAGACCACTCTCCAAGACTAAATACTCGTCGATGACCGATAGAGAACCAGTACAGTGATGGAAAGGTGAAAAGAACCCCTGTTAGGGGAGTGAAATAGAATCTGAAACCAGTAGCCTACAAGCGGTCAGAGGCCTATGGTCCTTTTGGGACAATGGCTGATGGCGTGCCTTTTGCATGATGAGCCAGCGAGTTATGCTATGTGGCGAGGTTAAGGAACTTACGTTCTGGAGCCGAAGCGAAAGCGAGTGTGAATAGCGCGTCTAGTCGCATGGTGTAGACACGAAGCCGAGTGATCTATCCATGGCCAGGTTGAAGCAAGGGTAAAACCTTGTGGAGGACCGAACCAGTACACGTTGAAAAGTGTTTGGATGAGCTGTGGATAGGGGTGAAAGGCCAATCAAACTCGGGAATATCTTGTTCTCTCCGAAATAACTTTAGGGTTAGCCTCAGGTAATCAACTTGTGGGGGTAGAGCACTGGATCTCTAAGGGGGCTTACCGGCCTACCGAGGAGAACCAAACTCCGAATACCACAAGCGAGCCTGGGAGATAGACTGCGGGGGATAAGCTTCGTAGTCGAAAGGGTAACAGCCCAGATCGCCGATTAAGGCCCCTAATTCTATGCTAAGTGAGTAAGGAAGTGAAGTTTCAAAGACAGTTGGGATGTTGGCTTAGAGGCAGCCATCATTTAAAGAGTGCGTAACAGCTCACCAATCGAGAAATTTTGCGCCGAAAATTATCGGGACTAAAGCATAGAGCCGAAATCGCGGGTTTGTATCTTTCGAGATATAAGCGGTAGGAGAGCGTAGTATAGGCGTTGAAGGTATATCGCAAGAAGTGCTGGAGCGTATACTAGTGAGGATGCATGGCATGAGTACACGATAAAAGGAGTGAGAATCTCCTTCGCCGTAAACCTAAGGTTTCCAGGGTAAAGCTCGTCTTCCCTGGGTTAGACGGCCCCTTAGTCGAGGCTGAAAAGCGTAGATGATGGGAAGCAGGTTAAATATTCCTGCGCCACCTAAGACGATGGTGATGGGACTGACGGAGAAAGTGAAGTACGCGGACTGTTGGATATGTCCGTAGAACTATGAGGCGGGCCGGATAGGAAAATCCGCCGGCATAAAGCTAGGTAGTGATCAAGTGGAACCTTCGGGGGAAGCGATGGTATGGAATAATCTTCCAAGAAAGAAGTTCTAACCGTTGATGGTGACCGTACCAAAACCGACACAGGTAGGTAGGATGAATATTCTAAGGCGCGCGAGAGAACCCTTGTTAAGGAACTCGGCAAAATATCCCCGTAACTTCGGGAGAAGGGGAGCCCTCTAGGGTGAGTGACTTCGCGTCACAAAGCTTTGGAGGGCCGCAGAGAAATGGCCCAGGCGACTGTTTAGCAAAAACACAGCACTATGCGAACTCGTCTAAGAGGATGTATATGGTGTGATGCCTGCCCAATGCCAAAAGGTCAATGGGAGGTGTTAATCTTTCGGGATGAAGCACTGAACTTAAGCCCTGGTGAATGGCGGCCGTAACTATAACGGTCCTAAGGTAGCGAAATTCCTTGTCGGGTAAGTTCCGACCTGCACGAATGGCGTAACGATCTGGGCGCTGTCTCAACAAGGGACTCGGTGAAATTGTAGTAGCGGTGAAGATGCCGTTTACCCGCAGCTAGACGAAAAGACCCCGTGAACCTTTACTGTACTCTGATATTGGCTTCTGATTTGTTATGTGTAGGATAACCGGGAGGCGTTGAAGCGGGTTCGTTAGGATTCGTGGAGCCATCCTTGAAATACCGGTCTTGACAAGTTGGGAATCTAACGAAGCCCCATGAATCTGGGGTTCGGACAGTGTCAGACGGGCAGTTTGACTGGGGCGGTTTCCTCCCAAAAAGTAACGGAGGAGTTCAAAGCTTACCTCATCGCGGTTGGCAAACGCGAGTAGAGCGTAAACGTATAAGGTAAGTTGACTGCGAGACGGACATGTCGAGCAGGTACGAAAGTAGGAGTTAGTGATCCGGCGGTTGAAAGTGGAATCGCCGTCGCTTAACGGATAAAAGGTACTCCGGGGATAACAGGCTTATCGCATCCAAGAGTTCATATCGACGATGCGGTTTGGCACCTCGATGTCGACTCATCGCATCCTGGGGCTGTAGAAGGTCCCAAGGGTTTGGCTGTTCGCCAATTAAAGCGGTACGCGAGTTGGGTTCA
>JAJFLZ010000007.1 GCA_021772435.1 Chlamydiota bacterium | reverse complement strand
TTCGTTTATATCATTCATCTTCAGGCATCTTAGCCGCCATTTTGCACCCTTTTTGTGCTCATCTATAGCGCCTTGGCTATAGAATCGCAAAAAATGGCACAATCTGTCACCTAATCTGCTCTGAATCTAAACAATCAAAACGAAAGAGTTCAGGTTAATATGGTCCTCGAATTAATAGATGGTCAAGATGATAAAAGGTTTAACAGAAATAGCTTCCGGAAAGGTGGACACGGCTAAATTTCCCCGCCAACTTAAGCGCAAAAAGGTTTTGCTTCCACTTCCGTTTTGCCAAGTTGCTCTTGATCGCGCATCTATTGCAGGGCGCGGGTGTGTCATGGTTGAGTCTGTAATGGATTATTTTAATCCTAAATGGACAAGTGACTGGTGGCAAACGTTTTTCGATGAGGCATCTCAGGCAAAAGAGCTATCCACAGAACCTCGGTATGCATTTTATAATGCATCTCATGTGGAAGTTTTAGATAGTCAAGATTCGAGTTTACAAGCGGTTTCGCAAGTTTATGAAGATTTATGCCCTAAAGCTGCTGTAGATAGCTGCGCGCCCAAATATCCAATGTCGATCTTGCATCATGGCGTGCCTTCAGAGAAGGAGATTGACTTTGACACAAGTCTTTTTCGCAGTTTGTTTAATTTAACTGAATATCACACCGGCAAAACTCTTCTTTCGATGTTTTCTTATTCTGTCGATTGTTTAAAGCGTTTGGTGCCAAGCTCGAGCACACTTTTAGAGTGTGTCTCTGAGAGAGTTAAAAAAGCCAGCGGCTACGAGAAGAGAATAACACAAATCATCGGTCAGGGTCGAAAACCTCAATTGCGCGGGGTAGCAGAGCAAGAAATGATCGCTTTAGCTCAAGATATGCGTGCTTCCAGCCAATCGCTTTTAGACGGTGGATCGCTCTTGTTTAAGGGGGGATGCGGAAGCAGTAATAAACAGATGCGTGATTTGATGCACGGCGCTTTTGTCAATTTACAGTCAAGCTCAATCGATACTGACTTTCAGGGCCTCGAGCTGGCAGCACTCGCAAAGAAAGGCTATGCTGAGGCAATCGAAAAATTTGGCCCAGAAAATAAATGGGATCAGCATGAAGTCTCCAGGTGGCTCATCGATGAGTTTTTACCTGGTAATTTAAAAGATTTCGAAACAACTTTCAGAACAACTTACGCATCACTAACTAAAGATTTACCCATTACTGATAAGCGTAAAGCTCATTTGATCATGCAGGGCTGGAAAAATGGTGAGACAAAAGAGCTTGAAAAGCATTTAAAAGAGCGTCTGTTACATGAAATACAAAATGCGTATGGTCACTTGCTCAGCGATGGTGTTTTTGAGCGCTTTTTTGATGATTGTAATGAAAATATTATTGAGGCTGTCAAAGGCGCTTGTGATTATCTATCCGATGAGTGGCAATCAGGACTTTCGACATTTTTAGAGAAGGGGACATTTGAGGGCGTACCTGATCACGTTAAAACATGGCTTCCTGAGAAGTTTTCTGAAGAATTTGCTAAAACGGTGCATCAGGGTCTGCAAAAAATTCTAACAGACGATGTTTTTCCCGGGAGTAGCTCAAAAGACTTTTTGCAAAATATTTATAAGGCTTCTGCACAATCTGGATTAGAAAATGCTTTCCGCAGTGCATTTTCAGAGTTGATGCAGACAGGCCTTGTTGATAACGGCTTTGAAAAATACAATTCGGATCTGTCAGGGCTCTTAAATCAGATGCCTCCTGAAGTGCGCAGCGCTTTTGGCCAGATTGGAATCGGTTCTCCTGAGACGCAAATTTGGTATGCGCTTTCAAATGAAGCTGGATCATATAAATTAAAAGTTTTTAGCTGCCCAGATGGGTCGGGTAAAGTAGAGGAGCTCTCTTATTCCTTTTCAGATACTACCAAGCTTAGCCAAGCCTTCTTTTTGCAGCTGATTAAGTTTCGCGTTAAGCCTCGCACATCTGAAGATGTGAGCTACTCGCTTGATGATGTCTTCACTTTTTTGAATCAGCATTTTGGGGAGCTGGGAAGTTCAATTCCCCATATGCCGACTGATAAGGATAATGCATTTAGGCAATTCACATCAGCTCAAAAGCTTTTATTTGCTGTTATGGAAGACCAATTAGGTTTAGATGTTCCAAAAGATTATTTGTATGCGATTAGACAGCAAGCTCTCATTGATATGAATGCTAAGGTGAAAAAAGATCCATCAGATCACACCTATTTGCAAGAGGGTGCGGAGAGTTTGGCTAAAGAAGCTAAAATCCATGGAACTCCTGAAGAGATAAAAAAAGCATTTGAAACATTTTGGCAAGTGAGCGCCAACGCTCCTGAAAATGAAGGCCAGGTGGAGAGTTCAACGAGTGTTTTGATCAATAATACGATCCAAAAAAAGCTTCGCACTATTATGGCGAGTCTTGGCCTGTCGGTTGAACACGTTAAGCTTTTTCGCCGCATAGCTCAGGGTGCTTTTGGTGCTGACATGGGACCTGTCGTCGATTCTTTTGTGCAAGAACTTTTAGGGAATCCCTACCGCTTATCTAAAGTGTCAGAGGATGACAAGATCGATTTAGGTGCTAAAATTGGCGGTGTGGAATCGCTATATACGGTGCACTCGATTATGTCAGCCTACGTTAGAAGTCGCATTCAAGAGACAGGGTCAGTCTGCCTTAAAATGGCTCTTCAAGTGGTCAGACTTTTCCTCTGGACGATAAAAGTGACTCTTGGAACGCTTATTCCAATCACGCTCAAAATCACGCCTCAGATGATCAAAGATCTAGTCTATTTAGTGTTCATGTTCGTTTTAAGTGTCACGCTTCCAATCTTGGCAAAGGCTCTTGTCTGGATGTTTATGAAGCCAGAGCGTATCGAAGAGCTACGTCAAATGGCGTTCGAGTATCAGCGTGTTTATACCAGAACAGGTGGACTTGATTTTTCACTGGATAGCAAAGGCAAGCACCGCTTACATCTTTTTAACTGGTTTCGCGAGCACGAGGATATTGAGGTTTTGCGTACCAACAACGACCGCTCGGCAATTAGACAATTTAGATTCAAGTCGCTCAACTTAGTATTTAACATTAACGCCCAAGATGGCAGAGCGTATATCGATGAGTCACAGCGCGATGAAAACAAGGGAAAGAAATTTGATAACTTTTTTATTGCGCGTGATCAAAAATTGCCAAAAGGTATGAATGCTTTTTCTAAATTTTTGGTTTTGGAAAATGCAGCTGGAGAAAAAAAGGTTGTTCTGGCCGAAGATTCTCTCGATGCTACTGTGAGCAGTAATTTAGGGATAGCGATTACAAAACAAAACGCATCCCCACTACTCTCTAGAGTTTTCCAATCCTGGGCAGACAACCTTTTCCCAAGTCATCGCAAAGAGACCGCTTATTTTGTCTACGACTACAATACTGAAGAAGGAAAATTGGAAAGCAATAACCCCTCGGCCGTGTCGTATTTGCTCTTTTATCACGTGACAAAGGGGGAAATAAAGCAAGCAGAGCGTGTTTTGAATCAATTAAGCGTCATAGCAGAACAGAACGGCCAGCTACCAGAAACGCTAGAGCCGCTCATGCGACGCATGCATGTCTATTGTATGTTGCAACCGGATAGACGCACTCTCTTTTTAGGCTTGAAGCTAGCTGCATTAAGAGAGAAATTACCCCTTCTAGGGGCTAAGCGCAAAAAAGAGCGCTTGGCTCCAAGCGGTGATGAGGCTGCTTGGCAGTGGCTAGATGCCCTTGGCTTGCAAGCGTCGATGTTACGTTATCAGGACATGAAACACCGTATGCTTTCTTTGCCCCTATCAGATGCCGAAGAATATCGCGTTTTGAACGGTTTGGAAAGGCGATTTGATGAGCTTAGAAAAGAGTTTATTGATCCATCTGTTGAAGATATAAGTCTTGGAGATTTAGCTGCTAAAACGATGCCCACTTGGGCCAGCGCTGTAGCATCTAAAGCCTGGGGCTTTGCTCCAGCGTGGGCACATACAAAAAAAGACAACATTGAGTCTGGATTAAAAAGCATTTACGATAACAGCAAATCCAAAATCAGCAAACAGCTTATGGCACCAGCTCTTCAAAAGCGACTAGCAGAGCTTGGGAAAATCGATTATCAACCGCTTGATTCAGTTCAAACAAGAGCAGCCTTTAGTTGGATACCGCACTTTGTTGCAAATAGCCAATCAGATCCATTCGCTACAAACCCATATCTTTGCAGCTTGCCTTTTGAGACTGGTGAAGATCTGCCCTTTACCACTCATCTCGATAGTGCCTTTGGACTTAAAACTCTGCTAAACTTGCGCCACCTAATTGCTATGCCAGTTGGTAAAATACCAGCTGCGATTTCTCCAAAAAGACATATTTCTATCACCGATTTAACTCCAAAAGATTTGAGACTATTCTTTTTTGACTACTACAGACTAGTGCGAAACGAAGGGGGAAGCCAGGAGCAGCAGAAAATATTTAAAAAGACGCTCACGGATATCCCCAATAATGATCCGATTGCTCTGCTTTTAAAGCAAGCGATGCTAGCGCCTAATGACTTTCCAACGGCGACCACCTTGAGCCAAGCGTTGCTTTTAAATACAATCAAACTAGATGACCTGCCAAAGCAATCGGCGAGTAGTGCTCCTAAAATATTGACAAAGAGCAATCTCAGGCGCCACTTTTTTAAATATTACGCTATAGCACACGGCGATGGCTCTGGTGATGAATTTAAAGCAAAACGAGCCGTTTTTATAGAGCAAATTGCTCTTATAAAGCGTATTGATCCAATCACACAGCTGTTGCAAAGTGTCGCACAATCTCATAAACGCAACTATCCTACAGTGGATGAGCTCAAAGCAGCCTACGAGGCGCCAAAAGTGAATCTAGAAGATCTTTTAAAACAGATGCGCAAATCAATTATAGAAAACAAAGACATCAGGGCAGTCCCTTGCGCTGCGCCTCAGATGACACCAAGCTGCATCAAAACCCACTTTTTAGACTACTACCGCCTGGCACTGGATAAAAGCAAAACAGCCACTCATCAAGAGTTGGATAAAGTGGTTGGGCGTTTTGATCCCATGTCAAACTTTTTGCTCTCTTCGCTAAAAATTGTTGCAAATGGGCAAGGATCTCCTCCACCTATCAAAGAGATGGAAAAAGCCTTTATTTTGGCAAGCCAAGGCTCAGATAGCAGCTTGCGCAGCGCGTTAAAAGCTCTCAAAAAAACATGTCAGGAGCCGTATCATCAAGCCGAATTTGAAAAACGCACTTCTTGCTTCCCAAAATTTACTGCTGGTAAGCCAGAAAACCTGCAAGCGCATAAAGGACTAATGACGCCCGATCTGATCAAAGACAATATGTTGGCGGCATTTAGATTAGCTAAAGGCAAGGGAGATCCCGAAGTAGTCAAAGCATTCCGGATGCAAATCGGCTGTCTTGTCGATGCTTCACAAGATACAAAACTTAACTTCTTTATCACCTTTTTAAGTCTTGTTGCCCAAAATCCAGACAACTATCCTAGGTATTATAACCGCACTGAATGCATTAAAATCGCAAAACAAGAGCTTAAAGCAGCAGGGTCAATTGACATCGCGCGCAACTTGCCGGCAAGCTTGCTTGCAAGTCCAATGCCTACGCAAGGGACAAATAGCTGGTTTGGCTTTGGCAAAATCACAGGAATTGCTAAAGGGGCATTTTCGCTCCTAAATGCAGCGAGAAGTCCTGACTTAAAACAACTTGGTCAAACAGTAGCTGCGCAGGCAGGTAAACTAGCTGCCTGGTATACAAACACGCCAGTGCCGCTTAACTCAGTTCTTTTTGCAGCAGAGCACCTTTCTAAAACTCCCAACACGGCAACTCAAGTTCCAGTTGTGCCGCAAGATATCGACGTGAAGGGTAGCGGGTTTACCCATAGCGATAAGACAATCAATAAGATCATGCGTATTGACAGCGCCATGAACCAAGATATGTTTAATCTGCTAAGTGACCACTCCTACCAAACAGACGATGGTAGATGCGCGTTTAAATCTGAAAAAGACTACTTTCAAGTGAGAAAGGGTCTTGCCACGCGCAAAAAACACTTGCGCACCCTCATGAATGATGAAATGAAAAAAATCCTTAACTTAGCAAATTACACACCTGTAGATTTTACTCGTTTCAGTGATCGAGAAACAATAGTTACACAAGATGAGCTTTTAAAACTCTTTGTTGCAGGCGATGAAGAAGCGCTCATTAAACGCACGGGTTTATTACCTTACCAAGCACGGAAAATCATCTCGATGCTCCTTGCCTACCACCAGCTGCAATCTCAAGCAGAATTTTTAACCGAGTGGCAAAACAGCCTAACTGGCATAAGTGACATTTTAGCACATCGCTTTGAGCAAAAAGACTACACTTTGGCTCGTCCATTCGATTGGATGGTAATCAGTGTTGACCAGCTGCGTGAATATTTCATCCGCGCCTCTCTGCACAATAATCGCATGGTTTTTAAACCTGCGCGTCTAGCTAAAAAAGAGCTGAGCGCGTGTCACGCGCTTTATCCAGGCCTTGTATCTCGCCGCTGGAAAAAAGAGCCCCTCACGCGCCGCCTCTTGGCAAATTCTGGCCTCAGTCAATAATTCTTCTCGTCATTGATAAATATTGCAAGTCGCGGTATGCTGAGTCTCAACTGAAGACAGGGGCTATCTATGGAAACATCTGAGCATGGTCAAGATAAAGTCAAAAAAATTTGCGAGGCGCTCAAAAACGAGACGTTAGATCCAGCAAGACGCGAAGCTGAAATTATCGTTAAAGATGCCAATATAAAAGCTGAAAAACTCATCGCTAACGCCAAAGAAAAAGGCGCTGAGATGATCGCTGAGGCAAAAAAGAAAATCGCGCAGGAAAAAGCAACTTTCGAGTCAGCGTTAAAGATGGGCGCACGCCAAACGGTTGAATCGCTCAAGCAAATCGTAGAAAAAGAATTTTTCAATAAAGAACTTACGAAATTAATCGATGGCGAGATGAAAAAACCAGAAGTGGTGGCAAAGCTTGTCGAGGCGATTGTTAAAGCGATCGACAAAGAGGGGATCGAAGCAGATTTAGAAGCAATTATTCCAAAATCGATTTCAGCAGAAAGCGTCAATAGCGCGCTGGGTTCTGCTATCATCGATAGGCTCAAGGCCAAAGGCGTTGTGCTAGGCGAAATCGAAGGTGGCGCTGAGGTGAAGATGTTAGATGCGCATTTAACACTCGACATTTCAGATGAAGCGTTAAAGAATTTGCTAGCTGACTACATCCGCGATGATTTTCGCGAATTAATTTTTAATAATTCCGCGTTGAGCAATTAGGGTGAGGAAAGATGCTTAAGATTTTGATTTTCAGCGGAGTAAAAAATGCGAAGCCATATTAATACAATATTTCGAGCAGTTTTTAATTCGCTGGGGATTAAAAAATTACGCATATTTTCCATCATAACTGCTCAATGTGGAATTTATAGCTGATGTATTATTTTTTAGGAGCCCTACTTCCCGAGATTAACTTAGGTGAAGAGCCAGAAATGCGCTTTTCAGAGCTGGTGCAGCTCTTAAGAGAGATTGCTCCTAAAGGCGATTTTGAAAAAACCGAGCGTCTAAGGCGCCTTGTCGACTTAGACAACGTGCGCCAAGAGCTCAAAGAAGAACCTCATAATCCGACGGGGTCGCTCTCGCCAAAAGAAATAGAAGAGGCGCTTCTAAACGAGGTGGATCTTCCTGACTACGTTTTTGAAATTTTGGGACGTACAGAAGACAAAAAAAAACAAATCGATGAATTTGCTGAAATCTTCATGGCATTTTTCCGGAACGAGGCCGAGAGAGAAAAAGGTTTTTTAAAAAAGTATTTTGAATTTGAGCGGGCATTTAGGCTGTGTTTGCTTGCCTATAGAGCCAAAAAAATCGGGCGCAATTTGAGCCAAGAGCTGCGATACGCCGACCAATTCGATTTTTTAGTGCGCGAGCTGCCTGAATTTCCGTTTGAGATGAAAGATTTGGCCGATATGCTAGCTAGCTTGCCACAAAACGATCCGTGGGAAGAGTACTGCAGATTAGCTAAATACAGATTTGAGAAAATTGAAGAGCTCGGGGGGAGCGATCCATTCTGTATTGGCTACATCATGAGCTACATGCTCAGATTGATGCTTGCAGAAGAATGGTTTACGATGAATCAGGAAAGGGGAGAAGAGAAGTTAACAGCAATGATAGGACATGTGAATGAATAATACAGCAACTGGAAATGTGACAAAAGCTTTTGGAAACCTGCTTCACGTGGCCTTTGAAGGCAATATTCGGCAAGGTGAAGTGGGCTTTATCGAACTTGGCGACTTAAAACTCAAGGCCGAAGTGATCGAAATTGCAGGACGAGAAGCTAAAATGCAGGTTTTTGAAGACACAAGGGGCGTGAAACTTGGCACGCCAGTCTCCTTTTCCTCTGAGCTTTTGGAAGCCGAGCTAGGCCCAGGTCTTATCACATCAATTATCGATGGTTTGCAAAATCCACTTGAAAAAGTCGCAGATGCAACGGGTGTTTTCCTAACGCGTGGAACCTACGTGGCCCCTCTTGATCACACCAAACACTGGGATTACCATCCATCAGCGCACATTGGTGATCATGTGAGTCGTGGCGACTATTTAGGTTTTGTCATGGAAGGGCGTTTCCATCATCAGATTATGGTACCGTTTAGCTTGCATGGCAAATACACCGTGACGTGGATGGCAAAAGCTGGTCACTTTAAAATCGACGATGTTATTGCCAAAATCAAAGACGAAAAAGGGCAAGAGCATTCGATCACGATGGTTCAAAAATGGCCTGTCAAACTGCCACTATTTGCTGGAACAAAAGTCAAAGCATCAAAAATGATGGACACAGGGCTGCGCACGCTAGATACCATGTTTCCAGTGCTCAAAGGTGGCACGTTTTGCTCGCCAGGACCTTTTGGCGCAGGAAAAACAGTCATGCAGCACCATCTAGCGAAATACTCATCGGTCGATATCGTCGTCATTGTAGCCTGCGGAGAAAGAGCCGGGGAAGTTGTCGAGGTGCTACGTACCTTTCCGCACCTGACCGATCCGCATACGGGAGAATCATTAATCAACCGCACCGTCATTATTTGCAACACCTCGTCTATGCCGGTTGCAGCCAGGGAAGCATCTGTCTATCTAGGCGCCACAATAGCTGAATACTACCGACAGATGGGCTTAGATGTTCTCTTGCTCGCTGATTCAACTAGCCGGTGGGCGCAAGCCATGCGTGAGATGTCTGGCCGCCTAGAAGAAATTCCCGGTGAAGAAGCCTTTCCAGCCTACCTTGCTTCTCGAATTGCAGCCTTTTACGAGCGATCTGGACTCATTCGTTTGGGAAATGGAAAACATGGCTCGCTCACCATTGGCGGGTCAGTATCACCTGCTGGTGGAAACTTTGAAGAGCCGGTCACTCAAGCAACGCTATCTGCTGTGGGCGCCTTTCATGGCTTATCTCGTCTGCGCTCAGATGCAAGGCGCTACCCAGCTATTGAGCCGCTTATCTCCTGGTCAAAATATATAGAAAAAGCCGGTCAAGAGATTGGTGATCACTGGGAAGAAAAAGTTCAAGCTACCATGCGCATCCTAAAAGAAGGCGATGAAATCGGTAAACGCATGGAAGTTGTGGGTGAAGAAGGCATCAGCTTAGATGACTTGCTCATCTTTTTAAAAGCGGATCTATTTGACTTTGCCTACTTGCAACAAAATGCTTTTGACAAAGAAGATGCTTACTGTCCCTTAAAGCGTCAACGTGAACTATTTAATCTCATCTGCCAAGTCTTTGAGACACCTTTTAGCTTTGAATCGCACGACGAGGCCAGAAGCTTCTTTTTGGAGCTGCAAAGTCAAATTAAAAACATGAATTTTACAAAATACGCCTCAGAACGCTACCAGGACGCGTATTCCAAGGTCCAATCTAAACTACAGGTGACAGTCTCATGAAAAAAGTCTACGATCGCATCGAAAACGTCCGCGGAAGCTTGATCACCGTGCGTGCCAAAAACGTCTCACTAGGCGAGCTCGCCACATTAGAGCGCCTCTCTGGCACCAAAACCTTTGCCTCGGTCCTATCTATTGATGGGGAAAACGTCATACTACAAGCCTTTGAAGACACGCGTGGAATCTCAACAGGGGATCGCGTTACCTTCCTTGGTCACGATGTGCAAGTGACCATTGGCGAGCAGCTCCTTGGAAGGCGCCTGAGCGGCACCTGCGAGCCGATCGACAACGGGCCAGACGTCACAGGCTCCAAAGTTACCATCGGTCAGCCCTCATTCAATCCCGTGCGCCGCATCATCCCGCACGAAATGGTACGCACCAATATCCCCATGATCGACGTCTTTAACTGTCTTGTTAAATCCCAAAAAATCCCTATTTTCTCCATTGCAGGCGAACCCTATAACCCACTACTCATGCGCATTGCCAATCAGACAGATGCTGACGTTGTCATCATTGCTGGAATGGGCCTGCGCTACGACGACTACCAAGCCTTTATCGACAACGCTGAAAACTCGGGCTCCATGGAAAAAACCGTCATGTTCATTCACAAAGCTACCGATCCAGCGGTTGAATGCTTACTCGTGCCCGATATGGCCCTTGCTGCAGCTGAGCAATTTGCTGTCAAAGACAAAAACGTGCTGGTGCTTCTAACTGACATGACAGCTTTTGCCGATGCGATCAAAGAGATCATGATCACGATGGACCAAGTTCCATCCAACCGGGGCTATCCAGGCTCACTCTACTCTGACCTAGCCTCGCGCTACGAAAAAGCTGTCGACATCGACGGAAGCGGCTCGATCACCATCATTGCGGTCACGACCATGCCAGGTGGCGATGTCACACATCCTGTCCCGGACAACACTGGCTACATCACCGAAGGACAATTTTACCTTCACGACGGCTTTATCGATCCATTTGGCTCACTCTCTCGCCTAAAACAACAAGTGATCGGAAAAGTAACCAGGGAAGACCATGGCGATCTAGCCAATGCTCTCATTCGCCTCTATGCAGAATCCAAAAAATCGCGGGAGCGGCAAAGCATGGGCTTTAAACTCTCTCGTTGGGATGAAAAACTGCTCAAATTCTCCGAGAAATTCGAAGCAAAACTGATGGATTTGCAAGTCAACATCCCGGTAGAAGAAGCTCTCGATTTAGGATGGACAATTTTAGAAGAATGTTTTGAAAAACACGAGACAGGGATCAAGCAGGCTCTTGTCGACACATATTGGCCCAAATAAAAATTATGGCACAAGTAAAACTGACAAAAAACGAGCTGCGCGATCAACAGCTAAAACTCTCTCAACTCGAGCGGTATTTGCCTACGCTGCAGCTAAAAAAAGCCCTTCTGCAAACAGAAGTGAACAACGCTGAGGCTGAACTAGAAGGTTTGCAGAAAATCGCGGAAGAAAAAAAACAAGCGATTAAAAGCTTTTCCAAACTTCTATCGCATAACCACCTCTCAGACCTTGTCGAAGCTATCGAAATTTTGGAAGTCAAAACACACTTTGAAAACATCGCAGGTGTGGAAATACCGCTTTACGAAGACACCGTATTTCAAGAGGCGGGTTATAGTCTATTTGACACACCGCTATGGCTCGATAGCGCCGTTGTACGTTTCCGCGAGCTCTTTTCCAAACTTAAAGAGATTCAAACTGTCCAAATCAAAAAAGAACAACTAGCAAAAGAGCTGCGCGACGTGTCCATTCGCGTCAACCTATTTGAAAAAAGGCTCATTCCCGGGTGTAAACAAGACATCAAAAAAATCAAAGTCTTCCTAGGTGACCAACAGCTATCTGCCATTGCTCAAGCCAAAGTGGCCAAAACAAAAATCGATCTTAGGAAAAAAGAGGCGATAGCGTGAGAGAAGAAGTAAAAAAATATCTCTTCATCGGCGTAAAATCTGAAAAAGATGTCTTCTTTAAAAAAGCGCAAGAAAAAGGGTTCATCGAATTTATTCCGGCCTCCAAACCCAAAAAAATCACCTTTCCAAAACACCTCTCCTACTACCTTCAGAGCCTAAAAACCCTAAAACCCTTTGAAACAGATGCTCCACCGATAGAATCTGGTGATGCATCCAAAGCTGCAAAACGCATCAACGAAGTAAATGGGCAAATAAACAAACTAGAAGAACAAGCAAGATCGATAGACAACGAAATAGATCGGGTCTACATCTTTGGCGACTTTTCACTTGATGATCTAGAAGAAATAAAAACAGTTGGAAACCGGCACGTCCAATTCTTTGCCATCAAGCAAAAAAAGAGACGATCGAAAGACACACCAGACGAGCTCATCTACCTCGGTACAGAATACGATATGGACTACTTTATCGGCATTAGCAAAGAGCCTATGCACTATCCAGACATGATTGAATTGCATATCAAAGAGTCGCTCAGCTCCTTGCAAAAAAAACTAGCAGATATCAAACAACAGATCAAAGCCATCAGAGAAGAGCTCAAAAGTTTTGCTCCTTGGAAAACACACATTCAAAATGCGTTGATTGAAGCTCTCAACATCCACAACCTGCACTTTGCGCAAGATGAGACAAGCAGCGAGCTTGAAGATATGCTCTTTGCAGTCGAGGCTTGGGTGCCGACAAAAAAACTACTAGCTGCAAAACAACTCACAAAACCCTTTAGCGTCCATTTTGAACCCCTTCCCATCGAAAAAACTGACGTACCGCCCACCTATCTAGAAAACGATGGGTTCTCACGCGTAGGTGAAGATTTAGTAGAAATTTACGACACCCCAAGCTACACAGATACCGACCCATCACCGTGGGTTTTTTGGGCCTTTATACTCTTCTTCTCGATGATTGTAGCTGATGGTGGTTATGGGTTCATCTACCTGCTCATTGCCTTTTTCCTGCGCTACAAATTCAAAAAAATCAAAGGCTCTGGAAAACGATTCATCACACTTCTCACAACACTTGCTATTGGATGCATCGCCTGGGGCGTGCTTACATCCTCCTACTTTGGCATCGACATCGGCCCAAAAAACCCTATCAGAAAATACTCCCTCATCGGTTTAATGGCGCAAAAAAAAGCCGCCTATCACATCGAGCAGCAAGACGATGTCTACCAATTTTGGACCGAAAAAAACCCTGAGCTAAAAACAATCAAAAATCCAGCGCAATTCCTATCCACCGAGCACAAAAAAGACACCTATCCCATCCTAGAAGAATTCACCGACAACATCTTGCTAGAGCTTGCTATCTTTGTAGGTCTTGTTCACCTATCCCTATCGCTCATGCGCTACCTAAAGCGCAGCTGGGCCAATGCGGGCTGGATCTGCTTTATGATCGGGGGATACCTGTACTTTCCATCGCACATGGATGCAACCTCATTTATCAACTTCCTCGGTATCATGTCCAAACCCTTTGCGCAAACAGTCGGTTTGCAGATGGTCATCATTGGCTTATCCTCTGCAACACTACTAGCTTGCATACAACTCAAACTCGGCGGCCTAGCGGAGATCACAAAAGTTGTGCAAGTCTTTGCCGACACCCTATCCTACCTGCGTCTCTATGCACTTGGCCTAGCAGGCATGATGATGGCCTCAACATTTAACGATCTTGCAAAAGATGCTAACTTCTTTTTAGGGCTGTTCATTCTCATCGGTGGGCACGCACTAAACTTTACCATGGGCGCTGTGGGTGGCATCATCCACGGTCTGCGTCTCAACTTCCTCGAATGGTATCACTACAGTTTTGAAGGAGGCGGCCGCTCATTTAACCCATTACGATTACTCAAAAGGAGATAACATATGAATTTAGGAATGATTGGACCGGCTATCGTTCTTGGTCTTAGCTGCCTTGGCAGCGCTATTGGCTGCGGCATTGGAGCTATGGCAGGCCTCGGTGTCATGGCCAGAGTGGATGAAAACCACGGAAAATTTATCGGCCTCTTTGCCATGCCCTCATCGCAATCGATCTACGGTCTTGTTCTCATGATCCTCATGAGCGCGCAGATCAAAGCAAACGCCCTCCAGCCGCTTCCAGCCGTTGGAATAGGTCTCTTTGTGGGTCTTGCGATCATGGCCTCTGCCATCTATCAAGGCATGTGTGCTGCTGCTGGCATCCAAGCAGTTGCCAAACAGCCCTCTGTCTTTGGTAAAAGTATGGCAGCCCTAGGTATTGTCGAGTCCTTCTCGCTCTTTGCCTTTGTTTTTGGCTACATTCTGATTCGTTATATATAAACCCAGAGTTCAGGTTATTAACCTGAATTCTGGGTTTATATCATTCATCTTCAGGCATCTTAGCCGCCATCTTGCACCCTTTTTGTGCTCATCTATAGCTTTTGGCTATAGAATCGCAAAAAATGGCACAATCTGTCATCTAATCTGCTCTGAATCTAAACAATCAAAACCCAGAGTTCAGGTTATTAGCCTCCTGAGTCTATCGGGAGGCTACTGCTAGTTTACTAAAACTAAAGCTCTAGGAAAAAATCTTTAGCCTTATTAAGCATGTAATAAATATCATCTACGGAATCTAACATCTCTCTAACTGTTGTGTTGTTACCTCTGTAAACTAATTGGTTGTCTAGCTCTGTAGGCTTAATCTCTTTGCCATTTTTCTTCATGGCGTTTTCTCGAATCCAAACCATCCGTTGTTCAAAAGGCTCAATCATGCTTGAGTAGAAGACATCAAAGAAGTATTCGCTACCTTTATATTGTGATGCTAAAACTGCGCGCCTAGCATCTAACAAAGTTTTGACTCCTTCTATTTTTTCTAAAAGATTATTTGCAGTTGAGATCTTCATCTTTGGGGTCTGGAATTTACGAACAAGTGCAACTTCTATAGAATTCATTTGAAATTGGTTAGTAGAAGGGGGTGGTTTTTGTGATGATCTTAAACTTTGAGCATTGGAAGGGGGTGGTTTTTTTGATAATTTCAAACTTTGAGCAATTGAGAGTCGACTGCCTTGACCATGCATGATGGAATTTGTTCGTTTCTTTTCCATCTTGGGTGGTGTGAGTAAAGCTTTTAGAAAAATGCCGATCAGCTGAAATTCCAAGCTGATCATAGACGTAGATGCTAATATGTCTTCAAGGGTAGATTTTTCTTTATCAAACATAAAGTCTTCTTGTAGATCTATTTTACTCTTACGTTTAGTTTGATTATCACAATGTCCGATGGCTGTTATATTAACCCAGTTTGCTTTTTCTTTAAGAGGTTTAATGTAAATTTTATTGAATTGATTGATTAATTTCAAAAAACTTTGCTTACTGTTGCTGTTTTTTAGTAATTCTATTAATTCGTTTAACTTGTCTCCATTTAAAAAGTTATCATTAACACTCTTTAATGTTGTTTTTGCTTCCTTGATTAACGCAGGAGCATCGAGTTTCTTGGCGTTTGCAATTTTCTTTGGAGATGCTTGATAGCCAGCCATTACTTTCTGCATCAACTCCTCAATCTGCTTTTCCTTCTCCTCAACTGTTTTTTCTAAGCTTTCAATCTTCTCACTCTGAGCGTGATTCGCTTTTTCAAGCTCCTCAATCTTATCGCTTTTCTCTTCAAGTTCTGAAGTTAGATTCTTTATCGCTTTATCTTTAGCTTGGATTTCAAGATCATATTTTCTCTTAAACGTTTCAAATTCAGCATTTTTCTGTTCGATCTCATCCTTATGCTTTTGCTCTGTGCTCTTCAGTTCTTTTTCGTTACTCTCAATTTCAATCTTTTTCTGAGCTAGCTCTTTAGTTGTTCCTTCGAGCTCTTTTACTTTTTCAGCATATAGGGCTTGTTCGTTTTCCCTTTGTTCACTACCAACTTTAAGTTGATGCTGTAAATTCGTGAGTTGACTTTCAAGTTTCTCTTTGTTTTTTTCGATCTCAAGTTTTTGACTGTTAAGATCAGCATTCCTCTTTTCTATATCTCTTAGTCTATCATCATGCTGGGTATTGAGCTCTTGGATCTTAGCATCTCGTTCACTGACCTTCGTCTTCAATGTATCCTTCAACCGCTCAAGTTCTTCCTCAAGACCTTTTTTACCTTCTTGTAGTTTAGCCTTTTCACCACAAAGCTTTTTAACTTTATCATCATGCTCAGTTTGGGCTTTTGCTAGTCGCTCGTTAAGCTCTTTGATATCTGATTGTTGTTTCTCGGACTGTTTTAATCTCTCTTCTTTTGCTTTGACTAGATTGTCTTTTTCAGCCTGGAGCGCAGCAATCTTTTTGGCGTTCTCCTTGGTGATAGAAGAGTTTTCAGCTTCGAGCGCTTCTATTTTCGCGTCTTTCTCTTTAGCGAGTTTTTCTTTCTCAGCCTGGAGCGCAGCAATCTCTTCGGCGTTCTCCTTGGTGATAGAAGAGTTTTCAGCTTCGAGCGCTTCTATTTTCGCGTCTTTCTCTTTAGCGAGCTTTTCTTTCTCAGCCTGGAGCGCAGCAATCTTTTCGGCGTTCTCCTTGGTGATAGAAGAGTTTTCAGTTTGGAGCTCTGAGATTTTCGTGTCTTTCTCTTTAGCAAGTTTTTCTTTTTCAGCCTGAAGCGCAGCGATCTTCTCTGCGTTCTCCTTGGTGATAGTAGAGTTTTCAGTTTGGAGCTCTGAGATTTTCGCGTCTTTCTCTGTAGCGAGTTTTTCTTTCTCAGCCTGGAGCGCAGCAATCTTTTCGGCGTTTTCCCTGGTGATAGAAGAGTTTTCAGCTTGGAGCTCTTCTATTTTCGCGTCTTTCTCTTGAGCGAGTTTTTCTTTCTCAGCCTGCAGCGTAGCGATCTTCTCTGCGTTCTCCTCTGTGATAGAAGAGTTTTCAGTTTGGAGCTCTGAGATTTTCGCGTCTTTCTCTTTAGCTAGCGTTTCTTTTTCATCCTGGAGCGCAGCAATCTCCTTGGCGTTCTCCTCGGTGATGGTAGAGTTTTCAGCTTCGAGCGCTTCTATTTTCGCGTCTTTTTCTTTACCAAGTTTTTCTTTCTCAGCCTGGAGCGCAGCAATCTTCTTGGCGTTCTCCTTGGTGATAGAAGAGTTTTCAACTTCGAGCGCTTCTATTTTCGCGTCTTTTTCTTTACCAAGTTTTTTTTTCTCAGCCTGGAGCGCAGCAATCTTCTTGGCGTTCTCCTCGGTGATAGAAGAGTTTTCAGCTTCGAGCGCATCTATTTTCTTGACTTTCACTTTAGCGAGTTTTTCTTTTTCAGCTTGTAGAGAGGCGATCTCCTTGGTGATGGTAGAGTTTTCAGTTTGGAGCTCTGAGATTTGCTCGTCTTTCTCTGTAGCGAGTTTTTCTTTTTCAGCCTGGAGCGCAGCAATCTTCTTGACGTTCTCCTCTGTGATAGAAGAGTTTTCAATTTGGAGCTCTGAAATTTTTGCGGCTTTCTCTTCAGCGAGTTTTTCTTTTTCAGCTTGTAGAGAGGCTATCTCCTCGGTGATGGTAGAGTTTTCAGTTTGGAGCTCTGAGATTTGCTCGTCTTTCTCTTCAGCGAGTTTTTCTTTATCAGCCTGGAGCGCAGCAATCTCCTTGGCGTTCTCCTCGGCGGTAGAAGAGTTTTCAGTTTGGAGCTCTGAGATTTTCGCGTCTTTTTCTTCAGCGAGTTTTTCTTTTTCAGCCTGGAGCGCAGCAATCTTCTTGGCGTTCTCCTCGGTGATAGAAGAGTTTTCAGTTTGGAGCTCTGAAATTTTCGTATCTTTCTCTGTAGTGAGTTTTTCTTTCTCAGCCTGGAGCGCAGCAATCTTCTTGGCGTTCTCCTCGGTGATAGAAGAGTTTTCAGCTTCGAGC
>JAJFLZ010000006.1 GCA_021772435.1 Chlamydiota bacterium | reverse complement strand
CCTTGGCTATAGAATCGCAAAAAATGGCACAATCTGTCACCTAATCTGCTCTGAATCTAAACAATCAAAACGAAAGAGTTCAGCTTAATATTGTGGTGCCGTTTCGTTTGCTACCGTTAGTTGGTAGAAATATTGTGGAGCCGTGTTTAGCTGCGCTTGCAAATCAGCTGTAGACTTGTTACACTTATGAGCTTATGGGAAAAGTTATTTTAACAGGGGATCGGCCAACTGGACCTTTGCATTTAGGTCACTATGTCGGCTCACTTAAAGCGCGCGCCGAGATGCAACACACGCATACGCAGTACGTGATGGTTGCAGATGCGCAAGCCCTAACCGATCACGCCAAAGAGCCTGAAAAGGTGCGCAAAAATATCACTGAAGTGTGTTTGGATTATCTGGGTGTCGGACTTGACCCGGATGTTTCAACGCTGTTTATTCAGTCACAAATTCCTGAATTGTTTGAGCTGACAGCTTACTACCTCAATCTTGTGACATGGAATCGCTTAAAACACAACCCGACCGTCAAACAAGAAATTGTGCAAAAAGGTTTTGGCGATGCAGTTCCAGCAGGCTTTATGGTTTATCCCGTCTCACAAGCAGCCGATATCACTGCCTTTAAAGCGGATCTTGTGCCTGTTGGGGAAGATCAACGCCCGATGATCGAACAGACCAATGAGATCGTCGATAAATTCAATAACACTTATCACACAGGCGTTTTGGTTCGCTGTGAGGCTCATATTCCAAAAATGGCGCGCCTTCCCGGCATTGATGGACAGGCCAAAATGAGTAAAACGCTTGGTAATGCGATTTATCTCTCTGATGATCCAGATACAATCGCCAAAAAAGTCAAAAAAATGTACACCGATCCAGGTCACATTCGTGTGGAAGATCCAGGAAAAATAGAAGGCAACATGGTCTTTACTTACCTTGATCTTTTTGGCACTGATATACAAAAGATTGAAGAGCTCAAAGCTCACTACCAAAAAGGCGGCCTAGGAGATATGGTCTGCAAAAAGTATCTTATCGATGTGATGCTGGCCTTTTTAGAACCCATCCAAATAAAGCGCGCAGAGTACACTCCTGAGGATGCCTGGGATATTTTGCAAAAGGGATCTGAAAAAGCGCGCATGAGAGCTGCTGCAACACTTTCAGAAGTCAAAGCCGCGATGGGCATTAACTATTCTATTTTAACCACACAAAATAGTGGTTAGTCCAGAAGCAACAAATCGATGGCAATATCGAGCGCCAAAGGTCAACTTTGCGATTAGAAAAATAGCTCATAGCAATAGCTGATGCCACAATCAAAGCAGGTTTGTAAAAGATACGTGTTTCATCGTCGTGCTCGCCTGTGGGATAAATGACAGCCTCTATCAGGGTGAGCCCTGCCGCAATCCCTCCGCCAATTAGCGCCGCGTTTTTTTGACGTCTGAATAGATAATGCAAAGACGCAGATGCTAAAAAACTGACTGTAGCCTGGCTTGTAGCTGTACGTATTAAAGAGGTATTCACTGGCCTTCTCCGGTATCGCGCTTGTTAACCTGAACTCTTTCGTTTATATCATTCATCTTCCGCGCATCTTAGCCGGCATCTTGCACCCTTTTTGTGCTCATCTATAGCGCCCCAGCTATCGAATCGCAAAAAATGGCACAATCTGTCACCTAATCTGCTCTGAATCTAAACAATCAAAACGAAAGAGTTCAGGTTGTTAGATGTGAAGTGCTTCCACATGGAGCGCAGTATAATCAACCACCGACTTTTCTGCTAGTAAGAGAGTCATCCAAATGATCGCGCAAAGCACCATTTTCCGAGCTTGGTCCGACTTTGCAGCCTTTAAAAGAGCTGTCGTCTATTTTAGCTTGTATACCTGGTTTTGGTTCTTGATAATACTTTTTGATTTTTGGTTTTTCGGCATCAGTCGCGGCCTTATTCAGAGCTTTAGCTTTATCGTCTAATCGTTTAGCGCGCACATCCTTCGACTCACCTTTAGGCAACGGCGTAATGAGTTCCATTTTGTATTTCATGTTATCGATTTGAGCTTTTAAGCCAGCTTTTGGATCTTGATATCGCTTCTCGATTCGTTCTCTTGCGCTCTCAGTTTTGGCTTTTTTAAGAGCTTCAGCCTTATCAGAAAGCCGTTTTACCCGCGCTTGCATAGTCTCGCCTTGAGCAATCGCAATCACTTGTTCAAGTTTAGCGTGTTTCTCTTCATCAGTTTCGCCTTCGATGCCAAGTTCATCGATTAAAGCTCTATTTGCGATGCCGATGACAGACTCTTTAAGCTTCTTGTTAGGATTTTGGGGATCTTCTGGAAAAAGGTCTTGCTCGTACTGTCCAATGATCTCGTTGCCTTTAGTGTCTTTTTTATAGACAGGCACGAGTGATCTGCTTGGACCGCCTCCGAAAGCGTATTCTTTCATATCAAAGTATGGCTTATATTGATCGATGATTTGCGCGCAGTGCATTGCCTGTGATGAGATTAAAGCTTGTTCTTTGGGAGTCCTGCCACCGTCACAATTACCAGTAGGCTCTTCATCACCGCCTTGTGCCACCCTTCCAGCTAGTGATTTAATTTGCTCGTATTGTTCACCTTCAGGGAGAAGTTGAACTAGCTCTGCTGCTCCAAACGCCACCGACCATAAAATTTGGGAAAACATATCACCACCACCAAGGAGCATTGTCAAATCTGCGCCACCAAGTGATCCTAAAAACATATTAACGGACGATCCAACAAAATCTTTGCAAGCAGATGCTGTGAGAGAATCATTTTGTCTTTTTAGCTCGCCTTTGCGATCTTTGACGGGAATGTACTGGATCTGATCCTCTGGCAAGATGACCTCTTGACCCTTGTAGAGGGCCTTCCAGTAAACGGTACCATTCTTGTTACTAGGAGTAGGAGCTGTTTGGTTGATTTTAAAATTGCAAATGGCAATCTGCGCTTTTAGGTATGTTTCGATGGCTTTAGCACGAGTATCATAGGATGGATTTTCTATTAGGGCTTTTTTTGCATCTTTCCAGTCCAACTCTGCAAGATAAATTTTAGCATATTTACCATTGCTACTTCCTTCGATTTCTTCATCAAAATCATTTTTCACTTCTTCAAGCGTCTTTTGTTCGAGATCTTTTTTCAGTTTTATTGATAACCTCAATTCAACCGATTGCATGACGCTATCTTGTTTGGATCTTAGGTAAGATTCTTTTGCTTCTTTTAAAACCAATGGACCAGCAGCGGATTCAGTAAGCGCCTGAAGATGATTTAATGCGTAATCTTCTGTACTTTTTAGCTCTTTTTCTAGCACTTCAATACGTGTTTCTAAATCTTTGATCATACGCTCTTTTCCAATTGAAAAATCGCGGGTATCACAGTAAAATTCAGCAGTTGTAGCATGGGCTAAAATGTCATTATTGGCTTGCTTTAAGGTCTGACTAAGTGTTGCTGATTTGGGAAATAGTTTTGAGTTTTCAATGTCAAGTAGCTGCTCTTCATATTCTCTCTTGGTTTTTTTAAGCGATTCTTTTGATGGCGCTTGTGGCTCATTAATCGTGTAGTCTCGAGAGCCTTTAAACTTCATCTCGCCTTTAGGATTGATCTTGCGCAGGCCAATGGCGTAGTGTTTAGCAAAAGCGTGAGATAGCGTTTCTTTTTCACCTGTTTTTTTACCATTCTTGACGCTGAAATAACTGCTTGAAAAGCGCTGCCTTTCAACGGCTAGATAGACAAGGTATGAGACACCTAAAACGACAGCACACGCAAGATAAATTTCAGGTGTTGCGCACATCAGCGCCATACCACACATATGAAGAGGTCCGGAATGCTCGCAGGGGGCATTATGGCCAGCTCGCACTGCTTGGAATATGAACCAGGTTAAATCCATGATAGCGCAGGCATATAACAACGGCTGCGGTCCTAAAACAGCTGTAAATAGAGCACAAGCAATGGCTAGTGCTGCAGCTCGCTGTGCAACGCGGATCCAATGGGGGACTTGAATTTCAACTTTTTGCTTTATGGGAATGGCATCACAGGTGACTTCTTGGTTGGTGTTCCAGTGAGTGACATGAATCTTTTTTTGAATCCCTAGTTTCTCGGGGAGCCAATCGTTTTCGTATGCTTTTTTGATTAAGATTCCAATTAAGCTATCGATGAGGGATGCAACACCTAGCATGCCGCCGGTTTTTATCGAATTAACAACTTCTAAGCTACCTGATGTTAGTATCTTAACGCTTCCTTCGAACCAATAGGCGCCTTTACTCCAGACCTGGTATTTATGTAGAGCTACAAGATAAAGAGAAGAATAGGCGACACTTTTAACGGCACACGATACAGGCTCGATCGCAACATGTAGCTTATCGGGGAGATATGCTTCAATTCGTTTATTAATTCCTGATCCATCCATAATGCAAGTGATTTTATCATAATTAAAATTAAACGTCTACGTAAGAATAAACTTGACATCCATTTAATAATAAAGAATTTAATTGTTAATCGGTTGCTTCTGTGGAGACGGTGTGATGCTCTTCGTACATACCGCGCCTACCGGGTAGTGAGCGCTGTTGTTGAATGTGCGTATAGGGGAAAAACGTTGCTAAAATTTCAGGTGCTAAGTCGCCTTTATCAGCCATTTGCGATGCAGAATGCAAACATAAACCGATACCTGGACCTTCACCAAATCCTTCAAAAATGATCGAATCATCCTGGACAGTCACCTTAAAATCGTTGCTTTGGATCTGCTTTGAACCAAGTGCTTCTTTCAAGGCAAAGTAATCGATGTTCGAATGATGTTTTCCGTCTTGGACTTGGATACCATAAACTTTGCCAGAGGGTTCATCAACAAAGAGCTCTATTCCTGTTACTCGGTTGGTTTTGGCTAAGTGCGCTAGGCGCTCTTTAGCTATTTTGCAAGTCCATTTATTCTCACTGCGATCTTTTGCAGCAAAAGGTGTTTTAATTCCACTTGGACAAGAGATGTACTTGCGATAAATGTCTCTATAGCTTGCCGTTTTTCCGGCGCAATTTTGTGTCCATCCAGCAGCAAAAGGGCGACCTTCATAAGCCATAATCAAATCTCTTGTTGCATCGACAGAGCGGTCAATATTGAGGTTTTGTAAAATTAAACCTGCGCCTGTGTATTGAACTTGCGAGCTATCCACATGCCAAAATGCGTCTTCGGAGCGCAAGATCGTGTAATAGGCGTGTGTTCTTGAGACAATAGATAAAGCATCCATCACTTCGTCTTTGACATGACTATTTAAAAACGCAGATGTCAGCGTTGACTTTAGGTAATTTTCAACGTCCACTTCATTGACGATATGGAGCTTTGAATCGATATGGTAGACTTCGATGCAACCTTTGTATTGGATGCCATCAACCAAAAATGTCGTTTCAGGGGATTTTGGAATGATGCGAAATTGGTAAATATCAGGAAAATCCTCGCCCCATTTGATACCGCTCGTGTGAGGGTATGCGTAGTAGCGTTTGCCCTTCCAGCCTGAGCTTAAGTGTTTTTCATCTTCAGGGTTAACGACCTCGTAGGCACCCTTGGCTTCGATAAGCGCGCCATCGGAATGTTTTTTCAAAAGGACTTTAATTGTAGCGCGCGCGGGCACTTGATCGTCGGGAGATTTGAGCCATCCGCAGTAAGCAGATGTCATGAGCATGATACATAAACCAAACAATGCTTTCATCGTCTATTCTCCCTTCAAATGTTGGTAGGCGAGGCTTGTTGCCTCGCGGCCCCGTTTTCCGCGTTTTAAAAGCCCTTGCATGATCAAATAAGGTTCGTACACATCTGCAAGCGTATGTGCCTCTTCGCCAAGACTTGCTGATAATGTTTGCAAACCCACAGGCCCGCCCTCGTAATGATCGATGATTGTCTCCAAAATCTTTTTATCTAGCTCATCTAACCCTAAATGGTCAATTGCGAGCATATCCAGCGCATCCATTGCAACGGCTCTTGTGATAGGTCCGCTTGATCTCATCTCGGCATAGTCACGCACCCAGCGGAGCAAATTATTGCAAATCCGCGGTGTGCCGCGCGCTCTTTTAGCAATCTCTTCAGCTGCACTATCCTCTAGCACCATATTTAACACAAAAGAGGATCGTTTTACAATCTCAAAAAGTTCACTTGCGGGATAATAATCGATTCTGCAAGCCAAGGCAAAGCGTGTGCGAAGGGGAGAAGACAATAATCCCAGTCTTGTGGTCGCTCCAACTAGCGTGAATTGATTCAGTTTAACCTGCACGCTTCTAGCGCTCGGCCCGCTATCTAACATAATATCTAAATTGAAATCTTCCATTGCTGGATATAAATACTCTTCGATGGCGCGGTTTAATCTGTGAATCTCGTCGATAAACAGCACATCGCCCGTTTGCAAATTCGTCAATATTCCTGCCAAATCGCCTGCTTTATCAATGGCAGGTCCCGATGTCACTACAAGCTGCGTACCCATTTGCCCCGCAATAATGCCAGCGAGCGTTGTCTTTCCAAGACCTGGAGGACCAGACAAAATGCAATGTCCCAACGGATCGCCCCGTTTTTTTGCCGCGCCGACAAAGACGCCCAAGCGCTCTCGAAGCGCCTCTTGGCCGATAAACTCATCCAGAGTATTAGGTCTTAATTTTACATCGAGTGTCGGATCTTTTTTGGACCAGCTCGATTCCACATAGGGTTTTTGCATAACCTCAAAATACCCCTATTGCAACTTCAATTCAACTCATATATCATGCAACAAAAAGAAGGAGATTTATATGACGTTGCAATCTGATCGTTGGATCCGCAAAATGGCAAAAGAAAAAAAGATGATCGAGCCTTTCCACGAAACTCTTGTCAGAGAAAATGAAGGTGGAAAGATTATCAGCTATGGTCTTTCTAGCTATGGTTATGATCTGCGCGTTTCAAACAAATTCAAAGTCTTTACCAATGTCTACAACTCCATTGTCGATCCAAAAAACTTTAGTACAGATGCGTTTGTCGATATGGAAACAGATCGCTGCGTCATTCCGCCAAACTCATTTGCCCTAGCAGTCTCCGTTGAATACTTCCGTATTCCAGAAGATATCCTTACCATTTGCATCGGTAAATCAACCTATGCCAGGTGCGGCATCATCGTCAATGTCACACCGTTTGAGCCGGGCTGGGAAGGTTATGTCACACTAGAAATTTCCAACACCACACCATCGCCCACAGTCATCTATGCTAACGAGGGCCTCGCCCAAGTGCTCTTCCTAAAAGGCGATCAGCCATGCGAGACTTCCTACGCAAAACGCGCCGGCAAGTATATGTGCCAACAACCCGAAGTTACATTGCCTAGAATGTAAGGGTGGCAAGTCGGGCTAATACATTTTTGGAGTGCTTCATCCTTTTGCGTATTTTGAATCCTTACTTGTGGATTAAAGGGGAAATTTGCAGAATGCGGGAATGAACATAAGGCGCATTTTTTCTGAAGGATGGTGGGTGCTCGCCCTATTATCGATTTGTTTTTTACTCTATTTGCAAGCAGTGAAAGAAAAGCAAGCGGTTATTTCGGGATTAGATAAACGAATAGAAAAATTGGAAGAAGAGAAGCTAGCTGCCAGCTGTGAGCAAGAAGAGATGAGTCTAATTATCGAGTCGAGGGAAGATCCAGCGTATGTGGAGATGATACTGAAAAAAGAGCTTGGGCTTGTTTCGGAGACCCAAGAAAAGGTAACTTTCGACAAATGACTGACCTTACGCACATATCTAAATCTACCTCTTCGTACAAGGTCAGTCGATGAGCTACGTTTTGATCTTTCTTTTGGTGATTTTGATTTTCGGCTCTGGCTTTTTATCAGCATCTGAAACGGCAATGTTTTCACTATCATCTATGCGAGTGAAGGCATATCGATCGGGAAAAGATCCGAGGGGCAAGCAGATTGCTAAATTGCTTAGCTCTCCGCGCAGGCTTTTAGTCATCATTTTAATGCTCAATGTTTTGATGAATATTTTGGTACAAAACGTAGTGGCAAGTATTTTTGGCGCATCATCGAGCTGGGTATTAAATGTTGGTGTGCCCCTGGCGTTGACATTGATCTTTGGTGAGCTCATTCCTAAAGCCTTGGCTTTTGCACACAATAGCAAAATTGCATACCGCATTGCGCCGTTTTATATCTTTATCGAAAAATATTTGGGACCCGTGCGTAATGTGATTACGCGTATTACTGGTTGGGTCTCAAGGATTATGTTCTTCTTTTTGAAGACAGAAAAAGCAGTGTCGATCGAAGAGCTCAAAATGGCTCTATCGACATCGAAAAAACAAGAGATATTGGGCACCGAAGAGGCAAAACTCGTTCGCGGATTTTTGAATTTGGAAGAGGATTTAGTCAAAGAGATCATGCGGCCACGAACTGAGATGATCACTTACGATATCTCTGAACCGTTGGACAAATTAATCGGTTTTTTTGTCGATGATGAACTGACAAGAGTCCCTGTTTTTGAGGGATCAAGCGAAGATGTGATTGGCGTTTTAAATGCTGGGCAATATTTTTTGCATCGAGATGAAATCAAAACCCCGCAGGATTTAAAGCCATTTTTGAAAAAGGCGTTTTTTGTGCCTGAGACGATGTCTGGAAAGCTTTTACTTCGTCAAATGTATGAGAGAGACGATCCTATGGCTCTTGTGGTCGACGAATATGGAGCCTTGGCTGGTCTGATTACCTCTGAAGATTTAGTAGAGCTTGTGCTTGGTCAAATTATTGATCGACGCGACCCTGGAGCCCATTTTACAAGAGCTAGCGATGGCATCATCATCGCTAGTGGTAAGCTAGAGCTTCTGGAATTTGAAGAGATTTTTGATGTTCACCTAGACAGCTTAAATAATATGGCGACAATTGGTGGTTATCTCACAGAACACGTTGGAGATATTCCCAAAACAGGAGATAAAATTACACTGAAAGGTTTTTTATTTCACATCCTCTCGGCTGATCAGACACATGTGAAGCGCCTTTACATCCGCCAGCTAAAGAAGAAAAAGGGGAAAGCATGAACTGGCCTCTTTATCTGACACTTGTTATTGCCTCCCTAGTTGTGCAAGGCTTTTACTCGATGATGGAGATGGCTTGTGTCTCTTTCAACAAAGTGCGCTTGCATTACTACAAAGAGAAAGGCTATCGCAGGGCTAAATGGCTTGGGTTTTTGCTCTCTCATCCAGGGCGCATGTTTGGAACGACTCTGATTGCAGTTAACACCATGTTGCAATTTGGCTCAGAAAGTGCTCGTCAATTATACGTCAGTCTAGGTCTTAATCCCGATTGGTCGGCAATTTCACAGGTTTTTATCGTCCTGATTTTTGCCGAACTCTCGCCCATGTTTGCAGCTAGGAAACACTCTGAACATGTGTGCATGTTGGGCATTCCACTCTTGTTCTTAACATCGCTTATTCTCTCGCCCATTATTTGGTTTGTCGACATGTTTTGCCGTTTGTTAAATAAGATTTTTGGGGCACATATTTCGTCAGCTCTTTTTCTAACTCGGGACGAGTTGCAAAAAGCGATTGAATCCAGAGAAGAATCACCGGAATTATCAGGAGATTTTGACACAGCCTCTGCGCAGATCTTTTCGCTGAAGGCTAAAACAGCCAAAGAGCTCATGGAGCCACTTGACATGGTAGAAATGGCTTCCATTTCCACAACGGTTGATGGCGTCCAAAAACAGCTCAAAGGGCGCTATGTTGACTATCTGCCCACATTTAACAAAACATTGCGCAACATCGTCGGCATCATATATCCCCGCGATCTACTTCGTGCAAATGCAGCCGATACACTCCAAAGCCATATGCGCCCGCCATGGTTTGTATCGGAAAATATCTCTGCTCTAGAACTACTTTCCCAATTTCGCACCAATAACCAAACGCTAGCTATTGTGCTAGATCTCAGCGGTCTAGCTGTCGGTATTCTGAGGCTTGAAGGAATTATCGATGCGATTTTTGGTTCACTTGATTCTGCTTTTCCCAACGAAGAGCGGGGCAAAATCTTTATCGAACGCACCTTTTCAGGTGACACACTGATTGAAGAGATCAATGAAAAACTGCACATTCATCTGCCAACAGATGGCGCAGATACCATAAGCGATCTCATCATCCAGATCCTTGACCATCCTCCGGCCAAAGGCGAAACCGTGCGCATCGATCACTTCGAGCTCAGCGTCCAAGAGGCCTCCCTGCTCGGCGCCAAAACCGTCCTACTTCGCACCGTCAACTAGTTTTATATTAATTGTGATAGAAAGGTTTTAGCCGAAACAATCATGGGATCTTTGTACTTAAAACAGTCGACAGCTTCAAACGGCATATCGAGTGCTACTTGGAATGCATGTTTTGTTTTTAGGGATTTATGGAAAAAGAATAAATTTGGCGATAAAGATCGATTATGCGAATGCTTAACTTCTACTAACATCCACGGCTTATGATCTTCTGTAACTAAAAAATCGACCTCACGTTTATTTCTGTCTCTGATAAAGTGTAATCCAAAATTTCCTAAACCATGGTCATTCCAAAAATGAATAGATTTGTATAGATGCGAAGCAATAAAGTTTTCGCTTCTAGGGCCGTCCTGATTAGCGCAATTTGTCCAATCCCATAAATAATATTTAGGTTCTTTTCTTAGTGAACGTGCCACATTTCGGTAGTAAGGTTTGACTTCAAAGCAATAATAGATACGTTTCAAAATTTGGATCCAGCTTTTCACTGTTTTTCCTGTAACCAGCAGTTCTTTTGCCAGGCGTTCGTATGAAATTAACTGACCTGCATGCTGTTCTAGTAAGATGGCTAAGTGTTCTATTTGATCGAGATTTGATACATCTGTTAAATCACGTATATCTTGACGAAATAAGTCTGAAAACCTATCTCGGTGCCAACGTCTTAAAAATTGTCGTGTTCCGTGACGATAGGGTTCGGGATACCCTCCAAAATTCCATAGTTTTTTAAACGCTGGATCTGATATTTTTTTTGGCTGTCGTCTAATGACTGTTCTTGAAAGGGTAGGCGAAGTAATCTCTGCAACGGATAGGGGATGAATTCTGTAAGTAAAATAACGACCCATCAATGAGTCTCCACCTTTCTGATAGATGTCTAATTTTGCACTTCCAGTAACAAGAATATAACAACTATCATTGTATGTATCATAAAATCCTTTGATGAAAGTTTTCCATAATTTGTATTTGTGCAGCTCGTCAAAAATAATTAAAGGTTTGCTTTTTGTTGCTGTATTGAGTTTTGCTTTGTTTGCAACGGCTGTTGGTCCTTCTAAAATCAGACGCCTGTCTTCGAGCAAATCCCAATTTAAGTAGAGTGTGCTTTGCTTTTTGAGGAGCTTTGCAAGGGTTGTTTTACCAACTTGTCTCGGTCCTGTTAAAAACAACATTTGCTTGTATGACTTAAAATGCTTTTTGATAACAAGCTCGTAAATTCTCTTCATAATCTTACCTCACCCTTTAATTGACATTTTAGGAGTAGACTCCCGAATTGTCAAGACAAATTAGGAGTGGACTCCCGAATGGACATTCTTAAGCGACAGAGTTCAGGTTATCAGAGACAATCATCCCATTGCTCATCTATAGGTGAGAGAATATCTCCATGTATTTGCACAGAATTTTGGAGTTTCTTAAACGCTGGATCATCTTCCAGTTTGCGCACAGGAACGACCTCAGCTATAGGCACATCTCCTTGCATGATTACATAACTTTGCTTGTGCTCAACAATATCAGCTAAAACTGTTTCGCATTGAGCTTTGAATTGGTTTGAATGAATTGACTTACATCCCACGGTTTTCCTCCTAAATACGAGCTAAGTGTAAGTATTAGGTGGAATTATTGGCAAATAAATTCTTGAAGAATTCTAGGGTGTGGTCGATGTCAGATTGGGTGGTGATGCGGGAGAGGCTGAGGCGGACAGAAGAGCGGATGCGATCTTGGTTATAGCCCATGGCTGTGAGGACGTGAGAGGGCTGAAGGCCGCCGGAGGAGCAGGCAGAGCCGTGCGAGGCAGCGATACCAGCTAGGTCTAGCTGCATGAGCAGGACCTCGCCATCGACGCCGGGAAAGGAGAGGTTGGAGACGTTGCAGATGCGAGATGTTTCGTTGCCGTTGACTTGTGCATCGAGGTTGGATTCCAGGTGGTCGCGCATGGTTTGCATGTGGATGAAATCGGAAGGATTAATGAGTTCGATGGCTTTAGAAAGGCCCACGATGCCGGGTAGGTTTTCGGTACCGGAGCGCAGGCCGTGCTCTTGGCCGCCGCCAGAGATAAGGGGGGTGAGTTTATGATTAGAGCGCAGGTAGATGAGACCGGTGCCTTTGGGGCCGTGGATTTTGTGACCAGAAAAGCCCATGGCAGTGATGCCAGGGTAGAGTGTGATTGGGCCCCTGCCGAGTAGGGCTACAGCGTCGATGATGAGGGGAATGCGGTGGTAGTTTGCGAGGTTGGCAATGTGCTCTAGATCGAGCATGGCTCCAGTTTCACCATTGACAGCGGAAAAGACCATGAGCGAGATGTTTGATGAGAGGGCAGATTCAATTTGGTCTGGCATGGTCATCTTGGTGGGGTAGCGTTTGACGCTTTCTAGAATGCAGGAGTGTTCTAGTGGTGAGGTGAGGATGGTGCCCCCGCGGTAGAGGCCGTGGATGAGAGTGTTTAGGCTCTCAGAGCCGCTGGATGTGAAGATGAGCTCTGAGGGCTGGCAATTCAGATAGTCGCTGATGGTTTTGCGCGCAAAGGTGAGGTGCGCTTTGGCGGCCCTTCCATAGCTATGAATGCTAGATGGGTTGAGCGGCTCCTCTTGCATTAGAGGAAGCATAGCTTTTAGCACACGTGGATCCAGAGCTGTTGTCGCGTTATTGTCTAAATAGATTGTCATAGTAGGATAAATTATACACGAGGAAGGGTGGGGAATTCAACCTGAATGAGAACAGTTGTGATATCATCTTGACTACCAGATACTTTAGCCGCCTGGATGAGGTCTTGACAGGCCGTTTGCAATGATGGATTGGTAAGGTATTTTTTGATTGTGTCGTCCGAGAGCACATCGGATAGCCCATCGGTGCAGAGCAAATAGCGGTCTTTTGGAAAGGCCACTTGATAACCAACAGAGGGCTGGACAGAAGCCGTCTGACCAAGGGCTTTGGTCAGCACATGTTTTTCTGTTAATACCGCGCATTTTTGGGTGAGTTTTTCACGGTAGGCTGTATGGTCAACTGTTAAAAGGTCTAGCTTATTTGCGCGCAGGCGGTAGAGCCTGCTATCACCAAGATGCGCATGAATGACAAATCTTCCATCGAATAAAATGGCAGCAAGTGTTGTTCCCATACCCTCTAGTAGTGGTTTATTTTCGCTGATTTCGAGTAAGTGAGAATTACTTGCTTTGATTTGATCGATGAGTCTTGATGTGAGTGCGTCTAAGCGAAAACGCATGTTGGGTGTTTTTTCTATTTTGTCTTTTAAAAAGCCAAGGACTGATTTAGAGGCAAGTTCTCCAGCCTTATGGCCACCCATGCCGTCAGCAACGGCAAAAAAGCGGTTTTCTGGGAGGCAAAGATAGGCATCTTCGTTGTGCATGCGACTAGTTGAATGGCAACTTGTGGCCCAGCTTGAGAGTTTGACATGGTCGTGCATTACGTGCCCATAAGTACTAGGCGAGATATGCTGAGCGCGTTGAACGTAGCATGCAAGGCAAAAGAGGCAAAGAGTGAACCTTGACGTTCGTAGACAAAGCCTAAGTACATGCCAAAAGTGAAAATGGAGACGAAGAGGGGAATGTTTCCGATGCCTTGAGCGGGCGCTAGATGTACAAAAGCGAAGCTAAGCGATGAGATCAGGATTGCTTGCATTCGACTGAAGCGTTTTCGCATGTAGGTTTGAAGGCAGCCTCGGAAGATAAATTCTTCGATGAGTGGAGCTGCAATAATTGTAATGAATACGCCAATCATCAGGTAGTTAGGCGAGCGCACAAGGCGCATAATAAATTCAATCGCCAGCTGACTTGGTCCAGAGTTTCCAAAAACAAAAATGTTAAACGATTCCATGATGCCATCGACAGCTGCTACCACAGGAAAGCTGACCACCCATGCGAGCATTCCAAAACCGATGTCAGACCAAATACTTGATTTTGAGGTCTTGAAGACTCCTCTTAGATCAATCCGTTTATGCGCAAATGCATAGAGAGCAATGAACAGAACGATTAATATTTCAGATGCTAGCTGCATTGAGGTCATTAAATAAAGTAACCAATCTGACTGAGCGATCCCAAGACTTTTTCCGATGGGTGTGACAACGTGGATAATAAGCAATGGCCCTAGAATAGAAATAACTAAATAGATACCGAACATTTCAATCAGAGAAGCAGTTGAAATCAGCACGTTTTGCGATTTTTCTTTAAATCGAAAGAATCCACATCGATGGGCGATCCAAGATACGATGATTCCAATTGCACCTATCCAAGCTGTGGCTTGCAAGTGCTCGGCGAGTTTATGTGTTTGAGCTATATGTAACATTAGCGCGATTTAGCTATGCTGATGTAGTCTTCTAAACGGGATGAAACCTCACGCGTTAGCTGAGTATGAGCTAAACCAACAGGTGTGAAGTTGAAACTCGTTTTGCCCCAGTGTTTTTCTGTGTAATCGATATCTGCAAACAGCTTGGGAATAGAATGATCACTTTGGATAAGCTCTTGCAGGACGATTTTAGGGGTCTCTCCACGCAGATCGATCACGCGAAGACGCATTGATAAATCTAGGAAGCACGATCTGTTTTCTTCCAGCTCAGCGATACGTTGATTAGGATGCGTGTGCAAATAATGGTCTACGAGTTCTAAAAAGATCACAAATTCATTATCACTGAATGTCGTTTTCATCCAGTCTAGGTCTTGGCTAAAGGGTTGGTTTTTCTCATCGATACCCGCTAGTGCAGACACAACATCAAACGGATCTGCCAAGTGCACATTGCCCTTAGAGCTAAGTTTGCGAGAAATCGCTGTTGTAAATTCTTCAGATAAACTCCAGGGAAGTTCTGAATCACTTTTATCTATTACAGGAACCAAAGCAACTGAGGTTTTACGATGTCCATCATCTTTAAATAGAGATGCGGTGGTGTTGTCATCTTTGTGGCAGGAGATGAGCATGAATGCCATAAGAGCAATAGCGATGTGTTTCATGAGTTAAACTTCCTTTTTCGTTTCACTATAGCGTTTTTGAAAAAATTGAACCAGTCTTGATTTTGATTAAGGCGATTCCAGTCAAACCAATTGAGTTTGTTGTCTTGACACCAGGCATTGTTATTTCCCGATCTTGTGTGCTTATATTCATCACCCATCAAAAGCATTGGAGTGCCGGATGCATTAAATAGTAGCTCGACCATTTTTTTCAAGCGACCCTCTCTTTTACTCTCCAAGCTAGGATCTGGACCTTCAGTTCCGCAGTTATTGCTGTGATTGTTGTCTGTACCATCTTGGTTATTTTCGTTGTTGGCCTCGTTGTGTTTTTTGTTGTAGGAGACCAAATCGTACAAAGTAAATCCATCGTGAGATGTGATATAATTTATTGAGTTTGAAACAAATGGTAGTTGCAAAGGCTCATCGAAGTTAATATGGCGCCTAACTTTATCGCGAAACTGATCGTTCCATACAGCCCAAGGCTGCTTAAATTCTTCAAGCAAATACAAGCCACCTGGGTCCCAAGGTTCTGCGATCAATTTTTTTTGCCCAATGATAGGATCACTTGCAATGGCATCAATAGTATCCCACCCACCGCGGGTGAGCGTTGCGGCTAAATCAAAGCGAAACCCATCGACGTGAAACTCTTCACACCAGTAGAGCAGTGAAGCTAAAATCAGTGCTCGCATTCTAGGGTTATTCGCACCCAAAGTGTTTCCACAACCCGAGAAATTTGTATGCCGTCCATCTGGGTTGAGCAAGTAATAGCTGCTGCGATCAAACTCAAAGCTTGCGCTGTGATTGTAGACTACATCTAAGATCACTTCGATCCCAACTGAATGCAAAGCCTTAACAAGGGATTTAAATTCGTAAATTGCATCTTTGACTGCATAACGATTCATGGGGCAGAAAAAATTGAGCGTGTTATAGCCCCAAAAATTGCACAAACCTGGTGGTCCTTTGCGCTCATCAAATTCAAAAATTGGCATCAGCTCTACGCAATTGACACCAAGCTCCACGAGGTGAGGGATTTTTTCGATCATTCCCAAAAAAGTTCCAGGATATTTCACCTGACTAGAAGGGTCTTGTGTGAAGGCGCGCACATGCATCTCATAAATGATGAGCTCTTCAAGCGGACGATTTGGAGATTGGACACCCTCCCAATCAAAGCCTTGAGTTTTTACAGGAGCCGCTTGAATAACGAAGTCACGTGGCATGGAATTCCATGCAAAGGGGGTGTTGAGGGTTTTGGTATATGGGTCAAGGTGCATTAATACCTATATAACCTGAACTCTGGATTTATATCATTCATCTTCAGGCATCTTAGCCGCCATCTTGCACCCTTTTTGTGCTCATCTATAGCGCCCCAGCTATAGAATCGCAAAAAATGGCACAATCTGTCACCTAATCTGCTCTGAATCTAAACAATCAAAATCCAGAGTTCAGGTATATAAACGATTAAAAACTTAAATTGCCATAGACTCATTGCGCTGCTAGACCTGTGCTGTCTGGCATATCAAAAGAAACTTTTTCATTCTTGAATAAGGACAGACTACTCAAATTGATATTGTAATTAAAGAAAGCGTGGGGCAAACTGATGACAAGTCTAGTACACACGCTATGGAGGCATAAGAATGTCATTAGAAAACGCAAAACAAAATTTGAGAGAGTTTGGAAAGGAGCTGAATCTTGAAGGATTGAATTTCGACGAAAATAACACGTGCATTCTCGGAATAGATAATACCTTTTCACTTCATTTAACTTACGAACCGAATTCCGATCGCTTGTATCTTTATTCGCCGATCCTTGATGGATTACCAAAAGACGATGCGACTAAGCTCAAGCTTTACGAAGCTCTGATGGAAGGCTCTATGCTTGGCGGCCAGATGGCTGGCGGTGGCGTTGGCCTAGCTGTTCGTGAAGAGTTGATTCTGATGCATGCCGTATTAGAGATGGGTTCTGGTACAGATCCAAATTCACTGCGCCGTTTTGCTCCTCTATTTGTTGAAGCTGTTGAAAAATGGAGAGCTAAAGCTAAAGACCTAATCGAAGGACGCGAGAGCTTTGTTCCTAGAGATTGGGGTGCATCTCCTGAGCAGCAAATGGCTCAAGAACACCAAGCAAAACCTGGTCGCAAAGACGATACATTCCAGCCAGGCGATCGCTTCAAAAAAGTATAAGTATGTTTCAGGCGGTTATCAATCGATGACCGCCTTTTCTTCCGGAAAATAGACGCAATTGTGATTCACGCGCTTTTTAAATCGATATCCCATTTTTGCTAAGTATTTATCCATAGATGGCTTTTCCTTGCTGAATACTTCAAGTACTAAGATAGGACGGTATTTTGCAATCGTAGCTACAGCTCCTGCTAAAGCTTGTTTTTCATGTCCTTCGATATCGAGGTGAATAATGCTTATTGTTTCGGTGTTATTTTCTAAAATATGATCGATGGAATCAACAAAAACTGTTTCAATTGTCTGTGCTTTTAGGATTTTGGAAGTCGCTATGCGTGAAGAGCCACCGGCTGGGACGGACCCAATTTTTGTAATCATGGGCAACTTATTTGATTTCTCACTTAAGCCCATATTTTGAATTTTTATATTTGAGAGTTTGTTTAATTGAATATTTGCTAAGGCACATTGGTAGTTCTCTTTGACAGGTTCAAAAGCCCAAACGGTCTTGTCTCCAACTAATTTGGAAAAAAATGGCAGCATATCTCCAAAGTAGGTTCCTGCGTGAATAATGGCTGTTCCTTTTGGATAAATTTGTTTGATATATCGCAGCGTATCGAGCTCGTGTACGATGCCCTTTTTGATGCGTTTTATTGCTGGTCGATCATCATGGTTTTTGGGGAGATAATATGACCCAAACTGATTATGGTAAATTTTAGGGTCTATGTGGGTCTCTAACGCAAAAATATTGATGCTTATGATGAGTAACAACCTGAGTTTTGGCATAGAGTTCCACCTTTTGTTGAGTATAGGTAATGCTAAATTTTTAGTTGATTTAGTGCAAAAGGTTTTCTAAAGTAGCCAGGCAATCTTTATGCTGAGAGAAGTTTTCAGCGATGTCGCGACAGCTAGTCATCACCGTGCTGTGATCGCGTGAAAAATGTTCACCGATTTTGGAGTAAGGCATTTTGAGTTTTTGGCGGAAAAAATACATAGCGATTTTTCTGGGTAGACTACATTCGCGCGTTTGAGATTTTCCGAGCAAATCATCGGTAGAGATTTCAAAATTTTCGGCAACAGCTTTTAAGATCGCTGGAGGTGTTATCGCTCTCTTTTTTTGAGATTGCAGAAGATCTTTTAGCAAGTGTTCTACTTGAGTTAGTGAAAGGGGTAGGGTCAATTTTTCAAGGTGCGAGCGTAGCATTAAGGCTTCTAGGGCCTCGAACAGAGATTTTGGTGTATGGAATGTGCTTAATAAAAAGTTTTGGGTTTGTTCACATAAGGGAAAGTCTTCTGCTTTTGTTTGCAGAATTTGTTTAAGCATGAAAGGAGATGCTTCTGTAAGAGAGAGCGTGATACCCCATTCAAAACGACTAATGAGACGTGGTTCGATATGTTGCAGTTGGCTTGGAGGCAGATGCGATGAGAGCACGATTTGCGTGCCAGCTGTATGCAACGCGTTAAAGGTATGAAATAGCTCTTCTTGTGTTGCAGTCCTTTTAGTAATGATGTGAACATCATCTATAATTAACGCTTTAACGCTACGGTATCTGGCTCGAAAGGCATCCATATCTGAAGTGCGCATGGCAGTGACCACGTGGTCGGTAAAGTTTTGAGCATGGACAAAAAATGCTCCAGGGGTCTGCTGAGTAAAGGCGTTCAGTAAGTGCGTTTTGCCAGAGCCTGCTGGCCCGTAAAGGTAGATAGGATTAAGCCCGGGTTCGGGATTTTCTAAAATAGTCTTAGTTAGGCAGTCTTTTAAGCTAAGGAAGTTTTCAAAGGTCATTTTGGGATTGGGTGTGATGGGATCGTAGGTGATTTTAGGAAGGGGGGTTGCCAGTTGCTGCTTATCAGCTGGTTTTGGCCCTTTTACGCTTATATGCACTTGTATGGGTTTGCCGCTAGAAGAGAGAAACTCTTTTTTTAGGTGAGGACCAACGTGCTCTTTAAACCATAAAATTTGAAAGGAATCCCCAGCTTCTAGGTAGAGATTGCGCGCATCGAAACGGATGATTTTAAGAGGAGTCAGCCACCTGGTGACGATTTCAGGGCCGAGCCTTGAGGAAAGCCTTTTTAAATAAGCTTCCCAAGCCTTCATTGGCGGCGTTTTTTTATGCGTTTTTTGGGTGTCTCTATTGTAGCAATTGGTGCTTCAGGTGGTTGTTTTTTCATCATCAACCACTGTTGAGCCATTCCAAATATCATGGAAGAGAGCCAGTAAATATTTAGGCCAGATGGGAAGTTGTAGAACAAGATGGTGAAAACAATGGCCATCATTTGCCCCATTGTTTTGGCTTGCTTGCCTTTTTCGTCTAGTTCTTCACCTTGTTTTAATTTTCTCTTCATCATCATTTTCTGATTGAAGAACATCACAACGCCCAAAATAATCGGCAAGATATGGAAGGATGTCCCGATGAAGGGGATGGGCTTGCTCCAAGAAAAGACTACGTCTGGAGCTGTTAAGTTATCGATCCATCCAGGAATAAATGTGGCTCCGCGCAGGGCAAAGGCTGATTTGAGAAGGTCGAACATTCCGATCAAAAAGGGCATTTGAATCAGGATAGGTAAGCAGCCGCCAGTAAATGGATTGACTTTGTGCTGCTTGTAGAGCTGCATCATCTCAAGTTGCGCTTTTTTCGGATCTTTTTTCATGCGCGCTTGAATTTCTTGTACTTTGGGTTGCAGCTGTTGCATACGCATTGTAGAACGAATAGACCATGCATTAAGAGGGAAAAGCATTAAACGTAGTGCTAAGGTGAGCAAAATGATAGAAAAGCCCCAAGATCCAGTGATAAAGTGGAAAAATTCCATCACTACAAAGAGTAGCTTGGAAAAGGGTTCTGAGATGAAGGCAAACCAACCGTGGAAACTCCATGCGGCTGCGTAATCTGGGTTATATCCATCTTTGCTAAATGTTTTGTCGACAGCGGCAAGTAGTGATTTTTCAAATGGACCAGCATAGATACGGTATTTGGCGTTGGAGGATGCTGGGAGCATCATCTCGTAGCCAGGATATTTTGATGCTGGATAGACATCATATTGGCGATCGATGACAGTGAGTCTTGTCGGATCGATTGTTCCTGGAACGATGCTGGCTTGGAAACCTGATGGTTTTTCTTTTAGTGGATCTAATATGACTCCGAAATAGCCATTTGAATTACAGATCCAATCGGGCATGATAGAGCTATATGACACAGCTTGTTTGGGAAGTTTTAGCTGTTGAACGCTTGTTTTGTCTGCAATAGTTGCTCGGTATTTAAGAGCTGGTGCAGGTCGGTTGGAGATGATTTCGACATCAGGAACACCTGCTGTGATCCACAAACCTCTTGTATCGCCATCGATTTGCAGGTCCATGTCTAAGCAGTAGGGGGCATCCTTGGAAAAACTGTAACGTTTAGTGATTTTATGACCTTGGCTGCTCGCCTCAAATTCAATAAAATCGTGACCTAAAGTTTTTAGGCTGTAGGACATTTTGGCAATGTTTGTGTCTTCACCGACAACATTAAGTGCGTAGTAGCGAGGTGGTACATTGACAAGCGGTTTGCCATCGGGAGTTAAGAGCCCTCGTCTAAGTAGTGGATAATAGCCGCCTAATTTCGGTTGCAGCTGCTGCCCACCTGCTAGCCAGGCTGGTTGGCTGGGAAATTGAGCATCTTGAGGCGCTTGCTTTTCAATTTCGCGATCAACGCCGATGGGTAACACGATGCTTTTTTCGTCTTTGTCTGTTTTAAATGGGAGATTGATCTCTGAGATGGCTCCACCTACATTAGAAAAAACGATTTGTTGATAGGCATTTTCTAAAACGTAGAGAGTTTCTGAGTTTACTAAGTTGTTATTGGCACCAGAAGTTTTCAAGCTTAGGATGTCTCGGACGCCTTGTGTGTTTTCAAAACTTGTAAATTTGCCATCGCGATATGTGCCCATCGGCAAGTAATTGCCTTGATAGGAGGCTAAGACGATTGCTTCGTTTTTGGGAGCTTTTCCTGGAAAGGAAATCAGGCCGCTATTGTAGTCTCCAACGTAGACTTCACCGTTTTGGTTGGAATCAATAAATTCGAGAATCTGCACTTCACCTGGGCTATCAAGCTTAAGGGCTGCAATTTTTCCGGTTCCGTAACAGGCGAGGTCTTTTGTGCTCTGGTTTAAAGAAATTCTTTGCAGGCTCCCATTCTCGTCCATGGCGAAGAGCTCTTTTGGCAATTCGCTCGTCCATGTGGTGGTGATAAAGCTATTTTGGCCTTTTAGAGCTAGTGTGGCAAATTCTTTTCCGTCAGTATCGCGGTAGAGGCGCACCAAGGAGAAGTCGTATAAATTAGCAGTGCGCTCTTTTATTTCATCAGAAACAATTTCTGTTTGAGGCGGGGTGTTTTGTTTGTTTTGCTTACCAAAGTACCAGTTCATCCCAAATAGGACAGCTGTCATGGCTAAGACAAAAACGGTGGTGCGTATATTTGATTCCATAGATTAGGCGAGCGTATCACAGGAACGTATTTCAACGCCAGTCTTGGATCAACTGCCCATGAAATAACCTATCTTTTTCAGACAGTCATTAGGGGTTGTTACTAACCTGAACTCTGGGTTTATATCATTTATCTTCAGGCATCTTAGCCGCCATCTTGCACCCTTTTTGTGCTCATCTATAGCTTTTGGCTATAGAATCGCAAAAAATGGCACAATCTGTCACCTAATCTGCTCTGAATCTAA
>JAJFLZ010000048.1 GCA_021772435.1 Chlamydiota bacterium | reverse complement strand
TTATTATACTTCTCTCCTCCAAAAAATAGTGACCTGTGCAGTCTATCAATCGTCTCAAAATCGTCTTTAAAATCTATGATTCCATAGTTCTTAGGAATATACCCTCTTCCAAAGTATGTTTTTTCACTTGTATGTTGTTTTTTTAATACTAAAGATTCAGATTCAAAACTTTCGAGAAGCAAATTAAATAATCTGACTCCTTCTGCTGCACACTTAAGGTTTAAACTAAATGCTGTTTCATTTGGAACTATCGGAAATGAAGACTGCATTAAAATCTCCCCTTCATCCACTTTTTCAGAGATTAAATGCCAACTAACTCCATGTGTCAATTCTTTATTATAAATAGCCCAAGTTGTACTATTCAATCCTCCATACTTCGGCAACAAACTATCATGATAGTTTATCGCAAACCTAACTTTATGAGATTTTAAAAAAGACTCCGAAATAATAGTATAGTTTATAACACTAAACAACACAAAGTCGTTGTTTTCAATTTCATTCAAACAATTTAATATTTTTATGTTATGTTTGTTGCAATAACCCAAGACTATTTCGTCTTTAGAAACTACACACAAAACACTCCAAGAGCTTTCGTAGAGTAGTTTGAGGATGGAGGCGCACATGCTTGTGGTACCAATGACCACACAGCGTTTATCGCCACATGAAATCTGGTTATTTTTCTTGACCATCGAATACCTTTTTCAACAATCCTGAGAAAATTCTTTTGACCTTAAGGATAACATAACCAGCTTGTTGTCCAAAAGAACTCAGAACTATAATAGCTCTCATAAAGACGCTTCCCCAGATAAAGTTTCTATTGCTTTAAGTCTAAACTAGAAAGAGAGACTTATTGTTTGGTTTTTCATAATTAAATTTAAAAACACAGTCATATCTCCTCTAGAGAATGTTTTGCCTCTTCCGTTAAGGAGCATGTCGATATTAATACCACAAAAGCACCTAAAAGTAAATATAAAACTGGAGAAGTGCCCATATCCGCATTAGCGATCAACAAGCTTATTACATGCATTCCAATCACACCCCCAAATAAAGCATAACTTAAGGTGAAACTAACAGCAACTCCCGTGTAACGTAAATGTGTTGGTAAATGTTCTATATTCATAGTCATTGAAACCCCATAATAAGCTGAGGAAACCCATGAAAAAAACACTTGAATACAGGCATAAACGACAGGGGAAGCGTGTCGAAAAAAGTAAAACATTGGCAACCCCAATAGAAGCATTGTTAAAGAAACACCAAATAAGATCGGCTTTCTTCCAACCCTGTCGGATAACTTGCCAAAAAATGGAGCGCTAATTGTAAACACCCCTAAAACTAAAGCATTTATCCACATGACAAATTTTGATGGCAATGCTAAAGTTGTTAATCCAAAATAAGGAATAAAACCAAAAATAACTGCGGTAATAATTGGAGACAAGGAAAAAATCCCTATTGATTTAATGAAACCCTTCTTATGAAACCTAAGCAATTCAAGTAAAGGCCAAGCTATCTTCTTTTCTTTAGGATTATAGTGTCTAAATACGGCCGTTTCCCCAATTAACTTATAGAAGTAAATTGAAATAAATATCCCAATGACACCTAAACTTAGGGGACTACGCCATTTCCAAGAAGAAACTGGGTCTCCTAAAGGATCAAGTATTGCTAACTCCAAAGAAGCAATAAGCACACCAAAAGCCCCACCCATCGACATCAAGCCACCAAAAAAACCTCTATGCTCAGATGGGGCCTCTTCCAATATAAATGTGACAAGTCCAACCGCATCTCCTCCAAAACCAAGTGTTTGTATCGATCTAAAAATAACAAAAAACCAGGAAGCCAAGACTCCGATTTGATCATAGTTAGGAAGCACGCTCATAAAGAATGATGAAATGGAAACAAATGCAAGCGCCCAAACAAGGATTCTCCGACGTCCTAAAGTATCTCCTACATGACCACAGATTATAGCACCTAAGGGCCCCATTACAAAACTTACCAATATAGCGCAGAAAGCAACTAAAGAGCTTGATTTCTGAAAGAAGTGAGGCAAAATACTAGAAGCCAAGTAACCAAACAAAAATATGTTGTGATACTCTAGTGCCATCCCTCCCATAGCTATAAAGCTTTCTTTTCCTAGCTTTGAAGCTGAAAAATTCTTTACTCTACCGACTAGCTTATTGGATTTCATTTATAGCAACATTCTCCTTTCCAATAAGATATGAGCTGGTACCCTCACTTAGTCCAAGGTCTGGCAATTCCTCTTCGCCCAGCTCTTCAATAATCCTTTGAGGTACTGGTTGAATAGAATAGAAATAGATAACGATATTGCTAGAAGCAAGCAGAAAAAAAACACCTAATCCTGCTGCTAACACTCCTTCACCATGTTTAAAAGAACGATAGGTTAAAACCGCTCCCACTAGAAATAGCAGAGCAGCCAATACATACAGCCCTATCTTTACTTGGCAAATCATTGGAGGCTCTCAGCAGTCAAGTCTTCTTCAAACGACTCAAGCTTCTTAAATAAGAAGAGAAGTAACCACCTTGACAGTTGAAACATTATCTGAGAGTAGCAGATCACTCTCAAAGGAAGCTTCAGATTTGGGGCAGCTGGGAGAAAATCAATATTTTTCTCTAGAATGTTTAACTCTTGGTCCAACTTAAAAATCCTCTATTTTAGTTTAACAAGGGATTACCTATTTAAAATCAATTAGCTAGGCCAATCTTCACTCCAGACCAGTTGACAAGATCCTCTTGAGCAGAGCGGAGGTATTCCCTTTCCTCTAACAGACAATCTAGTTTTTTTTTTGATTCATGTCTAGAGATATCGGTCTCCAATGTTTGCCGTTGAGCTCGAGCGGAAAAAAAGACCGAAGGTCTAATACCCTTCTGCCGTTTAGTATTACCCATGTCAATAAGTTGGGCTGGAGGAGGTTCTTTCTTCTCCAGAGCCTGCCGTGTTCAATCTTCTGCTAGCTTTAAAAGAGTCTGATGAACAAAATTCTTGCCCTCATACGCTTTCTTGATACCCACTCTTTCCTTCTCATATCGCTTTACGATTGGATCATCCTTAGAAAAAGAGATGAAAGAGGGAAGAAGAACATTTTCTGTGGAAGGGAGTGGATTGAAAGTTTGCCCATTAAAAGAAGGCCTTTCTTCTGAAGATGAGTAGAAAAAAGCATTTCTTTCACCAAAGCCATAAAGAAGGCCCCATGTATAAGCCCCCCCTGATTCACCTAACTTTTCCCAGAAAAGGGATTTTGGTTTTTTAAGCTCCAAAACTACAGAAAAAGGGTCAAAATCAAAACCAACAACATCTCGAAAAATTTTGTAGTGTTTCTGAATAACTGACGCTGTTTCCACAACATTGACAAAAACAATTCTAAAGATTTGATTAGGAGAAACTTGCTTTCTAATAAGAAGATACTTTGGAGAAATCGAAATCTTTTCAATCACACTCCAATTATCTATAAACTCTTTTAAAGAAAACACATAATCCCTTTCAGGAACAAGAATTGCATTTTTCTTTACCTTTTCAGAAAGGGTTTGATAAAAATCCATGTCGTTAAAATCGTCTTGATTAAGAATTAAAACTCTTTCGAGCTTCTCATCTTCTGATAAGCGATCCCAACGTTCTTTCTGATCTTCAAGTGTCTCGCAGCAAATGTACACATCTGTTAATGGCTTAGTTCCAAGAAGGGTATAAGCTCCCGATTCATTCAACAGTAAATACCGAAAAAATTTATCCAATAAAGAGCATTCTTCTTCTGAAAATTCGTATCCCTTGTTTTTTCCTATCTCGTTTTTTTTACTACACCCTTGCAAACAAAAAAATATAGACATTAATCCTAAAAAAATTTTTAATGGGGTCTTGGTTTTTTTGATGTACAAACTTAGGAGTTTAAACATGGTTAAAAAAGCATTCCTTTTTGTGTTAGTGGTATGTTCGGTTCTAGCAAATTTTTGTTACGCTAACCCTCTTTCAGAGGACTCTCTTAAAGAAAAAATCAATCACATTTTAGAAAGTAAGCACCATTGTGTCAATAAATTTGATGATACTAAAATTTATATTCATGCAGAAAATCTTATCCCAACGGAAGAGGGATTGCTTATTGACTTAAATGGTTACGAAACAGTTATAGCACCACCAGTTTATTCAGACTCTGCAGGGTGTTTCATTAAAATACCTTCTTCTCAGTGGATTGAAATTATACCCAGATGTTCAAGCTGTGGTAAAGCAGTCTTGAATGGCACGTGCAATAACCCCAACTGCGACCGTTATGGTAGATAGGATAGTCCTTTCAGGGGATCTCGTTTGAAAAGGTAAAAGCTTTCTCCCACGTTTTTGAGGTCTGCTTCCCCTCGTGACAAGCCATGGGGAAGTACTTAAGTTATTCAGAATTAGATTTTCCACTTTTTGTTACTTTCTCTATACATTGAATCCATTCCCTCCAACATGCAGGGTCTGCTGTTTCACCATCTTCCCAAATTGAAAGTTGCGTGGTGCTTAAGATATCTCCAACATCATCTGATTTTGTATTATTGTAATATATTTCTAAAAACTCTCTCATACAATCGAAAGCTTCAAAATAAGTTATGTTTTTTTCTTTTTTTGACATCTTATCGTCCTGGTTTCACTGGACTGGCAAGCCCTGTTTCCGGATGAAAACTTCTTGGGGTCATATTTAATCCACCATCTCGTATTTCTCCGTTTTGAGAAAAGGTCCACACTTGACTACCATCTTTTCGCATTTTAGCATGCCAAGATTTTCCATATTTACCCACTCCCAAAAAGTTTTTTGGATCCTTTGCGACATCTAGCAAAAGCCTTCTATTCGTGGGCATGTCTATTAAATGTCCTGGGTCCTTTCTAAAAATATGTTTCAAGTTTTTCCCAAAGAATTTAGAAGATATCTTTGGGTTTCCAGCTCCTGCACCTGGCAAAACCCCTGGGCAAGTATGTGGGATTTTTACCCACCAAAGCCCAGAAAAAAATCGAAAATCCTTTCAGGTCCGCATAGGTGGTCACTTGAGTTTAAACAAAAACACATGACTCTTATGCTATTGAACTAGTCAAATAAGCGCTTTTCCAAATTCTCTTAGACTTCTTTTCTGTGAATAGCTTTTTGAACACACTTCACCCAGTCATTCCATGCTGCAGGATCTCCTGTTGAGCCATCTTCCCACATGCCTAATGAAATGTCTCCTAGCAATGAACCAATATCATCAGATTGCGTCTCTTCATAGTATTTTTCTAAAAAACATTGCATTGACTTGAAAGCTTCTAGATATGTCAATTTTTCTTCCATCTTATTTCTCACGGTTTCGGCGTAGCTCCTTTAGACAATCCTGTTTCAGTAAATGACTTAGGAGAAGAATTTATTCCTCCATTTCTAATTTCGCCACCCCTAGAAGAAGTCCATATCTGAGTGCCATCAGACTGAGTTTTAGCATGCCAAGCATTCCCATGTTTGTCTACCCCTAAAAAATTTTCGGGATTTCCAGCAACATCAAGCAATAGTCGTCTATTAGCTGGTGTATTAGGTAAATGGCCTGGATCATCTCTAAGGATATGTTTGATGTTTTTTTCAAAAAACTTAGAAGACGTTTTTGGGTTTTTAGCACCAGCACCTGGAAATGGCAAAATCCCTATTGCAATTTCCGATTCTGCTGCTTTGGCTTCATCGGAGTATAAGCTTGCATATTGTGTGTCAAAAACCTCATCGATTTTTCTATGCCCCTCAGCAACTTGCTCTTTAAAAGCATCTTTGGGGTTTTTCTCAAAAGGAGAAATCTCACTTAAGTTAGGAGAGGCCTTTTCTAGCAAATCAGTTGTAACTCCTTCAATCTCTGCAACTGGCTCAAATTGATCAGTGATGAGACCGTAAACTCCATGAGTAAATTGGGACGTTAATTCTCGTCCCTTTTCTATGACCTGAGCCCAAAAAGATGGCTCCTCTTGGGGTAAGATATTTAAAGCCTCATTTGGAAGCTGTTCAATAAGTTCTTCCTTAATATGATCTGCTTGTTCGCTAACAGTTACAGCATACTCTTCTAACTGCGAACTAGATAAGTTTGTTGATTGCAGTGGCTGAACGATTTCAACAGGAGGGGGCGAGTTGGTCATAGCGTTACTATGCCCGCTTGGAGAAGGATAATCGGATAGGATAGCATTTTGAGTAGAAGAGTTCAAAGGAGGTTCTCTATACTCCTCTTCGCCTACGGAAACTTCACCTGGTTTGTTGATGCTCTTAGGATGCTCATTATCTAAACCTGCACCAACTAAAGCTCCTCCCACAGCTGCCGCTGAACTACCTCCGACGCCTCCAGTAGCAACAGCTACTGCAACAACACCAACAACAACTGCGCCAATAATGAGCGGCTTTTTATGTTTACTGCACCAGTGACCAAAATGATGTACCTTCCTTTTAAGCCATCCCTTACATAGAACAAATTCAGGGGCACAAGAGCATACCGCAGGTATGACCTTAAAGTCTGATCGAGCCCCAATAGAAAAGCCCAATTTAGCTTCTCCATAAAGATCTTCCATGAGCTCATCTATTTCAAATTCATACTCTTCTTGAAGATCTGGTCTGCTTTCCGGTACGCTAGCTCGAACAACTCTTGTCACAAAGTCAATAACAATATCAAACTCTTCTACGGTAAGAGACTCTAAAAACTCTTCATCCTCTACAAGTTGTATAAACTGAGTATAACGATCAAATGATAGGTTTTCTGGAAGAAAAAGGATCCATGGGTTCACTCGACCAAACTCATCCCTTGGAATTTCAATGACTTTGTCTACGTTGTCAACGTAATCCACCTGTTGATACTGGGGTGAAAAAGCCATAGATGGCACTGGACTTAAAAGAAATGCTGGCAGGCAAAGTGTTAAAAGAATGCGCGATAAAATTTTCATAAGGCCAAATTTAAATTATTACATACTTTATGATCAAGCACTCTCATACCACGACACCATTTCTCAGCTTGGAGAGGGTGTTCTAAAAGAGCTAACATCTCCTTCAGTTTGACCATTTGCTAAAGAAGTAAGCTCATCCTGAGGCAAGGGAAATTTTAAGCATTTAGGATGAATAGGCTAATTTTCAACCCAGATGATCAACTTATGGCTGTCAGCCCTTAGACTTTTTTACAAGACGTACTGCCTCCTCAAACGATTCTCTGTGCACAATTTCTAGAGGATCCTGCCTACCTTCAGCCTGATAAGTAATCCTATCCTTTAATATATAAACTGAACAAAGCTCACCCGGTTCAACATCACTTCGATCTGGATAAGAAATAAAAATAGAAAACTCTATATTATCTGCCGTGAATGGATAGTCATGTAGATGAGGCTTTAATTCAGGGTCATCATTTATTGCCTCTAGATACTCTAAAGCACAGCTGACAATTAAATCGCGAGCTTCTTCAATGCTTAGGGTGCGATAGCAATTAAAACTTAATGCAAGTTGCTTCACATCATCCTGTATACTTCCTCCCACACCACAAGGATCAAGATTATATCTCTTAGAGAGAGCACGAGCTACCTCTTCTGTTACTTTATAGGCAATCGTCTCATGTTCCGAGTAAAAAGCACTCACATTTCTACCTCCATACGAACTTCCTAAAACTACGCAACAAGCGAGTAATATTGATAACCAGATGTTTTTAATCATATTCACCTCTTATGTACCTTGTCATATGATCTGTTAAGGGTTTTTTATACATCGGACTAGTAAGGCTGTGGCCCATTCGACCATCTTCTTTGCCCGGAGTTAGAAATGTAATACTCTTCGCTAGATTTGGGATTACTCCTACTACCTTCTGTAAACGAGGGATAGGATCTGTTTTACTACAGTAATGAAATGACTTTTTATAAAGGCTTGCTGGACTAAAAAGCGCTGGAGCAATCGATAGCAATACTGTTCTCTTTCTGTACTCCTCTGGAAGCATTATCTGCGATAGAGTCCCAATGATAGTTCCCTGACTATAATCAATCTCTAGCATTGTTGCATTCGAAGGAGCATTTTTAAAGAACTTCATTTTTCTCTCCCAAGCATATAAAACAGGAGGAGTTACCGTCAAGTTAAGACCCATTTTACACTCCTTAAGATCCTTAGTGATACCATGGGTAGCATTATAAGTCGAATAAATGGGCATGTCCCCTGCTAACTTAGAGGCATACTTAGTATTATTTCTATGCTCCTCAAATGTTGTGTTAATCCCCCCTATATATCCAATCTGTTTGCATCCTGTAATGAGCGGATGATCTGCAATTTTAGAGTAATCACGGTCCGGAAAATAAGTCCAGTTCCTAGAGTAAGGACCACCACACCGCGCTTCGAAGCCATAGTCAAAGCTAAGGTTTGATTCCATTTCCCCAATGCTGGAAAGTTTTCTGATCGACTCTCCATAAAGATCGAAGGTGAGGTGGGGATTATTGCGGAGAAACTGATAGAGGTTAGGTCCTTCGGAAAAGCCTTTGGGGTCGGGCGAGAGCCAGCGACCGGTCGCGGGATCATAGAGGCGACGGCCAAAGTGAACAAGATGAAGGAGGTGCCTCTTGGATTGGTACCTCCAGGGGTTAAGGGTGGAGGGGGCTCCCTCCTCCCCAAAGGCGGTAAAGTGATAGGTCTCGCTGCTGGGACCCCAAAGAGCATTCCAGAGGGAAGGCGAATCGTCAAGCGGCTCAATGGAAATAATATTGCCAAAGGGATCGTGGGTAGGAAGGTAGGTGTTGCCATTTAACTCCAGGGCAATGGTGGCGCCAATCTCGGCACCGTAACCTTCCCCAAGAATGCGGAGCTGGTGGGGATGGATCCCAAGCTCATTTTGATCGTCGTAAAGGAGGGGCTGGAACGTGTCGTTGGAACGGTAGGTGTGACACCGCCCCCAGGAATCGTAGATGAGATCAATGGCTTGGGTGGCTTTCTCTATCCGGATAAGCCGGTCAAGCCCATCGTAGGTGTAGCGGGCGGTATGGTCTGAGAGAGTGTTGCCATTGAGGTCATATTGGTGAGACTCGATTTGATTAAGATCATTGAGGGAAATGGAAATGTCGTTTTTGGAGGTGCGGTTGTGATGCGCATCGTGGGTGTAGGCGGTGTCGTTTTCATAGGTAAGCTGGTTAAGTGCGTCGTAGTCATAGCTGGTCACTTCATCGTTGCGGACATAGGTGTAGACATTGCCGTTGGGGTCGATGTGGGGCAGGGACTGGGTTATGGCGGGGGTCTCGATACCAATACGACGGGAAAGTAAATCATAGGTATAGGTAGTGGTGCCGTTTTCTTGAAGGAGATTGTGGCTAAGGTCGTAGGCGTCGTAGGTGTGGGCGTAGAGGGGCTCGTTTTGGGCTGATAGGCGGGCAACTTGGATGAGGTGATAGGGATCGTAGTCATACTGGACGGTGGCTTGGGGCAGGTAGAGGCGGGTTTTGCGGCCAAGTGCATCGTAGATGCGCTTGGTAGAAAGACCGTTGGCTAGGGTCTCGGTGAGCAACTGACCGAAGTGGTTATAGGTGCGGATGGTGGTTTGTTTGTGGATATGGTCTATGGATTTGGTGATGTTGCCAAGGAGGTCGTGGGTAAGGGTGTAGTGGCAGCCTGGGGCTTTAATGGAGGTCTGCCAACCAAGTCCGTTGTAGGTGTAGGTAATAGTCTTGCCGTCAGGTTTGGTGAGAGTCTCGAGCTGGCCATCGGAAGTGTAGGTATAGGTCGTTTCTTTTCCATGGGGATCGAGGAGGGTGATCAGCTGATTAAGTGAGTTGTATTCCCAGGTTTTGGTGACGGTTTTGTCGGAAAATTGGCTGGTCTGGGAGGTTTTGTTTCCGCAGGGATCGTAGTGAAAGACCTCTCGAAGGAGAAGCTCTTCTTTGTTAGAGTACTTCTCGAGGGTAGCAAGACGGCCCAGAGGATCGTGGATTTCAACGGTTTTATGCCCAAGGGGATCGTAGGTGGCCTTCTTGATGACGGTTTGTCCATGGGTGTCCTGGTGGTGATCGTCGTAGGTTGTTTTGGTTGTATGGCCAAGAGGATCGGTGTGGAGAATCTGCCTCCTAAAGGGATCGTACTCAAAAATTTCGGTGGCTTTTCCGATATGGACCTCTTTGGTCAGGGTCTTTTGATTGCTAAAGTCGTCGTAGGTGTAGATGGTGTAACCGTAGAGATTCTCTTCTAGATCGCGCTCTTCTTCAAGGACGACTCGGTCCAAAAGATCGTACTTTTGGATATGCACTTGGGGACCTCGAACGGTCTTTTCAAGCCGGCCAAGGGGGTCGTAGGCATAGGTGGTGATCCGGTCTTTGGTTTGCTCTTGGATTTTTTGGCCAGCCCCGTTGTAGGTATAGCGGGTCTTTACACCATCGGAAGCGGTATATCTGGTGAGATGGAAGGTATTGTAGTTGTAGCTTTCTTTGGATAGCTCTTCGCCGTTTTTGGTGGTGGTTTTTGAGGTGATCCGCCCTTGGGCATCATGAGTGTAGTGGGTTTCGGTCCCACCAGGACTGGTGTGCTTTTCAAGATGTCCTTCTAGGGTATATTCATAATGCTCTTCGTCTCTGTTGGGATGGATAATGTGATAGGGCTTCCCTCGGCAGGTGTAGGCGGTGTGGGTGGTGTGACCTCGGGGATCGGTGTGGGTTAGTGGCTTTCCAAGCGCATCGTAGGTGTTTTTGATGGTGGGGTGCTTTCCTTGGACGGCGGGCAGGCGGGTCTCGGTTGGATGGCCAAAGGGATCGTAGGTAATATGGGTGGTGTTTCCTTGGTTATCTGTGGTGGAGATTTTTTGACTCAAACGGTTGTAGCGACAGGTCATGGCTTGGGTGGCAGAAGGATGAATTTGCTCGGCTTTGTAGGGACGGTTCGAATGGTCGAAAGAGGTTTTGGTGGAAAAATTTTCGTTGGGATCGTTGTCGATAATGGGGTTGTCGTTGGCATCGTATTCAATCGCTCGCTCTCGACCCAGGGGGTCGGTTTGGGTCTTGAGACGGCCGCGCTTGTCATAGGTATAGCTTAGGGTATATCTTTCTTTGTCCTTACTATCAAAGACGCGAATGGATTTAATAAGCCCATTGGGATAGTAAGCTAACTTTTGCGTTTTTAGATGGACTTCTTGGTGAGCGCTTAGATCGTAAAACCCTTCGATAATTTGCTCTGGAAATCCATAGAAAGTCCCCTCTTTTGGAATGATGGTCTTGAAAAGCCTTTGGGTTACTTCGGTAAGGTCTTGGGGATCATCACTTGATCCATCATCGATAAACTCCTTGGTTCGAATGCCATCTTGATATTCGTAGATTTCTCTAAGATAGGTCTGGTCGGGATAGGCTGTTTTTTTTAGGGTAAGAAGATCGGTGTCAGTAAGGTAGTGGTAAGTAATGATTATACCGTTGGGAAGGGTTTCGGTCTCTAGCAGCAGGTTGGGATAAAAGGTCCGCTCAATCGAAAAGGTCTCTTCACCTCCTCTTCCGGTAAAATTGCCGGTCTGATCGGTCTGAAAAACATTTCCTTTTTGGTCGTAATGATAAACATATTTAAAGACCGGCTGGCGATCTCTTCCTAAAAGGGTTTTTTTATGGAGCCACCCTCGATCATCCCACTCGTAAAGCTCCTGAGAAAAAACTTCAGTTTTCCCTATGCAATGTTCGATCCGCGTGAGACGAAAATTTTTGTCATAACGGTAACGTGTCAGGTTTTTATAGGCATCATAAACATCGGTATGCCCTCCCTTTTCCTTGTACTTGCCAGGAGTATAGAAAAAACGATGCGAGGGAACGGGAGTGGCATCTTCCCCCACGGGATGATTGAGTATTTTGGTTTTCTTATATTGAAAATCATCTACTTTGACATTGATGTTAAACCCTTTATTTTCCCCCAAACAGTAGTGGTGAATATTTAGATTGCGATCACGGGGAAGTCTTTTCCAAGAAAGAAGCACTCCTGCCCTCTCAGCTGCCCAGTAGTCATAGCGCTCTTGTGGTCGATCTGAAAATGTAACGCTTTTTAAGAGATGTTGCCGCTTCTTCTTGTGCTTGAAATGAGGATCGAATTGATAACATACTTCTCTCTGATCACTGGTGGTAACGGTCGTTGAAAAAAGATGTTTTTTGTCGGGTTGATCATAGGAAAAATTAACTTGTGCAAATACCTTTCCTTTCGGCGAAACTGTTTTTACCGTTTGGAGTTCTCGCTTCTCATGAAGGTCCATCCACTGATAATAAATCTGGTTCCCATTAGGAAGGGACTCATAAACTAACTCATATGGAATGGATCCAGGATACATTCCCTTGATTTTATCGACAGCAACTTGGGTTACGTACCGCCTTGTTGATCCATCAGCGCCCTGAACGGTGATCTCCTTTTTACTTTTGCTGAGGACGGCTCTATTATTGTAGATATTGAGACGAGCGCTTAACTCCCCCATCGAACAGTTACTCAGCCCTCCGATGTTTTGGATCGGCTTATAGTGGGATCCCGCATCCCTATAGTAGGTGACCTGTACCCCACTTTTTTCTCGGGCCTGTATCCAGTTCCCTAGGGTGGAATAGGCATATAGATGGTTAAAGCTATAACTCCATCCTGCAAAGCTTCCCCTTCCACTCCTAGAGTAATAGCGCCGCTGCACCCGTATTGGCTCATACCCTCTAACGACTAAATCTTCGGCATTAACAAAAAATTCCCCGGTAATAGCACTGACACACCCCGCAACAATAGAGCTCGGTTCACCACCAAAAACAGCCGTTTCATAAGGGTTTTCTTGTTGTGCAAAAAGAAAGAAGGGAAGCAAAAAGAGTAACAGCTTGCGCATAACAACCTCCTCAAAATCAAAAAAAATGTATCAAGGTAAATATTTTTTTGCAAAGATTTTTTTACTTAAAAGTTTGCAGAAAAGAAGGCTTAGAGCTACCTCACCGCTAGTTCCATGCAAAAAACTCAACCCCATTACCTCTATGAAGTACAAATTTTATGCAAGACAGAAATAAATTTTTTGTTAAGATTGTTTGTAATTTCAAAGAACGTTTTACTCGCAGGAGAACATCGTGGTTAATGAAGCAACTATTTTTCTACACACTACTAATGATAAACAATCCTTTCATCCAGTTGAAAAAAAACACTGTTTGGCCATTAGATTGAACGCAATTATTACTCATTATAGACTGTCAAAGGCTCCGACTTTAGCCAATAATCCTGAACAGTTTACTTTTTCAACCGATCGCAAACAAAAATATCTCGTCATTAACCAGCAAAACCCGAGAAAGGTTAAGCATATCGCACCATCTTGGTACCCTTGCCACGTCGCTTTTGGCCGAAAAATTGTTCAACGTAATAGTGGGCGCTATTGTTGGAAAGTGCAGGTTCCAAGTGACACACGTAATCTTCGGCTTGGAGTTTACTTTGGGCCACTTGTTCAGAATTTTAAATCGGATTTTGGTCACCATATTCCCCGCTTTTTCACTTCTGCAGAAACCTACTTTAGTGGTTCAACTTGTCATATAGCCGGAATTCATTGTGGGGATGGGAGTGTTTTCGGGGGCAGAGCTAAACCTGCACTCACTCAAGACAACATCGCCTTTATTAAGGAACCTGTCAGCTTTGGAGATGTTTCTAATCAAGTAATACGACTGGATTTAGACTCAGACCAAGACACTTTAACGATTACATGTGGAAAAAAAACCCATGCATTCGTCATTGAAGGCTTAAAAAGGCTCCGTTTAAGCAAGAAGTTTTGGGAATCGGTCTTCTGGGCTAGTATCGGAGATGGTGGGAAAAAGCGGGAGGTCGAAATCATCAGCTTTACGTCTGTGGAAAAACAACGAGCAAAATTATAAAGCCCCCCCTCAAAAATCGAAGATACATCTACAAACCCTACTCAGACAGGGTCTGAATGTCGCCTAAGACTTTTTGCTGGTTCTCGGAAGTGGGATCTTTGATAAAAGAAGCATAGTCTGTGTTCAACTTCTCTTCATCTTTTATCTTCCCCTCTTTAAGCGCTACAGAAGCGCTCTCATTCATCACCCCCAACGCCTCGTCCATCACCTTTTTCAATTGCGCTTTTTTGTGAAACTCGACATCGGGCTTGGTATACTCTTCAAAAGATTTGTGAAAAAGATCAAGCCCCTTCTTGTAATCATCTTGATACCGCTCAATCTCTTCTTTCGAATAGTTCCCTCCCCCTTGCACTCCTTCAACGCTCATCTATTTTCTCCTTCCTATTTTTTTCTTTACTCTGTATGATGCTTTTTAGTCTAATAGTACGCGCTCTCGGGACGCATTCCCTAAGAAAACAGGAACTAGTGCGTTAGATTTTAAGCCATCCGACAACCCAATAGCCGCAGGCGCTATAGGGGAGGAGGCTGGCTCAAAAGATCATGTGCTAGATCCTGTTTTACAGGGGATTAAGCCTCGCGAGCGCTTACAAAAATAGGAACTGGTATGCGAAAAACACTTTTTGTATTTCTTTTGGCTTGTAGTTGCTTGGCTGCACTCGAAAAGGGTCAGCCACAACAAATTCCAAAAACTCCTCCCCCCATCGGAAAGGTCGACCAGGACTTAGCACAGGCGCAAACCGATTTTGATATCGCTCGAAAAATGTTCAACCCGTGGTACGCCGGCCCCCTCCTCACCCCTTCCGCCCACAACGTCCCAAAGGGAGAGTTCGTCGTCCAACCCTACCTGTTCGTCACCAACACCTTCGCCCTCTTTAACGAAAATCGCCGATCAGTCAACATCTCCGACATCTGGACGGTCAACCCCCTCGTCCTTTTCCAAATGGGTTGGCTCTCCTGGCTCGACTTCACGGTCACCGTTCAGGGAGTTTATAATAACCAGTCAGGACAAGACACTTTCTACTGGGGAGATACCGAGTTCGAATGGGGCTTTCAACTCATGGAAGAAACCCCCTACAAACCTGCTGTCCGCATGACCCTGACCGAAACGGTCCCCACAGGGCGCTACGAAAAACTCAACCCTCGCAAAAATGGAATCGATGCCACCGGAGAGGGAACCTACCTCACTAACTTCTCCCTCAACGTCTCAAAGGTCTTCTGGTGGGTCACCACCCACCCCTTCGCTTGGCGCCTCTCAATGAACTATGGCATCCCTACCACCGTTCAGGTCCAAGGTTTTAACGCCTACGGCGGGGGCTTCAGAACGCGCGGCACCGTCCGCCCCGGAAACCTCATCCAGATCGACACCTCGATCGAACTGAGCTTCACCCAAAAATGGGTCCTGGCTATCGACCTTGCCTATACCTACCAAAACCATAGCACCTTCGCAGGACACAAGGGAAGAACGGCAAATGGACAAACCGCCTCGGTCGGCCTCCCCTCCAACGATCAGCTAAGCTGCGCCCCCGCTATCGAATATAACCCCTCCGATCGGATGGGCTTCCTCGCTGGCGTTTGGTTCACCGTTACGGGTAGAAACTCAAGCGATTTCATCTCAGGAGTCCTATCGATGTACTATAACTGGTAAATGTCTTTGAAAAAGAGCTCGATGGTCCGAAGCGCATCCCTTTCCGCATCAGGATTATAAACCGTTCCTAACTTGGGATCGTTGGCGGTCGGTACTGTAAAGGCGTGCATCGTGTTTCCATAAACATGAAGCTGCCAGTCCGCCCCTGCTTCGCTCATCTCTTTTTCAAAAGCAAGAACCTGATCAGGGGGCACCATCGGATCATCATGACCATGAAGAGCAAGGATTTTTGCTTTTGGCTTCGAAGGATAGTCAGGGGGATTAAGAAGCCCATGAACACTGACCACCCCTTGCAAATTAGCGCCGCTGCGAGCGAGGTCTAGGGCGCATAGCCCTCCAAAACAAAACCCCATCGCCCCCATCCGCGATGCATCAACCGCTGGATGTTTTTGCAATTCGGCGACCGCTGTCTCCATCCGGCTCAATAAAAAACTCCGATCCTTAACAAAGGGCTCCATCAACTTCCCATTTTCTTCGACGGAGTGACCAAGAACTCCTTTCCCATACATGTCAAGGGCTATGCCAGTATAACCAAGGGTCGCAAGCCACTTTGCCTTTTCTAAAACAAAGTCATCTCGCCCCCGCCAAGCATGGAAAATAAAGATGGCCGGCCCTTTTCCTATAAGAGCTGCTTCAAGGGTGGTCCCATTGTGTTGGTACTCGATGTATTTCACCATAAAAACTATTAAAACATTTGTTGAAAAAAAAGGGAACATAATTGAAAATGGCTGGTATGAAAGTTCTCTTTTTTCTCTTAATCTCATGCGCTTTGTTTGGAAAAGAGCTCCACCCAATGACCAAAATCAACCAGTGGTGCCAAAAGGAAAAAGAGTGGACAGAAGGACCATTCGTTAAAAGGGCAACCCTTGCAACCATCACCCCTCAGGGACGCCCCCACACCGAGGGGATCGAAATTGCCCACCTTGGTAAAAAAGAAGGACCCCTCTTTTTTACTAAGCGAGACCTCTCCCATAGTCCCTTTGTAGCCCTCCACCTCTACCTTCCTCGCACCCACCGCACCATCTCCATTGAGGGGACGGTCCACCAAATCTCCATGACTGAAAAAGAAAAAAGGTGGGAAGCGCTCCCCCTCTATAAAAAACGGCTCTTCCTTTCCGAAAAAAGCTCGCCTAAAGAGGCGTCGATGCCCCCAACTTTTGTCGGCTATCGGGTCGCTCCAAATACCATTACCTTCTCCGAAAGCTCCCCTCGCTCCCCTCCTATCCAAGAGGTTAGCAACCTCGATTGAATTAGGGGTTATCAATAATTCTCTAATCGGTATAGTCAAGCTATGGGCAGGAGTAAGAAGATACTACTCACGGGGGCGCGCTCCCTATTCACTTTAGATCTTGCAAGACGTTTCCATGAAGAAGGACACCAAATCTTTGTAGCAGAAACGAGCCTCCACCACGTCTGCCGTTTTTCTAATGCGGTCGAAAAAAGCTTCGTTGTCCCTAGCCCTCGCTTTGAACCTGAAGGATTTATCTCTGAGCTTGCTCAAATCTGCGAAAGTGAAAAGATCGATATGCTCATCCCAATGTGGGAGGAAATCTTCTGCCTATCGAACCACTTAGACCGTTTCCCCAAATCGTGCACTGTTTTCACCTCTTCCTATGAGACACTCAATACTCTTCATAATAAATGGCTCTTTAACAAGAAGTTAGAGGAACTCGGCTTCCCTGCTCCTAAATCTTACCTCGTTCACTCTCAAGAAGAGCTCGACGCTCTTTCTCTCGATATCCCCTACATTCTCAAGCCGAGCTACTCTAGGGCCGCTCTTAAAATCCAAAAGGTGACCTCAAAAGTCCCCCCGCAAGTCATAGTTGACCCTCATAACCCTTTGGTTGCTCAAGAGTTTTTGCACGGAAAAAAATATTGCTCCTATAGCGTAGCGCATGAGGGAAAACTGACGGCGCATACCGTCTATCCCGTTGATTTTTCGATCGATGGAAACTCCTGTCTTAATTTTGAAGCGATTGCTCACCCAAAAATCGAAGAGTGGGTCCAAAGTTTTGTGAAAAAGGCAGAGCTTACCGGACAATTTGCCTTTGATTTTATCGAGCAGCCCGATGGCAGCCTCTACGCCATTGAGTGTAACCCACGAGGCACTAGCGGCCTCCACCTCTTCCAAAAAAGCAACCACATTTCCCATGCCTTCTTAGACCCCACAAGCCCTTGCATCACACCAACGCTGGGTTACTCAAAACAAATTGCTTGGGGAATGCTCCTTTATGGATGGAAGACCCGAAGATGGCTTACTTTTATGAAAAAGTTTTTTACTTTGAAGGATATCGTCTTCTCTAAAGAAGACCTTGCCCCTTTTTTTTATCAGCCGATTCTTTTCTTTTTCTATGTTGTAAAAAGTCTCCGTCTCCGCACTTCTCTCCCCGCTATGTTCACCTTTGATACCGATTGGAACGGTCAATACGAGGAAATATTACCCCGGAGTGTTACCGACTGACAATTCTTTGAATTTTTCTTTTTCTCCAGGTCCAGGGGGGCAAAATGACCCCTACTTTAGACAAGTATGTGGTCATTTTGCCCCCGTGAACCTGAAAAAAAATCGAAAATTCCCTCAATTGACATTGGGTAACACTCCGGGGTATTATGAAAAGAAAAATTGTCAGTCCTGACATTCAAGAAAAAAAGCGGCAACAAGCGGTCGCTAAAGAACAAGAAAAAGACCTTAAACATGAGCTTGAGGAAGAAACCTCCTCTATCCCTAAAAAAGTTCCTCCTAAACAGCCCAAAAGGGGTCACAAATAATCTCTTCTGTGCTAATATGAGCTCATGTTACAAGCTCAGGCAACACTTGTTCTTATCCTCCTCGGCCCTCCAGGCGCTGGAAAAGGGACCCAAGCGGGAATCCTCGCGAAAACCCTTCAGATTCCTCACATCTCAACGGGGGACCTTCTCCGCCTCAACGTCAAGGGGGAAACCTCTCTTGGAAAAGAAGCCCAGGGGTACATGAACGGAGGAAAACTCGTTCCCGATGACCTTATTCTCGACATGCTTTTTGACCGGGTAGGCGCTCCCGACTGCGAAAAGGGATACATCCTCGACGGTTTCCCCCGCACTCTTGCCCAAGCAGAGGCTTATCATAAACGGCTCGGAAACGATGTCAAACTAGCCGCGCTTAATCTAGAGCTAAGCGACGACGTCATTGTCGAGCGTTTAGAAAAACGGTTTGTCTGCAGCGGGTGCAGCGCCCCCTACCACCTAATCACCTCCCCTCCCCAAAAAGAAGGGAGCTGCGACCGTTGCAATAGCCCCCTTGTCAAACGAACCGATGATGATGAAAAGGTGGTCCGAAAGCGACTCGCTGTCTATCACAGCCAAACTGCTCCCTTGATTACCTACTACTCAAAAGGGCAAAGCTTCAAAGGGGTTTCATGCAACCGTCCCATTAACGACATCCTTGAGGAGATCCTCGATTATCTTCAAGAAGTCGCACGGTGAAGAATTTCTTTGGATTGCTCAATTCCCAAAGAGCGGATATAAAAACGGGCTTTTTCTCGAAAGATTTCTTCTTCGGTAAGATCCCCTTCTCTACCCAGATAGACTCTTTTCCTTTTTAGAAAATCATAAAGGGTGATCGCTGCTGCAACCGATAGATTAAGGCTTTCAACCATCCCATACATCGGCACCTTAAAAAGAAGATCTGCCTTTTCTTTTGCCTCTTCGGAAAGCCCCTCTCTTTCATTGCCAAAAAGAAAACAAAGGGGGCGATCAAGAGGAAGTTCCTCGAGGGGGACACTCCCTTCAGCGCACGCTCCAACAATGAGGAGGTTACTTTTTTCAGCGAGAAAATTTTCCAAGGTCTCGTGACGGGTTAACTGCGTCCACTTAAGCGTCCCCTTGGTGGTGTTTTTCCCCTGCCCTTTTTTCATCTGCGCGTTGATAAAGTGAAGCTGAAAGGCTCCTAGCGCCTCTGCTGTTCGGATCACCGCTAAGCCATTATGGACATCATAAGGAGCCTCCAAAGCGACCTCGATAGCGCTGATGCGACGCGCAAGTACTTGATCAATCCGCTCGATCCGCTCCTTAGTGAGAAGAGCTCGAAGATGATGCACAATGTCTTTGCTCGGATAGGTCTGTAAAAGCTTTGTCAACATACTTTCTTAAAAACACCACTTCTGTGCCATGTTCTTCCCTCTCAAAAAGGGTGTGCTCCCCTGCGGCCGTCTGAATCTTTCCATTTTCTAAAACGGTTCCCAAAGCTCCTTTTGCCCCCAAATAACAGACTCTGTCACCCACATCGGGAAAGGAAACCATCCGAAAACCTTCCTCGATAGGTATATTCTTCACCTGCTCAGCTCCCTTGTTAAGAATCTCCCCCATCGTACTTTTTTTCCACTATAAACTAACCAAGTTTAATTCAAGGTTTGAGAAAGCGTTTCGCAAAAAGCTTTCCGGGTAAAGGGAGCACTCTTTGGTCCCTCTACAAAAGCTTTGATATGAGTAAGGTAGCTATTATAATCTTCCTCAGAAAGAGCTTCAAGAAACTCAAGCATCTCGTCAAAACCATTAAACTGACGATAATCGATGAAACATTCTGGAGGGATAGACTCCTCGATATTCGTCGCCCCCAGATAAATCGGAATCGCCCCCACAGCAAAACTATCGAAAATCTTTTCTGTGATGTAGCCGGGAACGTGGGTATTCTCAAAGCAGAAGTTAAACTTATAATCCTTAAGAGTTTCTAGCTTATCTGGAACTCTTCCCTTTGCGTTTTTAAAAGCTTCCCATCCCTTTCCATAAAGATCAAAGGTTCCTTCTGGCTTCGACTCAAAAAACTCCACCGCCTTGCGCCTCATTGAGTAGAGCTCTTTTTCAAAATCATTGAACTTCAAGTTGGTCGCAATCATACAGAGAAACTTACGCTCTTTGAAGGAAGGAAGATTTTCCTGGATGGGGCGAAGGCTGGGATAATTGAATTTAATGAATTTTTTCCCATCGACCATGTCATCATTCCAGGTGAGAACCGTCCCAAAAAGGTCGAGAACATCCTCTTGATACTGATGGAGAAAGACAGAAGGAGGCTCCCACAAAATCAGGACGAGCTTCTCTTTGGGGATCTGTCTGAGCTTTGCTTTTGAGTAGGGAGGAGCAAGGTTATTAAGAACAATCTTTTTGGTTTTCAGATTCTTAACAAAAAAGCTAAGCCGCTTGAAGTATTTTCTTTTTTTAGGGAGATTCTTTAAAAGGGTCCACTCAAGCTGATACTCCTCATCGATAAGCCCCATAAAGGGATAGCTTATGCGAGGAGAGGCTGCGGGAATTTCATGCGAAAAGGGGGTCACCTTGACAACCGTTTGCTTCCCTTTACATCCTGAAAAACAAGATGCTACGACGATGAGATAAAGGGATTGTTGAGAAAGTCGCTTTCCCCAGATTTTGCGATTTTTTCCGGAAAGTGCGCGAAAGATGTGGAAATGGACTTTTTCAACAGTCCTATAAAGGAGTAACCGTTTCATACGTATGCATAACGGTACTTCATATCTCTATTTAAAATAAAGAAAAACGAGCTCGATCAAGTCGAGCTCATCCACAAAGATTAACGCTTTGTTTTCTTCTTTTTGCTATCCGCGCGCCAAGAGATTGTGTGGTAGATAAAGGCGACGCCAAACAACACATAAATGATGCGGACGAGCCACTCGCGATCAAAGACATATTCGACCAGATTCAATCGATACAGTCCCACGAATCCCCAAACAATTCCACTTAGAACTAAAAAAAGGACAGCTAAACCATCTAGTCTTCTTAACATAATGGATATCCTCCAGCCAAGTTCTTTATTTCCAACGTTTTTTAATTTGTTTCCAACCTACTGCTTGGTAAACTGCAGCTGCACCGATAAGAACGTAAATCACACGATCTAACCAATCCTGCCCAACAAAAGTTCCGATAAGATTAAACTCAAATAATCCCATCAAGCCCCAATTTAAGCCACCAAGACAGAGAAGGATACAAACAAGTGTATCTAATTTTTTCATTGCCTACTCCTTAAACAATCCCAAGTAAAACCTGTGATTGCTACCTATGGATACCTTTCAGGCACCCCTAGGTAGCAACCACAGGCAAAAGCAGGGACAAACATAGGTTTGCCTTCGCCCTATAATTAACTAATTACAGAATTAGAAACTTTATTGCAAATAATTATTTGTATTTGTTCTCTATCTCACTGAAAGTCTTAGAACTTCACACATTTTTTCTCGGTCCAGTACTCATCTCCATAAGAATAAAGGATCTGTTTCCCTTTCTTAATTCCATGAGCTCCTGAGGTGAAAACAACGCGAGGACCTTTTTCGGTATAGAATTCCCAAGGGATCGCATTATTTTTTGCTTCCCCCTCTCCGCAATGGTTCATGAAGCGGGCCCAATTTCCATGGTTTGCCGCATCGATTGAGTAGGTTTTATAGTCAGAAAAGGAGAAGGTGCTATCGTGGTCGGGGTCGATCTCCTCATCGAGCATGAGAAGGCCCGTATACTGCGCCAAGGTGGAGTAGGGGGGGATATCTTCTTTAGCGAAAACGCCATAGCCCACGACTGGGTTGATAAAGCGGATGCTCACCCGTCTGTTGTACCGTTCGTCAGAGCCATCTCTTTCGAGCTGTCTAAAAAAAGCCTCGAGCCGCTCCCCTCGAAAATCGGAAATGATCGGATCGGCCTTTTTGTAGAACCGTTTCCATGATCGGTTAAAGCGCTCCTCTATTTTGCTCTGCACTTTGACATCTTCTAAGTAAACGATAGGGGTTTCAATACCAAAGTACTTTTTAAACATAGGATCCACTCTTTTTTTACGTGCCATAAAGCCACTCCTAAAATAGATCGACTTTTATTTCCACTAATTTTAAATATTAGAAAAGAACCAAGGATTTTTTATGAAAACGGTATCTCTAGAAGAATTTAAAGCGGTCCTAGACAAAGGGCTTTCAGAAAAGGAAAAGATCATCGACGTTCGCTACCCTAGCGAGTTTAAATCAGAACATATTGAAGGGGCAGAAAACATCCCCTACAAATCTCTTTCCGACCAAAAAGAGGCCATTAATAAGCTTGACAAAGCCTACTTTTATTGCCAAGCAGGTATTCGCTGCAAGCAAGCGTGCGAAGACCTTGAAAAAATGGGGCTGGACCCTGAAAAACTTGTCTACGTAAAGGGACATCTAAACGACTGGGAAAAAGCAGGTATCCCTTTCATTAAAGGAAAAGCCACTTTCTCTATCCAACGTCAGGTCTATCTGCTGGCTGGCTCTCTCATCCTGATCGGGATGATCTTTGGCCTTGTTTGGAATCCCTGGTGGTTTCTCCTCCCCTTTTTCATTGGTTTTGGTTTTACTTTCTCAGCCATCCGCGGGGTCTGCTACACCGAGATGCTCCTTGAGAAAATGCCCTGGAATTAGTCTATTCTATCAAAGCCCGTTGTTTTTCAGGTAGTTAACAACATCTTCTTTATGACTCATGTGAGTCAAAGGTGAGTCATATGAGTCATAAAAAGACCTATATTTGACTCATATGACTCATTCACATCAAACCATTATTAGTCCATTGTTCCTGGGTTCATAAAAATATGATGTGCGATCCAATTCAGCTTCTGTCCGCCTATTTTCAGACTTTCTTCTCTCTATCTCTTCATGATAGTCTTCTGAATTTTCTATTCCTTCTGCTACCATGGGTATTGATGAAATTATCATTCCCCACCCAAGAGGAGGATTTACAACTGCAACAACCGCACCAGCCGCCATCGTCACCATTCCCAGAATCGCCTTACCCTTCCAAAACCGTGAACGTTTTTTACATAAAACCACTCTAGCTTCAGAGTTTAAAGCCTCTAAAGTTAAAGGGTTTTCATACATCTGTAGGATTCGATAAAAAAGGCCTGCTATTTGGCTTTGTGAAGCAAGCTGTCCATCTTGAGTAGGAATCTCAGGGAGATGAGCCTCAAATAAAAACCTTGCCTGATCGAGTTTTTCATCCAGCAGTAACAAAAATGCTCTACAAACTTCTGCCATATGAATATCATCAGGATACAATTCCTTCCATTGATCAATAGACTGGAAGGCTCCATCAATATCGGCCTCCTTCATATTTAAAGAAAATTCTTTCAGAATATCGTCTTTCTCGATATTGCAAAAGCCAACAATCGGCAACACCAATAATAAAAAAAATAACCTCATTTCATCATCCTTTCATGAAAAGTAGTCTTATAAAAACAACAATCAAAATAACCACCCCAAATAAGTGAGCAGAATTGTGCCAAAGAATTTTAAAGGTGTACTTCCCTTTATTTTTGATCAAACCCCACAAACCTTTTGCAAGAAAATATGGGGTAAGAACTGCGATAAAAACATACAAAAAGTACTTAAAAATTTCCGTTTCCAACATTGCCTCCATGCTGATTCAACACTCGAGAGCTTAAACTCATCAAAGTTGTTTTGCAAGAAATTTTCAAACTTTCAAAGGTGAAGAACTATCAAGGTTAATCATCTAAAAACATGAGACACTTTTTTATCCATCGAGAACGAATAGAATAGACCCCCCCCCCTTCTACACACTTCTACTACTTTCCTTTTCGTTCAATATCTCTTTCAAAACCAAGGATTTTCATTACAAAAACGTTGTGGCCAGAGGCAAACGTTATCTCAGTTTCTTTTGATAAAATTTCAAAGACATCTGCATGTTCGCCTACGATTTGCGTACTTATTGCATTCGTGACAATATTAAGCTCTTTATAAGTTTTTAACCGGGCAATGAACTCTCTAATGGGGACTACATAATTTTCAGTTAGAGGATATAAGCTCAGTTCTACAGTAATGCGCATAGTTTCTCCTTAACTTGTTTGATTTTGTTGAGAATTTTCACTTTGTGATAGCCAAAATGCTCCTGAAGGTCTTCTATACTTCCACATTCGCCAAATTCAGAAAGAGCAATAGCTATACCATCTGCACCAATGTATTTATGCCACCCCTGCTCTATGCCTGCTTCGATGCTCATCTTGATTTTGCCTTGCAAAAGAGCTTCTTTATATTCATCTGTCTGTTTTTCAAAAAGCTCCCAAGAAGGCATAGATACCACCCGTGCTGAGGGACCAAGTTCTTTGGCAACTTCAAGGGCTAATTGAACTTCTGAACCAGTGGCTAAAAGAAGATATTCAACCGTATCGGTTTCTTCTGGTCTAATGATGTAAGCCCCTCTTAACACCCCATCTAAAGAGCTACAAGGGAGTTTTGGAAGAGGCTGTCTGGATAAAATCATTGCAGTAGGCCCTTGATATTCAATAGCAGCGACCCAAGCTCCCTTGACTTCATCAATATCTGCGGGTCTAACGACAAGTAACCCAGGAATGCCGCGTAGAGAACTGAGCTGCTCAACGGGTTGATGCGTAGGTCCATCGCGGCCTACAAAAATAGAGTCATGGGTTAAATGATAAATAACCTTTAAGCGCATAAGAGAAGTCATCCGCAAAGCGCTTCTCATGTAATCAGCGAAGGCAAGAAAAGTTCCAACTACAGGTACAATTAATCCTGTTTGAGCCATTCCAGCAGCTAAGCCTGCCATTGAAAATTCTCGCACTCCATATTTGATATTTCTCCCATTAAACGCATTTTTAGAAATAACGCTAAAATCTCGTAAAAATGTTCCATCTGAAGAGGAGAGGTCCGCCGATCCAACAATTAACGAGGGGATACATTCAGCAACTGCATTCAAAACTTCATGCGATGCCCAACGCGTAGCTATAGGTGAATTTATAGTCACATTTTCAATTGCTAAGCGAACATCTTTTTCTATTTCTTTCTCAACTGGTATCGGCGGGCAATGTGCTTTTCTTTTGAAGAATTCATAAATAGCTGGATCAACATAAAATGGCTTTGAGGTTATGTTTAAATTGCTTTTCGCTTTTTCTATCTCTTCTGGACCCAATGGGCGACCGTGAGCCGCTGGAGTCCCTTCTTTTGTAGGCGATCCTTTTCCAATTTTAGTATGTGCAATAACGATTGCAGGTTTGTTTTGATTTTTCCTAAACGGAATGAACGCATCTCTAATTTGATTAAAATCGTGGCCATTAATTTCAAAGACATCCCAACCTTGGGCCTCAAATCGTTGCTGTATATTTTCTGACAAGCTTTCATCAACGTATCCATCTAACGTTGTCTGGTTACTGTCATAAATCAATATAAGATTATCCAGGCATAGGTGACCTGCTAAAGAACATGACTCATAAGAAATTCCTTCCATTAAACATCCATCACCTGCAAGTACAACGACTTTGCTATCAATATTTTGGGTTTTTAAAGCTAGGGCTTGTCCCACAGCAAATGCGACCCCCTGCCCATCCACTCCTGTTGTTGCTTCAATCCCTTCAGTTTTAGTGAAATCTGGATGACTTGGAGTTTTAGATCTAAATTGTCTAAATCGTTTTAGGTCTTCAATAGAGATAGAAAAACCAGCTAGATGCAAACACGTATATAGCCACAAAGAGCCATGACCAGCTGACAAGATCAATCGATCACGATCTCTCCACTTAGGGGATGCAGGGTTGTATAGCAAAAACTCAGCAAACAAAAACGCGCCCAACTCTGCACAGCCCATGGGAAGACCTGGGTGGCCAGATCCTGCATGCTCTACCGCATCCATAGTTAGAGAGCGAATTGTGGTTGCAATTTTTTCTAACATAAGAACAGTATGCCCATTTACACTTAAAAATTAAACCCCGGAGTGCTATCTAATATCAATTCTAGAAGCCTTGCGCAGCGAAATAAATAGCACTCCGGGGTATTAAGATGAAGGTTTAAGTGTACAACGTCTCAATGATTTTACTTTTCAAATAAGGATTTTTTAGAGGATCTGATAGGTGAGCATCATTTTCTAAACCTCGTCTTACTGGACAATCTTCAGAATGATTTTGCAAAACAACAACAAAATTGCCTTTTTCCCCTAGCATTTTTCCCATTTCTTCTACTTCTTCGGGAGGCGCCATCTCATCACCCTCTGTATTAATTAAAAGGGCGTATCCATACTTCCCCTCTCGGTAATTAGAAAGCTCTGTAAGTTTTTTATATGTATCAAAACCATCTCCAGGAACATGCCTACAGTTGGATCGAAGTGGAGCTCTAATTATATTTTTAAAAAACTTGAAAATCCAAAAAGCTACTTTATTAGTTCTTTCCAAAGCACGTTCTAAGGAAAGAGGTGCATTGACAAAGATAAGATTGATTCCTTCAGCATGATATTTTTTAAAGAGATATGTCGCGGGGAAAGACTCACCACATGATCCGTAAATCGTTATAGCCTCTGGGCCCCTGTAGTGGTTAAGTAACTCATCAGCGACCGCATCAATATCGTTATATCTTCCTTCTTCTGTTGCATAGCCCTGGCTATTGAATAACCCTCTGCCGTCATATATACAGATATCCATCCCTTGACCTAGAAAAAAAGCAAGCTCATGTTTTTTCATCACCATGGGACCAGCAAAGCTAGAAAAAAGGATACATTCTGGCTTTATATTCTCATTAAATGGAATTTTTTCTGCGCCCACCGCAGTCACCAAGCTTTCTCCCTCTTCATCGATCTTTTTAATAGGAAAAACTCTTTTCAAATGGTCACAATAAAATTGATTCCATTCAGGTGTCAATTTTTTAGGAGGTCGAATCGCGATGTCTCCCCCTTGTTTTTCCCAGGAGCCTCCTAGACTCTCGATTTTCTTCCTCAGTGAAGAAACCGTTAAATGGACCATTTGCAAACGGGCTTCTCCATCTTTTGGAATAATCCAGCGTACCTCTCCTCCAAACTCACGCAACGTATTGATCATACTTTGAGCGCGCGTCTCATCGAAGTAACTCTTGTACCCACAGTATCCGTATCCGGCAAAATGATTTTGAAAGCGACGCAAAAAGAACCGCTGATAACAAGTAGAAAAAGGCAAAACAGCATATTTAAAAACTGCAAGACGCACAATCCTTTCTAAAAAAGCAAACCAACTGAGCTGATGCGTAACCACTAAAATCTGATGGTCATTAGCCCTATCATTGTCATCTTGCAGCTGATCGGACTTGCTATAGTCAAAACTTCCCACATCGATTTCAGAAGAACAGTCAACCTCTAAATTCACAAAATAATCCACTTGGTTAGATTAAAAATCTACATTTTAGCAGATTTGAATATTAAAGAAAGGGGTAGTTAACCTTTTAGTGGGCTGCCGAGGAAGTAGGGGTGGGGGCCACCCCCATTTCGATTTTTTCTTATTGGGGCGGAATTATTTTTTGATGGATTGCTGCTAATGCGACGACGTGCAAGCTTTGAATAAGCTTGCCGAGGAGCATTAGTCAGCAAAACGCAAAAAAGAAACCGCCGCAAAAGAAAAAATCGAAATGGGGGTGGCCAGACTCGAACTGGCGGAGACCGAAGTCGATGGATTTACAGTCCATTGCAATTGCCGCTATGCGACACCCCCCTTGGGGTAAAAAATTTGCTGGAGAAAGGACTTGAACCCTCAACCGTCCGATTACAAGTCGGGCGCTCTACCAATTGAGCTACTCCAGCAAATAGGAATTGTTATACCAAATAAGGCGATTCTGATCAAGACTCACCTTGTTTTTTTACTTTTTCATCGAGCGCTTTCGGGGGCTCAGCAGGGGGATCTTTCGAAAGCATCCCAGCAATCCGTTGAACGCTTCCCTCTACCGGTCTAGTCGGTGTCACTGCAGTAAATTTCCTCCGCTGCAGGAGCGACTTTTGGGCGCAACATTTCTTATATTTTTTTCCTGAGCCGCAAGGGCAGGGATCGTTTCGACCAACTTCTTTCATCATAAAATCCTTTTACACAACAAGTATATATAACCCTAGAATTCTTGTCTTTTTTTATTTGCATAGGGTACCCTCTACTCATGTCCCGTCTTAGAAAAAAAATTGAAAGCGCTTGCCGTAAAGCGCTCTTTGATTTTCAGCTCCTCGATGATGCTGAAGGGCTCTCGGTTGCTCTTAGCGGGGGGAAAGATAGTATCACTTTACTCCTCATGCTCAAAGCTATTTTGGGACGAGGTTTTCCCAACCTTCCTCTGCACGCCATCCACGTGACGGGAGAATTTTCTTGTGGCGCCTCGGTTCAAGAAAGTTTTTTAAGAGGGGTGTGCAATAAGCTGGAAGTGCCGCTCATCATCAGAGAGTCAACGCAAAAAAGAGAAACCCTCGCGTGTTATCGGTGCTCGAGGGAGCGGCGACGCCTCATTTTCGACGCAGCTAAAGAGGTGGGGGCGCCAGTCATTGCCTTTGGCCACCATGAGGATGACAGCATTCAAACCCTCCTATTGAACCTCCTCCACAAGGGAGAGTTTGCGGCCAATCTTCCCAAGGTTCCGATGTACGATTATGGGGTGACGATTATTCGCCCTTTGATTTATGTTTCGGAAAAGGCCATCTATGAGTTTGCAAGGCAGGAGGGGTACGCTCGCATCACCTGTCAATGCCCAGTAGGGCAAACCTCAAAGCGGATGGAGGTAAAAAAGCTCCTCGAAGAAATCAAGGTGAGCTTCCCCAACGTCCAAACAAATTTGGCGCAGGCGGCCTTAAAGTATGGATCAAATAAAGCAATAAGCCGTGATTAAACCAGAATTCATTGCGATTGGAATCTACATTGCGATTTTACTCGTAATTGGATTTGCCTCTTACCGAAAGCAACAAACAGCAACCGACTTTATCATAGGAGGGCGCTCTTTAAACTATTGGCTGACCGCAATTGCTGCCCACGCAAGTGACATGAGTAGTTGGCTTTTCATTGGCTTTCCTGCAGTGATCTTTATCGGAGGTCTTTTTAACAGCTGGTTTGCCATTGGACTTTGCCTTTTTATGCTCCTTAACTGGCTCTTTGTGGCCCCCAAAGTGCGGGTCAAAACCGAAGAGTATAACAGCTTAACCTTCTCTTCTTTTTTTGAGAGCCGCTTTCACGACACCTCGGGAATGATCCGGATTTTTACAGCGATTATCTCTCTGATTTTTTATACGATTTATATTTCTGCTGGCATCGTAGGACTCGGAATTCTCGTAAATTCCCTCTTTGGGATCGATTACCACATTGCAATTTCTGTCGGAATCGTGGTGGTTGTCCCCTACCTCTTCATCGGAGGATATACCACGCTCGCCTGGATCGATCTTTTCCAAGGTTTTTTTCTCCTTTTAGCGATTGTTGCAGTCCCGGTTATTGCTCTGCCCAAAGTAGGAGGCTTCGAAGGAGTGACAGAGGCGCTTACTGCGCATGGCCTTTCTTTTTCGATGATTCCAAACACCTCTCCTAAAACCCTCTGGAAAATCTTTTTCTCGATCTGCGGTTGGGGCATCGGCTACTTCGGGCAACCCCACATCGTCACAAAATTTATGGGTATTCGAAAGGCTTCTCATATCAAAAAATCAATGGCTGTCGGAATGTCTTGGCAAGTGATTGCCCTTGGAAGTGCCACCCTCATTGGCCTTATTGGAGTCGCTTATTTTACAAGAGGACTCGACAAAGCAGAACATCTCTTTGTCACCAAGGTAGGAGATATCTTACCCCCAGTTATTATGGCGCTGATTTTGTGTGGCGTCCTCGGTGCAACCATTTCAACGATGGACTCTCAAATTCTTGTCTTAGCGTCGAGTTTAGCTGAAGATTTTTATAAGAAAATCTTCCATAAAGATGCCTCACCTGAGCACCTTTTGTGGATCTCTCGCCTCTTCGTCCTCCTCGTCACTGCCTTGGCCTTTTCGATCGCCTTCTTTAAGATCAGCACGATTTACTCCCTTGTCTTCTTCGCCTGGTCTGGGCTCGGCTCAGCTTTCGGCCCCCTCCTCCTCTTTTGCCTCTACTCTAAAAAGGCAAACAAATATGGCGCATGGGGAGGAATCATTGTGGGAGCAGCCGTCTCTTTAATTTGGCCCTTCTATAATAAGCAACTTCCCATCGATATTCCCACCCTTGTTCCTGGATTTTTATTAAGCAGTTTTGCTATCTTTATCCTATCGCATACGACCCACAGGCACCATGAAAAAACTAAACATCGTTCTCACCAATGACGACGGAATTGCCTCACGAGGGCTCTACACCCTTTGGGAAGCGCTCAAAGAGATCGCCAACCTAACCATTGTCGCCCCGATGAAGCAGCAGTCGGGCAAAGGGATGAGTGTCACCTACTACGGCCCCCTCAAAGTTCATAAAGTGACAACCTTTGGGGAGTCTGCCGCCTGGAAGGTGGAGGGAACCCCGGCCGATTGCGTAAAAGTAGCGCTCGGCGGCCTCGTCGATGCATCGCCCGACCTCATCGTCTCAGGGATCAACCATGGAGCCAACGCAGGGCGAAGCATCCTCTATAGCGGAACTGCCGGATGTGTCATTCAAGGAGTCCTTCAAGGAATTCCAGGGATTGCCTTCTCCTATACGTGCGAAAAAACAGAAGAGTTCCCCCACATTAAGTCCTATATCGCTCCGATTGTCGAATATATTGTCTGCCACCCTTTAAGAGAGGGAACCTTCCTCAATGTCAACTTTCCCAATAAGACGATTCAAGGGGTGAAAATGGCGCGGCAAGGGCGAGCCTTTTGGCTAGAAGCGCCCCGCAAAGAGCTCCACGAAGAGGGGCACCTCGAATTCCACCTTGAGGAGATCAGCCATGACCACAACGAGCACCCAGAAAGCGACATCGCCCTTCTAAAAGCAGGTTTTGCAACCGCCGTTCCCATCCACATCAATGAGCTAACCGATCAAGCCCACTTTGAAAAGTACAAAGACCATTTTGAACAAAACGTAAGAGAAAAATAAATGGAAAAAGAGACTTCTTCTTTGAAAGAAGAAAGAGTTAAGCAGCCTCAACAGTCAGACTTTGTCACCCTTCAGACCAGTTCAAGCTGCCCGTTTCAAGACGTGATATGTCATAAGAAACATCAAAGCCTATTCGACAACCTATTTCAGAAGGAATAATTCGTGCATATAAAATGGAAAAATAAATTGAAATATGTGATTGGGAATCTAACAAGAGTTATATTACAGCTACTATTTTTGTCCTCAGTACACGACAAAAAATTTTAGACATAAACATAACCTCCTAATTTTATAACCCTTATTGGCTTTAGTAGCTGACCCAACCCGCTAAATAGTTTGCCACCATTCAGCACAACTTTTCTCAGCTCATCGTACTCATATCGGAATAAGCTCTGAGCTTTTCTTTTATGCTTCTTGATCGGGATTTCTTTTTGCGCTTGCTTCTCCATTCCCAAACGGTACGACCAGCAGAATGCGATGACCAATACAAAAAGCATCTTTTCTAGGCGATTCTGATCTGTAAGATGTGTCTCTTCAAGGTTAAAACCTCTTGATTTCATGCACCCGAACATATTTTCGATTTCCCAACGCTTTTTATATGTTGCCAAGGATTGCCTGTCATATTTTCGAGTGGCTACTACCAATAATTCTCCGCTAGGAGAACGGCTAGCAGACAGGTAGACAGGAACCTCCTTAAGCCAATATTTTTGCTTGAGATATTTTCGTCTCTTCTTCTTGAGCCTCCGAAACAAAGATGCAATATTTACTTTAACCCCCGATTGCTACCTATTTTTCCCTTTAGCGCTGCATAAATAAGTGAGATTTTTTTGAGCGAAGCGCGAGGCAGCTCTTCAGAACCTATCCGGATAAATATGTAGTCTGATACAATTTCTGCTTCAGGTAAACTTAACCGCCATGAAGGCATTATGGAGCAAAAACCTCGCCGAATGTGTTCAAGCAACTTTTAGAAAGAGGTGAAAGAATTCATGATGATATCACGAATCACATAAAGACAAAAACATTTATGATCAACAACTTAACAATATAAGACAAATTATCAAACGTTAGTAAAATGGGGGATTTACTCCCCTGCTTCAGAAAAAAGCTCTCGAAGGACTTCTCAAAAAGATCAAAAACAACAGTTGGTATAGCTTTTTCTTTGACAAGAATCCAGCCATTTGCTTAAAATTGACACAGTTGAAGGCTCATTGGAGCTGAAATAAATATGATTAAAGGTTGTTTTAGGAGAGATTGCTATGGCCGCTCAGAATTTACAAAGCGCGAGAGACACATTGAGTTGCTCGTTAAGTTATGAACTATTTGAAGATCCAGTCATCGAAACAAGTGGAAATTGCGATCATATCTTTGAAAGGGCGTGGATTCAAGAATGGTTAGTGGATAATAACACTTGTCCACTTTCGAGAAAGTCTTTAGAGTTACATCAATTAGTACCTCACGATCTCATAAGAGAGGCGTGCGCGCTTTTAGATCCAGATAGAGTAGAGCCGCTTAACGAAGAAGATACAGACCTGATAGAAACAGCTGTAGCAGCTTTTAATGAGCGAGTTTTGCCGGCGCAGGATGCAGACGGCGAGCAACCCGCCGCTGCCGTGCAACACGTCTTGGTTGCACAAGAAATTCATCAAACACTTATGGAGAGAATTTTGCAAAAAGCTAAAGAGTGCAAAGATGTTAGCCAAGAGGGAGTTGACAAATGTGTACAAAGTGTAAGTGATTTTTTGGGCTGTTAAGCATTATACGAAAAAACTCGTTTCTAGGATGAGAATCCTGAAAATGGGTTTAATTGGCAGCTTATTTATACCCATAGCCTCAATCCAAGCCATTAACCATAATAGCGGGTGATTAAAATAGGGGAAAGGTTTTTATGTCGGTGGCTCCTTTGATCGTTAAGCCGGAAAAGAATGCTTGGGATGAGCGTATTAAGTGGCATTTTCTTGCGGAGAATCGACAAGCTGATCCTTCTGATAGGCTTGTTCAGTTTAAATTCAGTATGGATTTTATGCCCCCTTGGTGGCCCTATTTTTTACAAATGCTTCTACTAGAGCTTTAATTAGGAGAGAGTACATGAGCACTCCAGTCAGACTAGACCCATTTTCTATTGACTCAGGCTCTGATGTAGGCAAATGGGTGATTGGGCAAAAAACGGTTACCCTTGTTGAGGAGAAAAATACGCTGGTCTATTACATAAGCGAAACAAGCGGAAGTGGCTCTAAAAGAAGGGCTTTAGATGTAAATCTAGTCCAATTATACGGTGTGCGGCGCGCAAAAAGACTTATTAAAGTATTTCACACGGTTGTTGAAGCAAATCTAAAGGATCAGGTTAGTTCTCGGGCCTTTTTACCATTAGTACACAAAGATGGACTTGTTTTAAGAAAAGGAAAAGAAGATTTTTGTTTGGAGCGTATTGGTGTACTGGTAGTCCTTTTCGGTCTGTCTGTATTTCGAGGCTATCGGAAAGAGATTGTGCTTAGGTGGGGCATTTTCCGATCTCTAAATAAACCGGTTGAGATTTATGTGGACAATGATAAGCTTGGAATGACTAGACAGTTTGTAGAGAGCTTTCCTTTCAAATCGTTAGCGAATACAAAAGAAACGGAAAAAAAAGAAACGACCTATGGAAATTACGTCGATAAGTTTAAACCGATTATAGTCTTTAATGGTACTGGTAAAGTGAAGTCCATTTCCTTAAAGTGCCTGAGTAGATACGATGCAAGCGTTGAGTTAACCAAAACTCAGTGGGCCGCTACCGCTTTAAGTGTTAAAACTTCTTTACTTAATAACTCTAGTTTTAAAGGAGTTGGGTGCCCTTCATCTCATGCAATGATTGCTTTTGAAGGCTTTATCAGTGGTCATCCATTTATAAGATATGCTCATATTACAACAAAAGATGAGAAAAATAGTGAGCAGGATAAGAAGAGGAAATCAAATGAGGCTCGAGTTGAAATTTATACTCCTAGCCCTAAGAGAAAAGGGCCGCATCCATCAAGAACTACTAAAGGACCCACGTGGATTAGGTCTAGGTGTATCGTAGAAAAATTGATGCAATTCATAAAGTTTGAGCAGGATAATTATCGTTATGTAAAATTCTCACAATTTAGAGATCTGACAGACTCTTTTGTGCATACAGCCATTTATCCAGAGTCCAAGCCAAACGGTAGTTTTTCTCTGCTTTTGCGCGCTATTTTTGGGATAGACCATTCTTTAACCAGCGCTATCGAGGAATCTAGAGTACCTGAAGGCTTTGGTTATTGGAGCTTCCTACTTCCTGTAATTAGAAGAGATATTATAGAAAGAAATATAAGAACCTCTCGATATTGCACCTGTGGGACTTGGGTTCGAGAAATACTGAGAAGGATTAGAATAGATATTAGAGTTCCGGGTATTCATATTACACCACAAAATATGATTGATTATCTAAACTCTGGTGGTCTAGAGGGAAATAGAGACCCAGAAGAGTTTATTAGCAGCTTGCAACCAGCAGCAGCTTCTATTGGTGCTAACAGCTATGAGGAGGATCTAGTGCTAGAAATTGAAGTGCTAGAGCAGAAGGTGATCGATGACCCAAGTCGTACAACAATCTCTTTCCAAGAAGTAGAAAGCTATATTAGAAGAGTTCAGTGTTCAGATCTCCCGGATGAGCAAAAGCAATTTCTCTTAGGTAAAGCAGAACATCTCATGAGTGGGTTTGCGAGTAGTAGTAGCTCAAGCAGCACTGTTATTTAATTGCGCGTAAGAGACTCCCTCATTTTTTTCTAAAAAGCAGGAACTACCCGCTACCTTTAATAGGTTACAGCTCAGTTTTCAATCTTGGTTTTCTAAATCTATTCAAAGTAGCCAGAATTTCCTCCACATAAGAATTATTTTTCCCAAGAATTCAAAGAAACCCTTCCAACAATTGAAGAGCTTGAAGCAGAATTTGCAGATAATAACACTCTATCTGAAGCCGAAATAAGCCAAACCTAAAATCCGTTACAAAAATTCTGTTGTGGAAAATAAGCAGCTTCTAATATAATCACACTCCTATGGCGGGCGTATAGCTCAGTTGGTAGAGCTCCTGTCTTACACACAGGCGGTCATAGGTTCGAGTCCTTTTGCGCCCAAAAATCCAGTTGCGGGAGTAGTTCAACTGGTTAGAGCACCAGCCTGTCACGCTGGAAGTTGCGAGTTCGAGTCTCGTCTCCCGCGCCATTTTAAGTGCGCATATTCCCAATCTATGTTATACAAGTCTTAAGATGGGAATGCCTCAAATCACTTCAAAGTCCCCAGGACAACTTGCTCTATCTTTTTTATGGATAGCCATAGGTGCTTTTCTAGCTGCTATTTCCATCCGCGTTTTCCTCTACCCCAATGACCTAATCGACGGTGGTATCATCGGTATATCTCTGATTCTATCACGCCTTTTTGGTGATAAAATCATGTCGATAGCCTTGCTTGTCCTCAACTTGCCCTTTGTTTATCTGGCCTACCGCTTTATCCGAAAAAATTTCGTCTTCTACATGCTCTCAGCTGTTGTCCTCTTTGCCATTTTCCTTTTTGCTCTGCAATGGGCTCCTCCTTTTAAAAGTGGTTCATTTGAAGTGATTGTGATCGGCGGTGGTATTTTGGGGATTGGAGCTGGCTTGATTATACGTCATGGTGGATGTTTAGATGGCACCGAAATTTTAGCCATTATCATGAACAGAAAGCTTGGATTTACTGTCGGTCAAGTCGTTTTATTCATTAATATCTTTATTTTCGCAGCCTACGGTTTGATTTTTCTCGATTGGGAAATTGCTCTGGACTCACTTTTAACCTACATCGTTGCTTTCAAAATGATGGACCTTGTCATTGTAGGCCTCGACGAGCTCAAATCTGTGACGATTATCACTACGATTCCAAAAAAATTGACGAAAATCATTACCGACGAGATGGGACTGGGTCTGACGGTCATGTATGGTCGGGGCGGTTATTCAGGTGAAGCTCAAGAAATCTTACGCGTGATTGTGGAGCGCCTTGATCTGGCCGAACTCAAAGAGATCGTCTTGCGAGAAGACACCAATGCCTTCATGGCTGTTGAAAACTTGCACGAAGTTGTCTACAGCAGATCGCGCGGCAAAAAACCTTCCACCCAAAAAAAACGCCGCAAAAAAAGCCTTTTTTCTTCAAAATAAATTGACACATCACGCTCGTTTTGTGTAGTCTTTACGGAAAAAAGGGTTTCCGATGAAATATCTGATCGTTTTTGCTTTATTATTTAATGCTCTATATTCAACGCCCCCCCATATAAATCCTGAAGCAGTCATGATCAGTCATCATCCAGAATGTGCATCAAATGTCGTTTTTCTTGCTTCATTTCCAAGAAGCGGCCAGAATTGGCTGAAATGCTTAATACAAATTATTGGTAAACGCCCCATTTACCCTCTCTGTGGAACATTCGGTCTAGAAAACCCGTTAAACTTAGCGATTGACGACAAGAACACTCCCTGCTTTGTGATGCATAACCCTCACTGGATAGATGGCGCTCCATCAGATTGCAACAAACTAATTGTGATCATTCGTGACTACAAAGAATGCTTCATACGAGAAGCAAAAGCTCACAAAAAAACCATTAACGTGGAAAAAGTTCATTTATCACGTTTTAATGATCAATCCTACAGAAGCATTTATTTTGATATATTAAAACAATATGACGCCTGGGAACCATCAAACCGTCACCTAGTTTATTATGAGGATCTAATCAAAGATCCAACAACTGTTTTACATGATTTAGGCCAGTTTTTAGGAGATGCGCAAAAAGATGTCCAACATGTAATGGACAATTTCCAGCGTTACAAAAAGCTTTCCATTCAACTCTACAATAAAAGGCAAGGCAGATTTGGTGGGTCTATGTCACAAGGATCAAATGAATATTACCACTCTCAAAAGTATTCCAAAAAGGACCTATCCCATTTAGATAAGACCATGCAAACTTTCCATCCCGGCCTTTGGAAAAAGTATCTGACGCGGTACGCAATTTAGGAGTGCTCATGAAATATTTACTCGTTTTATTTATTGTAAATCTAGCTGCGTTGTGGGGTCAACCCCCGCCACATACATACATGTTGACTGTTCAACACTCTGGGTCAATGTGGACTCTGTATAGCTTACACACAATGACACAGCAGCGCATTTGCGATTGTAATCCAAATCGCGCAGAACCCCGAAAACTGATACGTGATTGGCACAAATTTTTTAATTATCAAAGCACGATTAATTCCGAAAAACCACCCATTTATTTTTCTCATTCTTCCAATCGTTTTACCTTAGCAAACCTTCCTCTGAGACATCATACAGATAAATTGCTAATTGTGCTTCGGAATTTTAAAGAATGCTTTCTTTCGCTTAAGAGAAGCCCTCAAGCTGTAATTGATATGTTGTCGGCAAAAAATTTAGACATTTTTTTGAGTAATTTAGTTACCAATTTAAAGTTATATGACAGCTGGAACCCAGATAATCGACTCTTGATTTATTATGAAGATTTAATGACTAATCCTAGCGTTGAATTTGAAAAAATTTCGAATTGGTTGCATGAACGTCCAGAGGTCGTTACAAGCTTTATGAAAGATTACAATAAACATAAATCTACGTGCTTTAATCTTTATAAAGAGAGATTTAGCAAAGGCATGGGTAACACAAAGTCAAAGGGGGACCCCATTTCCCATACTAAACCCGTTGATTTAAATACTTTAAAAAAAATGGACTACCTGTTTAAATCGCGCTTCCCTCAATTATGGAAGTATTTTGAACGGTTTGAATCATAAATTTGATGATAATTAATCTGTTCAAAAAGCACTTAAAGTTCACATGGCTGCTTTTGTCGTTTTGCGGCTCTTCAGCTCAAGCGTACCCTCCATTTAACCAATGCGCGCGGTGTACGCTTAAAGGAGCCAAAAACACTTATTTTGAACAAGCTTATGAACATTATCGTTACGAAAACATTGAAAGAGATACAGTGCGTATTCCTAAAATTATCCATCAAATTTGGCTTGGAAAACCAATCCCAGCTGTTTTTAAAAACTTAACACTCTCATGGAGAAAACAACATCCAGATTGGGAATATCGCTTATGGTCTGATCAAGATATTGGATCTTTTCCGCTGGTCACAAAGGAGCTAATTCACAAAGCTACTAACTTAGGTCAAAAATCAGATATTTTTAGATTAGAGATCTTAAATCGATTCGGTGGTTTATACGTTGATACAGATTTTATTTGTTTAAAACCTCATGATTGTTTTCATTACGCCAATGATTTTTATGCTGGAATGGAAAATGGAGTGATCGGTAATGCTTTAATTGGAAGTTCTCCCAAACATCCTATCTTATCTCGCTGCCTGCAACAACTCTCTAAATTACGCAATTTTAATCTTCATACAGTTCAAAGAACAACAGGCCCTTCTTTCATTACTCATATGATAAGTGATTATATTGTACATGCTCAAGACCGCACAGTTATTTACCCCTGTGCATACTTTTATCCATTGCATTGCAATCTACGGGATCAAATATGGGACCATGATAACAATATCAAGGCTATTCGACCCTATTTAAAGCCTGAAACGCATTCAGCTCACCTGTGGGCTGGTTCGTGGAACCCAAAACGGATCGCGAAATTTGTCAAATAAGCACAATAAGAAGACCCGAAGTGAAGTGCAAAAATTTGTACGAGAGCTGAGGTATCTAAAAACCATATTTTGAATTTACTTGGGTTTAATCAAGTGGTTATGATAATTTTCAGCACATAAAAGAGTAAGATTATGAAAAGACTTTTGATATTGGCCATTTTTCTTTGTAATCTGTGTTGCTTCGCAACTTATTATAGTCAGTACGGACAAGATAAATTTGTTCATCAAAGATACTTTCCTGATAAAAAAGAAGGCACTTTTGTAGATATCGGTGCTTACGACGGCGTTCATCTTAGCAACACCTATTTTTTCGAAAAGGAGCTTAATTGGACCGGAATCTGTTTTGAACCCATTCCTTCGGTATTTGAAAAGCTGACTCTAAACCGTACATGCTCATGCATTCAAGGCTGTGTCAGTAATAAAAAAGGCACGCGCGATTTTTTACACATCAAAGGCTATGGGGAGATGTTGTCAGGGATTGTCCAAAATTACAGCAAAGAGCATCGAAAAAGAATTGGATATGAATTTACGACAAATGACGATTCAAAAGAATTGCTCAGAGTCAAATGCTTTCTATTGAATGACACATTGGCAGAACAGGGTATTTCACATATAGATTTTCTAAGCCTGGATACCGAAGGTGGTGAATTAGATATTTTAAAGAGTATTGATTTTTCTGAAATCACAATTGATGTCATTTCTGTGGAAGATAATTATGAAGACAAACGTATTAATAACCTGCTGTCTAAGCACGGGTTTACGTGCGTGAAAAAACTAAAGAGTGATCTTATTTTTGTTCATAAGCGGTTGCATAACCGTTAGGAATCTTTCACTTGACTATTTGAAAATCATCCATTATCTTCCTCCCTTAATCAGGAGCTTTGCTATGAAGATTTTTCTTTGGATCCTATGTGTTACATTTTGTGTTTTTACTTCTTTACGTGCTGAAACATACATCTTAACCGTCCAACATTCAGGCTCTATGTGGTCACTATACAGCCTCCATACTATGACAAAGCGGGAAATAGGTGACTGCAATTTTTACGGTCCTGAGAAACATATCCCGATTCGAGACTGGCATAGATTTTATCACTATAATGCAGGTATTGATCAGACAAAGGACCGTATCTACTTTGCACATTCTATCGAAAGATTCAACAATGCTAAGCTTCCTCTGAATAAAGAAAATGACAAGCTTTTAATTGTTTTACGAAATTTTAAAGAATGCTTTAGCTCGCTAAGAATTTCTCCGAATCAATTGATTGAGATCTTAAGCAAGCCTAAAAGAAATGTTTTTTTGCAAAACTTAGTTAATAACTTAAATTTATATGAGTCTTGGTCTCCTGAAAATCGTTTATTAGTTTACTACGAAGACTTATTGGTTAGACCACAAGAAACGTTTGAATCGATGTTAGCTTGGCTAGGCGAGGATTCACAATCAGTCCATGATTATATGCAAGATTTAGATACGCACAAAGCAAATTGCCTTCATTTGTACAAAACGAATAAAGTCATTAAAGGTTTTGCCAATACGAAGTCTAAAGGGCAAACAGTTTTTTATACGAAAAACGTTTCGACTGAATCACTACAGACAATTGATCAGCTCTTTGCTAAAAAATACCCCCATCTCTGGAAATATTTTGAACGGTTCAAAAGTTAATTTTTCATCGTATTTTCAACAGAGTAGCGATTTAAATATTTATCCCAATACTCTGGATAGTTTGCTCTTACCACTGTGTCCATTTTCTTCAAATCATTAGGGCTAATTTTTTTTGAGTGAAAATTTAAATCTTTACCTTTTGAATCTGTTGGTGTTCTTTTTTGAGCAAAGGAAGCGTCAGCGTGTTGTTTTAAATGACTTAAAAAGTTCTCTGTTCTATCAGTATCTGATCCAATAAATTTCGAAACACGCATGATTTCTTGTTTGGGATTTTTCATCAAATCTTCGTAATATACTAGCAATCGATTTTCAGGATTCCAGAGCTCGTATGTGCTAATTAAGTTGAAATAGTTAGAGGGTGATTTATTATTAGCATGCAATTGGTTGTGAACCTTGGTTTTGTCATAGCTAAAGTGACGTAACGTGCATTCTCGGTAGTTTCTAAGCATTAAAATCAGCTTATCTCCTTCCTTATGAGGTTTGTATGGCCGTTTAGTGTTCCTCAACACCTGTAAACCCGACGATGAATGTGATCTGTAATGCAAAGGCAAGCCTGTGTCTACCTCTTTTTTTAGTGGTGGAAAAATTTGTGGCTTATTAACTCCTACATCCCAGGGTTGCCGTGTGAGATACTGAATGATGTACATCATCCATGATGACCCTGACCTGGGAAATGAGATTAAGTAGAGATTTTCTGAAAATACTGAATGTGTAAAAGCTAGCATTCCTAGAATAAACAATATTTTTTTCATCTAACACCCTGTGTAAAGATTTATGCAAACACGGCCAGGCTACACTAGAGATGCATAAAATTTCAAGGAAGATGTTGCAGAGCATACGCTAAGGCTGGGTCGTTACAGGGGATTTTGTGGTTTTTGCCGCGTATAGTCACATCGAGCTCGCCTATTGTGATTGCATCTTTTAACTCTTTAGCAGTCAGTAGAATCATTTTTTCGATCGCTTCTGACTTGTCTGGTAGGGATAGTGTTGTTTGTTCGATACGTCCAAGATAAACGGGAACTAAGCTTGCTGACACGCCGCTGTCGGGAGCTAAGGTACCAATGTATTCAAGTGATTTGGGATCGCAACCCGTTTCTTCTTTTAGTTCGCGTCTAGCTGCTATTTCAGGCGATTCACCCGGGCTGCGTAAGCCCGCAGGTAGTTGCAGTTGCCAGCTGCGCGTAGCATGACGGTAGGTCACAATGACACCAATGCGCCCATCTGCAAAGATGGGAATGACAGCACATGCTGGTGGACCATCTAGATGAGATTTCCATAGCATGCGATTATATGTTCCTCTGTGGCCACTAGGAAAAATGACAGCATCACGCACCCAGATCCAGTATTGATCTTCAGCAATAATACCCACTTGACTGAATTCGCTTGCTTCTGCTTCTGAATGCCCCTTTTCTCTAAGGCTTACTTTGACAGTCTGCTCAATAGCAGTAATTTCTTTTGGATCAAGTATAATTTGAATTTCTCCATCCAGAGAGGATCCTGACGGACCCAAGTAGTAGCTTTTTAAAAATGTTAGATACCGATCGATGTGATCAGCGCGCAAAGATATGGTCGTTAAGATTAAAATAACCCACTTTATCATCACATTCCCCAATGTTATGTAATACGATGTATTCCAATTCAAGGAAAATTGCTGTGTGAGTCAACTTTAACGGTCTAGAGCGTAAAGTTTTTGTAAATTTAGTGCAAGGACTAGTTTAGAACTGGGTTGCATGGTGTTGCTATGCTTTGCAGATAGGCACCATAAGCGCTTGAGGCATGCAATCCAGCGAGTGCTTGTAGTTTTGAATGATCGATAAAACCTTGTTTGTAGGCAATTTCTTCAACGCAGGCAATTTGGATGCCTTGACGCTCTTGAATGGTTTGTACGTAGGTTGAAGCTTGGCTAAGAGCAGCATGTGTCCCACTATCAAGCCAAGCAAAGCCTTTTTCAAGTAAGATCACTTTGAGTTTGTTTTGCGCTAGGTAGACTTTGTTGACATCGGTAATTTCTAGCTCTCCACGTGGTGAGGGTTTGAGCTGTTTGGCAATATCTACTACGTTTGCATCATAAAAGTATAAGCCTGTAACCGCGTAGGATGAGGGCGCTTTGAGCGGCTTTTCGACGATGTTTGTGACGTTGCGCTTCTCATCGAAAGCCACAACACCGTAACGCTCGGGATCTTGCACGTGATAGCCAAATACGATTGCACCGTCAGTATGTTTTTGACACGGCGCTAAGATTTCTTCGATGTTATGGCCATAAAATAGGTTGTCACCGAGAACAAGAGCTACCGGATCGCTTCCGATAAAGTTTTCAGCGATAATAAAAGATTCTGCGATGCCGTTAGCTTCTGGCTGGGCTGCATAGGTGATATTGAGACCAAGGTGCGATCCATCAGCTAGCAAATCTTGAAAACGCGGGATATCTTTGGGTAGGCAGATAATGAGAATTTCGCGAATGTACGCTTGCATGAGCACAGCTAGAGGAAAGTAGATCATGGGCTTATCGTAGATAGGAAGCAGCTGTTTGCATGTTGCAAAGGTAACAGGAAAAAGCCGCGAGCCAGTGCCCCCTGCTAATATAATACCTTTCACGTAAGAGATCCGACGGGTTCTAGCTCAAAACTGCAGCCGTTTTCAAGCATCTCGTCGACGTATCCTATCGTGTAGTCCACTCCTTCCACAAATGGCTTATGCTCAAGCATAAATAGGTGAAATGGAATGGTGGTGTGAATGGGCCCTATGTGAAATGTTTTTAGGGCACTTTTAGCATTTGCAATCGCCTCGTTCCTGGTTTTTCCGCGCACGATGAGTTTAGCGATCATGGAATCGTAGTAGGGCGGTATGGAGTAGCCAGAGTAGCATGCTGTATCTACGCGTACATCTGGACCACAAGGCGGAATAAAGTATTCTAATCTACCAGGAGATGGCATGAAGTTCTGTCTTGGATTTTCAGCATTAATCCTAAATTGAATGACATGACCTTGATAGTGCACTTCTTTTTGCTTGATGGATAATTTTTCACCCATCGCAATTTTAATTTGCAGTTTAACCAAGTCAATGCCTGTGAGCTCTTCTGTAATCGTATGCTCAACTTGGATGCGTGTGTTAGCTTCCATGAAGTAAAAATGTTTATCTTCATCGAGTAAGAATTCAACTGTTCCTGCAGAGGAGTATTTGGACGCTTCTAGGATGCGAACAGCAGCCTCACCCATTTTTTTACGCATCGAGCTTGTGACAACAGGACTAGGTGTTTCTTCGATGAGTTTTTGCCTTCTGCGCTGCATCGTGCAGTCGCGCTCACCGAGATAGATGTAGTTGCCGTGCTTGTCTCCAACAACTTGAACCTCGACATGGCGCGGATTGACAATCATTTTTTCTAAGTAGACGTCTGGGTTGTTGAATGAGGCTTCAGCTTCTGTTCTAGCAGCTGTGAATTTGCGCTTGAAATCGTCTTCATCAAAAGCTACGCGTATCCCTTTACCTCCACCACCGGCAGAGGCTTTGATGAAGACCGGATAGCCAATTTTTTTGGCTTCTTTGAGTCCTTCTTCAAAAGTGGATACGATACCCTCAGTCCCTGGAATAGTCTGACATTTAGCTTTTTTAGCCGTCTGTTTAGCTTTTGCTTTGTTACCAAGCATGGCAATTGCCTGCGATGAGGGACCAATAAACGTTAAGCCGCAGCTCTCGCAAATAGAGGCAAAGTGCGCATTTTCACTCAAAAATCCGTAGCCTGGGTGGATAGCATCTGCACCAGTGATTTCACAAGCTGAAAGGATGTTAGGAATACGCAGGTATGAGTTGATAGCTGGCCCATCACCAATACAAATCGCCTCATCGGCATGCAAGACGTGAAGCGCTTCGCTGTCTGCTTTGGAGTAAACAGCAACGGTTTGCAACCCTAGGTCGTGACAGGCGCGGATGATACGAACGGCTATTTCGCCGCGATTGGCAATAAGGACTTTTTTCATTCTATCCTAATAAGTTTGGTACCGAACTCAACTGGATCGGAGTTGTCAACAAGAATTTCAGCTACGCGTCCTGAGACTCCTGCTTTAACTTCATTCATAACCTTCATTGCTTCGACGATGCAAACCACTGTATCTTCGTCAACGGTATCTCCCACTTTGACAAAGGCAGGATCGCCTGGCGATGGAGTTGCGTAAAACGTTCCTACCATCGGTGATGTGATGAATAAGTCTGAGCTTTCTGAGATTTTCGGTGTGTCTACGGTTGCCGCTGCAGGTGCAGGAGCTGTAACATGAGGTGCAGCAGGCGCTGTTGTGTGAACAAGACCGCGCTTAAGAACGATTTCAAAGCCTTTTTCCTTGATGCTAACTTCAGACATATCAGCATCGTTCATGGCTGCCATTAAATCTTTTATTTCATCTAAATCCATTCTTTTCTCCTAAACGCGTTGAATGTATTCGCCACTATGCGTATCGACTTTGATAATGTCACCAGCTTCGATAAAGGTCGGAACCTGGATTCTAGCGCCTGTTTCTAATTGACCTGTTTTCATGGCATTAGACATAGCTTTAGCCTCGATTCCCGTCGCATCGAGATCCTCTGTTTTAATCACCATGAGCTCTAAAAATTGCGGTAGTTCAATCGAAAAAATCAGTTCTCCGTATAGCATGGCCCTAATCTGAGTACCTTCTTTTAGATAATCAATTTTATCACCAATCACATCTGAAGGAACTGATGCACGGCTTAGGTCATCCACATCCAAAAACACGTGGTTTTTCCCTTCCAAATACAAGTATTCCAATCTGCGCGGCATTAAAGTCGCTTCTTCAATTTCTTGATCCAATTTGAAGTTCTTTTCGACAACTTCATCAGTCATCAAATTCTTCAGTTTTGTTTTGATAAACGGTGTGCCCCTGGCTACAGTGACTTTTACACTCGACTCAACTCGGTATATCTTGTTATTGATCGAGATGGTCATCCCAGGCGCGATCTGGTTGCTGGTCGCTTTAGATTTTGTGGTCATAGGCTATTGCTGTTAATTGTTTTAATGTATCTATTGTATAGTCAACATCGGTTTTTAAACCAGTCATTTTTCGGCCCCGACCCCATCTCAAGTAGATGGTTTTCATTCCCAGTTCCCTAGCTGGTTGAAGATCAGTGGCAATGCGGTCACCGACAACTAATATTTTGGATGGTTTAGTATCCCATTTTTTTAAAAGACTCGTGTAAATATTTTTTTTACCCCGCATATGCGTCACATCTATGCTATTAAAATATTTATTTGAAAGACCCGCTTTTTCCAGCTTCAAAAGCTGTTGAAGGCGTCTTCCAGCTGTCACTAAGGCAAGTGTGTGCTCTCTTGCCAGCTCCTCGATAATTTCAAGAGCATCTGGAACGGTTTGTACGCTTTTGATTGGATAGTGATCGAGGGCATTTTTAGCACTTTCTACATGCTCTAAAGCGCCGTGTTTAGATAAAAATGTCTCTAGTGCTTCTCCACTACTGTTGGCCACATCGTTTATTTCTAAAAGTTCATCAAGTGGAAGCTGCTTTGGCAGCTTTGATAGTGCCCACTCTAGAGCCTTTGGTGTAATCGATCCACTTGTGTCGATCAGTGTATCGTCTAGATCAAAGATGATGTACAATTTTCATCAGCTCCTCAGCTAGCTTTTTTGAGTCGTGACGAATCAAACTGCGTTTGATTCGATCTCCCTTTGACATCTCTTGCAAAGCTCCAAGTAGTGCTGTAGCTCTGATTCGCTCATCATGAACATCGTTTTCGACCAAATCCCCTTCTTCCGCGTAATTTTCAATCAATTGCTCTGGTGGGTTCTCATCATTGACTAAAATATAATCGAAAATGTCTTTGCCAAGAAACTTGCTAATCTCTTTGATGTAGTCGCCAACTTTGTATCCCGTGGTTTGTCCTTTTCGATTCATCAAGTTGACAACGAAGACTTTTTTTGCTTGCGTTTCAACAAGCGCATCTCTGACTCCTTCGACAAGCAAGTTGGGAATTAACGATGTGTGCAAACCACCAGGGCCTAACACGATCAAATCAGCGTTGTGAATCTCATCTAAGGCTCTGGGATTGGCTTTGGGATAGGGCTCTAGAAAGATGCTTTTGTAACCTTGGTCGATTTTTTGCGAGAGATAAACTTCTTTTTCCCCTTCTAATACCGTGCGGTCTTTCAGGATCATTTTTAGATGAACGTGGTGCGTTGTCACCGGAATGACTTTACCCTTGATATACAAAATTTTGCCCACTTCTTCGACAGCTTTTTCAAAACTTCCCGTCACTTTTTCAAGCGTGGATAAAAGCAAATTGCCAAAGCTGTGTCCACCCAAACCGCCATTTTCAAAACGATAGTTCATCAAACTGCGCATGAGTCTTGAAGAGTTTGAGAGCGCTGTTAAACACTGACGCACATCACCTGGCGGTAATACGCCGAGCTCATCGCGTAAAATTCCCGTGCTTCCTCCATCATCGGCCATCGACACAATGGCGCTTAAATCCACATCGTAGTTTTTAAGCCCTCGCAAAACCGTAAAATTCCCTGTTCCTCCACCAATGACAACGATCTTTTTCACAAGCGCAGCTCCTGAATTTTGGCTTTCATATCGCCTTTGAACAAGTACGTTCCAGCAACTAGATTATTTGCTCCTGCTTCCACGCATAGTTTGGCTGTTTTATCATCGATGCCACCATCAACCTGAATATCGATCCCTTTCAAATCCAAATCGTCTATCGTTTTTCTTGCAAAGCGGATTTTGTCTAGCACATCTGTAATAAACGCTTGGCCGCCCCAGCCGGGATTTACAGTCATCAGAAGAAGCGTATCGATTTTGTCTAAATATTTTGGGATCAAGCTGTAAGATGTTTCAGGGCATAAGGCTAAGCCTACCTTGACTCCACATTTGCGAATAAATTCGAATGTTTCGGGAATGTTTTCGGTCGCTTCCAAATGAAAAGTGATTTGATCAGCGCCGCATTCGACAAGTTTTTCGATGTATTCGAACGGATTGTAGACCATGATATGAACATCCAAGAACAAATCGGTCGAGCGGTTAATCGCAGCTAGAGCTTTTGGGCTTAAGCTCAAATTGCGCACAAAATGCCCGTCCATGATGTCAAAATGGATAGCATCGGCACCAGCATCGGCGCACCGTTTAGCTTCTTCCCCAAGCTTGGTGAAGTCAGCTGCAAATATAGATGGTTCAACCTTTATCACGCCCCTCAGATTACCTTGTCTTACCTTTTCAAGTAAAGGGCTTTAAGCTCTTCTGGTGGAAGGACGCTACGCAGGTGCATAGGCTTGAGCGCGTAAAAAAACTCTTGAAGCTTATGTGTCGATGCATTTTTGCATAGCGATTTTAATGCCTCAAAATTTTCTAGCTCTCTGGCAATGATGCCACCGTTAAAATCGCGAAATGCGCCAATCTTTTCTTTCAACATCTCACAAATCCTCTGTCTTGCCTGCAATGTATCAATCGTATCGTCAGCGCGCAAAAATCCATCACTTTCTATTTCAACACAAATGACATGCGCTTGCTTCTCGTACCGACTGCGGAGTACTCCCATTTTACGCACTCTTTCAACCACAAACTCTGGACCGATCAAATCTACCAAATCGGGCTCTGTTCCAAGTCTTACAAGCAACACAGTGAACCGCAATGACTTATCCAACTGCCGATCAAACGTGATTGTCACTTGAGGCAAATCTTTAACAAACCGCAGCTCCTGGCAAAGCGCCATTAAACCTCGCATCACTTCTTCTTCATTGCGCGGCATAAACACAGGATAAGTGAATTTTTTTGCAAACTCTTGTGGCGTCCAATTCTTCTTTAACTTCTCAATCTCCTGCAGAGAAAATGCATCCCCGCTTTTTTTAGTCACTTCCAAATACACGCAGCCGTCCAACTCCTCATAACTACACTCAACCACTTGTGCTTTTGGAAACACAGCTTTAACAAATTTAAATGCCTCTGACCTTTCAAACATCTGATTTTCCAAACAAAACCTTCGATCAATGACAAGTCCCAAACCACATCTCATCCCCAAAGGCGAATCAATCTTAACAGGCATGCACTTATCACGCTGGGCATCCAAATGCAACACAAGCCTTGTCAAATAGGCAACACTTCTTTCCTGAATAAATAAGGGGGAGCACTTTGATGCAAATTGTTGCAATGTCAAAAGCACCGATTTGTCCAGTCCAAACCTCTCACATAAGACTCCCAGCTTCTCCTGGACCTTAGCTAACTTTTCTCTGCCGGAAAGGCCCTTCAGTTCCATCACTCTTTCTGCAAAAAACGGCGATAAAAGCCCCATTTCCAGCTCTTTTTGCATAAACTTAAAACCGCGTTTTGCATCTGACACCTCTTTCAAATCCTTCAAGACAAACGCCACCTCTCCTGCCGTCCACTCTCCTTTCCACTCAAGATCCGATACAAAAAAAAGCGCAATCGAAATCGTTTTTCCAGGAATGAGCCATCTGCTGATCATATCGTAGATAAATTTGCCTGCGCCCCGCGTCTTTGGGCACACAAAAAAGACCGACGCCTTCAGCCCATTGACCTCTATTCGCATCTGAGGCCTTTCATCAGGCTTTACCCGTTCCAAGATTCTAGCTAGTGGCAGCAGATGCTCCTGCTCGGAGCCATTCAAAGATAAAACACCCATAACAACCGGTCTTAACACTAACCGCTATTTAGCGACAATATTTACACAACTATTTCATCCATGAAGCTTTCCAAAGATGTATTGCCAAAGATTCTGGAGATTGATGTTCTTGAATCACTTTTACCTCTTTGGTTTCTTTCGAACGATGATAGGCGTAAGCATAAAAATAGGTGCACGGTAAAAGCAAAATAGCCGGATCATCTTTTGATTGAAGCTCATCTTGGCAAGCCTGACCAATTAATCCCGGACCACCACGCATCGGCAGACTAACACTTGATTCTGAAGAAGTTTGAAAATTTTTAATAGCGTATTTCATGACAGAACTATTCTTTTCTGCTCCCATAATCGCTGAGCCAATGTAAACAGGACTAGGATGATTGTCCGTGGTATAGTTCATTTCAAATCCACCAAAAAATGAAAGCCCGTTTGAAACAAGTTGATGAAAAGCTCCCGTGCATACGACATCAGTATCAGTATAAATACCCCCTTCAAGAAGAATCTCATAGCGTAAGATATCTGCTTTTTCAGCCAGAGTCTCAGCATTTTCAAAAATCTGTTTAGATCTTTTACAAGACCATGGAAAGTTTTTCACATCTTTATCCGTCCAAATTTTAATTTCCCAACCAGGATGATATTTCTTCCAAGAATCCACGCATAATTTTTCTGATTCACCAATCGGAGAGCCAAGCCAAATAGCATGAATTTTAGGCGGAATAGAGCAATTTTCGGGTATGGTAGAAGTATCTATCCCTGGATCTACTTCTATCTTCTCACAAAATTGCGAAAACAACTCTTCAACAAGCTTCATTTCAGGAAGTTCGTAAAACGTTGATTCTGTTGGCTGACGTTTCCAAGCCATAGAGTCTCTAAAATCACAAGGCTGAAAAGTTGAGCCATCCCGCCTTTGCTCTAATAGACATTTTAGACCATTTATTGTTAATTGACGTTGTGACTCTACATTAACTTCATGAGTAATATGTTGTTTCACTTGTGGAGTTAATATTGCCATTTTCACCTCTTTCAAAAATTGAAAGAGCAAGATATAAATAGTTAAATTTTAAATGTCAAGATCGCGCAATGATTGTTCCGACACAGTTTTTTGAGTAAGAAGAAATGGCTAGTTTGAGGTTGGTCTTTTCTGCCAAGCGCACAGCTCTTGGATGAATAACACCACCTGCCTCGCAAAGCTCCGTAGCTTGTGCATAATTCAAGAGCTTACGCAAAATCGCCCCCGCATTCTTCTTGGGATCCTCAGAATAAATCCCTGCAACGTCTTTGTAAAAAATCACGACCTCAGCTCCAAGTGCAGCGCCCAGAGCCACAGCCGTCGTATCGCTACCGCCCCGACCCAATGTGGTAATCTCACCCTCCAAACTCACGCCTTGAAATCCTGCGACAATCACCACATTGCCCTCGCTCAGATGCCGCTCAACCCTCTTTGTCCTCACCTCGACAATCTCGGCCTCGCCATGCCCTGTACAGGTCATCACTCCCGACTGGCTTCCAGTCAAACTGAGCGCCTTTACCCCCCTCTTCTCAAGCGCCATAGCTAGCAGTGCCATGCTGATCCTCTCCCCCACAGACAGCAGCATATCCTGCTCTCGTTTCGGTGGATTGGGATGCACCTTTTTCGCCAGTTCCATCAGATGATCGGTCATATCGCCCATGGCACTAACCACCACAACCAATCGCTCACATTCATTCTTCACCACCAAATCAGCGACTCGTTCCAGGTCCCTGAGGGCAGCCCCACCAAATTTCAAAACTTTAGTTGTCATCCTTCCATCATCCTCCATCCCTTATTTTTCCAACACTCAAAAAAACTTTTTCATGTGGATATGTAGAATTTTAAAAAACTGATAACGATCCCTAGGGCCTCTAGATTCGGGATGCAGTTTGGACCCCATGGGGCTAACTGCCCCATGGGTGCGGCGAAGCCGCGCAAGGGCGAGCCAGCGGCTCGTCCGTAGCGAGGGGCAACATACCCCCTGGGGTAGGGCCCCGAGCAAGGATCCGAAATGCGCCCGAAGATTAGGCCCCATAAAAAAAATTACACACACTTCTTCCCAACACACTTGCTAATATCGTGGACGTCTGTTATTCTAGACGCTTGTGAATTAGTAAATTTTTTTAAGGTAAACCATGTCAAACAACCAAACAACAACTTACAACTGGAACGAGAGCAAAGTTATCGACGACGTCGAATTCGACGAAAAAGATGCTGAGCTGTTCCGTAAACTAATGGGTGAACCATCCAAAGCCGATGAGGCTGGCGAGGGCGCTGCGATGATGACCCCAGGCGAAATTTTTACCGGCGAAATCGTCGAAGTCACCAAAGACTTTGTCGTTGTCGACGTTGGTCTAAAGTCCGAAGGACTCATTCCGGCAGCAGAATTCGATCCGGCAGAAATCGTTCTTGGTGAAAAAGTTGAAGTTTATTTGGATGAAGCTGAAGGTAACGACGGCCAAATCGTGCTATCGAGAGAAAAAGCACGTCGTCTGCGCCAGTGGGAATACATCTTAACGCATTGCAAAGAAGGCTCGATCGTTCGCGGCAGAGTTACTCGCAAGGTTAAAGGCGGCCTGATGGTCGATATCGGCATGGAAGCATTCTTGCCAGGCTCGCAAATCGACAACAAACGCATCAAAAACATCGATGAATTTGTAGACCACGAATACGATTTCGTCATCCTAAAAATCAACGAAGAACGTAAAAACATCGTCGTTTCAAGACGCGAGCTGCTCGAAAAAGAGCGCATCAGCAAAAAAGCTGAACTTCTAGAAACAATTCAAGAAGGCGATTTACGTATCGGCGCTGTCAAAAACGTCACTGATTTTGGCGTGTTCCTAGATCTAGATGGTATCGATGGTCTTCTTCATATTACCGATATGACATGGAAACGCATCAAGCATCCATCTGAAATGGTATCAATCGGCGATGAGCTCGAGGTGATGATCCTCCACGTCGACAAAGAAAAAGGTCGCGTTGCGCTTGGTCTTAAGCAAAAAGAGAACAATCCATGGGAAGAGATCGAAAGCAGGTTCCCTACCGGCACACATGTTAAAGGAAAAATTGTCAGCCTAGTGCCTTACGGTGCATTCATCGAAATTGAAGACGGTATCGAAGGCCTCATTCACGTTTCAGAAATGTCGTGGGTGAAAAATGTCACTGATCCAAGCGAAGTCGTGCAAAAAGGCGACGAAGTGGAAGCGATCGTTCTTTCCATACAAAAAGAAGAAGGGAAAATTTCCCTCGGCATCAAACAAATGGAAAAAAACCCATGGGAAGATGTCGATAACAAATACCCCATTGGGCACGTTGTCAAAGCAGAAGTGCGCAGTTTAACTAATTACGGAGCATTTGTTGAACTAGAGCCTGGTATCGATGGCCTCGTTCACATCTCTGACATTAGCTGGACTAAGAAAGTTTCACACCCTTCAGAGGTCTTTAACAAGGGCGACACTGTCGAAGCTGTTGTCTTATCTGTAGACCAAGAAAGCAAAAAGATCACTCTAGGTGTTAAACAAATGGATGACAATCCTTGGGAAAACATCGAATCCATCTTTGCTATTGGCACGCAAGTGAAGGCCGTTGTAACAAAAACAACAGCCTTTGGAGCTTTTGTTGAACTTGAAAACGGCATGGAAGGTTTAATTCACGTCACGGAGCTATCAGACAAACCGTTCAACAAGGTCGAAGATGTGATCGCTGTTGGCGATACTGTCGATGCAAAAGTGATCGAGGTTGATCCGGAGCACAAGAAAATTTCCCTTTCAGTCCGCAGCGGAACAGCAGCTTCTCAAGCAGCAGAAGATGATATCGTTGTTGGAAAAAACACTAAAAACAAAAAGAAAGAAGAAGACGCCTGATGGATAGCAAAGATTTAGTTGCCATTTTCGAATATCTAGAACGTGAGAAAGGAATCAAACGAGAGCTTGTAGCCAAAGCCATCGAAGAAGCCCTTTTAATCGCTGCGCGTAAAAGCGTTAGCGATGCAGGAGCCAACATCTCCGTTACAATCGATCCTAAAAATGGCGATATTGAAGTGCTGTCTGAAAAAGAAGTTATCGACGGCGAAACAGATAACGCTGATGAACAGATTTCTCTTGCAGACGCCAAAGAGCTAAATCCCGATGTCGAAGTGGGTCAAGTTCTGCAGATTGTCATCACACCTTCTGACTTTGGAAGAGTCGCAGCAGGGGTCGCTCGTCAAGTCATCACTCAACGCCTGCGCTCAGCTGAGCGAGATGTCATTTACGAAGAATATCGCCACAGAGTGGGCGATATCGTCTCTGGTGGTATTAAGCGCATTGGTAAGGGTGCAACGCTTGTCATCGATCTCGGTAAAGTTGAAGCGATTTTACCTGGCCGTTTTTACCCTAAAACGGAAAAGCACCACGTCGGTGAACGCGTTACAGCCTTAATGTTAGAAGTGAGGGATACAGATATCGGTGGCGCTGAGGTCGTATTAACACGCTCTCACCCTGAATTTGTTAAAGAATTATTTATCCAAGAAGTCCCAGAGCTTGGCGATGGAACAATCGAGATCAACAAAATCGTTAGAGAAGCTGGCTACCGCACAAAAATGGCCGTTAGCTCTAACAGCATTAAAGTTGACCCCGTCGGCAGCTGCGTCGGAGTACGTGGAACGCGTGTCAAAAACATCATCCGCGAGCTAGGCAATGAAAAAATTGATATCATTCCCTACATCGAAGATCCCGTTGCCCTTTTGCAGCGTGCAATCGACCCTGTGGAGATAAAAAAAATTCACGTCGATGAAGACGAAGGCGTCATCTCTATTGTCGTTAGCGACGAAGATTACCCAACCGTTCTTGGAAAAAAAGGCATGAACACACGCCTGATTGGCAACCTGCTTGAAAAAGAGCTAGAAGTTCAAAAAATGTCTGAGTATCAAAAAGCATCTCGCATTGAAAGACAGCAAATGGCCTTGGCTGAGAATCCAGAGCTCGACCAGCCTCTTGTCGCAAGCGGGAACATCAGCAAACTAGCTGTTGATAGCTTAATTTCTGCAGAATTTGATACTCCGCGAAAATTATTAAAAACAGACCCGAATGAGATAGCAGCCAAAGCTGATATTTCTTTGGATCTCGTTGAATCCATTATTGAGGAAGTTGAAAACGTTAGTGGCAAAAAATCTGAAACTTAAAATAAAAAACAATCAATTGACAGCAGCACTCAAGTTCGGAAAAGACCTTGAAAAGAAGCCTGCTGCCAAGAAAAAACCAGCAGCAACCAAGAAAGCTACTCCAAAACAAGAGCTTGAAAAAAAAGCTGCTGCTAAAGCCACGATCAAGAAAAAGCCTATTGCTAAAATCAAGCAAGCAGAGCCCAAAGCTCCCGAGCCTGCTCCTCCTGAGCCGGTTGTAGAGCAGCAGCCAGTCGTAGAACAAGCGCCGCCGCCACCTCCTCCTCCACGGTCTAAACTTGGCCCTATTATCGAAGAAAAGCCAAAAGACATCAAAGACACAGAAGCCAAGCCCAAAAACGAAGAAAAAAAACCAGCTGCAACCCCTACACCTGAGAAGCAAAAAGAGCTTCCCAAGAAGAAAAAAGACTTTACCCCACCAACGAAACAACGTCGCTTTGAAAGCATGCGCTCTTTTGACAATAGAGACAAGCAAGGCCTACGCATTGGTGAAGAGCGCCGCTTTGGAAGACGCAAAAAAGGTGGCAAAGCAAAAATTTCACAGCAAGACATCATCCGCCCTAAAGAGCTCAAAATTAAACTTCCGATTTCAGTCAAAGATTTAGCCTCTGCGATGAAACTCAAAGCAGCCGAAATTATGGGCAAACTCTTCAAGCAAGGTCTTCAACTCACAATCAACGACCTACTCGATGACGAAACAACAGTTCAGCTTATTGGCGAAGAATTCAGCTGTGAAATCACAATCGACACAAGCGAAGAAGAACGTTTGCGTATTACCGACAAATCGATTGCTGAAGAGATCACCTTAACAAACCCAGATGTGCTAAAAGCCAGACCACCTGTTGTGGCATTCATGGGCCATGTCGACCACGGTAAAACCTCTCTCATTGATGCTATTCGAAAAAGTAATATCACAGCCAAAGAAGCCGGTTCCATCACCCAGCACATTGGAGCGTTTAAAGCATTTACAACCCACGGTGAAGTCACAATTTTAGATACACCAGGTCACGAAGCCTTTACCGAAATGCGAGCACGCGGAGCTACTGTGACCGACCTTGTGATTTTGGTTGTTGCTGGTGACGAAGGAATGAAACCACAAACAGATGAAGCTCTAAATCAAGCCCTCGATGCTAAAGTGCCGATAGTCGTCGCTATCAACAAATCAGATAAGCCCGATTTTGATGCCGACACAGTCTTCAGACAACTTTCAGACCGCGACCTCCTTCCTGAGGTCTGGGGTGGACAGACATTGACCGTTAATTGCTCAGCGCAAACACAAGAAGGCATAGACACACTACTAGAAATGGTACTTCTTCAAGCTGAGATGTTAGAATTAAATGCTCAGCCAGATACGCGTGCCAGAGGAACTATTTTGGAGTCCGAGCTCTCTCGCGGCTTTGGTCCAGTAGCAACTATTCTTGTCCAAAATGGAACTCTAAAAAAAGGCGATGCCTTAGTCATCGACAACTTTTACGGGCGTGTTAAAACCATGCACGACGAGCATAATAAGCCTGTGACAGAGGCGCGTCCATCGTGCCCAGTTAAAATCACTGGCCTCTCAGGCGTACCTGTTGCTGGTTCAGAATTCATCGTCGTCGAAAGCGAAAAAGAAGCCAGGAAGCTTTCCGAAGAGCGTGAAGCAGGTGATTCAAGAACGGCTGCTAGCAAACGTCCAGCTGCGCTTGAAGATATCATGCAGCGGACACAACAACTGCAAGAGAAGAAAATCTTCCCAATTATTTTACGTGCGGACGTACAAGGATCGCTTGAAGCTGTTAAAAATTCACTTTCTAAAATCCCTCAGACAAAAGTCGAACTCAATTTCATTTCCGAAGGCATTGGCCAAATTTCTGAATCGGATATGGAGCTTGCAAAAGCTTCTGGAGCGCTCATTGTAGGCTTCCACACGCAGGTTGAAAGCCATGCTGAACCACTGATCAAACGAGAAAAAATCACCGTTAAACTCTACGATATCATCTACCACCTGGTCGATGGCGTAAAAGAGCTAATGGTTGAGACCCTAGATAAAACCGCTGAAGAGAATGAAGTGGGAACAGCTTATGTAAAAGCGATCTTCAAATCTTCACAGCTCGGCGTTATTGCCGGCTGTCAGGTAGAAGATGGCTTAATCAAGCGTAATAATCGCATCAAGCAGCTACGCGGCGATGAAGTGATCTGGGAAGGCTCCATCTCCTCTTTAAAACGCGTTAAAGAAGACGTCAAGGAAGTTGCAAAAGGCTTTGAATGCGGTATCGTTCTATCAGGCCAAAGTGATATTCAAGAAGATGACATCCTGAAAGCTTACGAAATTATCTACCACGTACAAACACTCGATTAATGGCTGAATCTAAACGCATTAAGCGTATCAATTCTCTTTTGAAAGAAGTCATTTCAGAGGTCATCATGCGCGATGTGCAAAATCCGCATATTTCTCAATTTGTCACAGTGACCGGTGTGGATGTTTCAAAAGATTTACATCATGCCACTGTCCATGTGAGCGTCATGGGACCTGATTTAGAAAAAGAAGAAACGCTTCAGGCTTTAAACCAAACTGCTGGGTACATCTCATCCCTTGCATCTAAGCAAGTTGTTTTGAGATTTTTCCCCTCTTTGAAATTTCAACTCGACACCTCGATTGAAAAACACATGCGCATCGAAGAAATCTTGCAGGATATCCACAATAAACAAGATGACTCCTAATCCCACCAAGACGCAAGGCATTCTACTTTTCGACAAGCCACCTGGTAAAACATCGTTTCATTTAGTTTCTGTCTTAAGAAAGCTCACTGGCATCAAAAAAATTGGACATGCAGGAACACTTGATCCGTTTGCAACGGGTGTGATGGTGATGCTCATTGGTCAAAACTACACGCGCCTAGCTGACAAATTCCAAAATCACGACAAAGCCTACAGAGCAACCATTACACTCGGCATTGAGACTGACTCATACGATATCGACGGCGAGGTGGTCAAAAAATCTGAAAAAATTCCGACCCTAGATGAGATTCAAGATAAACTGGCTCTCTTTCAGGGCTCTATTGAGCAAATACCACCGATGTTTTCAGCAAAACGGCTAAACGGCAAAAAACTCTATGAGCTTGCAAGAGAAGGTAAAACCGTAGATCGTCCAGCTAAAACTGTATGCGTAAAAACCACATTTATTGAATACCAATACCCCACGCTTACACTTGATATCGAATGCACAAAAGGCACATACATCCGCTGCATTGCCCATGATTTAGGACAAGCTTTAGGCTGCGGCGCCTTTGTTGCAAAACTTGTGCGTACACGGTCTGGACCATTTAATTTAAGTGACTGCGTACCCTTACCGCCGCAAGGCTCTGAATTTGACTACCGCCGACACTTGCAATGCACACTGTAGAGACCTTCGATGCCATTCCCCAAGATCTGAAGCACCCTATTGCTGTCACTATCGGTTCATACGATGGCATACATCTTGGTCATCAAGCCATCTTCAAGCGCTTAAATGAGCTGGGAAAGACATCGGTTGTCGTGACATTTTCCAACCACCCAACCGAAGTGCTAAGTCCAGACAATCCTGTAAAACTTATCTATCCTCCAGAAAAAAAACTACAACTGCTTGAAGAATGTAAAATCGATTTGACAGTTTTGCTCAAATTCACATCTGAGACAGCTTCTAATACCTATGATCAATTTTTACTTAAGCTAAGAGAAAAACTACCTTTCGATTTTTTAGTCCTTGGAGAAGATGCACGCCTTGGGAAAGGGCGCACAGGCACACCAGAAGTGATTCAGGCCTTTTCAAAACAGCACAACTTTTCCGTCGAATATTTAGATAAACTAACATCGGATGGAACGGCAGTCTCTAGCCAAAGAATTCGAAGCTTACTAAGCAATGGTAACATCAGCGCAGCTTCTAAGCTTCTTGGAAGACGCTATTAACCTGAACTCTTTCGTTTACATCATTCGCTTAGGTCATACAATGAGACCACTATACAATTCCTCCAAAGACAGCTGAGCTTGAGTTGCTTTTGGAAAAAAGCGCCTACCAAGCGCTAATCAATCATCAGTGTTTTTTTTGCGCTTGGTGTTTTGTGATGGGAACTTTTGTATGCAACTGATTATTAATAATTTAAATTTTAAGAATATCTAAAGCATCGACCAGCTTTATTTAGAATAAATTATTAATTGACAAATATTAAACTTTAAAATACAATATTAATTAATTTTAAATATTTGTGAGTTCAATATGGTTTCCAGTATTAGTGATCTTAATAGCAACGAATCTAACGTGTGCACTATCTGCACCGATCCTGTTGAAAGTCAAGTGTTTAAAACATTTTGCGAACACATATTCCACGAATCGTGTATATTGACTTGGTTGGATGTAAATAACACATGCCCTAATTGTCGAAAACGAATAATAACTGATGAAACTAATAACATAGCCGATAGCAGTCGCAGTGCTGATGAAACTAATAGAGTAGCCGATAGTATGCGGGATATAGTTATTGATAAATGTTTAATGATTTTATCACTTGTTGTAGGACTTTCTTTATTGTTTATATTGTGTTTTTTGGTTAGTTTAATAGTGTTGATTCCAGCCTTCTTTCTTTTATGAAGGTTCATAGTGCTAGCAGATGAGCAATGGGCGGTTTTAGAACCATTGCTTCCAAAAGACCCAGTTGTCGTGACATTTTCCAACCACCCAACCGAAGTGCTAAGTCCAGACAATCCTGTAAAACTTATCTATGAGACTATCCCACTATTCCAAAAAATGCTTTTTGATTCTTTTTTCCCAGAGCTTCAGATCGCCTCTTGGTCTACTGGATCCAGTATGTCCTTCGAGACAATCTAAACCTCCGAAAAAAAATCTCTCAAAAATCAACATTCTTATAATAGTGGGATAGTCTCATCCTCCAGAAAAAAAACTACAACTGCTTGAAGAATGTAAAATCGACGTGACAGTTTTGCTCAAATTCACATCTGAGACAGCTTCTAATACCTATGATCAATTTTTACTTAAGCTAAGAGAAAAACTACCTTTCGATTTTTTAGTCCTTGGAGAAGATGCACGCTTTGGGAAAGGGCGCACAGGCACACCAGACATGATTAGAAAATTTTCAAAACAGCACAACTTTTCCGTCGAATATTTAGATAAACTAACATCGGATGGAACGGCAGTCTCTAGCCAAAGAATCCGCAGGCTCTTGGAAATTGGTGATACCGAAACAGCCTCCAGACTTCTCGGCAGACCCTATCGAAAATTCTTCTAATTCAAAAGTGTTTTGACCGTTTTGAACTAAAGCATTAAGCATTTTTATTCTAAATGCCTCTAATTCTCTATGCTTTAGGGATAAAAATTGAATCACCTCATCAAATCGCGTATAATCATAAAGCGTATGAGTTATTTATTGAAAGCCCTGAGATTGCCGCTTGTGTTAAGTGTTTCTTTCTTAGACTATTTAGCCTTTGCTTTGATCATTCCTCACACCTACTCTTTGATCCTTTCTGGCCCCTTTACGCTCTTGCCAGGTAGCATTTCCGATCCTGCAAGGTACATGATTTTGGGTGCACTCTTAGCTACATACCCCCTAGCGCAAGTTCTCGGAAATCCTATTTTAGGTGCAATGTCCGATGCCCTAAGCCGTAAACGCGTCCTTCTAATTAGCTTTGTCGGAAATTTTTTGGGTTATGCACTATCTGCCTATGCGATCTTTTCTCATGACGTTTTCTACCTCTTTTTGGGCAATGGGCTAGCAGGGCTTACAGGCGCCAACATCTCAACGCTTAATGCCATAATTGCAAACCTTTCTACCGCACGTGAAAAAGCTCGCCGATTCTCTCTTTCCATTATGACCTTTGGTTTAGCCTTTATTATCGGGCCGTATTTATCGGGTCAACTTTTTACGCACCTGTCATTTGCAAATCCCGTTCTGCTTATCTTCTTACTGTCTGCCCTGATCTCACTCATCAATTTTTTCCTGATCAGCTCTTTTTTCCACGACACCATGCGCGGGATGAGAATCCCCAAATTCAAACCCCACTTTATTGGCCAAGACCTCAAAAATCTCTTATCTGAATCCAAAGCTCTCAAATCGATTTTCACCTCAGTCTTCGCGCTTTACTTTGGCTGGTATTTTTTTATCAAATTTTTCCGCGTTTTCTTAATCGACCGCCTTCACTACTCTATCGAGGCCTACTGCAACATCCTATCCTACTTCGGCATCTGCTGTTTAATTGCGCAAGGCCTCTACACCCTCTATTGCCACCGCATCAAAGAAGAAACCGTGCTCAAAATATCAGCACCTCTCCTCGCCATTGCCATTTTTTCCCTAGGCGCAATTAAAGCACCCATTATGATCATATGCGCTGTCACGCTCTTTTCTTTCTGCTACGCGATTATCTGTCCAGCTCTCACCTATCTTATCTCCGAATATGGGGGCAGCTCCCATCAAGGGAAAGTCATGGGGTTATTTCAAGCGGTCCAGGCCACATCCCAAGTTCTAGCTCCAAGCTTAGCTGGCCTTGCCATGGCAACACATCCCTTGGCGCCCATTGCTATCAGCGGCCTCTTCATCCTCACAGGCAGCGTCTTATTTACTCGAGCAATCAAGCCCACCTTATCCGAAAACTAATTTAATAAATTGAATAAAAACACTATATTAATTATAATGTTCTTTTTTTACTTCATAAACATGGTGCAAAATGAGATTCGACGGTCATATTTCAAAATTATTTCATGTAATTAACAATTCTACAGGTACTGAATTAAATTCACCTAGATTTAAAACTATAGAGGTAGTCCGTATTCCATTTGCAAACATCACTGAGCAATACCACCATGAACCTCAAGAGGTTAACAAAAAATGTCTTAGACTCATACAATCCCTTAAGGACAAGGAGTTCTATTTAGTAAACGGTCAGTTGATAGTAGCAAGAGCTAATAGTAGCGAAGCACTTCCACTTCATGAATACTTGAAAGTTAGTTACTTAAAAAAACCTAACCAACCACAATCTCAAAATCAGGACCCTCAGGTTAGTCAAACACGCAAAAGAAAAGTTATGGATCAGACATCTAGATCTGATACGGTCGATACTGACAACCCCTTTCAAGTAAACTATGCTTATGATAATGATGGTTTAACTTTTAAAGTCCTCAAAAACCTTAAATACAGTATTAATTTGAATTTGCGGCAAGCTATAGACCTAGATCTTTTTGGTCTAAAGACCAAGTCTGTCGAAGTGAACATAAAGGATGTGAAAACACTTGTTCCTAACCTTCAAGTATTAGGTGAGATTCTTGAAGCGGTCGATCAACTCCTGTATAGACAATCAAGCAATAATCTTACATATCGACGCACGCTTTTTGAAAAGTACGACATGGATCAAATAGCCAATCTTCAGATCTGCTATCCCCAAACTAAACATTTGGATTTTTCTTGGTGCCCAGATGAAGATGAGTTTGAAAAATATAAAAAATTCACAGATTTTTTAAAAAATCAAACATCAATCGAGTCAATTCGAGTTAACTGTGACAACTTCGTTATTCCTCATCTAGTTGATGCAATTAAAGACAACACATCAATAAAAAAATTAAACATCGTCGGTGATGTCAATGGGGAAGATTCCATTTCCGGTTTAACTACTGCTCTTTTAGGGAACAGATCGATTACTGAATTTAGTCTTGGTGAGGAGCAACCATTTGGATGGCTCTTTGAAGAATGGGCAACTTCACTTGAAAGCAGCCTAATTGATAGGCTTGATCAAATGAAAAGAATTTATATAAGAAATGCACTTCCTTCGGGTTGTTGGATAGAACTACTAACGGCTTTAGAAACAAACACTTCTCTAGTTGATTTAAGTTTAGAAATTAATCTTAGGGACTATTCAGGTGATGCTGATGAGGACAATGCGTTACTAGCCGCATGTCAGATGCTAAAAAACAACAAAACTTTAAAGCATCTCAATCTACTGCAAATGCCAAACGACAGGCCAAGACCTCAGCGGAAGCACTATCTACCGTTGATTAAAGCGATGTTTGCCCATAATTCACTAGTTGAGCTCAGATTTCCAGTCGATTATGAAGATTGCATGAACTCTGACGGGTATCCTATACCAGCACCAGAGAATGGCAAGCCACACGTCGAGTACTTTACCGACTACATCGATTCACTATCAAAACCAATGTTAAATATGTTTTCTGAACGTAATATTTTGCACAGAAACTGGCAAAGCTTTATGCCAAAGCAAATAACTGACATGGTTCTTTCAACATTAGAAACACATTATCCGGGTATTTCTAAAACAACTCCCCCAGAGTATAAAAGCGAACAAATAAATCTAGAAGGCGATACAGAAAATCCGCAGATTAGAATCACAAAACAATACTGATTCTTCTCTTTATTTGACTTATCTTCAAAGAGCTGCTTTGGTTTAACTCCACAGCGTGCTATACTCGAGTGTTATGGAATGTGGAATTGTAGGGCTACCTAATGTTGGCAAATCGACGCTGTTTAATGCGCTGACCAAGAAAGGAATCCCCTCTGAAAATTATCCTTTTTGCACGATCGATCCTCATACAGGCATCGTCGAAGTACCCGATCCTAGGCTTGACAAGCTGCATGAGATCACGAAAAGTAAAAAAATTATTTACCCAACGATGGCTTTTATCGATATTGCAGGCTTAGTCAAAGGAGCTGCAAGCGGCGAGGGCCTGGGTAATAAGTTTTTAGCTAACATTCGAGAAACCGATGCAATCATCCACGTTGTACGCTGCTTTGAAAATGAAGATGTCATCCATGTCGAAGGACGCATCGACCCGATTGAAGATATCCAGACAATCGAGCTTGAGCTTATCTTAGCCGATTTGCAAATGTGTGAAAACAGCATCGTTAAACTCGAAAAGCAAGCTAGAGGCAATAAAGACCTCCTTCCGGCAGTAGAGGCGCTCAAAACCATCCGAAATCAGTTAAACGAAAATGTCCCAGTGCGCCGTATCGAGGTATCCAATGAACAAAAAGATCATCTCAAAGCTTACAACTTCCTAACAAGCAAACCTGTCATTTATCTAACTAATGTCGACGAAAGTTCCCTCCCATCGATGGAAAATTCTTTTGTCGAACAGGTCCGCGAGTATGCAGAAAAAGAAGGCTCTAAAGTGATTCCGGTCTGTGCGCAGCTAGAACAAGAACTTGCAGCTCTTAGTTCCGAAGAGGGATTAGAGTACTTGCAGTCACTCGGCCTACAAGAGACAGGTCTCACCCGCCTCATCCGTGCCTCTTACGATCTTTTAGGCCTAATCACATTTTTCACCTCTGGCGAGCAAGAAACGCGGGGCTGGACGATTCAGAAAAACACGCAAGCCCCCTTGGCTGCTGGCAAAATCCATACCGATATTCAAAAAGGGTTTATTCGCGCTGAGGTGATTGGTTATGATGATTACGTCACTTGCGGCTCAAGGCCTGCTGCCAAAGAGGCTGGCAAAGCACGTATTGAAGGCAAGGAATACACCGTCTGTGACGGTGATGTCATCCTCTTTTTTCACAATTAAGTATCCAAAAGCCTGTCTAGTTGCTCACTCTTTGACTCTTCAATACCTAAATCTTTAAGAAGATGTGACAAATCGTGAGTATTAGGTAGCTCTTTATCTGCTCTAATCTTGGCTCTTTGGGGAGGAGTCACCGGCTCTAAATCTTCTGGAGCATTTTGCTCTGGCTGAACATATTGATCAAATAAACCTTGTAAAGACCCATTTGCATGCTTTGGCTGCCGTTTTGGGTATAACACTTCAGCCAGCTCATCTAAATTATCTTCATCCTGGGCAGTAGGCAGTTTACCAATAGGACTGTAGTGACCCTGGAAAGTGTCAATCTCACTCTCTAAGCTAGCAATAATACGTGCTGATGGAGACTCTTCTCCCACAGCTGTATTACTTTGTTTGTACGGAGTTAAAATTTCAACATCACTAGGACTTTTTTTATCCACAAGGCCTCTATGCTTTGGCGATTTTCCGAATAATGACCTAGCAATGTTACGCGTTTTGGGCTGGTTCTTCTGTGGTTGTCCACCCTGATTAGATGGCTTTTCAGTTGCGCTTGAAACGAACATCATAACTCCTTTTAGCATGCGATTTTGATGTGAAGGATAAATAAAAGCAAGCGATTGTTTGCCCTTGCTAGAGAATGTTGTAAGAGCTAAAATGGACGGTGGATGGCAGAAAAAACCGAACAGGCCACCCCGAAAAAATTGCGTGATGCAAGAAAAAAGGGGCAGGTCGCTAAATCACAAGATTTTCCTTCAGCGTTTACGTTTATCGTATCGATTGCAACGACGCTGATCATGGCTCATTTTTTCTTTGAGCAATTGGGCAGCTACATGATTGCAATGTTTCGCTCAATCCCAGCAAAAGTCGATTTAAGACAGCAGGCAGCCGGTTATATGACCTATGCCATCGAGATGATCATGAGCACGACCCTTCCGCTTTTAGTTATTGTCGTCTCCGTTGGCGTGCTAGTCAACTTTTTGATCATCGGCCCCATGTTTTCCATGCAAGCGATGAAATTTGATTTTAAACGTTTAAATCCCGTCGATGGAATTAAAAATAAGTTCAAACTCAAGACGTTATTTGAACTTTTAAAATCAGTATTGAAAATTGCGATCGCTTGTATTTTGATTTATTCTGTGATGAAAACCAGCTTATCTGACATCATCGCAACAGCCGGCCTGCCAATAACGGTCACTTTGGGTGTCTTCAACGATTTTTTAATTAAAGTTTTAATTCGTGTCGGAATATTTTTTATTAGCATTGCTATTTTCGACCTCATTTTTCAAAAAAAACAGTTTTCAAAAGAAATGAAAATGGAAAAATTTGAGGTTAAACAAGAGATGAAGGATACTGAGGGTGACCCCCATATCAAGGGCAAGCGCAAGGAAATCGCCAGAGAGGTCGCCTACCAGGAAGGTCCACAAGCAACGATGCGAGCCAAGGCTGTGGTTACAAACCCAACCCACATCGCTGTGGCGCTTGAGTACGACCCAGAAGATATGCCCGCGCCGAAAATCTTGACGATGGGTAAAGGCGTAGCGGCAGAGAACATGATAAAAATTGCCGTCAACTACGATATTCCGATTTTCCGCAATCCGCTGCTAGCGCAGACATTGTGGAATCAGGGAAAGCAAGGCAATTTTATCCCGCAAGACGACGAGGTCTATACAGCGGTAGCAGAGGTAATGAAATGGGTGGGAGCCCTCGAAGATCGAGAAAAAGAATACACCGAAATTTTGGAGCAATGAAAAATGGCAACAAATAAACTCACACGCGGACTTGCAAGCAACCGCATCATGAACCTTCTTTCAGGATCGACAGATGTCATCTTAGCGTTCTTTGTGATCACCATCATCATGGTTATCATTATTCCGATCTCTCCTGAAATCATCGATTTTTTAGTTGCCGTTAACTTAACCGCGTCCGTTGCCATCTTGATGGTGGCGCTCTACATTGCTAAAGCAACGCAGCTCTCCATCTTTCCCTCCGTTCTCCTTATCACGACGCTCTTTCGCTTAGGGATTGAGATTTCTGCGACAAGACAAATCTTGCTTCACGCTGATGCAGGAGAAATTATCCACACGTTTGGTGAATATGTTGTGGGTGGTAGCTTTATTGTCGGTGGTGTCATCTTCTTAATCATCACCATCGTCCAATTCATCGTCGTGACAAAAGGTGCCGAGCGCGTGGCTGAGGTTGCAGCTCGTTTTACCCTCGATGCGATGCCTGGTAAACAAATGAGCATCGATGCAGACATGCGCGCAGGAGTCATCGACGCAAATAAAGGTCGCGAGATGCGCCTGCAGCTGCAAAAAGAGAGTCAGCTCTACGGTGCCATGGATGGTGCCATGAAATTCGTAAAAGGGGATGTTATTGCTGGTATCGTCATTGCAGCCATCAACATCATCGGCGGCTTGATCATTGGAATGACCGTCCACGGCATGACTGCCTTGCAATCAGCGCAAATCTACACTCTACTCTCTATCGGTACGGGTCTTGTCTCACAAATCCCGTCGCTCATGATTTCCCTCTCTGCCGGTATTGTCACCACCCGTGTGACAAGTGACAAAAAAGATTCCAATCTTGGAAAAGACATAACTCAGCAGCTTTTTGCTCAACCTAAAGCGATCTTACTTGCCACAGTTGTCCTAGTCATGCTCGGCCTCATCCCCGGGTTTCCTACCTGGCTCTTTTTCAGCGTTGCAATCATTGTGGGCGGCGTCAGCGGACGCAAACTCTGGAAAGAGCGTAAAAATGCTAAGCGTATCGCAGCGGGCGGCTCTGCAGTTGAAACCGATGTCGACGGGCACACCATGGTCCGCGGTGAAACAGACGATTACGCTTTAACGCTTCCTGTTATTTTAGAGACCGGCAAATACCTCTCTGATCAAATTCGCAAACAAAAAGGTGGCATCTCCTTTGTTGAAGAGATGATCCCGAAAATGCGCGCTGCACTCTACCAAGACTTAGGCGTTCGTTTTCCCGGTGTACACGTTAGAACAGAATCGCCAACACTTGAAGAAGACGAATACAACATCTTTTTAAACGAAGTTCCGATCGTGCGCGGAAAAATTCTAAAAGGCTATCTTCTAACCAACGAAATTGAAGAAAACCTGCGCCGCTACAATTTACCTTTCACCACATCCAAAAACGCCATCGGTCAAGCCTCGCTTTGGGTCGAGGCCAAATACGAAGAGATCTTGAAAAAATCGGGCATCAAATACTGGAATCCGCTCGAAGTGATGATCCTGCATCTATCCCACTTTTTTAGGCATAACGCGGCTGAATTCCTCGGCATTCAAGAAGTACGCAGTATTTTAGAATTCGTCGAAAAATCCTATCCTGACCTTACAAAAGAAGTGACGCGCCTTGTACCGCTGCAAAAACTCACCGAAATTTTCAGACGCTTAATACAAGAGCAAGTTTCCATCAAAGACCTGCGCACCATCATGGAATCACTGAGCGAATGGGCCCAAACTGAAAAAGACACCGTGCTGCTCACCGAATACGTGCGCTCATCCTTAAAACGCTACGTCAGCTACAAATACTCGCTTGGGCAGTCAACCCTTTCTGTTTACATGCTCGACCCCGAAATCGAAGACATGGTCAGAGGCGCGATCAAGCAAACATCAGCTGGATCCTATCTCGCGCTCGACCCCGACTCTGTCAGTCTCATTTTAGGCTCCATGCGCCAGATCATCACGCCAACGCCGCCTGAAGGGCAGCCACCTGTGATCATCACCAACATGGACGTGCGACGTTTTGTGCGCAAACTTATCGAGGGAGATTTCCCCGAACTACCGGTCGTATCCTACCAGGAGATCGTCCCAGAAATCCGCATTCAACCGCTTGGCCGCGTACAGCTAAAGTAAACTATGGCAGAAGTTTCAGGACCAGAAAGCGTTTCAGGTGCAGGCAAAGCGCAATTTGTAGCTGCCGTAAAAAAAACCGCACTGCACAACATCGTCCAAAAAGAATCCAAAGCCCTTTATCGCGAAGTCGCAACTGAGCAAGCCTCAGATGTCATCGCCCGCCAAAAATACTTTAAAGAGCTACAAAAGCGAGGTGCTGCTAAACAAGACACGCCCCAAAAGCAAGCGCAGGAAGCTAAAGCGCCGCCACCCACCGAAAAAACAGAGATCTTTGCAAAAGCTGAAGCCTTAGCCAAATTCTACCAAAAACGCAACGCGGAGATGGATGCAACAAAACTCCTTGGCCTCCATGCCGAAGTGCAGCAAGCCCAATCAGAAGAAGAAACATTAGACATCATCATAAAGCGATTTGCCGATCCATCGCTTGCCGATGAAGCGCTCGACTACCTGCTTGAAACACTCCATCCTAGCTCATCTGCCTACAAACGCCTAAGGCGCACCAAAGACCTCATCCGCTCTCTCCGTGGCAGAGAAATCATCGCTGGCCGCAACATGGGCGGCGTATCCAGATCACATGCAGAGCTCGCCTCTCCAAGTGAGCTGCGCGACCTTTACCGCGACATTACCGGCAATCCACGCGATGCGCAGACACTTTTTGAAGAACTCATTCAAAAATACACCTACGACAAAATGAAAGAAGCCATAGAATTCATGCTCAAATCGCTGCGCGCCGATCTAACTGCCAAAGGCTCATCCATCAGCAAAGGTCAATTGCACACGCTGGTCTCTGAGACAAAAAACATGCAAGCCATCCTAGGAGTCTACCGTTTCTTCAAAAGTAGAGGACGCATCATCCGCCAGCAATACGAGCAAAACGCCCTCTCCGTAAATCGATATCTGGACTTTGAAAACCTCTCCAAGCTTCTAGTTTCTCTTCTCAAAGAGCGCTACCCCTCGCCTGATAAAATTCTGCGCCTATCACAAGCCCTTGGCATCAAAGAAGACATCATCGCCCAGATCATCATCTTCACTCAATACCGCGACGCCATGCGCGGGGTATCCCCTCGCCTTTTCAAAAACGAAAAACACCGCCAAGACATGCTCATGACACTAATCGAAACCCTATCCGATCTCGAAGACGAGCTCGATGACGAGGACGAAGAAGAATGAGCTTTTACGACATCATCTACCAACTCTCTGAAAAACTGGATACCGAGCTCCTTGTCGACTCCAACGGCGCCTGTCAATTCATCATTGATAACGACATCGCCATCCAGATCGAACCCGACGCCTCGGAAGAAAACATCCTCATCGTCTCGCCCATCTTTGAGCTACCACCCGGAAAATTCCGGCAAGAAGTCTTAGCAGCAGCCCTTGCCGCCAATGTCGAATTCCCTCCACCTCTAGCAACTCTAGCCTACGCCAAACAAACCAACACCCTCGTTCTCTTTTCCTACCTCGCCACCAAAGCCCTCCACATCGACGCCCTTTCCGACTACCTTTCCCACTTCCTCGCGATAAGCCTCGACTGGAAAAACGCCCTTGACTCTGGCCAGACCTCCCCCGTCAAAACCTACATGACCAAAGACCAAAATATCGACCTCACTAATTGACTCACAATTGAGTCAATTAGTGTCATAAAATACACAAATCATTAATCTACAACAACTTAATTTGACTCATTTAACTCACCACCAAAGACCAACTGAGTCAATTTGAGTCATTTAATACCATTTTTTGACTCAAATTGACTCATTTTGCTAAAATGAAGGAAAGCGGAGAATACATGAAACACTCTGAATCTGAGTCCTCTGTTCTTGAATTTAAAAGGACTATTCCCAAAGACGATCAAATCGTGAAAACGATGATCGGGTTCTGCAACCAACATGGCGGTAAACTAGTTATTGGTGTAGCCAATAACGGAACAATCACAGGTCTTGGAGAGCAAGAAGTGCAAGCATCGCTCGAGGCCATCGATAAAGCGATTTATGACGCTTGTTCCCCTCCCATTATTCCTCGGGTTTACGCTCAGCTCATCGGCGAAAAAACAATCCTTATCATCGAAGTTTCCGCGGGCATGAATAAGCCTTATTTCCGTAAATCTGAAGGATTAGAAAAAGGCACCTACATTCGCATGGGCCACCATACAGTTAGAGCCAACGCCGACATGATCGAAGAGCTAAAATGGTCAGCAAAACGCATCTCATACGATTGCACACCCGTCTATCACGCCGATGTCGACCTACTTGATCATGAAGCTATCCAGCGTTTTCTAGAGAAACGAAAAGTCAAAGGCGATGCTATCATTAACTATCACACGCTTAAATCCTACTACCTCATCGCTGAAGAACACACAAAAACATATCCTTCCGTTGCAGGTTTACTCCTTTTTAACCAAGATCCCCAATACTACTTTCCTGAAGCCATGATTATCTGTACGCACTTTAGAGGAAATGAAGGTAGGGACGTCCTTGCCACAACAGACTGCATCGGCACCCTTTTTCAACAATACGCTGACGCAATGCACTTCCTCACAAAACGGCTCTATCGCTCGTTTAAAATAAAAAATGCTGAGCGAGAAGAAGAACTCGAAATTCCTGAAGAAGCTCTTCGCGAAGTCGTCATCAACGCACTTGTGCACCGCAATTACCACATTCAAGGACCTACAAAAATTGCGATTTACGATAACCGCATCGAAATTTTTAGCCCCGGCGTCTTCCCTGGACCTATCGACTTAGATCATCTTCAGACAGGAGCCACCTACATTCGCAACATGGCGATTTGCAAAGTGTTTCGTGAAGCTGGTTACATTGAAAAACTTGGATCTGGTTTACTTACCTTATTTAGGACCTACAAACAAAAAAACCTCAAAACACCTCAAGTGATCCAAGGGCAAAACTATATCAAATGTATCTTGCCAAGAGAAACCGCTGCAGGGCCGACACAAAAATCCTCAGATTTAGAACACATTTTAAAAATATTCGATTATGGAAGTGAAATTACTGTAGCCGATGTCATGGAACGCTTTGACTTGCCCAGATCAACAGCCAGCCGCCATCTCTCAACACTTGCAAAACAAGGCCAGATTAAACGCATCTCTTCTGGGCGCAATACACGGTACACAAAAACATGAAAGCAATCGAGAAAGCCTTAAGCAAAACGCCCCTCAAAGACATTTGGCAAAAAATCGGAATCAGACATCACCACGGATTCTTATTTCCGCTGCTGGGTATTCACTCCAAACAAAGCGTGGGTTGCGGCGAATATCTCGATCTCCTCGCTATGGTCGACTATGCAAAAAAATGCGACTTTGACATCATTCAAATTCTTCCTGTCAACGATACAGGTGCAGTCAGCTCACCATACAGCGCCTTATCCTCCACCGCGTTGCACCCCATCTATCTATCCCTGCGCAAACTCCCCTTTTTAGACACGCATTCCATTCTAGAAAAAGACCTAAGCAATGCTCCGGCTATCGATCCTGAAAAGCGCGTCGATTATCTAGCTGTCTACCAATTCAAAATGGGTTTTTTAAAAAAATACTTCCAAAGCGTCAAACAATCGCTTCTCATTCAAGACGATTATTTAGACTTTTGTAAAAGCAATAGCTGGCTTTTGCCGTATGCCCTTTACCGAGCACTTAAAGACGACAACGATCAACGCCCCTGGGTAGAATGGCCAGAGAACTTGCATGCCTTAAGCCATACAGATCTTAAAAAAATTGCAAAAGACCACCAAGAACAAATCGAATTTTACAGCGCCTTGCAGTACCTCTGCTTCAAACAGCTCAAGCAAGTGCGCGACTATGCCGACCGGCAAAACATTAAACTCATGGGAGACATCCCCATTCTGATCAACACCGATAGCGTCGACTGTTGGCACACGCCTCACTTTTTCAACTTCGATCTCGTTGCAGGGGCGCCTCCCGACATATTTAACAAAGACGGACAGTGCTGGAACTTCCCTCTCTACAATTGGCCCGCGATTAGCCAAAGCGACTACGCCTTTTGGAAAACACGCCTGCACTACGCATCTCACTTCTACCACATCTACCGCATCGACCACGTCATCGGGTGCTTTCGCATCTGGGCCATGGAAAAAGGACAGCTGCCAACCACAGGCCACTTCATCCCGTCTGATCCAGGTCTTGTCCTCACCCAAGGACTCGATGTCCTCACACACATGATCGCAGCCTCAGACATGCTCCCCATCGCAGAAGATCTAGGCATCATGCCAGATGGCGCTGACAAAATTCTCGAAAACCTAGGCATTCCCGGCACCCGTATCATCGGCTACGTGCGAGAAGACAAAGGCCACGGCCCCTACATACCCCTTGAAGACTACGACCCTGTTAACTTAACTAGCCTCTCCTCTCACGACCTCCTTCCCATCAAGGGCTGGTGGCAAACCTACCCATCCGATGCTAAAGATTTTTGTGACATGCTTGGCTGGACCTACACGCCTGAATTCACTTCCGAGACTCAAAAAAAGTTTATTAAACTCTCTCATCAGACCCCAACGCTCTTCCACATCAACCTCCTAAACGAATATCTAGCATGTACCGGCGACCTAACTTCCACCGATCCCGAAGATGAGCGCATCAACCGTCCCGGCACAATCCTTAGCTCCAACTGGACCTATCGCTACAAGCTTTCAGTTGAAGATCTTGCACGTGCAAATTTTTCTGAATTTAAAACTAGTTAAAAAAAACACATCACTGATAGGCTTAGCACATTCTTAAACTTAGGAGGACAAGATGACTCAAGTTAATAACCCGCCGCTAGAAACTTATAAATTCTTTTCAGACGTAACAACAAATTTAGAGACAAAAAACAACCCTAGCAGATTAAATATCCTAATCGGGGCGATCATTGGCGGCCCGATTGTAATGCCTTTTAACGCAATTATGACACCTATATCTTTTGGGACTAGCATATTTCATACAAGCAACGTAGCTATCTCTGTTACAGAAGAGGAATCTAAAATTTTAGAAGCATTCGACACACCTGAAAAACAAGAAAAAATCAAAAAACTCTTACCTAAGTTGCGCGACTGGGCAAACAAAAACCCAAATTACAAATTAAAAGTCATCAACTCAAATAGTTTGTATAGCAAAGAGCAACATATGACGCTTCCGAATAACACAATTTGCTTTAGCGAAGAGATGGATGTTGACGGTGTGGATTTTTGCTTAGCACATGAAAAAGCTCACGTCGATGGTTACCACAGTATTCTGAGCGTTGTAACAAAAATTGTGGGTATAGTCATTTCTATGGGCATTATTGTCATGATAATCAAACAGATGAGAGCGAATCCAGAACGCCGCTGGACAATATTTTTCTCAAGACTACCGCTTTACATTGCCTCATCTGCTGCTGCAAGTTATGCTGATACAAAGCTTTATTACCATTTCCTTTCCCGTGCCGATGCAATAGCTGCTAAAAATACCACTGAATCTGAACGGGAAAACTTTTATGAATCCTTGAAAATTAAGCAAGTCAAATTCATTGAGGATCTTGGCAACATAGGCGTAAAAATTGCTTCAGCGATAGCTGGCAAAGAATTACCACCGCTTTCTTTTTCAGACCTAAGTGATGACGAGCAAAAAGAAATTAAAGAGCGCGCTTATAAGCTCAACCTTCATTATATGAGTGGATACGATCGAGAGCAAGCCATTCGGGCAGCCGCTACTGCTGCATAAAGAAGCGGCTGGACAACTGCCCTTACCGTGCGTTAGGCTGAGGGCATGAACATCCTTCTAGCAATTGCTCTTTTTTTGTGTTCGAGTGCAGCTCAGCTGAGTACGCTTAAAAGCAGCTTAGATCCCACATCGATCTCTCAGCTGCTCGCTTTTTATCAGCTATATCCCGACACGGAGCAGGGACAAAAAGCACTGAGCGATGCGTGGCGCTTGATGGGTCAATCCTCTAGTAGCCCGCTAGAATTTCCCGAACTCGATCTGCAGCCACTCATTAGTTTAGTCAACCGCCAGCCATTGGACGATCCCCCACAACTATCTGATAAATCGCTAAATCTAATCGATGCGATTGGAGATAAACTCTTTAACCGCAGGCTAAAGGGCTACAACGTTTGGAGCAAAGAAGATTGTCAAAAACTGAGTTCCGATGAAATCGATCTAGCAAGAACGCTTTTACTGTATCAGTTTGATGATCACTTAAGCATACGCAGGTATGAGGCGACGCTAGATTTGATGGCACTGCAAATTTTGGCAAGACTAAAGGCGGGTGCCGCCGATGAAGAAAAAGTGCGCGCTATTAACGATTTTATTTTTCACGAGATGCGCTACCGCTTTCCCCCTCATTCGATTTGGAGCGATGATGTCGATGTGTACACGTTTTTGCCAGCTGTCATGGATAGCAGAAAAGGTGTGTGCTTGGGCGTGTCGATTTTGTATTTGAGCTTAGCTCAAAGACTAAATTTAGATTTAGAGATCATTACACCGCCTGGCCACATTTACGTGCGCTACAAAGATCAAATCAATATCGAAACCACAGCTAGGGGCATTAACGTCCCCTCAAAAATGTATCTTGGCATTAACACCAAAGAGCTGCAAAAGCGTACGCTCAAAGAAGTTGTGGGACTAGCTTTCGTTAACCAAGCAGCCGTTTGCTGGCACAAGGAAAGGTACGCCGATGCGATCGCTCTTTATGAGCAAGCACTCCCCTACATGCCAGATGACGATCTTTTAAAAATGTTTTTAGGCTATAACTACCTATTTATAAATGAGGTAGCCATAGGCAAAACGTATCTAACAGCCATTGCAGACAAATTACTTCCAGGGGCTGTGTGTAAAGAGACGATACCGCGCGATTTTTTAGATGGAAAGGTTAGCTGCGAAGGGATTAAAGCGGTCTTTATGTCAGTGGATGAAACACGCGAATCGATCGAGAAAAAACAACAGCGTCTCTCCAAAATCCTCAAACGCTATCCAAAATTCCGAGAAGGCTGGCTGCATTTAGCGGTCACGCATCTGCAGCTAGGGGTCCATCAAGAAGGGATTTCTGCCCTTGAAAAGTACCATGATCTAGACAATAGCAATGCCACCATCGAATATTACCTAGCTCAGATCAAACTGATGCGTTTTAAGCCCAAAGATGCCTGGGAGCATTTGAAGACAGCTGAGTCGATCACAAGTGCAGAGGGCCATGATCCCGATTGTTTAAGACAGTTGCGCCACACCCTACGCACCATCCACCCTATTTTAGAATGATATAAATTACTAATTTATAAATACTTAAGCTATTTTCGTGAAATTTCGGTGGCAGCCACCGAAATTTCATTTACCTAAAGATTAATCAGATACAGAATGTAGATGGTCAGCAGTAGAGCGCCGTGCCAACGGGTGAGCTTTTTGCAAAAATGAACCAGACCCCAGACAAGCGTTGTGATCCCTAGCATGACGGGAATATCGAGGTAGAGCATTTGAGGCGAATATTTGATGGGACGCACAAGGCTTGCAATGGAGGCTACCATCGTGATGTTGTAGATATTACTGCCAAAAACGTTACCTAAAATGAGATCGGTGCGCTTTTTTAGAGCAGCGACGATGACCGTGGCAATTTCAGGAAGCGAGCTGCCAATAGCTACGATTGTTACACCAATGACAAGCTGAGAGAGCCCAAAATGTTTAGCAATACTAATAGCCCCTTTAACTAAGCTGCCAGCGCCAACAATGAGCAAGATAACACCAAGGATAACGAGAAAAATTTCACGCCCAAAACTTAACTTAAGAGTGGCTTCTTGCTCTAGGGCTTGCTTAGAAATAGTTTTTTCTTCGCCAGAGATTTTAAATTGATAGACGGTGTAGCCAACCATTCCTGTGAGCAAGACAAGGCCCTTGATGCGTCCGATTGAGTCTGGCAACATCACGATAAAAAGCAAAAGCGAAGCTGCAAAAACAATTGGCATCTCCCGCTTTTTGATGACGGTGGGAATCTGCATGGGGCGGATGAGCAAAGCTATACCTAGCACTAAGCCGAGGTTAGCAATATTTGAGCCCACAACATTACCAAGTGCCACATCTCCCTCGCCGCCCACCACTTGCGCTGCCACGCTGGCAAAAAGCTCCGGCAAAGATGTGGTAATAGCAACGACAGTAAGCCCAACAATGAGTGCTGGGACGCCAAGATCCAAAGCAAGCTTAACCGCTCCCTTTACCATCGCCTCTGCCCCGCCCCACAAAAGCAAAGCTCCAAGCGCAATCATTCCAAATGCTAGCCACATAATTATTTTTTATATACTGGAATGAATTCAAAAACTAGGAATTTAGCACGGTCAGCCCCCAGATTTTTTAGCTGGAGCAAGGAACAGTGTCAAAGAGACACGATCCGAAGTGAAGATGAAAAATATGCGGGAATAGCTGACTCAAGCTAAAAACTTGTTTTTGTGTTCAATTCAGTATATGTATTAGAATATAAGGAGAAGTGCAATGATTCTTTTGGCTTTATTTTTGGCAACTAGCTTGGGCGATTACATGCCACCTGATGTGCAGCAACGTACGGGTATCACAAGCTTAACACGTAGGCAACAAAGTGAACTCGCCAGCTGGCTTGCAAACTACATGGAGCCGTCAAAAACGCCTGTCAAAAAAGAGCTAACTCTAGCTGAAAATTATCACGGCGGCAGAGTGTTGCAGCTTAACGATAATACGATTTGGGAAGTGGCTCCTGAGGATGTGCATTACACAGGTCTTTGGATTACACCTTTTCCCATTCTCCTTGGAGAAGGCTCTAATCCAAGATATCCGCAAACCCTCACAAATCTTGTCTCTGGAACGACGGTTCACGTACGTCAAATCTACACAGTCAACCCTCCAGACCTCCCGAAAGAACCTCCTGTTCCCGCAAGTGAGCAGGAAAAAAAAGCTATCGTTCCTACACCTCAGCAAAAACCTGTCAAACCTCCCAAAAACAAGCAAAAGCCCAAGCAAAGCTCGCAAGCTCCGAGGGGTCCAGGCTTTACTGAAGTCAATCCAAATTCAACAACGACTGAGCCAAATCAAGATCAACTTCCCGGCATGCCACCTGGCAAAGGCCAAGGCGGTCCGTCTTAACCTGAGTTTCTTAACTTTTTTGCAAAAATGTTGGCAGCATATAGCAACTTTCAGCTATAGGTGTTCAAATGGACCACCCGCGCGGAATCATTACTGGCTGTGACAAAAACGTTGAAATGTTTTTACCTTGGTGGTTTGACAACCTGCAAAAACACAGCGATCTACCCATAGCTATTATCGATTACGGACTATCCGACTGGGGCAAGCGCGCAGCCCAGAACATGGGTACATTGATCCAAAAAAAATCTATCTCAATTGCTAAATGTAAACACCAACCATCAAAAGCCTACCCCAAGCGGCGTCACGATGCGCGTGACACATATCTTTACAAGCCTTTTGGATTGCAGCAATCGCCATTCAATCAAACGATTTGGCTCGATGTTGACTGCAAAATTCAAAGCAGCCTAGATCTGCTCTTTGATACACCAGGTTTTGGGATTGTCATCAACGATTCATATGGTCAGGAATGGGCGCAAAAATACAAAATATTCAGATCTTCAGATACTTTGCTTCTCAATTCTGGTGTTCTTGTTTTTAAAAAAAACTGCTCTGTCATTAAGGCGTGGGCTGACAAAACACTTTCTGAAGGAGCGGATTACGTTCTCGAAGACGTTTTATTATCAGAATTAATCTTTGATAAAAAACTACCGATTACCTACCTACCTGAGAGCTATAATGCTTATTGGCCCCTTGCAAAAGAAGACACCTGCATCGTCCATTACAAAAACCCTTCTGGTAAGGCAATCATTCTACAAGAGATGATGGCAAAAGTTTGTGGAGCCCCTGATGCAAGATAAAGGTGCGCTTGTTTTTTGCGATAAAACCCAAGAAATCTTTTTGCCATGGTGGTATGACCATTACTCGAAAACAAACGACTACCCCGTTGCGATCATTGATTTTGGCATGAGTGAAAAAGGTAAAAAATGGGCAAACAGCATCGGTCAGAGGATCGAAATGGAGCCAGTCAAGCTCGAGTTAGAACCGCCACCTGACTTCATGCTCGATGAATGGAAGGCCTTTACCCGTAGCGACTACCTGAAAGCGCGCCCCATTTGGCTCTCAAAACCGTTTGCTCTGCAAAAAACGCCGTTTGAGCACACCGTTTATCTCGACCTCGATTGTGAAGTTAAAGCAGATTTAGACCCCCTATTTCGCGTTCCCTTTGGTTTAGTGCCACTTGCCCAAGACACACTCAAATGCTGGACGATGCGAGGTATCACGGTGCCTGAGCACCAGCGCTACAACACAGGTGTTCTAGCTTATGAGAAAAACTGCCCGATCGTCGATGCCTGGGCGGCAATGATCGAAGAATGCTCGTGTCACTTTTGGTCTGAGCAAGAAGCTTTAATGGAAACGCTGCGCCAAAAAGAATTCACCGTGATCGAACTTCCGGAAAGATTTAACACCTTTCCAGACCAAAAAATAGATGATTCGCACGTCATTCACCATATTTCTACTAGCGGTAAGTTACACATAATCCGTGAGATGCTAACCAAAACTTGCACTTAAACCTTTAGACTGCTAATATTAGCTTTGAAAAGGGAGGTTGCATATGGAGTTTACCGAATCTGTCATGCAGGCTTTAGGCCTTGCCATGCAAATAGCCAAAGAAAAAAAGCATACGCTTGTCACAGAACACCACCTTCTTGCTGGTCTGTTGCAAGACAAAGAGAGCTATTTTTGCAGTTTGTTATCAAAGCTTTCCATACCATCTCTAGATACCAAGGTCCAAAGTGAACTAAGCAAAGCTGCAACTTTTTCGACCCCATCTGAACCTAGCACATCACCAAATTTGCAAAAACTGCTTCAAAATGCCGATCAATTAGCCAGAAAATGGGGTGATAGCTACATCGCATCCGACCATCTACTTTTGGCACTTTGCCAAGCAAAAATTATTGATGCAAACAGCAAAACAGTGGAGGAGACAATCATGGATATGCGCAAAGATCAAAAAATGGATTCCCCGACTGCTGAAAATGCGATGCAAGCCCTTGAAAAATACTGCAAAAATTTAACAGAACTTGCTAAAAACGGAACACTTGATCCCGTTATCGGACGTACTGAAGAGGTGCGCCGAGTGATCCAAGTCCTATCGCGCCGCCGCAAAAACAACCCTTTGCTCATCGGCGAGCCCGGCGTTGGAAAAACAGCGATTGCCGAAGGCCTAGCTCAACGTATCGTGCATGGCGATGTTCCTGATACGCTCAAAGACAAACAACTATTTACCCTCGATATGGGTGCGCTCATTGCTGGAGCTAAATACCGAGGCGAATTTGAAGAGAGGCTCAAAGCTATCCTAAAAGAGGTCGAAGGCGCTGAAGGTGCTATCATTCTTTTCATTGATGAAGTGCACACCTTAGTTGGCGCGGGGGCCACAGAAGGCGCCATGGATGCGGCAAACCTGCTCAAGCCAGCCTTAGCCCGTGGAACATTGCACTGCGTTGGAGCAACAACGCTTGCCGAATATCAAAAATACATCGAAAAAGACGCAGCCCTAGAGCGTAGGTTTCAACCTGTCTACGTCAATGAACCATCAGAAGATGATGCCATTGCCATCTTGCGAGGACTAAAAGAGCGCTACGAAATCTTTCACGGCGTGCACATCACAGAAGGTGCTATTGAAGCTGCTGTTCACCTTTCGATGCGCTACATCACCGACCGCCAACTGCCCGATAAAGCCATCGACCTAATCGATGAATCAGCCAGTCTCATCCGCATGCAAATCGGCTCCCGCCCCCTTCCCATCGACGCCAAAGAGCGAGAGCTCTCATCGCTTCTTGTTAAACAAGAATCGCTCAAAAAAGAAAAACCGGAAGAAGCGCAAAAACTAGAAAAAGAGATCGCGAACGTAAAAGAGGAACTAAACGCTCTTAATCAGCGTTGGGGACACGAAAAACAGCTCATCGACGAGCTCAAAGCCAAGAAAAACGAGCTAGAAACGCTCCGTTTTCAAGCAGACGAAGCAGAGCGCTCCTCTGATTACAACAAAGTCGCTGAAATTCGCTACAGCAAACTGCCAGCTTTAGAAGAGGACCTTAAAAAGGCTCAAAACAATCTTGCAAATCAACCATCGCGCTTACTGCAAGAAGAAGTCGACAGCCAGCTCATTGCACAAATCGTCGGCAAATGGACCGGTATTCCCATGCATAAAATGCTAGAAGGAGAGGCAGAGCGCCTGCTCAATTTGGAGACAACACTTGAAAAACGCGTCATCGGACAAAGCGCAGCCATCGAAGCTGTCTCAGATGCTATTCGCCGCTCACGCACTGGTCTATCTGACCCCGGCCGACCCATCGGGGCCTTTCTCTTTGTCGGCCCCACAGGTGTCGGTAAAACAGAACTTGCCAAAGCCTTAGCTGAGCAACTCTTTGACTCTGAAGACGCCATGGTCCGCTTAGACATGTCCGAGTACATGGAAAAGCACTCCGTTTCAAAACTCATCGGCTCGCCTCCAGGCTACATCGGTTACGAAGAAGGTGGTCAACTCTCTGAAGCCTTGCGCCGCCGCCCCTACGCCGTTGTCCTGCTTGACGAGGTTGAAAAAGCTCATCCAGAAGTCTTCAACATCCTCCTTCAAATCTTCGACGACGGCCGCCTAACAGACAGCAAAGGGCGCCACGTCAACTGCAAAAACGCGCTCTTTATCATGACGTCCAACTTAAAACCCGAAAACGTGCGTAATCACTTCCGTCCAGAATTCATTAACCGCTTAGACGACATCCTTCCCTTCCAGCCGCTACAAGAATCGGACATGGAAAAAATCGTTCAGATCCAGCTTGGCTATGTCGAATCTCGCCTCGCCGAGAAAAACATCACACTCACCACACCGCCCAATGTGCTCCAACATCTTGCTAAAGTCGGCTACGACGAAGCATATGGTGCAAGGCCACTCAAGCGCCTCATCCAAAAATCCATCACAAATCTTCTCTCCAAAGCCCTGCTCGAACATACCATCGAAGAGAATTCGCATGTAACCCTAGAACTGGCAGATGGAAGTATCACCTACACCTCAAGCTAAAAATAAAATTCCACAAGTTGATTGTGATTAATCAAGTTCTAACTCTAGCTCGAGTTCATTTATTGTTGGAAGAACCTGTTGTAATCTCGCGTTTAATTTATCAACAAGCTCAGTTTCAAAGCTAGCTATACCCATAGGAGCTCCTGTCTTTCTAAGAGCATATTCAGCCCAAACTTTATCATGTGTCTTGCACAGAACAATACCGATTGTCTCATTGTGATGAGACTTTTTAATTTGGTTGTCAACAGCAGATAAATAGAAATTCAATTTTCCAATATGCTCGGGACGAAACTCTCGACTCTTTAGTTCTATGACGACATAACATTCCAAATCAATATGATAAAACAACAAGTCTATATAACATAATTTACCATTAATTTTTAATGGGTATTGACGACCTACAAAAGCAAATCCCTTGCCAAGCTCAAGCAAAAATTCTTGTATATTAGCAATCAGCCGTTTTTCAATTTCTCTTTCTTCCATTTTTTGCTTTAATCCCATAACATCAAAGATGTAAGGATCTTTAAATTGTCTTGTAGCTGCTTGAAATTGGTTTTGCGGTAAATTATTTTCAAAATTTGTAAGTGTTTTACCTTCTCTATGAAATAGATTTGAAGCGATCCAAGAGGATAGTAGTGTAGAACTTGCATTTTGAATCTGTACACGTTTAGCATACCATAGCCTTTCATCTAAGCTAGTTAACTGCTCAACAAGGAGGATATTATGTCTCCAAGGCAAACAAAAAATTGGCAAGCTAGCTAGCTCTATTTCATCAAGAGCTAAGTCCTGATATGCCTGATAAAATGCTCTCATACGAAATACATTGGTTCGCGAAAACCCTTTTGTATCTGGGAATTGACGTTTAATATCTGCACAAAGCTTTGCAATCACTTCACTTTTCCAGCCTTCAGAACGCTGTTTTTCAGAAACAACTTTTCCAATATCCCAATAAAGATGCATGAGCTCATTTGTAAGTGCACTTGCAATTTTGACTTGCGTTGCACTAATGCGATCAGAAATGTATTTCAGTGCACCTTGATATATTTCTACATCTACGCCTTTCTTAGATGCAAAAGAAAGAGATCGATCATTCATAGCCATTATCATTCACTAGCGCTTATTTAAGAGTCCCACGTCTGTGGGACTCTTATCTTGCTTGTTTTTAGTAATTTGAGATATTTTCCCAAGAAATTTCTAGAAACTACCTACATATTGAAAATAATGTATCACTTACTACGCATAAAGATAAACTTTAAATTAGATAAACTAGAAAAAATTTATGCAACGTATCTTGCGCTAAACCCTTACTAACCCGGGAAGAATTCATCGAATTGGGATTTTAAAGATGACGGCACCACTTCATCGATACCGGCTTTATCAAAGACCATAAAGTAGGTACAGCCAAACATGATCCCGATGGGCGGGCTAAAGATTGCTGTGAAAAGCGAAAGTGCGCAGATGAGTGATCGCTTAAAAGATAGGGCTCGGTTTTTCCGAAAGGTTTTGGCAAGAGGTCCCGCGAAAAGAGCTGCTGTGAAAAGCACAAACGAGTAAATGCACCAGGCGATGTCAGCTAGGAAGAGGAGAAAAAAAAGTCCACGAGCTAAAAGCGATGAGATGAACTTGTCTTTTTTGGATGTGTAGGATGGCGGTGGATCAAGAGGTTGTTCTTCTTTTTGCTCTTGCTGAAAATCTGCGATATCAAAAACTGCCATATTACTTCTTGTGCCTAATTTTGTTTAATCCGTTGAGCGCTGCGATGCGGTAGCCTTCCGCATAGGTCGGATAGTTAAATACCTGATCGATAAAATAGTCGATCCGCGCATTAAATGTCATGGCCACTTGACCAATGTGGATCACCTCTGTTGCTCCCCGGCCAATAATGTGAAGCCCGAGAATTTCCAGAGTATCCCTGTGAAACAATATTTTAAACATACCAGCATCATTTCCCGCAATTTGATTTTTCGCGATCTCGTAATAATAGGCCCTCCCAATTTCGTAATGAAAGCCCAGGGCCTTAAGCTGCTCCTCGCTGTAGCCAACGGAGGAAATTTCTGGAATGGTGTAGATGCCGATGGGGTAAAAATCGGGGAAATGGTGCGTTTCTGCACCAAACGCGTGGCGAGCTGCGAGCCTGCCTTGCTCAAAACTTGTCGCTGAAAGAGACGGCCCACCAATCACATCCCCTGCAGCATAAATGTGAGGCTGAATTGTCTGAAAAAGCGCATTGACGGGAATATAACCTTTGGAATCAAGAGTAAGACCAGCATTTTCAATTTTCAGATGGTCGACATTGGCAGAACGTCCTAATGCATACAATAACATTTCCGCCTCTAGATGCGTTCCATCTTTAAAGGTGATTTTTGCACCACCTTGGCCTGTTTTTTCAATTTTCTCAAAATCGCGATTGCCCACAAAATTAAGGCCAATACGCATGAGTCCACTTTGCAGGTGCTGGCCAATTTCTCGATCTAGATATGGAAGCATTTGTTCTTTTCGATCGATAACCGTCACTTCTGTACCTAAGGCTGCAAAAAAACTGGCATACTCCGATCCGATAATGCCACCACCTAAAACGATCATCGTTTTGGGCACGTGATCAATCTCAAGAAGGCGCGTTGAGTCCAAAATGGTGGTTTTATCAAAAGGCACATGCTTGGGATTGCGCGGTTTAGACCCGCAGGCAATTAAAAAATGCTCACCATGAACAGATGCTGTTTGCTTATACCCTTCCCCATAGACACCAACTGTATGTGGGTCCTCAAAAACAGCGCACCCATGCAAAAGTTCAATTTTATTTTTTTCAAATTGTTTTTTGATGATTTCACGCTGATGCTCAAGCACATAGCTTAACCTATAGTTCAAATCACTGATGGACACGGGTCCATGCTGCTCAGATGCGGCGTAATAACTTTTTTGATAAAATTCAGTCAGATCTAAAATTGCCTCCCGCAACGATTTCGAGGGAATCGTACCTGAATTTAGAGAAGCGCCCCCCGGATGCGGATCTTTTTCAATAATAATGACCTTTTTGCCCAATTTAGCAGCTTGAATAGCTGCCTTTTGACCGGCAGGCCCAGATCCTATGACAACGAGGTCTCCACGATATGTATCCATAAAAATTTATTTAACACTTTCGCACACATTATTCAATCCTTGCCATTTGAAAAGCTAAATGCTATGATTGCTTCTTAAACTTATGAGGATTCTATGGGAAGACGTTGTCAAGTCACAGGAAAAACCCCAAAGCGCGGTAAAACATACGCTATCCGCGGTATTGCTAAGAAGAAAAAAGGCATTGGCCTTAATATCACCGGAATTACAAAACGTCGTTTTTTGCCTAATTTGAAGAAAAAACGCTTTTGGTTTGCGGATGAAAAACGCTTTATTAGCTTACGCTTATCGACTAGTGGAATGCGTGATATCGATAAAAAGGGTTTGTCCACCGTGGTGCGTGAAATGCGCGCACGCGGCGAAAAAATTTAATTTTGTAATTATTGCTGGCTTTTTCGTCTTTATCGGGATTAAAGCCATCTCGTTGCAATCGCCAGCTCCCCTCCAACTCTACTCATCTAATTTTAAGCATCTTTTTTGCAAAGAGCTTAATAAAGCCTCCAAAAGCATCGATTTGATCACGTATGGATTGAGCGATCCTGAAATATTAGCGATACTGAGCAAAAAAAAAGCTGCTGGCCAGTCTGTTTTTGCTCTTTGCGATGCTAGATCAACACCTAAACACCCCATGACTACCCGCATTAAAAAGTCGGGTCTAAACCATGCCAAGATAGCCATTATCGACAATCATCTGACTTATCTTGGATCTGCAAACTTTACAACCACCTCACTTGAGATGCATCACAACTGCGTACTTGGCATTGATTCAGAAAAGGTCGCAGTTTTTTTTAAACAAATGATCGATGAGAAGACTGGTGGGCACTTAGCTTGGGAAAATCTGGATCTGTATATGCTTCCAGAAAAGACTGCATTAGATTCCATCCTGCAGCTTTTGGATGGGGCAAGTCATAGCATTAAAGTGGCTATGTTCACTCTATCTCATCCTAAAATCATCAGTAGCTTAGAAAATGCGCTAAGCCGGGGCGTTCATGTCGAGCTCTATATCGATCGCTATACGCGCCAACCCAAGACAAAGCTAGAAATTTGCCACACCAAAGGACCGGGGCTTTTGCATCATAAATGGGCGCTTATTGACGATCAGCATCTGGTGATTGGATCCTCAAATTGGACTAAAGCTGCTTTTACAAAAAACCGCGAGGCTTTTGCTATTATTCGCTATTTGTCACAAAAGCAGCTTTCAGATTGTCGCATCTTGTGGAAGCAGCTCACGTTATAGCAAACGTGAATAAAATGATGAAGTCATCATTGACGTACAAAACAATCGGAAGTAAAGTGAAAGTATGACACTATTTGCGCTGACATTTTCTTTTTTCCTCTTGATGGATCCGGTTGGTAATGTGCCGCTCTTTATTGCTTTATTAAAAGATTTTTCAATTAAGCGCCAAAGAATCATTATTTTACGTGAGATGCTGATCGCTTTAGTGATCATTATCGCCTTTGTTTTCTTCGGTGAAGGTTTGCTCAATCTGCTCGGTATTTCCGAGATGACGATTGAAATCGCCGGTGGACTGATTTTATTTATCATCGCTCTAAAGATGATTTTTCCCCCACCAAAGAGCGAGTTTACTTTGAAAAAAAACGAAGAGCCCTTTTTAGTGCCGCTGGCTATTCCTCTTGTTGCAGGACCTTCTGTTCTTGCCGCTGTCATGATCTATTCAAAACAGCTTGAAGGTGTTTGGCTGTTAATTTCCGCCCTCATCATTGCTTGGGCAGTTTCCGCTGTCATTTTACTCTCTTCCACCCAGCTGAAAAAATGGTTAGGTTCTAAAGGGATTTCTGCCTGTGAGAGATTAATGGGTCTCATTCTGATTTTGATTGCCGTTGAGATGTTTTTGCACGGATTTCATACCTTTTTAAACAAATGAATATTGTCCTACACATCGCATACGATGGGGGGTGTTATCTAGGTTGGCAAAAAACACCCAATGGCCCAACGGTTGAAGGTGCTCTCGAGCAATGTTTAACCACGCTGCTCAATCACCCGGTTAAGCTTCAGGCCGCCTCTCGCACAGATGCGGGCGTTCATGCCAAAGGGCAAGTTGTCAATTTTTTCACAAATAAGGATATTGACCTGGGTGAGCTAGAACTTGGACTTAAACGCCTTTTGCCAAAAGATATTTACTTGTTAACTGTACTGCAAGCTCCTGATCATTTCCATCCAACACTGGATTGCAAGCAAAAAACCTATATTTACACTGTGCAGACAAAGCCCCTATCCCCTTTTGACAGACACTACATTTGGCACTACCCTTATCCTATTCACCTAGATCTTGTGCGACAAAACGCAAAGGAATTAGTAGGCATACATGACTTTAAAGCTTTTGAAACCATCAGCAGCTCTATGTCCAAATCTACCGAACGTGAAATTTTTTCGATCACACTCGATGAGATCAAACCTTCTCGCTTTGAGATTCAAGTATGCGGAAATAACTTTCTCTACAAGATGGTGCGAACGCTTGTTGGGACACTTGTGCAAATCGGATCGCAAAAACTCGATCGGGACATGCTTTCTATCTTAAGGAGTCTAGATCGCAAACAAGCTGGCGTGACAGCTCCTGCTCATGCATTGTATTTATCTAAGGTCATCTACGAAGAACCAGTGCTGAAAAATCTCGAATGAGATGAAGCATGTTTTGAGACCTGGCAAGTTCCATCAGCTGTTGTTTACTATTGCAATGCAGTTTTTCCATACTACGTGATAGATGCGCCTCTATCGTTCGTTTGGAGTTAGATAACCTCTCTCCAATTTGTGATGAAGAATACCCCACGATGTACAACGATACAGAAATCACTTCTTTTTCTGTTAAACGACTTTTTCCACTCCGAAAGCTGCTAATAACCTGAACTCTGGGTTTTGATTGTTTAGATTCAGGCAGATTAGGTGACAGATTGTGCCATTTTTTGCGATTCTATAGCCAAAAGCTATAGATGAGCACAAAAAGGGTGCAAGATGGCGGCTAAAATGCCTGAAGATGAATGATATAAACCCAGAGTTCAGGTTAATAAGTTTGAGTAAAGTGGTATATTGTTCCTTGATTATTTTTTGCCTCGGATACATCTCCGGGGTCATATGAAATCCAAGCTGCTGCATAAAATCAATCATATCTAGCTGATAATTCACTGATTGAATTAACCCCTGCTCATTAAATTCCCATACAGCAATGCCCGTGGATTGAATTTGGCGATCTGTTGCAGCCATGTCAAAAAATGGATTGACTTGCCTGCCCCGGGTCGTCCATTTTAAAATAGCTTTATTAGAAAAAACCTGAATTTCTCGATCGAGAGTTTTTAAATTAGGGAAGGCATTCCCCCAAGCAGCAAAATTTTGATAGATGCCACTTCTTTCAGTTTCTTTAGACAATGGATTTGTTAACATTGAATGAGGGTGAAAATATTCATCGATAATCTCACGTAAACAAGACTTATCTTCTGTCATTGCAATCGTAAAGTCAGTAATTACATCTGTGGGATTCATTATTTACTACTGGGCTATTTTATTACGTTGCTTTGTTTTTTCCTGTAGTAGATCATAGAGGTCTCGAAAGATATGTTTTAATCCATTGTTACTCATACGGTCGTAGAGTTGGTTTTTGTGATTGCAGCCTAGTTTATCCATAGCGTTAGCGATATGAACCTGCACTGTTCTGTACGAGCGCCCAATCTCTTCTGCGATTTGCTTTGCAGTTAGTCCGTTGACATAAAATGCCAAACACGTCACTTCACTTCTTGTCAAAATGTCATGCTCTGTTCCAAATTTCATCAGTGTTTTTAAAAGGAGCTCGTGATTGCCACGTATCTCGCTTTGATTTGGATAAGCATCTTTTTCTAAATAAAAACCTAACTGTTTGAAAAATCCCAGCATATCCGCTCTGTATGTAAGCGATTCAACTTGATCATTAGTATCAAATTCCCAAATGGAGATCCCAGAAAATTCCAAAGGCTTTTTTGTTGGTAAAATTGAGGAGAATACGCCGTTATGTATTCCTTTGACCGACCACATCACAACAACTGTATTGTCTTTTTGGCTCGTTTCTAAACCTGTGAATTCTAAGTCCGAAAATGCCCTTAGCCACATTTCAAGGTGGTCTTTCAGATCGTGACGCCCAATTTTTTCACCTAAGGGGCTGGATATTGAGATATTCGAAGAAAACAAATTTTGGATTGCAAATTCTAAACAGGATGGTTTTTTTAAGATGAGATTACAAAAATCTACTATAGCCCTACATCGATCCATGATCCCTCATGTAAAAACACTTCAGCAGGGTATATCGCCTAGATCAAAATGTAAAGAAAATAATTCGTTCCAGCTCATCGTAAAGGTGTAAAACATTCTTGAACCTCTCTTCCCTAAAGGAAAGAGATTCTTGCTTCATCGCTCCCTAACGGGTAGCTCCACAAGCTTTTAAGACCGATATTCCCGCGGCCTTGATTGCTATACTGCTGTTGTAGTCTCGATCTATGTCTAGCCCACA
>JAJFLZ010000047.1 GCA_021772435.1 Chlamydiota bacterium | reverse complement strand
CGCCATCTTGCACCCTTTTTGTGCTCATCTATAGCACCTTGGCTATAGAATCGCAAAAAATGGCACAATCTGTCACCTAATCTGCTCTGAATCTAAACAATCAAAACGAAAGAGTTCAGGTTAGCAGGCACCAATCTACTGCATCACCCTCCTCGCTAAACTCCTTGGAGTTTAACTCGTCGGCTTCTTTGTATCTCGGCACCTTCGCTTACGCATCTGAACCCACCTCTGTGCGTAACGTCAGTTAATCACTGACGTTACGCACATATCTGAATTCATCTGCGGAGCTAGCAGGCACCAATCTACTGCATCACCCTCCTCGCTAAACTCCTTGGAGTTTAACTCGTCGGCTTCTTTGTATCTCGGCACCTTCGCTTACGCATCTGAATCCACCTCTGTGCGTAACGTCAGTTAATCATATATAGAAAAAACGTATGGGCTAACCGACTGATCGATCGGGCTGACGTTCCATTTTTAGGTGGGGTATTTTCTTTTGGTGTAATGTCTTCAGAAGCGTGCTCTTCCACTTCAGGTTCTTCTGGCAAAAAATCTGATTCATCAATAGGAGCATCGTAATTTGGATCATTCTCGTCAGGTCTCCATACAATATGTCCCTCGTCCTCAAAGGATTCGGCTTCGAGTTCCCATTTAGGTGTATCTTTTGAAGGGTCAAAGAGCTTGGTGTTATAGTGCCAGCCTTTTTCTTCAATGATCCAATCTGTCGTATCGCGGATAGCTGTGCTGACTTTCCCTACTCGGTTGGTTAAACTCTTTAAATCAGGGCGATTCTCCCCAGAAGGCTGCTTCGGTATAGAGCTTTTATCTCCAGTTTTTCTAACCATTTTACAATCCTAATAATAGTTACTCTTATATAGTTAATTATATCATATAGTTATTTATTGAATAATAATTAGTATTATTGTGTAGGTTTTGACCGCATCTGTTTGGTTTCAGAGCGTTTGTGCTTGTCTTTTAGCATTTTTTCTTTCGAGCGTTTAGAGCGTTTTCTTTTCTGGCGCCTAATTTTCTCGATTTCTTGCTGTTTTTTGCTCTTTTTTTCGAGAATTTGCTCTTCTAACTTATCGCAAAGTCTGGATCTGGCATGGTAGCGGTTCTCTGAGCGCGAACGTGTTTTTTGACAGCGCACTTCAAGTCTTGAAGGTAAATGCTTTAGGTGAACACAAGAATGAGTTTTATTGATTTTTTGCCCGCCTGAGCCACTGCCCAAAATAAAGCGTTCAAGAAGTGTATCCTCTTCCATACCAAGCTTTTGCATGCGTTTATGCAAAGCTTCCCACGTCTCTTTCTTAATCATGACTTTAAGGATCTAGAGATCTCTTTAAATATCTTTTTGTCGACGTCTTGATTATCACGCAAGAAAAAGGCAAGCAAGAAAGCAAGCAGTAGGGTGATAGGGTAGCCCAGTAGTGCAATTTTATAATCACCTGCCGTGTAGACGGGAACACCCCCTACGACCTTACCAGACGATGTAGCATCTAAAAAGACGCCCGTTAAGACCTGGAAAGCGGCGCTGCCGACAAAAACCATGAAATTGGTAAACGCGATGGCTGTGCCTTTAACGAGAGGATCGTTCAGCTCAATACTTAAACTATAGCAAAGCAATTGCCCACCAGAGAAAGCTCCGCTTAAGAAAAAGAGTGTGAAAATGCCCCATACCGGTAAGTTTGTTGAATAAATCAAAAGTATCACACAGACCAGAGTGCAAAACGTTGTAATTAGCAGCAAAGGTTTACGTCTTTTCAACCAATCTGAAATATATCCAATGAGGGGGCCTGTCACAATAGTGCCCACGTAAAACATCGAAGAGGCAAGGCCTGCCGTTGTTTTAGATAGGCCATAAGCTGTTTGCAAAAAGGGTACGCCCCAAAGAGCTGCAAAAGCACCTGTTGTTGTGTAAAAAAGCAAACAAACAATGGCGTTAATCCATGTCCATTTGTTGTTAACAACAGCGGAAAAGGCCTTTTTGAAGCAGATAGGCGGATTGGAATCTGTGCTGTGTTTTGCCATTTCAGGCGGTTCATTACGTACGATGAGAAAAATAATACCACCTAGAATCAAACCAGCTATTCCCATGCCGAACATGGTTGGTCTCCAACCAAAATCTTCGACGAAAAAGCTCAAAGGTCCCTCTCCGCCAACAGCACCTAGCATGCCAAGAGAATTACCCAAGCCAATCATAATCGCGAGCTTGCTATCTTCAAACCAATGCGAGGAAATGTAGATCATCCCGATAAAGGCAAAGGCAGAAGCGCCGCCCATGATAAAACGCGTGACCTCGGCTAGCCATAAGTAAGGGGATAAGCTAAAAACTATCGTTGCAGCCCCAACACCTAATGCTGCAAAAGTTAAAAGTCGCCTTGCTCCAAAACGGTCCATCAAAAGACCTACTGGCAGTTGCATTGGCGCATAGGCAAATAAATATAGCGAACTGAGTAAACCAAGAGCACCTGCTTGAACAGCAAATGCTTTCTCCAGCTCGTCAACCATAACGCTAACGGAGACTCGAGGCAAATACTCATAAAAGTAGAACGCAACAGCTAGGCCCCAAACGACCCAACGCATAATTTTAACGGATTGTTTCATATATTTTTTTTTATCAGTGATTAGGAATTGACGCAACCAGAAACATACATCCACCGGTCGCCTGATTTGATAAATTGGCTAGTTTCTATAAAAGACGCATCACGGCTGCCCTGAAACAATACCGCTTTAAATTTTACAGTTGCCTTGTTTTCACCTTCTTGCACATTTAGAATCTCAAGATCTGCAAAACGCCTAGCAGCGCAGAAAGCTTCAATTTCGCGTTTATCAGATTTTTGAGCTGTTTGGCTTGTTGTTAAAATGTAATCGACAAGACCAAGCGCGTAAGCAGAGTAGCGTGAACGCATGAGTGCTAGGGCACTTGGTGGGGCAAATCCGCGATGAAAAGATTCGCAACAATCGGCATAAGCCTTGCCGCTATGACACGGGCACGGGATCATGAACTACTCGCTTGGGTTGACAGACTTTAGCCAAAGCTTGGCTGTAGTCTAAGCAGGGCCTTGTAAAAATCGTTTGGATTTTGCGATCTTTACAAATGAAGTTGTGCCTGAGATTTTCAACTAAGCGTTTGCAAAGAGCAAAGTTGACGTCCGTAATAAGTACTAGCCAAAGACTTGCTAAATAGGGTGTAAGCACGGGTACAGATATAATCAACCGACGCTTGCCAAGCGCAGCTGCGCAGCCAAGCAACATGTCTTTGTACGATAAAATATCAGGGCCGCCAATGTCATATGTTTGGCCAAAGCTGTCAGAATGCAAAATCACATGCGTTAAGTAATAAATGACATCTTCCATTGCAATGGGTTGACACAAGTTATGAATCCATTTTGGAGGCGTCATGATAGGCAGACGTTTGACTAAATCCAAAATGATTTTGAAGGATGCGCTTTTTTCTCCGACAATGATCCCAGCTCTTAAAATCGTTGTTGGAATCTCGGAAGATTTTAAAATTTCCTCCACAATCAGTCTAGAATCGATATGGCCTGTGTGCTGTGCTTCGTTGGCAATTCCACTCAGATAAATGATCTGCTTAGCCTGGGTGTTTTTTAATGCGGACACAAAATGTTCAGCACTCTTTTTCTCAATTAGCGCAAAGTTTTTTTGTTCTTTTGTCATCGAATGGACGAGATAGAATGCAACGTCAATATCCTTTGGCAACGTGATAGCATTCATCAAATCGCCTTGAATGACAAAGACATTAGCATGTGACACTTTAAATGGTTTGCGAGACAGCACAACCACTTCGTGGCCCAAGCTTAAAAGCTTAGGTAAAAGTTCAGAACCAATGGCACCTGTAGCACCTGTTAATAAGATTTTCATAAGGTTTCCCGCTTAGAAATATTTCTTAAACAGATTAACAAAACAATTAATATTTAAAAGCTTTTTTTATGATGGCTTTTCCCATCCGGGGAAAAATGATCTTATGGAAGGGTAATAGAATATACCAATATAACCTACCAAAAACTCCCCGTGGACGGAAAGTGGCCGTTTGAGTAAGGTTTTGGTTTTCGATGCGAAATTCAAGCCAGGCTTCTCCTGGCAATTTCATCTCAGCGTAAAGTAAAAGCCGCATCTGCTTTTTATCAGCAACTAAAACGCGCCAAAAATCCAACGCATCGCCAGGTATTAATTCATTTGGGTCGCGTCTACCGCGACGAATTCCTGATCCGCCAAGCATGCGGTCGATAAGGCCGCGCATACGCCAAAGCGGGTCGCTACCGTACCAGCCGTTATTGCCACCGATCATCCACACCCTCTGTCTGACAAGTTCAGGATCACCTTGGAATGAAAAAACATGTTCATCTTTCAAGCATCCCTCTTGAGGCACTTGCAAATAGTGGACAAAATCGGGTCTAAAATCACTCGATGACAAAGCATCAGTCCAGCTAGAGACAATTAAATTCTCATCGATTTTTTGAAATGCTCTTTTAATTGATTGCTGATATGTCAAACACGTGTGAGGAAGAATCTTTAAAATGCGTTTATCCACGCACACAAAATTAGTCGTCAGGTTATCCACAAGCGTTTTGGCCAAAAAGAAATTTGTAGAAGTAATGAGATACAGCCAATAGCTCGACAATCTGGGTGTAAGAAGAGGGATTGTGATAATCCAGCGCCATAGCTTGCGGTATTTTGCAAGCCCATAAAGCATATCGCGATAACTCAGTACATCAGGTCCACCGATTTCTAACGTTTGGCCCATGCAATCAGGCTGGTGCAAAACGTGTGTTAGATAATAAATCACATCGTAAATAGCAACCGGCTGGCACAGGTTTGAGATCCATTTGGGCGCGACCATGATAGGTAGCTTTTCGACTAAATCCCGGATAATTTCGAAGGATGCGCTCCCTGAGCCAATAACAATGCCTGCTCTGAGCACCGTTATTGGAATGCCTGAATCTTGCAAAACCTTCTCCACGGCTTGCCGGGATTGGATATGCTTTGACAAATGAGACACATTCGAGATTCCAGACAAAAAAATGATTTGTTTAGCTAGAGTTTTTTGAACAGCTTCAGCAAAATTTTTAGCTGATCTTCTTTCTTGTTCTTCAAAATCTTCACCGCCTTTCATCGAGTGCACTAAGTAATAAGCGGCATCTATATCCTCTGGAAAAACAAAATTTGGGTTTAACAAATCTCCTAGGACTTCAGTAACCTGATGTCCTAGGTGCGGGGGAATGCTAACTCGCCCTTTACCGCGCGTAAGTAAAACAAGGGTGTGCCCATCCTCTAATAGTCTAGGTATTAAACGCTTGCCTACATAACCTGTAGCACCTGCAATCAGTATTTTCATATAACCCCATCTTTTGCTATACTAGATGGCATGAGTATGAGTCAATTTATCGATACCTACACTTGGGCTATTGAAGCGTTTGCGGTCATCTTTATTGCGCTTATTTTTAGCTATATCGAGACCGTTATCTATAAACGCATGTTGCCTAAACTTGAGAAAACAAATCACTATTGGCAAGTTGCTTTTTTAAAAGCGCTACACACACCCATACACGCCCTTATTTGGCTACTCGGTGTAACTTTTGCAGCGGATATAGCAGCTGAAAAAGCTCAAGATATGACAATTTTTGAGCTGATTTGCCCTTTCCGTAAAATTGGAACAGCGGTGCTCGTTGTGTGGTTTTTCATCCGTCTTATTCGAGAAATTGAAAGAAGGCTTTTGATTGAGTCGAAGACAAAGAAAAAACTTGATAAAACAACTGTTACGGCCATCAGTCAATTGATGCGCATCTCGATCATCATCACCGCATCCCTAATCGTCCTTCAGTCAATAGGTGTCCCTGTTTCTGGCGTAGTGGCCTTTGGTGGAATTGGAGCTGCTGCAGTCGGTTTTGCAGCAAAGGACTTGCTTGCCAACTTCTTCGGTGGCTTTATGATCTTTCTTGATCGCCCGTTTGCCATTGGAGATTGGATACGCTCGCCCGATCGTAACATAGAAGGCACAGTCGAGCAGATTGGCTGGCGCCTAACTTGCATTCGCACATTTGACAAGCGCCCACTCTATGTCCCTAACGGCATTTTTTCCAATATTTCGATTGAAAACCCCTCCCGCATGCGCAACCGTCGCATTAAAACGACCCTTGGTGTGCGCTACGACGATGCTAAAGTCCTTCCTGCCATTTTAGAAGATCTGCGCACGATGCTTAAAGAGCATCCAGAAATCGACACCACACAAGTCCTCATGGTTAACTTTGCCAATTTTGGTCAGTCTTCTCTAGATATTTTAATCTATACGTTTACCAAAACCACCAACTGGGTCCATTTTCAAAGCGTACAAGAAGATGTATTCCTCAAGGCGCTCGAAATCGTCTCTAAACACGGTGCAGAAGTGGCTTTTCCAACGCAAACTCTCCATGTAGCGGAATTTCCTGGACAGTAATTAAATTTTTCTCATAATACCCTTCTTAACCTGAGTTCCTTCGTTTTGATCGTTTAGATTCAGATAAGATGCCTGAAGATGAATGATATAAACCCGAAATTCAGGTTCTTAACCTGAACTCTGGGTTTTGATTGTTTAGATTCAGAGCAGATTAGGTGACAGATTGTGCCATTTTTTGCGATTCTATAGCCAAGGCGCTATAGATGAGCACAAAAAGGGTGCAA
>JAJFLZ010000046.1 GCA_021772435.1 Chlamydiota bacterium | reverse complement strand
GATTCAGAGCAGATTAGGTGACAGATTGTGCCATTTTTTGCGATTCTATAGCCAAGGCGCTATAGATGAGCACAAAAAGGGTGCAAGATGGCGGCTAAGATGCCTGAAGATGAATGATATAAACGAAAGAGTTCAGGTTATTAACTTGAGTTTCGCAGGTTGCTCTATATTAGCAACTTGCGAAGTTTAAAAATTCATTATTTACTTTAATTAATGTTTGTATTAAAATATAATTTATTTTTAATAATTAACAGGTTAAATATGGCATTACGAGTATCAAATAGATTAATTAACACTTTAGGACCTGCACTGCCTATGCGCAACGCTACGTGCAATCAAAGGTCAGCTCACTCTCATTCCATTGCCAAAAAAGTCTTAGTAATACCTGCGGCTAATAGCAAAATTAGCCAAGGAACGATCTCTGAGGCATTGAAAAATGGATATCACATTATAGCTTTGACAAGTGATAAACAAAAATCAATGAAAATCTACAAAAATACGCTTCAAGATACTCGCTTTCAAGTTGTTGAAATAGGTTGTCAAGACTATAGCAATTTTGACTCTATCAAACAATGCGTTAAGGAAGCCTTACAAGGCAAGCTCTTCGATCAGGTAGCTGTTGTTAACACGTTAGGCGGAACAAAATCTACAGTTGGCGCTCCAGACAAAGAGAACACACTCAAAGTAAAAAATATCGATATGCCCTTGGGGTTTATTCAGGGGACTCTACAAGCAACCAAAGACAGTGCTGGAACACAAAGCGTTGTCCATATCTCTTCAATTGCAGCATCGATCTCTTCTAGTGTGTGCACATACGCTAAAATTCGCCGCACAGCAGAAACACGAATCACAGATTCTGTACAAGGAAGCCAAGTCAATAAGGTAACGCATTTACGCGTTGGTCTTGTACAATCAGATATCGAGATTGGAAAGGACCGCACACCTTATTTAAATAGTGGCCACAACCATTCTAGTGAAAATTGGCGGGGATATCCATTGGTTGCAGTTGGAGGACATGATGATGTTGCAGTCCATTCTCCAGTCAATCTTAAAGATGTTGCAGAGGGAGCGTTAGCTGCAGCACATCGCGATTTTGGGCCAGATCATTGGATTGTTGATGGTGTCAGTAAACAACTCATGACGCAACGAGACTACCTGACATATTTTACAAAAAATAAAAATGTATTGTGTGTTCACATGCCATTGGAAGTTTTGCATAAGATGACCCAAATTGTTGCCGATGGACGTTTGCAACCCTACGCAATTCACATTATAGAAGCTTTGCAAAACAACCCTCAAATTTTGGATTCAGAAGCCTTTGAAACTCTACTTGGAAGACCTGCAAAAACGTTATGTGATATGTATTCAAATATTGAAGAATTCCAGAGCGAAGGCCCAGAGCTGCTAACCTATATAAAAGAACTGTTACGTGAAGCGCGTGCAAACCCGTCTCAACTAGTTGATTTAGCAAAGACAGCAATTGCTGCTGATGCCTGGAAATTGTCCCTTATTAAAAAATAAAAAGACTACTTGCCAGGCTTTATGCCTAACGCCTCTCTTATCTCTCTCCTAATCCTTTTCGAATAAAGTCTATTATATGTTTCCGCGATATTTTTCTCACGTTTAAGAATAAAAACAGCTTTGCATTTAACTTTAGATGGATAGGAAACCACAGGCATATTAAATTTTTTACATAAAAAATCAAGAGCAAAATTTGAAACTTGCGTTGAAACCGAATTTCCCCTGCTGCGAAAATTTCTATAAGTTGCTAAAAAAGCTGTGCAAATTTTCATGATATTTCTCCTGATTAAGAAAGAATTCGCTACATTTTACCACTTTAGCAAGTAAAATAGCAAGAAAATTATGCACGCCTAGTATGCTAAATATTTTTTTTAATCAGCGCTATATCTTCTACCAGGATCAATTGACTGGAGCTAATACCTCAGGGAATGGACTGGGGGCTAAGTCTTTATATTTAGCCCTTAGCCCAAGAAAATCGGGCGTTGTAGGTGTAGCTTTAAACGGGTCGTCTGTTCTGGCAAGGCAGAAATTAACTTCGCCGTTAGAAGTTTTAGGTTCTATAGCTACGTTCATAAACTCTATGATAGAATCTCCTAGCTGATAAGAGAGCTCAAGCGCAAAGTAAATGAGTTTATCCTGAACATTTTCATTTGCAGGTTTTAATTTTTTTATGACCGTTATGGGCTTACTATTGGGCACCGGATAGTCATGTCGAGTTATTCCCTCGAGCCACTCTCGTTTAACAATAAACTCGCCAATAGGGTTTTTCTCAAGGTCAAATACATCCACAATTGAACCAAAAGCCGCTTTTATCACTTTAATTTGTTGAAAAGGCGGCGGGGTTGGTAAAATAGAAGATGCGTTGTGAGGTAGTAGATCTTTGTATTTTTCGTCCATTTGAGCAAAAGTCAGCTCATGTCCAATTTCTTTACTTAGACAGAAGGGCTGATCTTCTGCGACAAGCTTTCCTTCTTTGAAAACCGTTTTTTTCTCGAAAAAATCGTTAGAATCATAGGTAAGTCGAAACCCTTTATATCCCTCAGCACTGTTAATCTCAATCTCTTTTGCATTTATAGATTTTGCAATCAAAAGTGCACAATATGCCAAAAAAGTTCGATTCTCATTTGCATCTTGACTAGACTTTATATCGAAAACATGAAGAACAGGGATGCTATTTTCATCCTGTTTTGTCTCAAGTAAAGCAAGCCCTTTTCTATAACGAAGCTTATAGCTAAATTGTCCAATTTCTTTATTGTCCTTATCCCTGATGATAACGTTTGAAACATCTAGACTATTGGCCGAAGAAGCAAGCTGAATTTTACCATCATTAATTTCAATATCGACAGGTCCATTGATAACGTCAGAATTGGCCGGAACAGGGTTAGGAGATGGGATGGGGGGTTGCAGGCCAGGACTCGGCACATTTGATTTGTTGCTTGAGCACGCATACCAAAGTCCAATAAGGAATAAGGCGCCACCTGCAACAAGCAAAATTTTAGATCCTGTAGACCACCCCTGCTGGGCAGAAACTGGAGGTAACATCGATGCTTGAATTTTCATACGAGCAAGGCTATCACAGTCTCAGAATTAATGTCTATGCTCGTCGCAGCGATTTTGCCGATGTTTGAAGGCGTAGAAGATGACTGCTGATGAACCGAAAGCCTGGAGAAGAGTGGCGATGATAAAGACAATCGAGGGAAGGAAAAAAGCGTAAATAGCAAGCATAACAGAAGCAAAGAGCCAGATAATTTGCCGGCGCATACAAATGTTAAAAGCGCACTTTTTAGCGATGAGATGGTAAAGCGTGGGCGCATAAGCAATGGCTATTAGCAAAATGCCCGTGTAACCAATATAATCATGTGTTTGCACGTCCAGCTCCTATGTAGTAATCTACACTCCATTTTCCGCCACCGGCAAAAATAAGCCAAAACAGCAACAAGATAATTAGTACCTCTGGCGTGTAAAGATAAGCGCCTATGCCCGTCCAAAAGCCAGTTGTGACTAATTGAGGAATTGCAAATAACATATTGAGCAGCAAAACAGCGCTGCTAACAAGCGTTAAAAAGCCAATCAGCAAAAAAGCGCCAAAAACCAACTGCGCAAGTGGCATGATGGTATTTAGTCCATCTGCAGCAAAGCCCACATGCAGGATCTCATTGAGTCCCGCAATAAAAAAAGCGTAGCCAACAGCAATACGTGCTAAAAAGGCAGGCAGCGCACAAGATGCGCTCCAGTCCTTAAACAGAAAAAAATTTAGTCTTGATCTCATATTTTTTCTTTTAAAACTTATTGGTAAATTTTGCAAGCTTATGGTAAATTGATTGACTATGAGATGGATTTATACCGAAGTAAATTCAAAGAGCGGTTTTAGCTATGTCAGCTCTCGTACAAATTTCCCGTCTTCGCATCGGCTCTTGTCCTTGGACAATGCGCCTCGCTTCAGGCGAAAAATTTGAGGAGCTTCCTTGCTAAATTTCCCCTTTTTTTTATTCACATTCGGTATAGTCCTCATGATCGTAAACACATTATTAGGAAGAGATATGCCCGTAATAGATGCAGAAATTGGAACGCGCTTTAAAAATTTTGTCTACAGTAAGATTAAACCGATTGATGAGCTGAGCTGCGTTTTGTATGAGCTGAAGCACGAGCCAACAGGGGCATCGGTGATGCATATCGCCTGTGATGATAAGGAAAATGTGTTTTGCTTAGGTCTCCAGACCTGGCCAGACAGCAGCAATGGCGCAGCGCACATTTTAGAGCACACGGTTTTGTGCGGCTCAGAAAAATTCCCAGTCAAGGATCCGTTTTTTGGCATGACACGGCGCAGCTTAAATACGTTTATGAACGCGTTTACAGGCCAAGATTTCACGTGCTACCCGGCAGCTAGCCAAGTCGAGCAAGATTTTTATAATTTGCTCGATGTGTATTGCGATGCAGTGTTTTTTCCGCAATTGAAAGAAATGAGCTTTTTGCAAGAAGGTCATCGCTTTGAGTTTCAAACGCCGAATGATCCGACATCTCCCCTTCTATACCAAGGTATTGTCTACAACGAGATGAAAGGCGCTATGTCTAGCCCCGATAGCCGCATGTGGAAAGCCATCAACAAGCATTTGTTCCCCGACTTGATTTACGCGCATAACTCGGGCGGAGAGCCCAGCGAAATCCCCAACTTGACTTATCAGGGATTGAAGGATTTTCACACTGAGTATTACCATCCCAGCCGCTGCACATTTTATTTTTACGGCAATCTGCCGCTTGAAAAACATTTAGATTTTTTGGAAACGCACGTGTTTTCAAAAGTTGAAGCGTTAGACCCATTGCCAAAAATGGCCGAGCAAAAAAGGTTTAGTGAGTCAGTCATTGCCACTGAGCGGTATCCGGCGCAGGAAAACGATACGGCAATCGCCACTTTTTCGTGGCTGACAACCAAGCCAACGCAAGCAGAAGATACGCTCGCATTAGCTCTTTTAGATAGCGTACTAACAGATAATGACGCCTCCCCTCTTAAGCGCGCACTTTTAGAGAGCGGACTATGCACGATGGCAGATGCCTGTCTCGATATCGAGACGAGCGAGATTCCTTTTGTGATCGTTTGTAAAGGGTGCCAAGAGGAAAATAGCCAGGCAATTAAAGACGTTATTTTTAAAACGCTTGAAAAGTTGAGCCAATCGGGAATTGATCCCAAAATGGCAGAGAGCGCTTTGCATCAACTCGAATTTGAACGCTTAGAGATCGGCGGCGGCGGCTTCCCTTTTGGCCTTAATCTGTTTTTTAGAGCAGGTCTCTTAAAACAGCACGGCGGAAAACCCGAAGATGGCCTGCAGGTTTATGCGCTCTTTGAAAAACTGCAATCTAAAATTTCAGATCCACAGTATTTAAGCGGTATCATCCGCAAATACCTGCTAGAGAACAAACACTTTGTACAAGTGACCATGATTCCTGATCATAATTTAGAGAGCCTTGAAGCCAAACTAGAGCGGGAAAAACTGGATCAAATCCAAAGCCAGCTAAAAGAGCAAGAAAAAGAAAAGATTGTAAGAGGGGCAGCTCAGCTCAAAGCCTTCCAGTTGCAAAACGAAACCGCATCTCTTGACTGCTTGCCTAAAATTCAGATCTCAGATGTCCCGCAAGAGACCCCTGAATATGAGCTCAAATCTGAAGAGTTTGACAACCTGCGCGTTTTCCACCACCCGGCATTCACCAATCACATCGTCTACGGAAGTCTAGTCTTTGATCTGCCTGATCTAGAAGAGGCGGATTTGCCCTACGTGCAACTGTTTGCTTCGATATTAACAGAGCTAGGAGCAGGTGATCGCAATTTTGCCGAAAATTTAGGTTACATGCAAGAGCATGTGGGCGGTATGAGCGTATCGCTTAATCTACATGCCCAGCAAGGCTCGCCGGACACGTTAAAACCGGCAATTACCATTCGCGGAAAATCACTATGGAGAAATAGAGAGCACCTGTTTGGCCTGATGAAAGATTTTGCAACGAGCGCAAAAGTTGATGAAGCCGGCCGGATTAAAGAGCTCATTTTACAAATCAACACGCACATGCAGCAAAAACTCAATCAAAGCGCAATGGGCTACGCCACATTGCTTGCTACATCGCATCTATCTAGGCTAGGTAGCATCAATAACAAATGGGGCGGTTTAGCCTACTTTAAATTTATCGAAAATTTAAGTCGCAATATCGATGAGATTTTACCTGAGATCGTGCAAAAATTTGAAAAACTCAAAACTTTGCTGTTCCACTGCAATCAGCCGCATTTAGTGTTGTCTTGCGATGAAGATAGTTATGAGAAATTAAAAGATGAGCACTTTTTTGGTCTGGATGCGCTGCCTGGAAAAGCTATGTGCTCGTTTGCCTTAGAGCTAAAGCTTCAGGGCGGAACATCTCAAGGTAGGCCGATTAAGGCCCCGGTCGCATTTACGAGCATGGGATTGCAAACGATTAACAGTAGCGACAAGAGAGCTAGCCTAATTAGCCTAGCAACAGAGCTTTTCGACAACAAAGTCCTGCACCCTAAAATCCGTGAACAAGGCGGCGCCTACGGCTCTGGCTCGAGCTACAACGTCACAACTGGTAGCTTTTACTTTTACGGCTATAGAGACCCGCAACTTGCTAGCACCTTAGATGCGTTTTTTCTTGCTGCAAAAGAAATCGCCGCTGGAAACTTTACAGAAGACGATCTCGATGAAGCCAAGCTTGGCTTGATTCAAAACTTTGACTCGCCACTCTATCCTGGAAGCCGGGCTTATGCAGCTTATGTTTGGCAGAGAGAAAACAGATCCCATGCTTACCGTCAAGCTTTTCGCGAGCGCGTACTACAGGCAAAAAAAGAAGACGTTATGCAAGCAGTAGCAGATGTCTTACTTCCAAAATTAGATAGCGGCTGCGTTGTAACGTTTGCATCGGAAGAGTTAATTGAAAAAGAAAACAAAAAAATGACACACCCTCTTCCCATAATACCCCTTTAATAGTATATTAATGGTTTAGCAAGGAGATCGTGATGAAAACTATTTTAGCTTTTGTATTGTTTGCAACCTCACTTTTTTCTGATAGTTCTTCGCTGTATCAACGTGAAGAGATCAAAGCACCCAAACCATGCAACTACTGCGGCGCATCGAGCCTTAAAAACGGTTTTGTCACTGTAGCTAAATTTGCAAAACCAGCTGTCGTTTTCTTGCGCGTTAAAGGTCAAAGCGTTGATCAACACGCTGGTCAAAATCCGTACGACTTTTTCCAAGACGATTTTTTCAACCGCTTTTTTGGCGCGCAGCCTCAACAGCAGCGCCCCAAACCTCAGCCTCAGATGAGTCAGGGATCAGGCTTTTTTGTCTCAACAGATGGCTACATCATGACAAACGCGCACGTTGTGCGCGATGCAGTTGAAATTACAGCCGTCCTAGAAGATGGCTCTGAGCTTCCTGCAAAACTCGTTGGGAATGACACGCACACAGACCTTGCTGTTGTTAAAGTCGAAGGCACAAATTTCCCTGCGCTCAAATTTTGCGATTCAGAAGACATCGATGTGGGCGAATGGGCGATTGCAATCGGCAGCCCCTTTCAGTTAGAAGCAACAGTCACAGTCGGCGTTGTCAGTGCCAAAGGGCGAAACAACCTGCGCATAAACGATCTCGAAGATTTCATCCAAACAGACGCTGCGATCAATCCCGGAAACTCGGGCGGCCCGCTGCTTAACACGCACGGCGAAGTGATGGGCGTTAACGCTGCCATCGTCTCAAAATCGGGCGGCTACATGGGGATTGGCTTTGCCATTCCTGCGAACATGGCAAAGCACGTCATGCAACAAATCATCGAAAACGGCGTTGTCGATCGTGGCTTTATGGGCGTATCGCTCCAGCCCCTCGATAAAGACCTCGCTGAAGCCTTTGGTCTCGATCAAACGCAAGGCGCGGTTATAGCTCAAGTTGTTCCTGATTCACCAGCTGCAAAAGCTGGCTTGCAAGCAGGTGACATCATCACCGCCTACAACGGCAAACAAGTTCAATCAGCCTCATCCATTCGCAACGAAATCTCGATGATGAATCCAGGTACCACCGTTGATTTGACCATCAACCGCAACGGTCGCATCATGCAGCTTCCCGTCACACTTGGCAGCCGCACAGAAATCGCTGGTGACACATCAGAAACCGCGCACAAAATTGGCATCGAGGTCGAAAACCTCACTCCCGAGATGCGCCGCAAGCTCAATCTTGCAAATGATGCAGAAGGCGTTGTGATTACCAAAGTCAAGCAAGGCTCTGTGGCAGCGCAGGCTGGCATGCGCCCAGGCTTCTTAATCATCGCCATCAACCACAAAAAAGTGGAAAGCACGAAAGACTTTAATCAAATTCTTGCCGAATCACAGAACAAGTCCCGCGTGCTCATCCTAATACGCCAAGGCCAGATGACACGGTTTTACTCCCTCAAAGTAGATTAGGAACCAATTTTTGCACTCAGGTTAATAACCTGAACTCTTTCGTTTATATCATTCATCTTCCGCGCATCTTAGCCGCCATCTTGCACCCTTTTTGTGCTCATCTATAGCGTCCCAGCTATCAAACCCGCAAAAAATAGCACAATCTGTCACCTAATCTGCTCTGAATCTAAACAATCAAAACGAAAGAGTTCAGGTTAATAGATCCGAAAAATCGATAATTTCGGCGAAGTAGTTTTGTTCGATGACTGATTGGGAAACTCCATTGACGTGAATAAGGACAGGTCTGATGGAAAAACCTTTAGGCAAATAGAGCTGATTGAGTTTATTTTTCATTTCCTGCACCACTTTTAACGATAACTCAGACACACTAAATTTCACTTCACATGCATATAAAACTTGAAATTGCGTCTGAATTAAAAAATCAATCTGACATCCCGCATGCCTAGTCGTCTTCGATTGAAAAAATGGGTTTGCTGCCATAATTTCTCTCGAGGGAATATTAAGAATTTCATGAATTTTTAATCGGTTATTAACGACTAGATTTTCAAATTGCAACCCCATAATCGATAACCAGTTTACAGGCACATCAACGATCTCTTGGTTTTTGATTTTACGCTTATTAGGCTCAATATACTTAAGATAAAAACGTACATAATTATCACTTAAACGAAAACGACTTAATTTAGATTCTTGGCCATTCTTTAAATTCCACGTAAAATCTCTAGTTAAAAACCCTGTCTGGCATAAATCATCAACATATTGACTAAGATCACCAGATTTTTGTCTCTTTAATGCTTTGGAGATCTCCATTAACGATTTAGGACCATGAACAAGCTTTGTCACTATTTGCTTGTAAATTGCATTTCTTTTTGTAAACAAGTCTGAGAAAATTTGATCAAACTCATTGAATAACAACCCATCTGGCTGAAAACATAATCGACGAATGTTCTCTTCAGCAGAAATTTTTGGTTGTATCTCCTCTAAATAACGAGGTATTCCCCCTGTAATCCCAAGCACTTTAAACATTTCATAAGGAGCAATTTTTTTTTGACTATTCCAAAACTTGCTACTATCCGCTAAAGGCAACTCTTTCAAATCAATAATACGAGAAATCCGACCAACAAACCCAGTGCTGGAAATAATATTCTTTTCGATCCAAGTAGAATGCGATCCTGACAAAATTAACATTAAGTTAGGGTTTTGGCTAAAGTGTTGATCCCAAATAATCTTCAACTTACCTAAAAAATCGGGATCTTTAGAACCCATCCATGAGATTTCATCTAATACAAGTAGTACGGATCCCGTCTTACAGTGTTCTGCTAAACTCCAAAAAAGATCTCCCCAGTCACCAGTACGTAAAATGGGTACACGATAACGATATAGCTGCAATTCAAATTCTTCTCTCTCTTTTTTAGCAGATCCATTTGGCCTTGGCGGCAATCCTGAAAACGACAATGTTTTATCAAAGCACGAGCTAAACTCATAAGCCAACCTGCTTTTACCAATCCTTCTCCTTCCCTTAATGACAACTAAGCTAGATCCTTCCTTTTGTTGTTGATCTTTGAGAATTTGCAACTCTTTCTTTCTACCGATAAATCGTTTCATAGCCTGATACTAGCATACTCGCCTCACCAAATCAACATTTGTCTGTTTGGTGAGCCAAATTAAGACCTCAAACCGCCTCACCAAATCAACATTTGCCTGTTTGGTGAGGTATTAATAGATTTAAATTACTTATATTAAGTCGTTTATAAATTCTTGGAAAGCGGGATTGTCGCGAATGGGGTCAAAGGAGGGATCGCCTGTGACATCAACAAGCGTATAGTCCTGTTTTTCATATGCTGCTCTATGCAGCAAAAATCTAGCTGGGGGCGTAAGATCATCTTTGATCGATCTAAGTAGCTCAATGAATGAGCTTCTATCTTTGCACTCTAAAACAGCCATTATTATGAATGTTATCTTCGTATTGTCTGTCATTTCTTGACTATATCAGTCCATTTTCTTGATTTTATTTGCAATTTTGGTAAAATAGAGCTATGAGGTCTTATGTATATTAAACGAGAAATTGAGGAACTGCTCGCAAAATGCTTAAAGCAGTTTCCTGCAATCATTATTACTGGCAGTAGACAAGCTGGTAAATCCACTTTACTATCAACATTTTTGAAACATTATAGTTATGTTTCATTGGATGACCCTTTAAAGAGACAGCTTGCTAAAGATGAACCTGAATTATTCTTAAATTCTAATCCAACACCCTTAATCATCGATGAAATTCAATATGCACCAGAGTTGTTATCTTATATCAAAATACGAATTGATCAAGATCGCCAGAATTATGGCCAGTATGTGCTAACTGGATCGCAAGTATTCCCTATGATGAAGGACGTATCAGAAAGCTTAGCTGGCCGCATCGGCGTTTTGAATTTGTATCCCCTCAACTGGAATGAATTACGTGCACTACCCAAATGGAAAAAAGCCTTTACCCATGAAAACACCCTTTGCGATGCACTACTGCGCGGTTTTTATCCGGAGCTTTATTCAGAGCCCGATGCATTAGCTGAAGCCTGGCTTGCATCTTTTTTTGCTACCTATATTGAGCGCGATGTCCGTAATATTCGCGGTTCATTAAATCTATCTAGATTTCAAACATTCGTACAGCTATTAGCCACGAGGGCAGGCAAACTTTTAAATTTACAAGAGATTGCCAAAGAAACAGGCATTACTCACTCGACAGCAAAAGACTGGCTAACCATTTTAGAATCTACCTACATCGTTTATTTGTTAAAACCTTATCATAACAACTTATCAAAACGCCTAATCAAAAGTCCCAAGATATATTTCGTGGACACAGGCCTTCTTTGCTATCTACTCGGTATTGATAGCTCATCCCAAATTTTCAAGGCAGGTGGGGATTTATTTGAAAACATGATCGTCATCGAAGCTATCAAACATTTTGCCTACTCTTTTAAACGCACGCAATTTTTCTTCTATCGGACAAAACAGGGCGTAGAAGTTGATCTCATTATTAAGCGGGGCGATAAAACCTACGCGTTTGAAATCAAGTTTAAACGTAATATCACTAAAAAGACGACTGAATCGTTAGTTAAGTTTGGCAAGGATCATCCTGAAGCAATACTTTCTGTGCTATCCCTTCAGCCTGAATCATTCCAAATCACACCGACTATACAATCACAACACTGGTCCAAAGTCACAGAGCTTGAATGAATTCTTGGAAGGTGGGATTGTCGCGAATGGGGTCAAAGGCGGGATCACCCACAACATCACGCAAATTTTCAAGGCCGCAGTCTGCTGCCGATTGTAGCCAGCCGATGGCGGGCTCAATTTGCTTTAGCTGCGCCAAAACCAAAAACCATCCCCACTATAAGTGTATAGCGAAAACCTTTTGAGCCAAAGATTCCTTCGAATACGATACGCAGCAGCTGCCCCCCATCGAGCGGAAAGACTGGAATGAGGTTAAATGCTGTCCAAAAGAGGTTGACGATTTGGGTGATTTTAACAACGCCAAATAAAACGGATTCTTTCGGA
>JAJFLZ010000045.1 GCA_021772435.1 Chlamydiota bacterium | reverse complement strand
TAGATTCAGAGCAGATTAGGTGACAGATTGTGCCATTTTTTGCGATTCTATAGCCAAAAGCTATAGATGAGCACAAAAAGGGTGCAAGATGGCGGCTAAGATGCCTGAAGATGAATGATATAAACCCAGAGTTCAGGTTAATATTTAATAAAATTTGATTCACGACTTACCTATGGGTAAATGTGTGTTGTTATCATGTGTATAAGGGTCAGAATCGCCACGCCATTTGACGAATGGTGCGATCGAATTATAAGGTTGTAGCCACTCTGTCATGACAAGCTCAGGTTTTAGCTCTTCTACAGCAGCTCTAGCTTGCATCACCTGCCTGTCATGTTGCCTGTTTTTGAGCAAAACAGCCAGCTGGTTTAAATCCGATGTGACAAGTTCGCGTAGGAGAGCAATTCTTAACTGCTTTAATCCAAATTTTAGCTGAGTAACGTCAGCCCGATTTTTAAGTGATTCTGCTAACTTTCTTCGGTCAGTTTGATAACAGATTTTAGTTGCTTGCAATTGAGCCTGAATGGTGCTCTCATCAAGAGGAGTTGTCTCAACTTCAGTTAAAAGGTTTTCTATATGCTTTTGCAAGTCCTCCAAAAAATCGGGCTCTAAGACTGCTTGCGATTGTTGAAGTAACTTTAATGCTGCATCTCGTTGATTTTTTTCGTAGCTTGTCTCGCAGGGCATGCTGCTTAGATTAGAGTAGACAGTTGCTAAGCTTTGATTAACATTTGATAATTGTTTTTTTGGTTGAGAGTTTGCTTCTATTAGAAGCCTTGAAAAATCGGCCATTAATCTAGGTTTGAAACCTAATTTTTTGAGTTGATCGAGTTTGTCTACTAGAAGAGTTTTATTTTCTTGAAATAGATCTTCAAAGAATTGCCCATAATTGAGCAAGTTATCAAGTTCCGCTAATAACTCATCAAGCTTGTCAGAAAACTCGGTAAAATCAGCCTGCGCTTTTATCTGGGTTATATCTCGATTTTTAACAGCTGATTGCAAGCTGATCGCCATATTTTCATAATTAAAGGCTTCAGCAGCTGCCGTGTCTAATCCAAGGTTTTTGCAAGCTTCAAGTGTAGCTGTTTGCTTGCTTGCAGCACGCGTATGAAAAAGGCTGCGATCTAAGCTGCCGTGCCCTTCGTAGCGTACGTGTTGATCTTTGTCAAGATGCTGCATGATGTTATCGATCCAAGGAGGTGGAGGATTTGTTGCATCACATGTCTTTGACCACTCGATCAATAGCATGGCACATAGAGGAAAAAACTGACGATCGAAGCAGCTTTGAATAGAAGCACTGGCCTTAAGAGGGAATAGGACTTCGTTATTTTTAATAATGAGATGCTTTTGAATTTTTAAGCGTAACCGATGCAAATCGAGTAGACCTATGACGTGTTCGATAGTCTTTTCAATTTGATCTGGTTTAAGCTCATCACATCCATTTATCAGATGCAAATAATTGTAACGAGTTGGATTTAAAGGATTTTGTAGTTCTAAGTATTGTTTGTAGAGGTTGTCGAGGTAGAAGCTCATACCGCTAATTTGCTTCGACTGATCCGTTTGTATATCTTCGAACCTAGAGATGTAATCATAACAATCAGAGAGCTCATTTGGCATATCTTCTAAAACGATTTGATACCAGGCGTATAAATCTTCTCGGTAGTCACTATTACGAATGATTGCATCAGGAATGGGAAACGAAGCATCGTATGATGTGATGTATGAGCAGACAACTTGTATCCATGCGAGTTGCAAATCGCGCTGAGTTTTTAGTGGGTTTTCGTGGTAGATGCGAATCACAGATGAAGAGCTTGCATTGACATCGTCACGCTGAAAAACTTGCGTTAATTCGTAACTAGCCGTTTTAACGTTTTGTTCTGCATGCTTCCAGTCTGTTTGATCTGGGAGCTTAAATTTTTGCACAGCTCTAAAAATAGTTTTTGTTGCCTGTTGTAGCTTCTCTGCATCTTCATCCATCAGTGTGTTAAAAGCCTGTCCTGCTAAGCCTGATAGAGTATCCACAACCTTTTGCATCTCTTTTCTTTGCAGAGGCGTGTCTTCGATTTTTAAAGCATCTATGCCGGCTTTGAGTTTTTTGATGCTAGGCGCTGTTTGGGTGCTAAGCTGTTTTGCATCAGTGGTGGGAGCTGTGACTTTGCGCAAGAGCTGGTTTAAGTCTTGGAGCGCCTTTTTTAAAGCTTCTGGATCGATTTGTGGATCGTTGCGCTTATCAAAAAGGACTTGAGCATTCTTTATAGCTGTTTGCATGCGAGCGAGTTTTTCCTTGGCGACCATCGTGAAGATGCGTTGGACAGATCTGTGCGCGCGGATTGTGAGGCCTTCCAGGCGAAAGTTAAATCCGAAGGGGAGCTCAGCTGATGGTAAAAATTGGTTGTGCAAACGCCACAGCTCAAAGCCTCCTGTCCTGTATTTGGTGCCCGTCATTAACTCATCGGTTGTTCCGCTAGGCTGCTCTTGACAATTTCTGATAGCTAAGGCGATGCAACTAAGCGCTGGACCGCTTTTAGGTAAGTATTGCTCCTGAAGGCCTATTGGATCTGGTATGATTGCTGCTGATAATGTTTGGCATGAGACGAAATAAGAGGGGAGAGGAAAGTCACCTTGAAACCGCTCTCGTTTAAAAAGGGCAATCCAGACTTGATTGACCTGGACGATTAAGCCATAAATGTCATCTTTTTGAGGCATAGCCGTCCCAAAAGGGAACAGCGTAGTTACGAATGTTGAAACATCATTTAGGGTTGTCATCGATTAACAGTTTAGCAAGCGATGTAAATCAGGGAAACTATTTTTTCCGTTTTCGCTCGTTTTCAGTTAAATAGGTTTTGCGAATGCGGATGAAATTAGGTGTCACTTCAATCAACTCATCGTTTTGAATAAAGTCCAGCGCTTGCTCTAAGTTAAATTTAACCGGTGGGGTTAAAATCACATTGCCTTCTGAGCCTGCAGTATTACGGATGTTGTTCAGTTGTTTTTCTTTGACGATATTGACGACTAGATCATTGTCGCGGTTATTAATACCGACGACCATGCCCTCGTAGGTGTCATCGCCAGAAGTGGAAAATAGCGTGCCCCGCTCTTGCAGAGTCATGCAAGCAAACGGTGTGGCTCTGCCTGGGCTCATTGCAATCATAGCGCCATTTTTACGGCCTGGGATATCGCCTTTCCAAGGAGCATAACAGTCGAAAACAGAGGTTAGAATCCCTTCGCCTTTGGTCACGGTTAAAAACGTATTGCGGTAGCCCATAAGTCCACGTGTTGGCATTAAAAACTCGATAGTTGTAATGCCATGTTCGTTGGTTGATAAATTGCGCATCTCTCCTTTTCTAGATGAGAGCTCTTCGATTACAGCACCTGCAGATGCTTCAGGCACTTCAATATGCACAGCTTCCATCGGCTCTTCTTTGGATCCTTCAACCTCGTGCAAAATCACTTTTGGCTTGGAGATCAAAAACTCGTAACCTTCGCGGCGCATTGCCTCAACAAGAACTGCTAGGTGGAGCTCGCCACGGCCGGAGACGCGCACAGAGTCATCGTGAAGCTCTTCGATTTTTAGCGAAATATTGGCTTTGCGCTCTTTAACTAGTCGCTCGCGGATTTTATTCATCGTGATGTGCTTGCCATCGCGACCTGCAAATGGACCATTATTGACCATCATCTCGATCGACATTGTGGGCTCTTGAAGAGTGATCGGGGGCAATTGCACGATTTTATCAGGTGAGCATAGCGTGTCGCCAATCATGATTTCAGGGATACCGGAGATGCTTACAATATCGCCGACAAAAGCTTCATTCATCTCCACTTTCTCTAAGCCGAGATAGCCTTCGATACGCACAACTTTATGGTGACTAGGATGTCCGGCGGCTTCGATACGAGTGATTACCTCGCCTTTTTTAATTTGGCCTTCCAGAATGCGTCCGGTGGCCTGTCTACCGACATAATCATCGTAGCTAAGGGTAGCTGCCTGCATCAAAAAGGGAAGATCTGCATTACCAGCAGGGGCTGGCACTTTTTCGATAATCAATTCAAACAATGGACGCATATTTTCTCGAGGATCTTCTAAATTGCGCATTGCAAAGCCAGCAAGTCCTGAGGCATAGGCGTAGGGGAAGTCTAGTTGCTCATCTGTAGCGCCAAGTTCGACGAAGAGGTCAAACGTATTATTCAGCGCGACATCAGGTTGGGCTTGAGGTCTATCGATCTTGTTAAAAATCACAATGGGGGACATGCCCATTTTTAGCGCTTGGCTCAAGACAAAGCGGGTTTGAGGCATGGGGCCTTCTTTAGCATCGACGAGCAAAATAACTGAATTGACCATGCCGAGTACGCGCTCAACCTCTCCAGAAAAATCAGCGTGTCCGGGAGTGTCAATCAAATTAATTTTATAATCTTCAAAAAATATGGACGTATGCTTAGCAAAAATCGTGATACCGCGTTCGCGCTCTAGATCGTATGAATCCATCATCCGTTCAGCTGTTTCTTCATTTTCGCGGAAAATATTGGAATTTTTGAGCATGCTGTCGAGCATGGTGGTTTTGCCGTGGTCAATGTGGGCAATAATGGCTACGTTACGAATTTTGTCTGGTGTAAATTGCTTCATATTTCTAGCTTTGCTTAAAGGTTATCTTCACATCATACTAAACGCTCGGAATTAAAGCACGACTAGATTCACTGTAAGTAAATAATTTACTACAAGTTGTAAGAAATTTAGCTCTGTGGTAAGCTCTCTTGGTATAAAACTGGAGCATAGCACATGACATCTTACGTGGGTTCAGCCTACAACATCGCTACAAAGCCAATTCGAGTCGTGGGTAGCACCTTATTTGGCGGAGCCAAGACCGGATCGAGAAATCTGTTAAAAGCAATTTTTAATATTGCCTTATTTGTCTTTGCAGTCTTGCTTGTCGTAGCGTTTTATAACTATTGCGATTATCGTGCTGGCAAGTTTGTCGATGCGCAGCCGGTAGCTAGCGAGCCCATCATCCCAGGTGCTCATCGAGGTGACCCCATTTTTGTCGCATTCCAAGCCACTGATTCTTGGAGTTCAAAACCATCATATACTGATGTTGCAAAAGCTTTAACCAAGCAAAATGTGAATAAAACGGATGCCTCTGGTTGGACGCCTTTGCATTGGGCTGCTTATTATGGTGACCAGAACATGGTTGACTTGATGCTGGATAAAGGAGCAGATACGACTATCAAAGCACTTAACGGAGAAAAAGCAGCGGAAGTTGCTGCGCGCTCTAAACACGAGACAATTGCCAACTTGCTTTCAAATATCCATACAGTACCGCTTTTTAGGGCCATCGAAAAGCAAGATGAAACCGCTTTGCAAGCAGCTATCAATGGTGGCGGTGATGTCGAGACAAAGAATGCTGATGGAAAAAATGTCATGATGCTTGCAATTGAAAAGGGCTGGGTAGGAGGTGTTAAATTACTGCTTCCCCACATGAAAATTCCTCAGCCTAATCCTAATTTAGAGATCACGACGCTTCTTCATCTTGCATGCGATAACTTAGCCATCATGGAAATCTTGCTTGGTAATCCTAAAATGAATGCTCTTGTTAACCAATTTAGCGAAAAAGGAACACCACTATCGCTTACTACCAACTCAAACATTCAAAAATTATTAATTGACAAAGGCGCGACTTTGGACGCTAAAGGTCTAGGCGGCGTCACCTTGCTTGAGATTGCTGCCAATGGCAGTGGTAAAATCAGTGCATTGCTTCAAAACGGCGCTCAGATAACTGACGGCCTGCTACATAAGCTTGTCACAAATTGGGATAAAAAAGTCGGTCTTACTGCCGAGCTTGAGAATTTGTTCGAAAAATATCCTGATTTAAAAGCGCAGATCTCAAAAAAAGATAGCAGTGGTTTAAACCCTCTACATATTGCTTTAAGTATCGGTGGAAGGTCTGCATTAAAGGATGCAGATAGCAGGGAAAAGGTTTGTCAAGCTTTAGTGAAAGCCGGCGCCCCTGTATTTGCTGATATGGAAAAATATGTTAGTGAATATTCGACCTCTGAAAAAAATCAATTCAACGCACTTAAAGATTACTACCAATTGAGGGCTAACTTTAGCTCATCATACATGAAATCTTTGATTGATCATAATGGTTACATTAGCAGTGGAGGTGAATATGGAAGGCTAAGCCCTCTTCATATTGCCGCCTATGTTGGTGATTACGCATTTGCTATAGAATTAATTAAAGCTGGATGTGATCCTGATCTTAAAACTGGGTATGTTTTCAAAGAGCTGTTTTTCCCTAATTTATGCAGACGAAAGATTGAATTGAGTCGTAATTCTAAAACAATTTCGTTATCAAGTAGCCGCTGTTAATAATCTTCGATGATGCTTGCGTTATCATCGAGAAATTCGCTGTCGTCCCGTTTGAAATAGTAGGTGATTTTGCCGTCTTTGACAGTTGCTAGTGCAACATAGGGTTTTGGCGGTCGGTCGGTGTTCTCATCCCAAAACGAGATGTAGTAATCTAGCTGGTCGATATCAAAGGTTTCGTTTTTAAAATATTTTCTTAAATTTTCGTTTTTATTAGCCTCTTCAATAAATTGCTTGGCAGATGTTTTAACCAGGTTGCGCGCATCGTTTATGGTGTGCAACTCACGTGTCATAAAACGGGCTCCAAAGCAATTGATATTTTCACCAGGTGGTGTTGTTAATCCGAGGTACTGGAGGTGGAAACTTTCCATGGCAAGATCGGCATAGCCACGTAAAAAGGCGTACTCAGCACGTTCTGAGGACTGCTTTGACAGGTCGCCGCAGCCAGTCATTGAAAGAGCAGTTAATGCTATTAAAAGTAGCTTCATGAGCTCCATCGTAGCAAGTTCAATCCATGTTTGCAAGCTTGCTTTTTTAATGCATTTTCGATATGCTCAGGCAAATGAAGGATGAAGCGAGAATTCCAAAGTTTTATAACGGAATTAAGCCCACGGGGCGCTCGCTAAATCAGCTCATTCCCAAGGTGCTGCAAGGGATTCAAGACAAACAGGCGCTTAGGCCTGATCTCATTGTCAAAGCATGGGGGAGTATTGTCGGGGATAAAATTGCGGCGATGTCTCGAGCAATAAAATTTGACGAGGGGACGTTGTTTGTCAACGTTCAAAGTTCGACGCTCCTTGGCATTTTACAGCAGTATGAAAAAAAGCGTTTGATCGGGGAGCTTAGAAAGCGTTTTCCGAGCGCGGGGGTTAAAAACATCATCTTTAGAATAGGGTAATAGGAATGACCACAATGGCCAAAAAAGACGCCAATACAGGAAAAGATTACGACGCGAGTTCAATCACGGTATTAGAAGGCTTGCAAGCGGTACGTGAGCGTCCCGGTATGTATATCGGTGACACATCATCCAATGGTTTGCACCAACTGCTCTACGAAGTTGTCGATAACTGTATCGATGAAGCGATGGCAGGCTATTGCGACAACATTCAGGTTGCACTTAAAAAAGATGGCTCTGCAACCGTTGAAGACAACGGTCGCGGTATTCCAATCGGTAAACACGAAAAAGAATCAAAAAAAATGGGTCGCGATGTTTCAGCTGTTGAAGTTGTTATGACCGTTTTGCACGCCGGTGGTAAATTCGACAAAGATACCTACAAGGTTTCAGGTGGATTGCACGGTGTGGGTGTCTCTTGTGTGAACGCGCTATCGAAAAAGATGCATGTTGAAGTTTACAAAGATCAAGCAGTTCATACCATCGACTTTGCTAGAGGTAAAGTGACTCGTCCTCTAGAAACTCATGGAAACACCGACAAGCGCGGAACCAAAATCGAATTCCATCCTGACGACACGCTTTTTTCTGTCACAAAATTTGACTGGGATATTTTAGTTAAACGTCTGCGCGAGCTGGCCTTTCTCAATAAAGGCATTGAAATTACATTGCGCGATGAGCGCGACGATGACCACAAAGAGCTGATCTTTAGCTACGAGGGCGGTCTAGTTTCGTTTGTGCAATTTTTAAACGAAAACAAAAAACCGCTTCACCAAGAGCCGATTTATATCTCTGGTAAAAAAGAGATGAGCGATGGACCGATTGAATTTGAAGTGTCGATGCAATGGAACGAGACATATTCCGAATCGCTCTATTCCTTTGTTAACAACATCTCAACGCGCCAGGGTGGTACGCACTTAACTGGTTTTTCTACAGCACTCACCCGTTCACTCAACACCTACATCAAGCAGGGGAATTTCCTCAAGCACACCAAAGTCTCTGTAACAGGTGAAGACCTGCGAGAAGGCTTAGTTGCTGTTGTGTCTGTAAAAGTTCCAAATCCTCAGTTTGAAGGTCAGACAAAACAGCGCCTTGGTAACAGTGAAGTGGCCTCAGTTGTGCAACAAATTTGCGGTGAGGCGATCAACACCTACCTAGCAGAAAATCCGCAGGTAGCAAAAGCCATTTGCGATAAAGGAGTTCTAGCCGCACAAGCAAGGGAAGCTGCTAGAAAAGCACGCGAGCTTACTCTTAGAAAAACAGCCCTTGACTCATCGCGCTTGCCAGGTAAACTGTCCGATTGCCAAGAGACCAATCCTGAAGTTTGTGAAATTTACATCGTTGAGGGAGACTCGGCGGGCGGATCTGCCAAAGGTGGACGTGACCGCAGATTCCAAGCGATCTTGCCTATCCGCGGTAAAATCCTAAACGTTGAAAAATCGCGCCTTGAAAAAGTTTTAAAAAACGAAGAAGTTGGCACCATGATCTCAGCATTTGGCTGCGGTATCGGGAAAGACAACTTTGATTTATCGAAGCTGCGCTACCATAAAATCATCATTATGACGGATGCCGACGTTGATGGATCGCACATCAGAACGCTCCTTCTAACTTTCTTCTACCGTCATATGTTAGCCCTTGTCGAAAATGGCTACATCTACATTGCTCAACCGCCGCTCTACCGCGTCTCGCGCAGAAAAACTAAGCGCTATATCCACACCGAAGAAGAGATGGATCAATACCTGATGAGCCAAAGTTTAGCCGAGTCACACCTGCGTCTAGCAGCGCATAGCGAGCCCCTAGAGAAAAAAGAGGTGCAAAAACTAGTCAAATCGATCATGGAAGTTGAAAAACTCATGCTCTCGATTGAGCGCAAAGGAATTCCGTTCCGCGAATTTTTAGCAGCACGCAATGAAGAAGGACTTTTTCCGCAATATCTCGTTGATCTAGGTGGAGAGAAAAAATTTGTCTATTCGACCGAAGAGTTTGCTGAAATCAAAAAACGTAACGAAGAGATTCAGCGCGTTGAATTTGATGAGACACTAGCATCCATTCCGGAAGAGGAACGCACAGAAGGAATGTTGACATTCCATCCTAAGCCACTCTCTGCGATGGAGCTTTTTGTGGGTGAGGAGCTAACCATGCTCAAAGATGAGCTTTCGCTCTTTGGCTTTGGCATCGATCAATACATGGTGGCAAACGGTAAAATGCTAGACATCTTGGATGAAGAGCAAAATGAGACAGAAATCTACACACTCAAAGAGTGCATTGATCACTTGCGCGAGCTTGGCCGCAAAGGCATTGAGATTCAGCGCTACAAAGGTCTAGGCGAGATGAACGCTGACCAGCTCTGGGAGACGACCATGGACCCTGAAAAACGCACGCTAGTGCAAGTTGAACTGCCGGATACGATTGCTGCAGACCACATGTTTACCATGCTTATGGGCGATGAAGTTCCACCGCGCCGAGCATTTATCGAAAACCATGCGTTATCAGTTAAAAATTTGGATATTTAAAGAGGAATTGAATGAGTTATACCGAAGGTGAATTAATCGTTCCACGTAATGTGGAAGAAGAGATGAAAACGAGTTACTTGCGTTACTCGATGTCTGTCATCATCTCCCGTGCCTTGCCTGATGTGCGCGATGGCTTAAAACCCTCTCAGCGGCGCGTACTGTATGCGATGCGCCAGCTTAACCTTTCTCCAGGTGCAAAACATCGTAAATGTGCCAAAATCTGTGGAGACACCTCTGGTGACTTCCACCCGCACGGTGAAAGCGTTATCTATCCAACCTTAGTGCGCCTTGCTCAAGACTGGGTTATGCGCTACACCCTCATCCAGGGCCAAGGTAACTTTGGTTCTGTCGATGGTGATCCGCCAGCTGCGATGCGCTACACAGAAGCTAGACTCACACACGCCTCCATGGCGCTCATGGAAGATCTCGACAAAGATACAGTCGACTACGCGCCTAACTACGATGAGACCAAAAAAGAGCCACTCGTCTTTCCATCTAAATTTCCAAACTTGCTCTGTAACGGCTCCTCAGGTATCGCGGTCGGTATGGCAACAAACATTCCTCCGCACAACCTAAACGAGCTTATCGACGCGACAAATCTACTTATCGATAACCCGAGCACTACAATTGACCAAATCATGGAAGTGATGCCGGCTCCCGACTTTCCAACAGGCGGCGTTATCTGCGGCTACCGTGGCGTTAAAGAAGCGTTTCACACAGGGCGAGGCAAAGTTATCCTGCGCGGCCTGCTCCATACTGAGCAGCGCGATGGTGACCGTGAACGTATCGTTATCGATGAGCTACCTTATAACGTCAACAAAGCGCGCTTAATTGAAAAAATTGCGGACCACGTTAATAACAAAGTCATGCCAGGTGTTTCTGATATTCGCGACGAATCGGATAAAGATGGAATGCGCATTGTCATTGAACTAAAACGGGGCGAAATTCCCGATGTGACCATCAATCAGCTCTACAAATTCACCGACATGCAAGTGACCTTTGGCTGTAACATGCTATCTCTAGACAAGGGCCTGCCGCGCACCATGAACGTCAAGCAGATGATGGCGGCATGGATTGGCCATCGCATCGAAGTTATACAACGCAGAACGCGCTACGAATTAAATAAAGCCGAGGCCCGTGCTCATGTCTTAGAAGGCTACCTAAAAGCATTGGACAATCTAGACGAAATCGTCAAGTTGATCCGCGCATCGAACAACCGCGATATCGCAAAAAGCGAACTGATCTCTAGATACGAATTTTCAGACCGCCAAGCAACAGCCGTACTCGAACTGCGTCTCTACCAACTAACGGGTCTAGAGCGCGAAAAAATCGAAGAAGAATACAAAGAGCTGCAAGAAAAAATCAATCGTTTCCGTGAGATTTTAGCATCTGAGGCGATCGTGCGCGACATCATCAAAGAAGAGCTGCAAGATCTCAAGAAAAAAGAAAAATCAGAGCGCAAAACTCGTATCATAGCAGCTGAAGGGGAGTTTTCGATGGAAGACCTCATCCCTGACGATCAAGTGATCATTGCCATCTCCAACGACGACTACATCAAACGTATGCCGGTTAGCACATTCCGCGAGCAGCGCCGCGGTGGTCAAGGCGTAGTTGGTATGGAAATGAAAAAAGAAACAGACGTGCTCAAAGACATTTACGTTGCAACCAACCACCAATACCTGCTCATCTTCACCAACCTTGGCCGTTGCCACTGGGTCAAAGCATGGCAAGTACCAGAAGCTGGCCGCAGATCCAAGGGCAAACCGATTGTTAACCTGCTCGAGGGCCTTGGCCAAGGTGAAAAAGTTGCTGCGATATTACGTATCAAAGACTTTGAGCAACCAGGCTATATCCTCAATGCAACAAAACGTGGCGTTGTCAAAAAAACTGAACTCAAAGCCTACGCAAATCCTCGTCGCAAAGGCGTCTTTGCCATCAACATTGATGAAGGTGACGAAGTGATTGCAGCGCGCCTTGTGCACGACGATGAGCAGGTCATGCTCTTCACTCGTAACGGCATGGCTGTGCGTTTTGAGCAGGACCAAGTGCGAGCTATGGGCCGTGTATCTAGAGGTGTGCGCGGGGCATTCCTCAAAGATCCTAACGATGCTGTCGTTTCTTGCGAAATTGTCAAAGGCGAAGAGACGCTTCTCATCGTTTGCGAGCGCGGCTTTGGAAAACGCTCAAACGTCAAAGATTTTCGTCAGACCAAGCGTGGCGGTGTTGGCGTACGTTCCATCATCACATCATTGCGTAACGGCGCTGTTGTCGGAGCGGTTTCTGTCGACGATCTCGATAGCGCGCTCGTCATGTCTGGAGGCGGTCAAACATTGCGTCTTTCCATGAAAGACATCCGTGTGCTCGGTCGTTCCACACAAGGTGTACGCCTTGTGAACCTCAAAGAGAAAGACGACTCAATTGTCGGTTTGCAAAAGCTTGAAAATATTGAAAAAGCAACCGAAGTAGAAGAAGAGACAACAAAATAGTGTTTATCACAGTAGAAGGCGGTGAAGGAGCAGGGAAGACAACGCTTCTAAACCGCCTTTATGACCACCTGGTTGCAAGCGGCAAGCAAGCTCTTAAAACACGAGAGCCTGGCGGCACACCTCTTGGCGAAGAGATCCGCCGTCTCATCTTGCACGCGCATGAATTTCAGCTTGAATCCCGCACAGAGCTCTTTCTCTTTCTTGCAGACCGCGCTCAGCACGTTGAAAAAATCATCAAACCCGCTCTTAACGATGGAAAAATCGTCCTTTGCGATCGCTTCAACGACTCCACCATTGCCTACCAGGGCCTAGCCAGAGGTCATCCGACAGACAAACTCAAAGCCCTTTGCCAATTTGCGTCTGGTGATCTCACACCCAATCGCACCTTCTTCATCGACATCGATCCGCCAGAGGGCCTGCGCCGGGTAGCAGAAAATCGCGGAGACGCGCTTGATCGCATCGAACAAGAGACCATAAACTTTCACACGAAAGTGCGCGAGGCATTTCTCACCTTAGCCGAGCGCGATCCGGGTCGCTTTGTCGTCCTAAATGGTAATCAAACCCCTGACGAGGTCTTCAATGCAGCCATCGCCAAGCTTCCTGGGTAACCAGCTAGCTCAAAAACACCTCTCCAGCCTGCTTGCATCAAACAACATTCCTCAGGCCTTGCTTTTCTCTGGTCCTGAAGGTGTTGGAAAAGCCACCCTTGCAAAAGCCTTTGCCAAATCCCTCCTCAACTCTAAAAAACAAGACCATCCCGATCTCTCCATCCTCACACCTGAAGGCAAATCTCTCACTCATCCCATCGAGAATATTCGCGCGCTTATTAACGACTTTGCCCTCCCTCCATACGAAGCAACTCGAAAAATCGTTCTCATCGAGGACGCCGAGCGCATGCTCCCATACGCGGCCAATGCTCTTTTAAAAATCCTTGAAGAGCCGCCAATCTACGGTTACCTCATTCTCACATCCTCGCACCCTGACAAACTTCTTCCGACCATCCTCTCTCGCTGCACTGAAATTCCATTCCAGCCCCTATCCAAAGCTGACATCCTAACCTATCTTTCAGCCCACTCCGATCGTCACGACCTCGATCAACTTGCCACCCTCTCGCAAGGATCTCTATCCCGCGTTCAAAATCTACTCGAAGGCACCCTAGATCCCGCTCCCATCATTGAATTCATCACCCATGGCACGCCGCTCGATGGCGACCCCGAAGAGCTCTTGCCCCTCCTCCACTACTGGTTCCGCGATCTCCATCTACTCAAAGCAGGCGGCAACCCCGCCCACATCTTCTACAAAGACCACATTGATCTCCTCCATGGCCAATTGCAAAAGCCTCTGCCATCGCTCGAAGAGCTCCACTACCGCCTTACAGACGCGCTCGAAGCTAGCCAGCGCGGTATCAAGCTCAAAACCACATCCTCATTACTAACCTGAGTTCCTTTGTTTAACGCCAGCCTTGAATAAAAATCGAAAAAGCGGCTACTATTCAAGTAGATTTGAATAAAAACCAATTTGAGCCTGCGTAATTCAAGAAAAAAAATGAACACCAGTGGACAATACATACAGCAATTAACTGGCTATAAAGCATTTATACCAAGTTTTTTACCTTTACATATCCAGGTCGATATTGATCGGGGCTTGCTAAAGGCAACCGAAATAAAGTTAGCACAACTTGAAGGTGTTTCGGCTGCAATACCCAACCCTCAGCTCTTTATTTCGATGTATGTGCGCAAAGAAGCGCTTTTGAGTTCTCAGATTGAAGGAACGCAATGGCAATGGGCGATTAGGGCGCTTGATGATTATCCTCTACTTGCTGTGGAAGAACTACTTAAGCTCTGCCCTGCTCTATCCCAGTTTGTTTTTTAAACTCTACAAGCAAGAGTATTTTGACCGTTTAGATCTCGTGCGAAAAAATGGAGATTACAAGCAATGGGTTGAATTTTTTCTCAGAGCTCTCAATTTTTCAGCTGATCATGCTTTAAAAACAGCACAAGCAATCATCCAGCTGCAAACTGGGTCACGTGAAAAACTCATTAAAGCAAATCTACGATCACCCCATGCATTTGAATATTTGGATGCTCTTTTTGTCTCACCGATTTTCAGTATTCAATCAATATCTGACAAACTAAATGTGTCATTTCAGACAGCATCGACACTTACCAAAGCTTTTGAAAAACTCGGCTATTTGCGCGAGATCACACACAAAAAGCGCAATCAACGTTTTGCTTTTGCAGATTACCTAAAAATTATCGATAGCGAGCATTAGCAACCTGAACTCTTTCGTTTATATCATTCATCTTCCGCGCATCTTAGCCGCCATCTTGCACCCTTTTTGTGCTCGTCTATAGCGCCTTGGCTATAGAATCGCAAAAAATGGCACAATCTGTCACCTAATCTGCTCTGAATCTAAACAATAAAAACGAAAGAGTTCAGGTTAGCAGGATTGTTACATTAATCCTTGGAAAGCTTTCGTGCAGTTCGGATTATATGCTTGATTTAAGTGGCTTAGAACTATAAAATTACTGCCTTAAGTTTTTATAATAAGGAGTAAAATGATGGCTGTGCAATTTTCATCTAGTTACATAATTTCCCGGTGCCCATATCGTTTTGGAAATCAGCAAAATAATTATTTAGTAAAATCTGAAGAGGCCATTTCATCAGCTATACGCCAAATAAAAGAGGGCAATTCGGGCGATTTGCAAAAGCTATTTTTCTTTATATTAGATGATTTAGGTCAAAGGCGTAAGGCTATAGCCGTTGATCATAAACATAGGAATAGTTCAAAGGAATTTGGGCATAGGCGGGACGCAGAGAGAGGGCTTGGGCCTTATTCATCCCCACTTACTGGATTGTTTGGCTTTTATAAAGATTATAATACGCTTATTCTTAATCGCTTTCATGAAGAAATTCAACACATGTCTCATGATTTAAAAGAATTTAAAGAAAAAGAGCGTGTTTTGAATGACACATTCTTGGGTCGCAAAAGCTCATTTAAATTTCAGATTTTAGAGCGACATGAGCGTCCAGAATATGTTCCAAATGCTCAAATTAGCGCCCGTATAAGTGGGAGCTCGAATCTTACTCAAGCAGATATTTATGATAGCAAGTCCAGGATGCAGGCGTTTAAGGAAAAAGCCCCAAAGCTTTACGCCCAAGATAAGTTGTGGACTGCAATTAACGAGTTAAAGAGAAATCATCCGTCACCACAACGAGCTGATCTATCTAATGGTCAGCTCGACTATATAGGGGATACAGCAAACTTAAAGTCTCTTTATCTCTACGGGACATCGAGATTAGAAATCGATGGTAAAATGTATGCGTTATCAAATTATTTAACTTGGCTATATTGTACATGTGATACAGATCCGGTAGAGAGAATGAAGGAATGCTCAATTGTTTGGGTGCTGCATCACGATACTTTTCTGATAGAAAAAACATTGAATGATGCATCTAAAGTTTTTGAGCAGGCAGTGCGGTGGAATCAAAATGATGAGAGCGTTCGTTCATTAAAAGAGCGAGTTGGTCTTTTGCGATACGAATTTGCGCATATTATGCCTTTTTTACGAGGAAGTGCTTCCATTGGGGAGTGGCTTGAAACGGCTTTATATCGCTATCATGGTTTTTTGAGTATGCACCATAATTGCGATAAGATGGGCGATCTTGAGGCTTTAACAGCTCTAACGCTTCGGCAGTTCATGGATTGTTATGATTCGACAATTGTGCTTGGAGAAAGAACAGCCCAGTAGTAGGCGATGAGGTGTCGGGTGCCGTTCATGGCCTTGTGGGGCTTGTCTTCAGGAGGGAGCTTGTGGGCAGCAGCTATAGCGCCTTTGGAGATACCGGTGCGCCAGGGCTCAGGGTGCGGGGCCCAATGCATGGAATCGAGTCCTTTTTTGATCAGTGATGCCCTAATGCGTAGTGTAAACAATTAAAAACCAACGATTTAACATTTATTTGGACAAATCCTCGTTTAAAATGTTATATTGTCCAATATAGGCATAAGTTGTGGGTTTATAATGATAAAGCGTCAATTAGCTGAAAAATTAACAGTCTTAGCTAAGCAGTTTCCAGTCATTGCTCTTTTAGGTCCAAGGCAGTCGGGTAAGACGACGTTATCCAAAGAGATATTCAAAGATTACAACTACGTTTCGTTGGAAGAGTTGGATCAGCGAGATTTTGCCAAGACAGACCCGAAAGGATTTTTAAAAACGCATTCTAATAGTCATGGTCTGATTATTGATGAGGTGCAACATGTGCCAGAGCTGTTATCTTATATTCAAACAATTGTAGATGAAACACAAAAACCAGGCTCTTTTATTTTGACAGGTTCACAAAACCTGTTAATCAATCAAGATGTATCGCAGACACTAGCTGGTAGAGTAGCGATTTTGACACTATTGCCGTTATCTATTCAGGAACTTAAACAATCAAATATTTTACCTGATTCATTAGATGAGGCAATTTTTAATGGTTTTTATCCAAGAATTCATGCTCAGCAAATCTCGCCGGATGACTGGTATGCAAGCTATGTTCAAACGTATGTAGAAAGAGATGTGCGGCAAATTCAAAATGTTTCAGATTTAAGCGTTTTTAGACGTTTTATGAAGCTTTGTGCAGGCCGTGTAGGTCAAATTTTACATGTCAAGTCACTAGCAGATGATTGCGGTGTGAGCCCTTCTACGGTCAACGTTTGGCTCTCGCTATTAGAAGCCAGCTTCATTGTTTTTCTGTTAAGGCCCCATTTTCGCAACTTTAACAAACGGCTTATCAAAATGCCCAAGCTTTATTTTTACGACGTAGGTTTAGCTAGCCATCTCTTAGATATCAAATCGCCAAAAGATGTCACCTCCCATTTTGCAAAGGGGGGCCTATTTGAATCCATGGTACTATCAGATTTACTCAAAGGTCAGTTGAATAAGGGCCATCTCCCAAACATCTACTTTTGGCGAGATAAAACCCATCTTGAAATCGACTGTATCATTGAAGATGGGCAAAATTTGACGCCGCTTGAAATCAAAGCAGGTCAGACACTTTCTCACGAGTATTTTTCTGCACTAGCTAAATGGGCCAAATTAGCAGGTCATGCTCCATCGAAAGGTATCTTGGTTTATGGCGGAGATCAGAGTCAAACTCGAAAAGAAGGTCAAGTTGTGAGTTGGAGAAATCTAGGTGAGGGTGTTGCTTGAATAAAAAGCAAAAAATTGAGGTTAAAAACGTCAGTTAAGCAGTGTAACAGCCCAGTAGCAGGCGATGAGGTGTCGGGTGCCGTTCATGGCCTTGTGGGGCTTGTCTTCGGGAGGGAGCTTGTGGGCGGCAGCTATGGCGTCTTTGGAGATACCGGTGCGCCAGGGCTCAGGGTGCGTGGCCCAATGCATGGAAGCCAGATCTAACCAATGGTAGGGAAAGTTTAGCTTTTCTTGCTCGTCTGGATCGATGATATGAGAAAAAAAGGCTCTATCAAAAGAAGGGTTTTGGCAGATAAAGACCGCCTTGCCACGCTTTACGTCGCAAGACTTAAAAAGGGCCAAAATATCTGCGTAGACTTGGTCTAGAGATTTGCCATGTTCGATATCATTCCAGGTAAAGCCGTTGACAGCTAAGCTGTCTGGATCGCTTTTTTCCCAATCGGAAGGGGATATGGAGATCACCGATTCGTACGAGGCGTATTCTTTTTTTGACTGGAGGTTTACAATGACGATGGCAATCTCAATCGGCAGGTGTTTCCTGGGATTCAGACCATTCGTTTCTGTGTCGAGAAATATTCCAAGCATAAAAAAATATTTATACGTTATTGTCCGAAAATAAGCAAGGGGGAGATTTATGGATATTGCATTGGATGAAAAGCAGAGGGTACGGATCAGTGAGATTTTGTATGGGCTCTTAGCTAGTTCGTATAGTTTTTATTTGAAAACGCAAAATTATCACTGGAATTTGAAGGGCCGGGAGTTTTACCCGATGCATTTGCTTTTTCAAAATCAGTATGAGGAGCTAGCTGGAACAATCGATGAGATGGCAGAACGTATCAGAGCGATGGGCCAGCATGTCGATGGGGGTTTGGGGACGTTTAAAGAAAAGAGTTTTATTGAGGATGAAACCGACAGCGAAAAGTCCATGGATGCGATGATCCAGCAACAGATTGACGATCATGAGGCGATTATCCGCTATTTGAGAAAGCATTTGCCTGAGATTGAGGGTTTTGAGGACGGTGCTACTGCCGATTTCATCAATAAAAGACTTGCAGTGCATGAGAAAATGGCCTGGATGTTCAGGTGCAGTTTGTGATATACTTGTCTGCATGGATCAACGAAAGATGCGAGAAGCTGTGTTTCAAATGTGCTTTGCCCTGAGTCAAGGAGCAGAGGATTTGGTTCCGCTGATTTCAAAAGAGCTTAAAATTAGCAAGACAAATGCTAAGCTGGCCTTTGAACGCAGCCAAAAAGTGATGGCAAAAGCATCTGATCTTGACAAACTCATCGAGCAAACAGCTACGGATTATGCCATAGAGCGCATTCCACAGGCCGAGCTGACCATTTTACGCCTCGGAGCTTTCGAGCTTCTATTTGACGATAGCGTTCCACCAAAGGTCGCTATATCAGAAGCCATCCGCTTGTGTCGCAAATTTGCTACCAACGAGAGCGCTTCGTTTATCAATGCGGTGCTAGATGCTCACTTTTCAGAAAAATCAACTGCTTAAAGATTACTCGACTTGGGGAATTGGCGGACCAGCTAAGCTGTTTGTTGCCGTGCGCAATGCTAGCGAGATGATCCAGGCGCTGCAGTCCTCAGAGAAAACATTAATTATTGGCAAGGGATCCAATTGCTTGTTTAGCGATAAAGGGTTTGATGGTTTGGTTATTTTAAACAAGATCGATTTTTGTGAGCACGAAAATAGCAATTTACGTGTGGGTGCAGGATATAATTTTTCAAGACTGGGCGCGCAGACAGCAAGAGATGGCTGGAAGGGATTGGAGTTTGCCTCTGGCATTCCAGGGACAGTTGGCGGCGCTGTGTTTATGAATGCAGGAGCTGGCGGCTCTGAAACATGTGATGTGTTAACGCATGTTGAGTATGCCACAAAAGATGGTATTCAAATTTTTGCGCGCAAGGACTTGTCTTTTACTTATCGCACATCACCTTTTCAAAGTATGTGTGGAGCTATTGTTGCTGCCAAATTTGAGCTGACAAAATGCTCCGATGCCAGGCAGCATCAGCTGGATTTAGTGCGCTACCGGACAAACACACAGCCATACGGTGAAAAAACCTGCGGGTGTGTGTTTCGCAATCCAGGAAAAATGGGTGCGGGCGCGCTGATTGAAAAGTGTGGTCTAAAAGGTTTGTCTATAGGAGATATGGAAGTGTCGCTTTTGCACGGCAATTTTATGGTGAATAAAGGGCAGGGGACAGCTGCGCAAGCACTTGAGCTGATCGAAAAAGTATACGAGGTTGTCAAAGAAAAAACCGGCGAAGAGCTTCAAATTGAGGTGCGAAAAATTGGAATTTAAAGCAGATTTGCATTGTCATAGCACGATGTCGGATGGTACGAAAACGCCAGAAGAGCTCTTGGTTCTTGCCAAAGAGGTTGGTTTATCAGGACTGTCGATTACTGACCATGACACAATTGCTGCTTATACCGACGCTGTAATGAATCAAGCCAAAGAGCTGGATTTGTTTTTGGGTACGGGCGTTGAACTTTCCTGTTTACACAACAAGAAAGAAAGCGTGCACATTTTGGGATACGCTTTTGATCATACATCAGGTAACTTGCAAGCTTTTTGCACAAAGCATCAAGAAAGACGTTTTATACGCAACAAAGAGATGATTACCAAGCTTGAGAAAATGGGGATGCCGATTGGGAGTGACTGGCTTTTAGATGCAAATGGGAATCCAAAGTGGGGAATAGGACGTCCTCACATTGCCGAGAAGCTGATTAGCAAAGGCTATGTCAAAGACATCAGAGATGCGTTTGCTAGATACATCGGTGATGGTAAATCGGCGTATGTGCCAAGCGGCTCGTTTACTGTAGAAGAGAGTATCGATGTGATTCATAGGGCAGGTGGCAAGGCATTTATTGCTCATCCGCACTTGATTCAAAAAAATCGCACCTTAAACGCGCTGCTCGAAATGGATTTTAACGGCATCGAATGTCACTACGGCAATTTTACAGCAGATGTCGCGCTAAAATGGATTAATATTTGCCAAGAAAAAAACTGGCTGATTAGTGGTGGATCAGACTATCATGGTGACATAAAACCCGAAACAAGGCTGGGGAAACGTTTTGTCACAAGGGATATCTACCAAAAAATCTTTGGAATATGAGCAGGCTCTCGAGCGCCTGTACCAAATTAGTTTGTTTCGCAAAGATAAAGCTGTCAATATTAACACGCCTCTACTAAACCGAGCGTTAGAATCACCTGCAACAGCTTATCCTTCCATACATATCGCTGGAACTAATGGGAAAGGGTCTGTGGCTACGAAAGTGGCTAAGGCGTTGGGGCTGTCTGGTCTAAAAGTAGGTCTTTTTACCTCACCCCATTTGGTATCTTTTTGTGAGCGCATCAGCATCAATAGCGAGTTGATTAGCGAAGATTCCGCTGCATGTGGTCTCAAACAGCTCTTTGACCTATCTCAATCTCTGCAAATTAAGCCGACATTTTTCGAACTAGTGACAGTTCTTGCCTGCCAGTATTTTAAAGAGCAAAACATCGATATTGGCGTATTTGAAGTGGGCCTCGGAGGAAAAACCGATGCAACGAACGTGATTGATCCTATTTTATCCGTCATCACAAGCATCGGCAATGATCACGAGTGGATTTTAGGTGAAACGCTTGAACTTATCGCCGAGCAAAAAGCGGGTATCATCCGCAAAAATATTCCCGTTATCTTAGGTCCTACTGTACGGTTTGACTCTGTTGAGGCGTGTGCTAAAAAGCAAAATGCGCCTCTTGTGTACGTGGATAAAGTGCCCGGCAACTTTGAAGATGAAAATAGAGCTATTGCTAAAACTGTTTTGGAGTCACTCAAACCGCATTATGCGCTGAATAAAGACGTGATTGCTCAAGCAATCAAAACAATGCCCCCTTGCCGGTTTCAAGAGATCCAATACAAGGGTGTATCTGTGATCATTGATGTGGCGCATAATTCCTCTGCGATTGCAAGGCTCTTGCAGGCTCTTGCTATTAGATTCCCGCGCAAATCGTTGCACGTTATTTTTGGCCTTGCCAAAGATAAAGAGCATTTAGGGTGTTTAGATCTTTTAGCAAAAAAAGCTAAGCGGATTTATTTGCCCGATTGTCTACATCCGAGACTCACCGAACCTAGAAAACTTGCCACACTTGCTCGTGATTTAAACTATGCACATGCAGTGGCAATAGAAAGTCCTGAAAAGGCGCTTTTGCAAGCATACAATGATGCTAAAGAAGCAGATGATCTTATCATAGTATGTGGGTCGTTCTATCTGATGGAATCTATTTTGCCTTTGCTGCAAACAGAAGCTTGAGCTCCTCTTGATCGGCGTAGTTGCCATCAAAAATACCTTGAACAATCTCTTTAACGTAAGCAATGATCGCCTGCATCATTTTCACAGTTGATGCTTTGATGGTTGCAAAATCTGTTGAGATGAGGTCCTTTTCAGAGCCGTCTAAAGCGGTAAAATAACGGTTAATCCCTTCCTTGTGTCTGGGGATTAGGGCTTGATACATATTTAAGCCTTTAGCGATCTGTCCGCTATAAAAATCGCGTCCGATATCGAGCAAATGGATGACCGTATCGGCGATTTCATCTGTTGACATAGCAGGGTATTCCGATGGTGCAGGGATTTTATTTAGCATATCGAGCCCTTTGGCGATAAAACGCCTTGCTAACGTGACCATTAACTGGTTTTCCATTGATAAGCATTCATCATTGCACAGCGTTTGAATTTTTGCATTCAATGCTTTGAGTTTGCTTTGGATTGCTGAGCTTTTCGATTGCTCTGAGAGAGCTTGGGCATCTTCTGCCATTTGTGTGACCTCAGCATCTACGATGAGCGTTTGCCATCTATCAAATAATTGGATGATAGAACTTTTGTGTTTTTCTATCTCTTCTTGGAAGTGGGGGCCTTGATCAGGATTATCCATTTTTTGGATAAATGCATAAATTGCATCAATCTGATCGGCAAGCTCAAGTAACACCTCAGATTTAACAAACGAACTTTTTAATTCATTTTGCAGGCGTGAGATATTATCATCAATTAATCTTAACTCTTTAAACATACTATTATTATAACAAGAAATTAATTTAATTTCAATATAAAAACTAATACAGGAGAGTTATTGCGATTTATCCATGTATGCTTGCTGACACAGAAGGACTTAGGGTCTAGGTTTTCTAAATAAGGCAGAAGGCAGCTGAATTCCTTAAGCCCTTCAGTGTGACCAGGATAGAATGTTATGCTAATCATTCCGCCCAGAGGAATACAATCTAGAGCCATCTCTAAGCTTTGTTGGGTGGTCTCTAGCGTAGTGGTTAAAGACTTGTCAGATCCCGGTAAATAGCCTAAATTATACGTAATTAGCTTAAGTTTTGGTCCAAAAGCCTCATCTGGCAGCTGGCTATGGCAACCCTTGTAAAATAGCGCTTCTGGGACCTTCAAGCGAGTTTGCTCTATGGCAGCTTCTTGAATATCCATGCAAAAAAGTTTTTCAACACGCTCATTTAAAAACAAAGCATCGTGGCCGTTCCCGCACGTAGCATCCAGAGCCCAGTCACCTGAACTCAGGATCAAATCCCAGAGATGGTGAGCGAGTTTTAAATGGTTTAGAATTGGAGGTTGCGCAGTATTCATTTGCTACAGTATACTGAAAAACTGTTTTTCGGGGTATTAGCTCAGTTGGTTAGAGCGCCACGTTGACATCGTGGAGGTCAGCTGTTCGAGTCAGCTATATCCCAAGTGTTAGAACCGAAGATCAATCAAATAGCTGCGGAGTGTACTGCAGCAGCCATCATTGCGCTTTTTCCTAAAGTCACGTTGATACAAGCTAGACATCAACGCTTTGGCTTTAGCGTAGAGGCGACTGTGCCCAAAGGCTTTTCAATTGAGACGTTTCCCCATATCGAAGAGCGCATTTGGCAATTGCCAGAGCCTAAACAGTTAGAGATGATGGGGAGTAATGCTGCGGAATACCTGCGCGCCTCTAATCAAGTTGTCCGAGCAAATCTTGCCAAGCAAGAAGGAAAAAATCTTGTCAGCGTTGTGCAAATTGGGGATTTTATCGATTACTGTCCCTGGCCACTTGCAGAAGAATTTAAAGGTTTTCGCCTGCTCGAATGTGAGCAAGATGGGGACCATGTGCGCATACTTGGCGTTGCACATGCTAACCAAGCTGAGACAAAAGCATACATTAAGCGCTACAGCCAATACAAAAAAAATGATCATACTCACTACTTTGAAATCATCGATGGCCAAATCTGTTTAACGCCAAAATATGAAGCCATGCGGTTTGCGCTCATCTGCAAATGGCGCGACTTTGTGCACAGCCAAGGTGGTGAGATTTACGATGGGCCGAAAACGCCCTCAAACACCTTTTGCTCGAAGATGACGCTAGCTTCTGGCAGCGGAGAAAACGGTCTGCTTGATCCAGCAACCTACCATGTATGTGAGCTGCATCATGCGCCAAAAGGCTCTGTCAAAAAATTTCTAGCTGCCTTTGATCTAGAAATCACCGAAAAAGATCAAAAATACTATGCAAGCGATGCATTTGGAACTTTTTGGTGTATTGGAAGTGAAAAAATGTGTTATGCTTCACTAGAGCGCGTATTAGCGCTAATGATTGAGAATAATTGCCAGGAGCTGCTATGTTGAGAAAATCACACTTATGAAACCAAGAAGAAATGAACCAGAACACCGCGTAAACCGCGCGATCCGATCACCCAAAGTTCGCGTGATTGACAACGAAGGTGCGCAGCTTGGCGTCATGTCAGCTTTTGAAGCCTTAAAACTCGCAGAAGCAGCAAGCCTTGATCTTGTCGAGATCTCTCCCAATGCTCAACCACCCGTTTGTAAAATCGTCGATTACGGCAAATTCCGCTATGAGCAAGCAAAGCGAGAAAAAGAGCAGAAAAAAGGGCAGCATCAGACTAAAGTCAAAGAGATCAAAATCAAGCCTAATATCGACGAACACGATTTGCAAACCAAAATCAAACGAGCCAGAGACTTTCTTTCCAAAGGTGACAAGGTGCGTCTCACATGCCAATTCCGCGGTCGTGAAATGGCGCACCCTGAAATTGGTCGCCGCGTCGTTGAAAAATTCTTGACGCAAGTCGAAGATCTTGGAGCAAAAGAAGCGCCGCTCAAGATGATGGGCCGCATGCTCTCAACGGTCATCTCGCCCTCCTCAAAAAAGAAGTAGGGGAGGAACTTATCTTTTAGCGCGTACTTAACCTGAATTTCGGGTTTATATCATTCTTACAAAATCCAAAACTCAGGTTACTTAGAGACTCCCGGCGACCCCTCCTGCCGAGGGGCATGTTCGGGGCTGCCAGGCACTTCGCTTCGATCGTGTCCTTCCGGAGCTAAAGCTCTTTTTAGGAAGCTCAACCTGCATCTAAAACCTGTAATTCCTTACCTGTATTCGCTCTCATAACCTGAACTCTTTCATTTTGATTGTTTAGATTCAGAGCAGATTAGGTGACAGATTATGCCATTTTTTGCGATTCTATAGCGAAGGCGCTATAGATGAGCACAAAAAGGGTGCAAGATGCCTGAAGATGAATGATATAAACGAAAGAGTTCAGGTTCATAACATATTGTAGATTAAAATATTAGATTTATAGTATGGAGTGCGTTACATAATATTAGGCAAAAATAGTGGATTGAATTACACTGTTTTTTGTGATATATATGGAATATAATCCATAGTAAAAATGGAAGTGGTTATGTACGAAGAGATTGTAACTTTAAGTCAGAAGTTTTTGCGGATCAAAAATTCATCTTATCGTAGGTACTTTATTCGATCTCAGAAGCTAAAGCAAAGATTGTCGATTATTGTGGGTCAAAGAGGAGTGGGGAAGACGACGACTTTAGTTCAAGTGCTTCTGGACAATGTGGGCGGCGATATTTTAGATCCCCGTATTTTGTATGTGCAAGTGGATCACTTCCAAATGGGCACAAGCTCAATGTATGAAATAGCCGAGCAATTTCATTCGCTTGGCGGAAAGTGGATTGCCTTCGATGAAATACACAAATACCCCGAGTGGTCAAAAGAACTTAAAAGCATTACCGACACTTTTCCTGATCTCCAAGTGATTGCATCTGGAAGCTCTGCTCTAGAAATTTATCGTGGTACGCATGATTTGACTCGTAGAGCTGTTTGTTATCATATGCAAGGGTTATCGTTTAGAGAGTTTTTAGAGCTATCGCATGATTTAAAATTGGAGGTTTTGGATCTAGAATCCATTTTAAAAACGCATCCTGAGTGTACTGAAAATGTGATTTTTGCGCTTGCCTCTAAAGAGTTAAAAATCTTGCCGGAGTTTTATCGCTATTTGGAAGAAGGTTATTATCCTTATTTTGCGGAATTAAATGATGTAGCTGTTTACCACCAAACTCTGGAGCAGAATTTGCATACAACAATTGAGTCTGATTTAGTTGCTCTTTACCCTGATTTGACGGGTAGCAGTATAAAAAAAATTAAGCAACTCATGATCTTTATTGCTAACGCTGTTCCATTTATCCCGAATTGGAACAAAGTAAAGAGCGCGCTTGAGGTAGGTGATATGCGTACTGTAAAAAATTATTTTAAACACCTTGAAGACGCAGATTTAATTCGGGAACTTGCAAAAGCAACTGATAAATTCAGTCAAATAGAGTCTACGTGTAAAGTCTATCTTGATAATCCAAATCAACTCTACGCTATTTCTAAGCATTTACCTGATCGCGGGACAGTTCGGGAGACGTTTTTTTTAAGCATGCTTGCAAAAGATCACGAGGTTCAGGCTCCACAAAGAGGAGACTTTTTAGTTGATGGTAAATATGTTTTTGAAGTCGGAGGTAAGAAAAAGGCGTTTACACAAATTAAAAATATAAAAAATAGCTATTTAGCCTGTGATGAAATCGAACGGGGAGCTCAGAGTAAAATTCCGTTGTGGCTCTTTGGTTTTTTGTATTGAACTAATAGCTATAAGCAGTGTATGCTAAAGCCAACGTCAAATGACGTGTAAACTTAATTTTTAGGAGAACTAAAGTGCCTAAGATGAAAACTCGTAAAGCCGTGGCTGCACGGTTTAAAGCGACTGGAACAGGTAAGCTAGTGCGTCGTAAGTCGGGAAAGCGTCATTTGCTGACTCGCAAATCAAAAAAGCGCAAACGCCATCTTGGAAAGCCAGCCCTCGTAGCAGCATCCCATGCATCGAAATACAAAATGATGATGGGCGTTTAAAAATTTAACGATAAGGAGTTATCATGGTACGTGTAACGAATGCGGTCGCCTCGCGCCGTCGACGTAAACGTCTATTGAAAAGAGCCAAAGGATTCTTTGGCGATCGCAAAAACCACTTCCGTCAAGCAAAAGATGCTGTGATGAAGGCGATGGCTTTTGCTACAGAGCACAGAAAGCACACTAAGCGCAATTTTCGCCGTTTGTGGATTACCCGCATCGGTGTTGCTGCTAAGATCAATGGCATGTCATACAGCAAGATGATGCATGGTCTTGTAAAAGCTAAATGTGTTTTAAACCGCAAAGTTCTCGCCGAAATGGCTATCCGTGATCCGGCAAGCTTTGCAGGAGTTGCTGAGCAGGCCAAAAAAGCCTTAGCGTAACGCACCTTGAAAGAGCAAATCGATAAACTGCTCACGCAATTTCAATCAGAACTTAATCAAGCTCAGAGCACATCTGAGCTTGAAGAATTAAGAGTTCGTTATCTCGGCCGCAAAGGTCCTCTCCAGGACCTGATGAAAAACCTCAAAGACTGTACTCCTGAAGATCGACCAAAAGCTGGCAAATGGGTCAACGATCTCAAAACAAAAATCACACAAGCACTAGACAATCAATCCACGCTCGCTAAGCAGACCGAGCTCACAGCTCAGCTGCAAAACGAAACCATAGATGTGACAGAGCCTGGGCGTAGGCGCTTTTTGGGTCGCACGCATCCGATCACGCAAATGATTGATGAAACACTATCCATTTTGCAAGGCATGGGCTTCTCTGTCCAATATTCCCCTGATATCGAGTCAGAATACTACAACTATTGGGGCTTAAACTTTCCACCTGATCATCCAGCACTCGATATGCAAGATACATTTTACATTGCAAAAGATGCTCTTTTACGGTCTCACACCACAAATATCCAGCAACGCATCATGGAGTCGCATAATCCGCCCATTCGAGTTGCATCACCTGGCAAATGCTATCGCAACGAAACTATCACAACTAGGTCGCACGTGCTCTTCCATCAAATCGATGTCTTCTACGTCGATCAGGGTGTGACCATGGCTGATCTGCTCTCTACACTAGAAGAATTTTACTCTAAAATATTCAACTCTAACGTCGATATGCGCGTAAGAGCAAGCTACTTTCCCTTTGTGGAGCCAGGCATCGAAGTGGATATCAAGTGCACTTCTTGTGGTGGTTCTGGCTGCCGCCTATGTAAAGACACAGGTTGGCTAGAAGTATGCGGTGCTGGTATGGTCCATGAAGAGGTTCTTAAACAGGGTGGTGTCGACCCTGAAACCCATTCTGGTTTTGCCTGGGGCGGGGGAGTTGAGCGCTTAGTGCAGCTTCGCCATGGCATCTCTGATATCCGCCTATTTACTAGCAACGATTTACGATTTTTGCACCAGTTTTAACCCTTTTTATTACAATCTATAAAGCATTGACTTTACTTTAATTATATATAATGTTATTATATTAATTATATTTCATTAAATTATAGGTTCTATATGAGTATTGGTTTAATTAAGAATCCAAATATTATGGATTTGTGTAATTCGCATATAGAAAATGGGGATAAAGCGGCACTTATAGATGGTATGAAAATATCTAAGGTGGCTCGGCAATACATAGAAGCGCTTGGTATAGTGTCTATGTTAGAAAAAGAGAATTCCTTGCAAATAACAGAAGATGTAATAGCAAAAGCCCGAGTCATACTGCATAGAGCTGTTTATAAAAACAAACCCTACTTACTCCACTACCTATTAGAGAAGGAATATGATCCGAACAAATTCTTACCAGAAAATGGTTTGACAGCGCTACATTACGCAGTCAAAAACAACACTGTAGAATGTCTGGAAGTTTTACTTAACAACACAAAAAACCGTGTTAACCTAGATAGTAGGGACAACAGGGGTAAAACTCCTATGCATTACGCAGTGCTCTCTGAAGACATGAATCATACCATGCTCTTGTTTTACTCGGGTGCAAAGATGAATGCAAAAGATAACTCAGGTAACACGCCTTTGCACTTTGCGGTCGCAAACGCAAATTATGACGTGGTTAGATTTATCAACAGCACAGGTCACGCAAAAACTGATATTGCTAACAACCGTGGCATTACAGCAGCAGATTTAGCTCGTGATTTCGCGAAAGATGAACCTGTTGAAGCTCGCTCAAATATAGCATCGCTATTAAGCTCAGATGATATAGGTTGGTGGTCAGATTCAAGTTCTGATGAAGAGGATGTTCAAATCGCGCCTGTCTAAGCTCTGAAGAGGAGGGATTGACTGCGATGCCTGCGGCATCTTGCCCCTTCGGGGTCGCCCTCGCTAACGCTTTTTGTTGAGCCTTCAATTTTAAGAATTTCTTTTGTAACTTACTGGTTATTAACCTGAACTCTTTCGTTTATATCATTCATCTTCCGCGCATCTTAGCCGCCATCTTGCACCCTTTTTGTGCTCATCTATAGCGCCTTGGCTATAGAATCGCAAAAAATGGCACAATCTGTCATCTAATCTGCTCTGAATCTAAACAATCAAAACGAAAGAGTTCAGGTTATTAGTTTGGCTTG
>JAJFLZ010000044.1 GCA_021772435.1 Chlamydiota bacterium | reverse complement strand
GGAGGAGGAGGAGCTGGCGGCGGTGGGGGCGGTGGTGGGGGCGGTGGTGGCGGTGGGGGCGGCGGTGGCGGTGGGGGCGGCGGTGGCGGTGGGGGCGGCGGTGGCGGTGTTGGAGGAGGAGGAGGAGCTGGCGGCGGTGGCGGCGGTGGTGGGGGCGGTGGTGGCGGTGGGGGCGGCGGTGGCGGTGTTGGAGGAGGAGGAGGAGCTGGCGGCGGTGGGGGCGGTGGTGGGGGCGGTGGTGGCGGTGGGGGCGGCGGTGGCGGTGGGGGCGGCGGTGGCGGTGGCGGCGGCGGCGGCGCTGGGGGAAAATACCCTTCCTTATAGTAAACATTGAATGGTGCACCACCATAGCCACCGTCGGGAAAGTAGGTTGTCCACGTTTCAGTAGGTGTATCAACACCAAATGGCCCAGGTATAAACGGCGCGCCATTGAGAGGGACGGCGTAAATGCTATTCTGAACACGCCGTGCTGTATAAATGCGCAGTTCACCACCTGCTGTTAATGTCACGCCAGGATCAATCACAAACATTCCCGGACCAATACCCGGAAAAGCAGGAAAGGCATCGTCAACAACTAAGAAATTCATGCCATACACTGAATCAACAATAGCTGTGCCCGGGCCTGGCAATAAGAAAATATTTTCATCCGCAATGAGTAAGACATCTGAACCTGTCGACCTGATTGTCGTAGGCGTAGCATCACCAATAACGTTGATATCTTTTGCTGAGTCAAAGACGATCGGACCCGCACCCACGATCATCGCTCCACTCGTTATGTCAATGTCACTAAAAGTCGTCAGGGAAATAGGGCCAGTTGTGGTCGTCACGGACGTTCCGCTAATGAGAATCCCTTTTTCGGTTTCTGGCGCTATGCCAGTTAGTGTAATGGGCGCACTTCCATTTGTAATCGCTGTACCCGTTCCCTCTACAACTATTCCATAGCTTCCTGCTGCATCTCCAGATGTACCAGTGACAGTGATGGGGCCTGAAGTGTTTGAAATTGCAGACGCTAAACTTTCCGCTAGTACACCATGAGAAACATTTACACCATAACCATACGGATCATTATATCCTGTACCAGTTACAGCGATCGTACCTACTGTAGAACTGATAGCTGCCCCAGATGTAATCAGTACGCCGTTGTTATCAACACCATCGGTACGCACTCGGCCAGTGAGGGTAACATCGCCCTCACTCATGATTTCTGTTCCAGCAGACGATAACAAAATGCCATTGTTACTATCGGTCCCGATATCACTACCAAAACCTGTGATTGTTGTTGTACTGTATACGCCGGGAGTAATAGATGCCGCGCCTGTTATCAGCACGCCCTGATTATCTATTCCTGTTCCTTGGCCCGTTCCTGTAATGTCAATCGTGCCAGATGTTGTATCAATTGTCGCCGCGCTTACCACAACTCCAGAGCTGGCACTTGGCGCTGTGCTACTGCCTGTGCCTGTTATTGTCAAGCTTCCCTCATTCACAAGCACGGTGTTGGAAGCTCCAGAAATGGTCACACCAGTACTACCAATGCCTGTCGTTCTAGATATGCCGGTAATTTCAATGGTGCCGCTAGTTGTTTCTATTGACTCGGACGCTGTGGATGTAATGAGCACACCAGGCGTTGGCTCTGATCCAGAGACTGAATCCCCTTCAATTGTGAGCGCTCCAGAGTCTGTCGAAACTGTGCTCGTGCCTGCGATGATTACACCTGCCTGACCACTAGCCTGCGCTACAGTATTACTTGTCGATGTCCCGATGATGTCAACGTCACCTGTTCCTGTTGCTTCCACAACTATAGGACCACCCGATAAGACGACGCCTCCACTATTTCCAGTAACCACGCCACTTAAACTATTTCCTATCCCGGTGAGGGAGATATCTCCTGAATCTGTTCTAACTGTTGCTGATACTTGGTTAAATGCTATTCCTTCTGCTAAAGCAGAAGTTCCCATCATGTCAATATCGCCACTACTTGTCTCGATAAGAACGCCAGCGAAGATAGGAGCTCCCCCACCGCCAAAATGTATCCCTTCCGCAACAGAACCCACAGCAGAACCAGTTAAAGAGATGTTTCCGTATACGGAACTAATCTCTATATTGCCCTGGAGTTGAATACCCGTACTTGTGGTACCCACACGCGTGGACGTTCCTGTGAGAGTAATGTCTCCGGTCATACTCGTGATAGAAGCTGAAAAAACAGAAAAAATCACCGCATCGATACCTGGACCTGAGGTTGCATCCACAAATCCAGTAATATCGATATCACCATCGATAGTCGAAATGGCAAACAGAACACCGGGAGGAACAAACGTTCCGGTACCTACTTGCCCTTTAACACCTGTTAAAGATATATTTCCTGCATCAGGCCCTGTTCCCGTTGTAGAAATAGTTGCTCTAGCGACATTAACGGCTGAACCGGTGCCTCCTACAGCGGTATGTCCACTTACAATAATATTGCCATTAATCGACGAGTACGTACTTGCCGAAGTCGCTAAATCAATACCATCTATCCCAGAGGAGGTGACTTCTAATTTAATTGCATCAAAGTTGCCAGGGCCATAATAGGTGTTTTCGATCGTTGATGATGAAATTAACATAGCCCTATCCGAAACAACATGGAATAAACCCATCCCTGTATTAGTAATCGTCACACCAGAAATTGTAGCAGTAAAATCAGCTCGCATCGTTAAATCAGTATCGTAAGTGCCCCATGTAAACCCAGAAGTGATCCCTAACGAACCACCTTCTCCAAATGCACCAAGAGAGGTATCGACTAACACATTTCCCATCGTCAATTCAGTCTCTAAATCAGATGCTAAAATATTTGATGAGGCTGCTGTTGGATAAAAAGTAATAGGACTGGTTCCTATGAAAACGCCATCAGTTGTTCCCGCTCCTGTAACCTCGATGTTGGAGGGATCAAGTAGCAAATCACCGCACTTGCCGTTAGGTGCTCTGCGATCACTTTGTCCTGTGTAATCTAAAATTTCAGCACCCGATGCTTCAACGAAGCCACCATCTCCAAATGCATCTCCACCGCGCACTGATGTATAGCCAGCAACGGATGTCGTCTGATCAGACCAGTAAATCACTTTTCCGCCACTGCCATTTTGACCAGCGTCAGCGTTGACAACAGAGCCTTTTTCCACGGTGACATTCATCGCATTGCGAACGTTAGGATTTTTTCCTTGCTTATCGCCGCCTATGAGCACTTCACCGCTAGGCGCTGTAATGCGCGCCTCTTCACCTAGGTGAACATAATCACCAAGAGCATGCACAGTCTTGGCATTCAGCGTGCCATTCACATACGTCTCTTCAGCAAGTAGTAAAATTTTACCATCGACCTCTTCGATGCGGCTTGCATCGATCACACCTTCGCACTTGATGCTTCCCGAAATGTAGCCTTGCGTATTTAGTTTACCGCTTAAAAAATCATCATCGCTCATCTCAAGTGTCGATGCATAAAACGCTGCGCAATCAATCCGTCCTGTCTTGCCAATGTGTACACCAGCAGAATTAATTAGATAAACTTGACCGTTGGATTCTAGCGTGCCGTGAATTTCACTTAACTTATTCCCCCTCACGCGGTTTAAAACTTTTGATTTATGTGAGCTTTGCAAAAAGTGAACATGTTCACCTTTACTAATTGAAAAATCTTCCCACGAAATAATCGCCGACTTGCCAGACTTGATTGTCGTCTTCGTACCATCTTGAATCAAGGTTGCCTGAGAAGATTTGAAGCCACGCGGAGCTGCAAATAGGATAAACGGAAGCGTTAATAGCACACACAATTTACGCATCCCTTACATATACATAAAAAAATCTAAAAAAGAAAAAAATAAACTTTTATTTTACCGACTGCGGTACTGATCTAAAAAGCGCTCTAAGTAATTGCGTGACTCGCCTTCCACAAATGGAAGTAAATACTCTTCATACCAGCGATCCGTTCTAAACAATGCGCTTTCAAAAATAAAACTACTATATGGCTCAAATGCTGGATCCAATCCTTGTACTCCCACCTCACCAAACTTTTGCTGATAATTCGATGTGCGAGCGCGCGATCCCCACAGTGGCTGCAAGTTAATCACTGGCATCAAATTCTCAAGCTGCACACCAACCACGAATGCAGGAATAAACTCGTCTGCAGGTGGGGGCGGCGGCGGACTTGGAGGTGGTGGCGGTGGGGGCGGCGGTGTTGGAGGAGGAGGGGGAGCAGGTGGCGGCGGCGGCGGTGGTGGCGGTGGTGGCGGTGGCGGCGGCGGTGGTGGCGGTGGCGGTGGCGGTGGTGGCGGTGGTGTTGGAGGAGGGGGAGGAGTTGGTGGCGGCGGTGGCGGCGGTGGTGGTGTTGGTGTTGGTGGTGGTGTTGGTGGCGGTGGTGGTGTTGGAGGAGGGGGAGGAGTTGGTGGCGGTGGCGGTGGCGGTGGTGGTGGTGGTGGTGGCGGAGGGGGAGGAGTTGGTGGCGGTGGTGGCGGTGGCGGCGGTGGCGGTGGCGGCGGTGGCGGCGGTGGTGGCGGTGGCGGTGGCGGTGGCGGTGGTGGCGGTGGTGGTGGCGGTGGTGGTGGTGGGGGCGGCGGTGGTGGTGGTGGGGGCGGCGCTGGGGGAAAATACCCTTCCTTATAGTAAACATTGAATGGTGCACCACCATAGCCACCGTCGGGAAAGTAGGTTGTCCACGTTTCAGTAGGTGTATCAACACCAAATGGCCCAGGTATAAACGGCGCACCATTGAGAGGGACGGCGTAAATGCTATTCTGAACACGCCGTGCTGTATAAATGCGCAGCTCAGCACCTGCTGTTAATGTCACGCCAGGGTCAATAACAAACATTCCTGGACCAATGCCCGGAAAGGCGGGAAAAGCATCATCCACTACTAAAAAGTTCATGCCATAGACTGAATCAACAATAGCGGTGCCTGGACCTGGTAATAAGGAAATATTTTCATCCGCAATGAGTAAGACATCTGAACCTGTTGATCTGATCGTCGTAGGCGAAGCATCACCAATAACGTTGATATCTTTTGCAGAGTCAAAGACGATCGGCCCCGCACCTACGATCATCGCTCCACTCGTAATATCGATGTCACTAAAAGTCGTCAGGGAAATGGGGCCAGTTGTAGTCGTGACTGAAGTCCCGTTAATGAGAATCCCTTTTTCGGTAATAGGTGCCATTCCGATCAGTGCAACGCTTCCTGTGCCAGTCGAAATGCTAGTACCTACATCTGTGATCACGATACCGTAGCTATCTGCTACAGAACCTGCGGTTCCAGTAAGAGCAATAGATGTGGCCGCGCCCGGCGTGCTGGATATAGCCGACCCTAAACTGTCGATCAAAATACCGTGCGACACGTCTGCAGCGTAAGGGTACGGGTAGGGACTTGAAAAACCCGTTCCTGTCATGGTCACTGTTCCAGAAGAGGATGTTATGGCAGCACTTGAAGTGATGCGTATGCCGTGGTTATCGGGCCCCTGCGTTGTGCGCGCAGTCCCCGTCAAGTTAATAGCACCTGAATCGATAGAAAGAGTTGTTCCCGCACCTGTTAATAAAATACCAGGCGAGTCCATACCTCCCAGTCCACCATTACCAACCATGACTATACTGCCATAGCGCTCCGCTACAATATCAGCACCACCTGAGATGATGATGCCTGGGTTGGAATCTCCAAGCGCACTTGATGTACCAGTGAGTGTAATTGTGCCATCTTCAGTATTGATCGCATCTAAACCCGATAGCGATGTAATCCGAATTCCTGGATTGGCTGAGCCGCTAGCTGGCGATACACCTGTGATGTTGATATTTCCTGATTCAGTAGACACGTGCGCTAAATCATTCTGAAGATAACCAATTTGATTAACCACGCCAGTTGTGGATGCTGTTCCATCCATGAAGATGTCACCAGATCCATTAGTTACTTGAGCACTTACGGCGAGAAGTATGCCTTGAGAGTTCGAACCACCAGCGCGGCACAGTCCAGTCATATTGATTTCACCAGAGGTCGAGCTAACCTCTACGCCACTGCCGCGGATGAATATACCCCTTGTCGCTCCACTAGCCCCAAAATCGCTTGTGCCATCTAAGACTATATCACCTGATACCGTTGACACAGGAACTGTAGCGACACCTGCGATTAGATTTATTTCTATGCCATGTCCACTTGATGTTGCTCCTGTTGCAACGGTGGATATCGCCTCACCTGTGATGGATAGCATTCCTCCTGTTGTAGTGATATAAGTATCTGCAGCCCCTACCATGTAGACACCTCTTCCGGAATTTCCTATTCCTGATGTGCCATCAACCGTTAAATCACCAGTTGTTGTTGAAAGGCGAAAAAATCCACCTCCAGCAAGGGGGCCTATTCCGGAGGTGTCAGAGGTAAGAGTCCCTGTTGTAGAAGGCCCAATCCCTATATACGTTTGTTCTCCACTACCTGTTGTTGAGATAAAGCTCTCCCCAGGTATAGAACCGGACAATTGCATCGATAGCCCTACTTGATCAGAGGTGAAGGCAGGATTTAGCGTTGGATCAACATGACAAGTTCCTGTAAAACTCATGTCTCCGGATCCGGTACTTTCAATCGTTGCATTGTCTAACCTTAAGAACATCCCATTACAGTTAGAAGCAAACGACTGAAATCCTGTGATTGAAAGATCTCCATCAAAGCTCACATCACCATCAACTGTAGAAGTCGAAAATCCTGCAGAATGCGCTATAGCTTCGTTACTTCCGAGGCTTAGAAAAGACGAATAGGGACTATCTCGAACAATGCCTATAGCAGTAATGGTTGCAGCATCTACACCGGTTCCGGTAGAAGATACAAAAGCAGGGTTAGTACTACTACCAAAATTAATTGCTCCTTCGCTACTACTATCTAAAAGATTGCGAGCCCTAAAAGTTATGTCACCTTCAACGGATGTGATTGAAGCTTCGGAGAATGCAAGCGTTTCGACAACTCCTCCCTGGAGAGGGCCAATAAAATTAGCAGATACAACCAGCGCATCAAAAGCCCCTGACCCTGTATGTGAACAATCAATACTATTGTATACACCCTCACCAATGGTCACCTTCCTGCCCGCTTCTAAAGTGAGGGTACTCGGCGCATAATCCCACGCAAAAGTAATCGGTCCCATCCAGGTGATGTCAAACCCTCCAACACCTGTAGAATACGTCACATCTGTGCCTGCATTTAAAAGAGCGCTACTTGTGACGCCATCCGCAGTCGTTAGCGTAATCGATGCCATGGCAGTTAGTTCAACTGACTGCGCTCGAACATCTCCATGGAGCGCCTCTTGGCAGTTGTTTGCAACAAGGTGAATGCGTCCTTCGCTCTCTTCTAACTGCGTTGCATCAATTGTTCCGCTGTGATGGATAAATTTTGAGTACAGATGCGTATCACCTTCGATCGTTCCAAGGATTGTGATCTCACCATTCAATTCATCCATGGGAGGGAGGCGTCCGCGCAAAAACTCATCTTCTGTTAGATCAATTGTAGAGGCAACAAAAGCGCTGCAGTTGACATAGCCGTCAGGACCGATCAAAATACCCGCTGGATTAACTAAATAAACCTTACCATTTGATGTGAGCTTGCCGTGGATGTCGCTTTTTACGCCTGATGTGATGCGGTTTAATATTTTAGATTTGCTGGTGGCCTGCACAAAATGAACATGATGTCCTTTATCGATGGAGAATTCGTCCCACTGCACAATACCCCGTTTACCAGAGGTGATGGTGGTTTTGTTGCCTTGCTGGACCATCGTCACAGCGCCGTGCTTAGAATTAAATCCTTTGACCGCAGAGATAAGCGGAACTGCTACCAAACAGGCAATCAGAAGGCGCACTCTAATCGTCCTCCTCAAAAGGCGGCAATAAATTCAATACTCCCTTCAGGCCCGTATTTAATCCACCCTCAATGTGCGGCTCTGACTCTACAGAAATCACATCTAATCGACCATCCAACGCGCTTAAATCCCCGCATACTGTGCAGTGTTTCTGCGCATGTAAATACAACTTGCCATAGTCGGCTTTGATTTCACTATGAACGTCCGTATTAATAATATCTGCAAAGCATTCCACTTCTTTTGCCTGCACTTTCCCCTTAGTAAAGAAGGCATCTCTAGCTTCAATATGAATGTGATCAGTAGCTGTTAAATCACCGCGCACATCTACATCGCTACCCGGCGCAACTAAATACAAGCGCCCGCCCTTCTTCTGGACTTGCGTTGCATTAACTCTGCCGCGCAAACAAATGGCACTTGCGTGGGGGTTACGCTCTGTTTTCAGTTCACAAACGAGCGCATCAATCGCGTTAAAATTTTCAATTGCAAATTTTCGACTGTTTGACGTAGGTCCTGGAAATGGTTTAATAAAAATCTTTTCTGGCCCATCCGGCTTAATCAAAATCTCATGCCCAACAGCTAGGCCTACATGTCCATTTGGCGCAGACAGCTTTCCATTATTAATGAGGTGGCGGCTAACGAGAATAATATCGCCAAAATCGGTTTCGATCGTGCCCTGATTAAACAATTTAGAATGACCAAGGTCCGTAATTTTTACATCGCTCGAAGATAAAAAATGAGCATCATCGATTTTCCCAGTCGCTGCAATAAATCCTGCCGTTTTAATATGCGCGCTTCTACCAATTTGAATACCCTGATCGCTGATCAAAATGACTTTACCGTTTGATCCTATCGATCCGAATACGTGACTCTTAGCACCCATAGCGCGATTGATAACGACTGATTTTGCGCTGTCTTGTTCAAAGATCAAAAATTCTTTTGGCTTAACGTAAAAATCATCCCAATTGATAATCGTTTTGCCACGCGTCTTTATACGCATGCCTCTTTCGACATCCTTGGAGATCTTAGCCTGACCGGCTACGCAATGAAAACCTGTGGGTTTTGCAACTATTTGCGCGCACACGCAAACAGCAACAAAAAATAGGGTCCTAACCATACCCTTTCTATACAACAAATTTCTTAAAAATAAAAAATTTTATTTTAATGAGCGCGGTATGGATCTAAACTTAGAAAAGTTTGGCAAATACGCCGTCGATTTAACGTATCGGATGAAACCAGTCATCCAATCTGTAAAGAGAGTTTTCAAAAATAAATGAACTGTACGGTTCAAATTCCTCAGTCAATTCCCTGGTAAACGTCGCTCCAAATTTCAAATGGTAATTACTCGTTCTAATGCGCGCATGCCAAAAAGGTTCCAAGCCAACTACAGGGAATAAAGCATCTAACTCCACACCATTAACAACGCCCGGAATGATTACAACAGGTGGTGGTGGTGGGGGGGGTGGGGGGGGCGGTGGCGGCGGTGGTGGTGGCGGCGGTGGGGGCGGTGGCAAATATCCATTCTTATAATAAATATTAAAAGCGAGCCCACCATAGCTCCCATCTGGGAAATATGTCAGCCAAGTTTCTGTTGCGCTATCCATGCTGAAAGGTCCGGGCACAAAAGGAGTGCCATTGAGCGTTGTGCCAATGCTGTTTTGTACACGGCGTGCTGTGTAAATGCGAAGCTCGTTTCCAGCTGTCAGCGTCACTCCTGGGCTGATACTAAATGCTCCCGGTCCTATTCCATAAGCTGGTGATGGAAAGCTATCATCCACAACTAAAAAATTGTTGCCATACACTGAATCAACAACGGCAGTCCCTGCTCCGGGTAAAAGCGTAATGTTGACATCTGCAATCATCAAAACATCAGCACCAGTTGATTGTATTGTCGTAGCTGTAACATCACCTGTGACGTTAATATCGCCACAAGAATCGAGCAGCACATCACCTGCACTTGTAACTACCGCTCCCATGTCAATATCAATGTCACTAAATGTGCGCAGCGTCAGTTCGGCAGCTCCTACAGATATACTAGCAGCACTAACCAAAATCCCTTTTTCTGTAATAGGCGCGATGCCAGTTAGTGTAACGGGCGCACCTCCATTTGTAATCGCTGTACCCGTTCCCTCTACAACGATTCCATAGCTTCCTGCTGCATCTCCAGATGTACCCGTGACATTGATCGCACCTGAAGTGTTTGAAATTGCAGACCCTAGGCTTTCCGCTAGTACACCATGAGAAACGTTTGCACCATAACCATACGGATCATTATATCCTGTACCAGTTACATTGATTGTACCTACCGTAGAACTGATAGCTGCCCCAGATGTAATCAGTACGCCGTTGTTATCAACACCATCGGTACGCACCTGGCTAGCGAGGGTAACATCGCCCTCACTCATGATTTCTGTTCCAGCAGACGATAACAAAATGCCATTGTTACTACCTGTCCCGATATCACTACCAAAACCTGTGATTGTTGTTGTACTGTATATGCCGGGAGTAATGGATGCCGCGCCTGTTATCAGCACGCCCTGATTATCTGTTCCTGTTCCTTGACCCGTTCCTGTAATGTCAATCGTGCCAGATGTTGCATCAATTGTCGCTCCGCTCACCACAACTCCAGAACTGGCACTTGGTGCTGTGCTACTGCCTGTGCCTGTCACTGTCAAGCTTCCCTCATTCACAGATAGCGTGTTGGAAACTCCAGAAATTGTCACGCCAGTACTACCAATGCCTGTCGTTCTAGATATGCCGGTAATTTCAATGGTGCCGCTAGTTGTTTCTATCGATTCAGACGCTGTGGATGTAATAAGCACACCAGGCGTTGGAACCGGTCCAGATACTGAATCCCCTTCAATTGTGAGCGCTCCAGAATTTGTTGAAACTGTGCTTGTGCCTGTGATAAAAACGCCAGCTTGACCACTAGCCTGCGCTACAGTATTACTTGTCGATGTCCCGATGATGTCAACGTCACCTGTCCCTGTTGCTTCCACAACTATAGGACCAAACGATAAGACGACGCCACCGCCGTTTCCTGCAAGACCTGCACTTAAACTGTTACCCACACCAGTGAGAGTGATATTCCCAGAGTCTGTTCTAACTGTTGATGATGCTTGGTTAAGTCCTAAGCCTTCTGCTAAAGCAGAGGTTCCCATCATGTCAATATCGCCACTACTTGTCTCGACAAGAAGGCCAGTTGTGATAGGATTTCCTCCACCTCCAAAATGTATCCCTTCCGCCGTAGGTCCTACAGCAGAACCAGTCAAAGAGATGTTTCCGTATACGGAACTAATTTCAAGATTACCCTGCAGTTGAATACCCGTACTAGTAAAGCCGGCACCTCCGCCACGTGTAGACGTTCCTGTGAGAGTAATGTCTCCGGTCACACTCGTGATAGAAGCTAACCCAACAGGAAAAAACACCCCATCGATACCTGGGCCTGAGGCTGCATCCACAAATCCAGTAATATCGATATCACCATCGATAGTCGAAATGGCAAACGTAACACCGGGAGCAAACGCTCCGACACTTACATTCCCTTTAACACCTGTTAAAGATATATTTCCCGCATCAGGCCCTGTTCCCGTTGTAGAAATAATTGCTCTAGCGACATTAACGGCTGAGCCGGTGCCTCCTACAGCGGTATGTCCACTTACAATAATATTGCCATTAATCGACGAGTACGTACTTGCCGAAACCGCTAAATCAATACCATCTATCCCTGAGGAGGTGACTTCTAATTTAATTGCATCAAAGTTGCCAGGGCCATAATAGGTGTTTTCGATCGTTGATGATGAAATTGCAATGCCCCTATCCGAAACAACATGGAATAAACCCATCCCTGTATTAGTAACCGTCACACCAGAAATCGAAGCAGTTGAATCCGCTCGTATCGTTAAATCAGTATCGTAAATGCCCCATGTAAAGCCGGAAGTAATACTTACCGTACCTGCAGATGCAAACGCGCCAAGCGCTGTATCAATCAACACATTGCCCATATCGAGTTCAGATTCTAAATCTGTGCTTAAAATATCAGATGTCGCTAGGGATGGATAAAAGGTAATGGGATTTGTGCCAACAAAAGTTCCATCTGTTGGAGCTCCTGTAACCGCGATGTTAGAGGGATCAAGTAGCAAGTCACCGCACTTGCCGTTAGGTGCTCTGCGATCACTTTGTCCTGTGTAATCTAAAATTGAGGCTCCTGAGGCTTCGACAAAACCGCCATCGCCAGATTCCTTTCCACCGCGTACTGACGTAAAGCCACGAGCAGCTGTCGTCTGGTCCGACCAATAGATAACCTTGCCGCCGTTGCCTATTTGCCCAGCGTCAGCGTTGACAACAGAGCCTTTTTCCACGGTGACATTCATCGCATTGCGAACGTTAGGATTTTTTCCTTGCTTATCGCCGCCTATGAGCACTTCACCGCTAAGCGCTGTAATGCGTGCATCTTCACCAAGTCGAATCTCATCACCTAACACATGTACAGTTTTGGCATTCAATGCACCGTTTACATACGTCTCTTCGGCAAGCAGTAAAATTTTACCATCGACCTCTTCGATGCGGCTTGCATCGATAACACCTTCGCACTTGATACTGCCGGAAATATAGCCTTGGGTATTAAGCTTGCCCGCTAAAAAATCTTCATCACTCATCTCAAGCGTCGATGCATAAAATGCTGCGCAATCAATCCGTCCTGTCTTGCCAATGTGTACACCAGCAGAATTAATTAGATAAACTTGACCGTTGGATTCTAGCGTGCCGTGAATTTCACTTAACTTATTTCCAGTCACGCGGTTTAAAACTTTTGATTTGCTACCTGCTTGCAAAAAGTGAACATGCTCACCCTTGCCAATTGAAAAATCATCCCACGAAATAATCGCTGACTTACCAGACTTGATTGTCGTCTTAGTGCCGTCTTGAATGAGGGTTGCTTGGGTAGATTTGAAACCTTTTGGGGCTCCAAACAAAAGGAGTGGAAACGCTAATAGCACACAAAACTTACGCATATTTTTTTATATACTGTAATAATGACTTTAAAAGAAAAAAATCAAAACTTTATTTTACTGACTGCGGTACTGATCTGAAATGGAAGTCAATACTCTTCATACCAGCGATCTATTCTAAACAATGCGCTTTCAAAAATAAAACTGCTATATGGCTCAAATGCTGGATCCAATCCTTGTACTCCCACCTCACCAAACTTTTGCTGATAATTTGATGTGCGAGCACGCGATCCCCAAAGCGGCTGCAAATTAATCACTGGCATCAAATTCTCAAGCTGCACACCAACCACGAATGCAGGAATAAACTCGTCTGCAGGTGGCGGCGGCGGCGGCGGTGGCGGCGGTGGGGGCGGCGGTGGCGGTGGCGGTGGCGGTGGTGACGGTGACGGTGGCGGCGGCGGCGGCGGTAGCGGTGGCGGTGGTGGCGGTGGCGGTGGGGGTGGTGGTGGTGGCGGTGGCGGTGGTGGCGGTGGTGGCGGTGGTGGTGGCGGTGGTGGCGGTGGGGGCGGTGGGGGCGGTGGTGGTGGTGGTGGTGGTGGCGGCGGTGGCGGTGGCGGCGGCGGTGGGGGCGGTGGCGGTGGTGGCGGTGGTGGTGGCGGTGGTGGTGGTGGCGGTGGTGGTGGTGGCGGTGGCGGTGGCGGTGGTGTTGGAGGCGGAGGAGGAGCAGGCGGCGGCGGCGGGGGTGGTGGCGGGGGGGGAGGAGGAGGGGGGGGTGGC
>JAJFLZ010000043.1 GCA_021772435.1 Chlamydiota bacterium | reverse complement strand
GATTCAGAGCAGATTAGGTGACAGATTGTGCCATTTTTTGCGATTCTATAGCCAAGGCGCTATAGATGAGCACAAAAAGGGTGCAAGATGGCGGCTAAGATGCCTGAAGATGAATGATATAAACGAAAGAGTTCAGGTTATATAAGGATTAAATCGATTTTTACGATCTAGGATGAAAAGCATCGAAGGCTGAGTGCAGGCGATCTTTGGATATATGCGTGTAGCGATCGGTGGTTGCCACAGAAGCGTGGCCTAGCATTTCCTGGATAATGCGCAGGTCCGCTCCATTTTCGAGCAGATGGGTTGCAAATGAGTGGCGCAAGGTGTGGGGTGAAATGGGTTTTTGAATGCCTGCTTGTTTAGCATAAAACTTGATGCGGCGCCAAATGGCCTGGCGGTCAATGCGCTGATTTTTTTTGGAGAGAAAAAGAGCTTTGTTGTCATCTCCTCTGTGATGCAGCAGATAATGATCTATTGCCCTTAGAGCAGGCACGCCGATTGGCACTAGCCGCTCTTTAAAACCTTTTCCTAGCACGCGGATGGCCTCAGTGCCCACATCTGTGATATTGAGGCCACAGACTTCCGAGACACGACTGCCAGTAGCATAGAGCGTCTCCAAAATGGCATGGTCACGCGCTCCTATTTTAGATTGAGTATCTGGGGCTGCTAGCAAACGATTAATCTCATCTGGTGTTAAAACTTCGGGGATGAGCTGCCAGAGTTTGGGCGTTGCCATCAAAAGGGTAATGTCCTTATCGATATAATCTTCGCGCTTTAAAAACCGGAAAAAGACCTTAATAGAAACGAGATTTCTTGCAACAGTGCTAGTAGATGCCTGAGCCTTTCTTTTTTTGGATAAAAACGAGGTAATGTCATCTTCTGAGCAGTCTTTTAAAGGCTTATTTGTGTGTTTTATAAACGCTTCAATATCGGTTTGATAAGAGATGACGGTATTGGGAGCGAGTCCCTTTTCAGAGGCTATATAAGAGATAAAATCATGTAATGCGGCCGAGGGCATCTGGCTTTTTCACCTTTGTCTTAATACTATAGATGGTATAGCTCATAATACCTAGCCAAAGCAAACAAAGAAGTGCTACGCCAATATATCCAGCAGGCGTTGTCGAGAGCACAAGTGCTGCTGATATGGTTGCTAGGAAGACAGCTGTCGCAAAAATCATTGTGCCAAGTCCCGCCCCATCGCCTTCTTTTCTTTCTGATTTTAACCAACTCGACGATGCAAAATAGAGACCAATTCCAGTAGAAAACAACCAAATCGCTGTTGCAATCAGAGTAGGAATAGGAGCTGCTGTAATAAGTAGCAGAATTGTCGATGCTAGACCTAAAACCGATACAAGCAACTGAATGGAACGCCTTAGCAAACGTCTTTGTAGCAGATAGGTAAGCTTCTCTACTGCTTTTTCTACACTCATTGATCTTTTGCCGCTTTTTAAGTCTTCAATCAAATTGCAACCTGTATGTCCAAGCGATACACGCAGCTCAAAGCGTCTTTTTTGATGCGCTTTAGACACAGCATCCACAGCTTTTAAGTAAGCATCTGAAGAATATTTCGACCCTAAATCTGTGCTTAATTTTCTACGAATAATGTCTTTCTCAACACCTGTGACGTACTTGTCCTCAAAATCTTTAACAGACTTTGCAGATTTGCTCTTTTCAATAATCGACTCTAAATCAATATCCAGATAACTCAAAAAAACTTCCAGCTTTTCCTCTGAGCCCTTAGCTCGAAGCAGCTCCCCGGCTAGGTACAAGCCTTTACAAACCTTCCAGCTATCGGGAATAATAGATAATACAGATAATGCGATACCAAAAATAACGGCTGATAGTCCGACAACTTTTGATAACTGCTCAAGAGCCTTGCCACCTGATGCAAATAATTCAACGATGGGTATCGCAGCAAATGGCACAAATAAGGCCGCATTAAGCGCCCCAAGAACAGACAAACCAAATTGAGTAGCACGTATCACCGTTTCACTGATAGATCCGATTTTAATCCCCGTGTATGTCATCTTGACAGTCTGGACAATTTTAATGGGATAGCGAACGAGTCCAAACAAGTTAGAAAAACGCAAAGCACGGAGCATTTTATCTGTATTAAGCTGCACTGTAGTTAAGCCTGTAAAGTGCTGACCAATACCGCGAATGGCATCACTCATACTCTGCGTAAGCACTAAAAGCCGATCTGCTTTTTCAGGAATCAAGTTATCTGCAAAAGTATAAATGCGCGAGCCAAGGCCCTTGGCACCTGTCGAAAGTCTTGCCAATTGCCCACGCAGATCAAAAGCTGCCTCACTGATCGTGTGCATCAGATTAGAGATCCGATCTCCTTTACAAGAGGTCAGACGATCTGCAAATGCAAAGACACTAGAGTCAGTGTTGTCAATACTCGAAGTAAATACCATAGTTATACTTTATTGTTGTTTCAAACAATAATTATAACAAATAATACATTAAAATTCAATTATTTATTATACGATTGATTCTAAAGAGTTAAGAACGGTTTGTAAAACGTCTTCCTTGCTTTGGGTGCCATCGATGTGAATCACAAGCTCTTGGGGGTAATGACTCAAGACTTCTTTAGTTTGTTTTTCGAAGACGGCAAACCGCTGTCTTAAAACAGCTTCGTCTTGATCATCTTTGCGGCCCTGCACGGAAGCTCGGCCTTGAATGCGATCTATAAGTACCTGAACATCAGGGACATCTAATATCACAATCCCTTTGACATCGATATCGCGTTCTAGCACCTCTGCTTGCTTTTTAGTCCTTGGAATCCCATCCAGCATAAGAAGCTGGTTTTTAGGGTTATATCGTCCTTTACGCACCATTTTTAGGATATGATGCTCAAAGATCTCGATTGTAACCTCATCAGGGACAAGCTTGCCATGTTCACCATAAGATCTAAAAATTTTACCTATTTTAGACTCTGGATCAAGGCCTCTAAATATATCCCCTGAAGAGAGATGGACATGCCCTTTCTGGCTTGCCAATTGCTCTCCAATCGTGCCCTTGCCGGATCCTGGTGGACCAAATAATAATATGGTGCTAAAGCGTTTACGCTGTGTCATATCCGGTCATCCTAACCGAAATCACTCTTTTATGCAAGTCTAAATATCTGACACCCAAACCGCTAAAACACAGTTGCAAATAATTATCGAATATGTTAAAATAATTGTATAAGTTAATAGATCGCAAAAGGAAAAACCCATGACTACAGCTGCCACCCCAACAAGTAGAGTTAGAAGCTCTTCTACACCGCCGGAACATAACGAGTTTAATGTGAGTCTACCTACTTTAAATGCAGAAAATACGCGCCCTATTAATGGGTCTAGAACACCCCCTACCCGTAGCACAGCAAAAAAAATGCTCGTAACGATCGGTCAAACCGAATACGTCATGACAGTCTATGTCAATAACACCAAAGTCGCTATCACAGACAGTGCCACGATGGCAAAAGTTCAGGAATTAGCAAAGCAGCTTATTGACGAAATTACAGCTGAAAAGGCTAACACTTTTGACGGTAAAATTGTTAAAGACATTACCGACAAGGGCCTTTTCGATATGGACAATAACCTTATTCATGCGTTTCCTGAGAGTGGAAATAACACTTGGAATCTACTCAAAGAAACGATTTTATACATCCAATCGCAATCATTGCAAGGGTCAGTTAAAATAGGGCTTGAGAAAAATTCATCCTCAAGAGACACCTCTACAACAACATCTTCTACAAGATCCAAAACACGATCATCTAAAGTGGGCGCTAATGGCCTGACTGAAGACGAAAAAGAAGCATTGAAGAGACGACAAGCGGAACGCCAAAGCCAAAGGCTGCAAACAGGGCGAAAAAAAAATAGACTTTTTTAGTAACTGACCTGACGCACAGAGGTGGATTTAGATGCGCCAGTGAAGGTGCCGAGATACAATGAAGCCGACGAGTCAAACCACAAAAAATTTGGCGAGAAGGATGATGCAGTAGATTGGTGCCTGCTAGCTTTGCAAATAAATTCAGATATGCGCGTAAGGTCAGTTAGTAACTCTGAGAACTTCCGCAGCTACAAGCGCTTTTGACGTTGGGATTGCTCACTTTAAATCCTCCGCTCATCAAACCCTCAGCATAATCAATAGTAGAGCCTAAAAGACGGTTTACACACGCTTTCTTTACAAAAATCTCTACACCCTCAGATGTGAAAATCTCATCATCTTCATCTGGTGTTTGCGCAAAGTCCAAAATGTACTCAAATCCCCCGCAACCGCCAGCCTTATCGCCAAATCGCAATCCAAAGCCCTGCTTTTTTTCGATCTCTAAAATCTCTTTAAATTTAGCTGCTGCACCCTTTGTAAGGCTGATGGTATCTGGAGCAGCTTCCTGCGATAAAATGCTATTTAGCTTAATTACCATGGTATCCACAGCCTCATCTGAAAAGCCATGTTTTAGCATGCCAGCCTCTAACGTCTCCCAGACAGCAGCTGAGCAGCCCACACATTGCAATCCAGCTAGAGTCATCTCGTGAGACAGCTTTTGGCTTTTAGATGGAAATTTAGTAAAAATCTCCTCAATGGTCATTGTACGCTCAATCATTAAAACTTCAACCGTACAGCGCCTTTTTGGATTTTGCATTGACATGCTAGCCGTTCATTGTCGATCTCACCCAAAAAATCTTCTTCTTCTTGGTTAAATGGCGATAAGTTCGCCATGCCTTCTTCGACTTCGACCACACACGTGCCGCAAACGCCTTCTTCGCACGCAAATGGCACGCCAGCCTCTTCGCAGCAATCTTTAATTGGAGCCCCTTCCTCGAGCTCATGTTCTTCATCATTGATGGTTAATGTTGGCATAAAATGGACCTCATATTTTAGCTCCATTCTACACCAACTTTAGAAATTAAGCCAACATCTCTTCAACTGTGGCTTTGAGAGTTATAATCCCTTCTGGAAAGCCACAATCGATTAAAATGCGGTTTAAATAGACGAGTTCTGACTCCAAATGGTCAATCTGAGACTCCATTTGGGCCATTTTTGACATAAGTTCTTTATTATCCATAGTTTACCTATATTGCTTATTATATACCGATGTGAACTCAAATAGCCGTTTTTAGCAGTGCAGGCTCTCATACAGATTTATTTGTCTTCGCTTCGGGTCTTATCCATGGATAATGCCCCTCGCTCCAAACAACAAATTTGAGGAGTCTCCTCGCTAAATTCCCCCTATTTTCATTAACGATCGGCACAAGACTTATAAAAGTCTATATTAAGATTATATAAATTTTATTAATTAATAATCAATTATTTTATTAACACATAATTATCAATGGTTTACAAAACTAATTATATTATTCAAATATTGATTTTATATAAAAAATATGTTAAAATAGAGGAAACAAAAAGAAAGTGATATGAATAGATTACATAATTACAAAATTCAGTTCGATCCTTGCTTGGTTAATATTCCAAAAAAAGCCAGCCTACAAAGCCGCATTTTAGACTTTGTACAACGTCTTTTGCACAGTTGGAGTCCCCGTAATTTCGAAACTCCCCTAGAGAGCCGAGCAGTGCTTCTTATTGATACAGTCAGTGTGCTTAAAAAAGAAGGAGCTCCAAATAAAGAATTAATGAAGTTATACAACGTAAGAGCAGCTAATTTTCTCAACGATTTTCGCTCGAAAATTAGTCATATTTCTGCGTTTAATCGAGATGATCGATTTGGAGAAGCGCTACAAATTTTAAGCATTTACATCCAGCAAATTGACTGCTTTGGAATGCTACACGACGAAACCTTTCTGTTTTATCACAAGATCATTACAACTCTTTATGATGAATTTTTTAGTTTTGTTGCAGATAATTACAAATACGAAATTTCCAAAACTGGAACGATAATTAATCTAGATTATGTCAGCACGTCTATTTACAGTTGTCTGAAACTTTACGGTATCCACCATTTTGAATCAAAAGAGGCAGTTAAGATTCGACTCCAGGTTGATATCGTAGCAAAACTGCCGACAATGATTGAATTGTGTAAACACAAAGCAAAGCTCATTTTGAAAGTGGCACTAGACGAAAAAGCTACTATCGACGAATTGAACAAAGAGATTTTTTCGATTGAGAAAAAGCTAGAGGCTTTTCAAGGCGTCGAAAAGAGCTTCCGTGAGAAAAATGAACTCGAAGCTAAAGTTCTTGCTTTGTACGATAAAAGAGACATTGCAATGGATTCTATTCATTTTATGAATCAGATAAATGAATACCGTTTGAACTTAGTCAAAATTGGAATTCCCCTCGACCAAGATAATAAAAACGACTTAACAGAACTTGCACTAGCAAGCGGCTATGCGTCGCTAGAAGAGATGCTAGAGCTTGACTGCCGCAAACCTGAAAATATTGATCCATCGATAAATAACAGCCCAGCTTTAGCAGATGCAATACCTGAGCCTGTCAGCGCCGAGCAACAAGTTGATAATAGCGATTCTGAACTTGATAAGTTATGGGCCAAAATTGATAAGCCTATTCCAGACGTTCCACCGTATAATCCAATACATACAATGTCTAAATCAATGTAGCTTGCTGCTTTACATGTGGATGGGCCCATCAATAACAGCCATAGCGGCTTCTTTGAGCGCTTCTGAGAGCGTCGGATGCGCATGGGATGTTTTGGCAAGTTCAAAAACTGTTGTTCTTTTTTCTAATGCTAGCGCCCCAATTTCAATCAATTCCCCTGCATGAGCGCTGAGGATGTGCACGCCCAAAATATGCCCTGAATCTTTATCAGCAACGATTTTTACGATACCGTCTGTATCTGAGGTGCACCTAGCACGTGAATTGGCTTTGAGGGGAAATTGTCCTGTTTTGACGTTGAGCCCCATGTTTTTGGCATCCGTTTCACTTAAACCAACGGTAGCAACTTCTGGATCAGTATAGATGACGTTTGGAATGGCAATGTATTCAAGATGGGTGCGTTTGCCAGCTAGCAATTCAGCAACAGCTATGCCCTCTTCTGATGCTTTGTGAGCTAGCATGGGCCCGTCGATGACATCGCCAATGGCGTAGATGTGGGGCTGGGATGTTGCAAAGGAGGTATCAACCGGGATGCGTCCTTTATCGTCTAGTTTGATGCCGATGGTGTCCAGGCCAAGATCTTGTGTGTAGGGACGGCGGCCGACAGCGATTAGCGCAACGTCTGCATCGCGAGTTTGAGTCCCCTCTTTGGCCTCGTAGCTCACTTTGACACCGTTTGTCTGATCGATTGCTGTCACTTTAGCAGATAGCTCAAAGGTGAGGCCTTGTTTTTCCAGCAGTTTTTGAAATGCTTTACCGATGGTATCGTCAAGTGCTGGGCAGATGCGATCTAAAAACTCGATAAAATGGACCTCAGTACCTAGGCGCGCGTAGACAGAGCCGAGCTCCACACCAATGACGCCTGCTCCGACAACAATCATTTTTTTAGGAACAGCGTCAAGGACTAAGGCGCCTGTCGATGAAAGGATTTTCTTTTCGTCAAAGGGCGCAAATGGCAGTTCAGTGGGTTCAGATCCAGTCGCGATAATAAAATTTTTGGCAGTGTAGTCTTTGCCCTCGGCAGTGATGGTGTTTGCATCTTTGAATGTCGCTGTGCCAACGATGGAATCGATTTTGTTTTTTTTAAATAAGCCGGCGATACCTTGGTTAAATCCTGCAACAATTTCGTTTTTGCGAGCCATCATTTTGGAAAAGTCGATTTTAGGTGTGCCAAGCTCAATGCCTAGATCGGATGCTTCGTGCAGGGTTTTGCGGAAGAATTCAGAGGCGTGCAATAGAGCTTTGGATGGAATGCAGCCAACGTTTAAGCAGGTGCCACCGAGTTCCCGGCGCTTGTCTACGCAGGCTGTTTTAAGCCCGTTTTGAGCTGCTTTGATCGCAGCTACATAACCGCCCGGCCCAGATCCAATGACGATCACATCGTAGTCCATCAAAAATCCAGCAGCAGACGTTCAGGGTCTTCTAGGTTTTCTTTCATATGGACTAAGAATGTGACAGCTTCTTTTCCATCGATGACTCTGTGGTCATAACTCAGAGCCAAATACATGATGGGACGAATCACGATTTGGTTATCGACAACAACAGCGCGCTTGACGATGTTGTGCATCCCCAAAATAGCGCTTTGTGGCGGGTTGAGAATGGGTGTTGAGAGCATTGAACCAAATACGCCGCCATTAGTGATGGTAAATGTGCCACCTTGCATGTCATCGACTGACATGGTTCCGTCGCGCGCTTTTTTGGCGTAGGCGCTAAGTGTTTTTTCAATGTCTGCAAACGATAAATCATCGGCATCTTTAATGACCGGCACCATGAGGCCTTTATCTGTAGAGACTGCCACGCCTACATGCGCTTTTTCGTTGTAGACGATTTCATCGCCATCAATAAAGGCATTCACATCGGGCAGGGCTTTGAGAGCTTGCGTTGCAGCTTTGATAAAAAAGGACATAAAGCCAAGCTTTGCATCGTGCTTTTTCAAAAAGGCATCTTTTTCGCGCGCTCTAAAATCCATCACTTTGGACATGTCGACCTCGTTAAAGGTGGTGAGCATGGCTGTTGTGGTTTTGACTTCGACAAGACGTTTGGCAATGGTACGCCTTAGGCCTGTCATACGCTTGCGCGTTTGACCTTCGGGAGCGGGTTTGGGAGTGGGAGCTGGCTGGCTAGCAACAGGTGCAGGAGCTTGCTCGGGCGCTTTTTTTAGATCTGAGACGTAAGTTTCAGCCGTTTTACGGATGCCCTCATCGCCTTTAGGAGCAGGGGGCGCTACGGCTGGAGCTTCTGGCGCAGCTGCTGCAGGGGCTGGCGCTGCGGCTCCCTCTGAATCAATTGATCCAAGCACTTGTCCCACTTTGACAACATCGTCTACATTCACATTAATTGTAACAACACCGCTGGCTGGAGCAAAAATAACTTGGTTGACTTTATCCGTTTCAAGCTCTAGAACCTCGTCACCCTCAGCTACAGCGGCCCCAGATTGAGCCATAATTTGCGCTACAGTAGCTTCTGTGACCGATTCTCCAGCCGATGGAACGACGATATCTACTTTCATGACAGTGCCTCATTTAACAAAGCTTCTAGTTCTCGCTTGTGCAAGGTTGGAAATCCAGCTGCAGGAGATGCGCTGCGGGGCCTGCCGATGTAGCTTATGCCACCTAAATTTTCCATCTCAAAATGGATATGTGTCCACGCGCCCATGTTCTGGTGTTCTTCTTGCACCCAAAAAACCTGTTTAACGTCTTTGTAATTTGCAAGCAACGCCTTTATCTCGTTTTTGGGAAATGGGTAGAGCTGTTCGATACGAATAATGGCAATATCTGAAATGTTGCGCTTTTCTATTTCAAGAGTAAGGTCGTAGTAGACTTTGCCCGAGCAAAAGAGCAGTTTTCTGGCGCTGCATGGAGCGCTATCAATCACTTTTTGATACGATCCTTTTGTTAAGTCATCGATGTGTGAGAGCGATGGCGGATAGCGCAAAAGGGCTTTTGGCATAAAAATGATAAGAGGTCTGCGCTCTTGAAGTTTAAGGTGCGCTCTTAGCAAGTGGAAAATCTGCGCCGGTGTTGTGTTATTGCAGATCAGCATGTTGTTGTTTGCTGCTAGCTGCAAAAACCGCTCGATGCGAGCAGATGAGTGCTCAGGACCTTGTCCTTCATAGCCATGAGGCAGCATGAGCACAAGCGGCGATGTTTCGCGCCATTTTTGCTCAGATGTCGCAATAAATTGATCGATAGCAATCTGAGCGCCGTTTGCAAAATCACCAAATTGCGCCTCCCAGATTGTGAGAGCATTTTGACAAACTAAGCTGTAGCCAAATTCAAAACACAAAACGGCATATTCAGATAGTGGCGAGTTGTAGGCTTGGAAGTTTGCGCCCCCCAGTTGGTTCAATAAAAATAGGCGCTCTTCGGTTTTTTGGTGTGTGATTGCCGAGTGGCGGTGTGAAAATGTTCCGCGGATGCTGTCTTGACCGGAGAGGCGCACCGGCACGCCCTCTTTGAGCAATGAGGCATAAGCTAGCATCTCTGCCATGCCCCAATCGAGAGGAGCCCCCTCTAGCATTTTGAGCCGCTCATCTAAAATACGTTTGAGTTTGGGATGCGTTCCATCAGGACTTTGGCAGATGGTCTGCCCAAACTGAACGAGAAGATCTTTTGAAACTCCAGTTTCAGGATAAGGCTTATCTTCAGGAACTGAACACTTAAATTCTTGCCCTATTTTGAGCTCTTTGATGCTCGCTAACTCTTTTTCTAAACCAGATTTAAAGTTAGCTTCCATCCCATTTGCTTCCTTTTCTGTGATCACACCCGATTGAATGAGCTGATTGCGGTAGAGCACGCGTATTTTTTCACGCGCTTTGATATCAGCATAGAGCAGCGGCTGGGTATAGGACGGTTCATCACCTTCATTGTGACCATATTTGCGATAGCAATTGAGATCGATAAAGACATCTAAGCCTTTTTCTTGTCTAATTTTTAGGGCTAGCTTAACAGCACGGATGCAGCTGTCAGGATCCTCAGCGCTCACGTGAAAAACAGGCGCATCAAATCCAGCTGCTACATTTGTGCAGTATCTAGTTGAACGAGACTCTTTAGGCACAGCTGTAAAACCAATTTGATTGTTAACAACGATGTGGACCGTGCCGCCCGTTGCATAGCCGTCGATTTTAGATAGCTGCATCGTCTCGTAGACAACGCCTTGCCCAGCTACAGATGCGTCGCCGTGAATCAAAATCGGTAAAACAGCAGTTTTCGCCTTATCTAGCTGCTTAGCAAAAACCAAACCCTCAACGACAGGATCCACTGCCTCTAGATGGCTTGGGTTAGCAGCTAAAAGCAGCTTTAACTCCTTGCCAGATGGCGTCTTGTAGCTAGCGTTAAACCCTTTGTGGTACTTGACATCACCGCTACCATCACCTTCTTGCGGGACGTAATCGGGCAAAAATTCTGCAAAAACCGCGGCGTATGACTTTCCCATGATGTTGGTTAAAACATTGAGGCGTCCTCGGTGTGCCATGCCGATTATCGCCTCTTCCAACCCAAGATCAGCACCAAGATTTAACATTTCTGCTAAAATCGGAATGAGCGTCTCCCCACCTTCAAGTGAAAATCGCTTCTGTCCGGTGTATTTCATGTGCAAAAAAGCCTCAAACAGCTCGGCTCGATTGAGCTCATGTAAAACTCTTTTTTGCTCATCAGGTGTTAAGCTTTTTTGCTCATTTTCAATTAAACTTTCCAAGCCGCGAATATTTTCATAGCCAATTTTTCCAGCGTAGAGCTCATTTAGCCGCTTTAAAATGTCCGATAAAGAAGCTTCTTCTGCAGCTAGAAGGCCATGCGTGGGGTAATTTTGGGTCAAATGACCCTCAGATAGGCCAAAATTCTCAAGATTTAGCTCGCCACAGCTCTCCTCTGAGACAAAAGGATTGAATTTCGCTAGCCTATGGCCATTAAGCCTATAATTATCAATTAGAAGCAAAATAGGGTCAGCAGTATCTGTTTTCGAAAAGGATTCTCCCAGCTCCATGCCACGAAAAAATGAGCGCCACGAAGGATCGACACTATCTGGATCGTCTTGAAAAGCGCTATAGAGCTTTTCAATATATATCAAATTGGGCAGCATAATTAAAACATTCCTTTAATTTTGCATATAACATAAATTAATTCTTTGGAAAACCAATATTAACAAATATTATTTTGGGAATTACTTTGGTATATAAAAAAAAGGTATTGAAAGAAAAAGCTAAAATAAGGTAAAACAAGCTTGCGTATGCATAATTAAACCCGAAATTTTAAGACATGAGCAAGATAAAAAGCGAAAAATTTAAAAAACTCGAGCAAGAACTAGCCGATCTAGAGAGATGGCTGGATCTAGGGCTTGTCCCAAAAAAAGACTTAGTCAAGCATACTGCTGAGATTAAGAGCTTAAAGCATAAAATCGAGGAAGAAAAGTCGAAGCTAACTGAGTCAAAAGACGGCAACGAGCCCGAAGAATATATTGCGCCCAAGCGAGCAGGCGCTAAACCAGCTTTTACAGAGCAATCTAACATCCCAGATGTGGATGCTGCTGATGATAGTTCTTCATCCGAGGAAGATATTGGATCGGATGACTCTTACGTTACCGAAGACTTCGACGGTGACGATGAGCCAGATGAGGTTGACACAGATGAAGAAGACGATGAAGAAGACCCCTTCAGTGATCGCAATAGGTGGCGCCGCGGAGTGCTCGAAGACCCCGACGCTGATAATTGGTAAGCCTCTATTTTCACATTCCATTTTGCACGAAGAAGTGTCCATATTGTCACTTCTACGTGCTTAAACCCACCCAAATAGAACGTTTTCAAAAAGCCCTACTGTCTGAATGGGAAAAAAGACAGGTTTTACTAAAAAATAAAGACTTTACCTCGATCTACTTTGGTGGAGGCACGCCTTCTCTTCTAGAGCCCAGCTTTATCGAAAGCATTTTAGATCTAACGGGCAGACAAGGTGAAATCACACTTGAGGCCAACCCTGAAGATATCACGCTAGAAAAAATGCAAACTTATCGCAAAATAGGGATCAACCGTCTCAGCATTGGCGTACAGTCGCTCCATGACCCCACCCTAAGCATCATCGGAAGAGCGCACACAGCGCAAAAAGCCCACGATGCTATCCACATAGCACATCAAGCTGGCTTTGATAACATCACCATTGACCTCATGTACGATTTGCCTCATCAGACAATCGACACCTGGGACCACACCCTTAACAAGCTTAGTAGCCTGCCCATAGCGCACGTTTCTCTTTATAACCTCACTTTTGAAGAGCCCTCTGTTTTTCACCGCAAGCAGCGTTCACTTCAACCTCACCTCCCCTCACAAGAAGACAGCCTCCACATGCTCAAAAGCGCCATCCATACCATCGAATCCGTCGGTCTAAAGCGGTACGAAATCTCAGCTTTTGGCACGCCCTCGATTCACAATACCGGCTACTGGACGGGGCGCCCCTTTTTAGGCTTTGGCCCCAGCGCCTTTTCTTACTGGGATGGAAGACGCTTTCGCAATACGGCAAATCTTGTCAAATACATGGAATCCATCGAAAAAAATGAGCCCTGGGTGGATTTTACAGAAAAACTCTCTTTTGAGGCCCATATGCGCGAAATGCTAGCCATTGGCCTGCGTCTTATCGATGGCATAGAGCCTACCAGTTTTCAGCAACGCTTTGGCACCTTTTCCGAAGAGCTAAAAACAACGCTCCAAGAACAAGAAACAAAAAATAATCTTACATGGAACGAGAGGCTCTCTTTAACTGATAGTGGACGTCTATTCTACGACTCAGTTGCAACTGAAATCATTGCCCCAGCAGAAAAATAGCGGGCTTTTTATGCAGATCGGGTTTTGTTCTGACATCAATCACATTTTGCGTCTCAAACATAATATCGCAGACAGCTAAAATCTGAATATCTTGAGGCACGTGCTGGATCAGAGCATCTCGCATGGGGTTATTTCGATACGGCGCCTCGATAAAAATTTGCGTTTGCCTCTCCTTTCGAATATTTTGGACAAGCGACTTTATCTTCGGAGTACGCAGCTTCTCATCTCGCGGCAAATAACCGTTAAACGTAAACGCTTGCCCCGAAAAACCAGATAGCATCAATGCTTGAATAATAGAGGATGGTCCAGGATAAGCCTGAATAGGGACGTTTTTTTTGCGCGCCATCTTGACAAGCACAGATCCAGGATCAGCAAGACACGGCAGTCCACAATCAGAAATAAGACCCCAGTTCTCCCCTTCAATTAACGGTTGCAATAGCTCACCATATTCTTTTGTGTGCTCATTTAAAAGCACGATGGGAATATCGCGGAAATTTTCGGTAAAAAGCTTAAGATAACGGCGCGTATTGCGCTCGCTCTCGCCGATGATTCCATCCAGCGTTGGAATAATGTCATAAAGAATTGGAACAAATGCAGATCGTGGGTCCAACCCTTCAGCTAGTAAATTAGGCATTAAATGGAGCATAAATGTCCTGTAAATAAATCCAAACAAAGCCCGCCATCGGATACTCCATCTTTAAATAACCACTCTGCTTTATAAAGCGCCTGAAGCCCCTTCTTAAAATAACTAGCTGGCAATCGATAACCTCGGTATTTATCAAGCGTGCGAGGACGCAATTTTGGATAGCGCTCTTGAAACTCTTCAGGTGAAAAAGCATGCAGAGCAAGCCCCACCTCCAACTGATAACGAATGGAGCCGACTAAGATGGGGAAATCACTTGAAGCTATTCTTTTTGGCAGGCGCTTCTCCCACACAAGCTGCTCTGCAATCTGCCACGTAGACTGCTCTTTAGAGGGGGTAACCAGTGTTTGCGCAGCAGCCAGATCGATCGTGTTTTTCTCGCCCACATAGCAAATGAGTTTTTCTAGCTCACGATTTAAAAGTGCCAAATCTGGTCCAATTGCAGAAAACATGTATTCGAGGGCGCCATGCTCTAATTGCTTTTTGCTCTTAATCGCCTTTGCTAAAACCTGCTCTTTAATCCGTGTATCCTTGTCCCAGGGCTTTTCTTTTGATAAGTCAAGTGTGATACCTTCGGGCAATTTAGCCACTGATTTAGGCATGCCTAGTATGAGATAAGCGCCATCTGGCACTTCTATGGTAAATGTTTTTTTTATTTTATCGAGATAAATCAGCGGGTAATCGCCAAGGATCGAGTAGCAATCTAGCTCATTTTGAGCCAAGTCTGGATCTTCTGTTTTAACTAAGCGCAAATTTGGGTTAAGTTTCAAAATAAGACTTACCAATTGATCAGCAACCAGAGCCCGTTCGTCATCATTAGGTATAATGAGTTGAAATACAGGGCCTAAGCCCTGCGGGATGCTTGCTTTAAGGTGACTCTTAAAATCTTTTAAATCAGAAAATTTCATCCCACCTATATAACAATTTTCCTTCCTGAGTTCAAGAACCATCTTAATGAAGAAACTCAGGTTGATATTAAAATTTAAAATATTTGTTTCAGAAAAAAGATAAATCATGTATACTTGTGAATTGTAAAGTAGCATCGTAACTAAAATGGAGAATTTATGGCGCTTTTGAAAAGAAAAACACGCTTAAAGACAGTTGCAGTTAAAAAACCCACTTCTAAAAACCGTGCACCAAGAAAAATTGAACTCCCCGAAAACACATGGGAAAAAGTGCAAACAGCAGAAGGCTGGAAACGACAAAACAAGCCTTGCGCCTAAAACACAACTTAAATTAAGGTGATCCCATGATGAAAGATTTGAAAGGAAAAAGAGCATTTATCGCAGGTGTCGGAGACGACCAAGGTTACGGCTGGGCATGTGCAAAGGCTTTAGCCGACGCTGGCTGCGAAGTCATTTTAGGTGTTTGGACTCCTATCGTTAGAATCTTCACGCATTCATGGAACAGCGGCAAATTTGATATTTCTCGAAAACTCTCTGACGGAAACCTCTGGCAGTTTGCCAAAGTGTACGCGATGGATGCAGTTTTTGATAAACCTGAAGATGTGCCAGAAGAGATCCGCGAAAATAAACGCTACAAAGAAGCCTCTGGCTATACCATTTCAGAGGTTGCTGAAGCTGTAGAAAAAGACTTTGGTAAAATCGATTTCCTCATCCATTCTCTTGCTAACGGCCCTGAAGTGAAAAAACCCTTACTTGAAACATCACGCCAAGGCTATCTCGCTGCAATCAGCTCTTCTGCCTACTCCTTTGTCAGCATGCTCCAGTATTTTGGCCCGCACATGAACGACGGCGGCGCAACGATCAGCCTAACGTATTTAGCATCTGAAAAAGCCGTACCCGGCTACGGCGGCGGCATGAGTTCAGCTAAAGCTGCCCTCGAGAGCGACACGCGCACCTTAGCGTGGGAAGCCGGCCGCAAATACGGCGTCCGTGTGAATACCATTTCAGCTGGCCCCTTAGCCAGCCGTGCTGCAAAAGCTATCGGCTTCATCGAAAAAATGATCAATTATAACAAAGCCAACGCTCCTCTCACACAAGATCTAGAAGCAGAGGACATCGGTAATGCTGCCTACTACCTACTCACTGCAAAAGCAGTGACAGGCACAACGCTGTACGTCGATAATGGCATGCACGCCATGGGCCTTGCCGCATCCCACCCCGCCCTACAATAACATTATGGAGCACCCTCGCACATACGTGCTCACCTCCAAACTGCATTCGTAATCTAGATCTCGTATCGCCAGTTACTTATCTTTATTTAAAAATAACTTTTTATTATTAGTTATAGATAATGTTTACTATTAATTACGATTTGTAATAGTTTTATATTATAAAAGAAGAACTTTTAGTAGGTAAATTATGCCGAGTAAAGGCGTCGATATTGCAAAAATTACAAAACAGATGTCTGCTATCATCGATCAAGAAGGCTTGCTAGATAGCGATGTTTTGGGTGGATTGCATTCTGTCATCGATGAAATCGTGCTTGAAGCTATTGAAGAGGGCCTTGTTGATCCAGACAACATCGATCCAAAGCTCAGCGATCTCTACGACGCTTACGAGGTGTATAAACTAAAACCAAGCCAAGTCAAACTCGAGAGCTTTGAAGCTGCGCTTCGAATTGTTGGAAATGATGTTGGCCCTGTCCCCTTCAAGTGGACAGCAAGCGCTCTTTCTAAGTCGTTAAAAACTGCAGACCAATGGATTATAGATCACCCTAGGTATGCTGAAGGTATTTATTCTGCTGTGACTTTCATTGCCCAAAAAGGGGGCTTTGGTAAGGAGATCTCAAAAACAGCTCAGTCTCTTATGCTAAATGTTGAAGAATTAGAAGCTGGTAAGACCACTGAAGAGAGCCTTCTCAAATACTCAAATCAGCTCGCTGAATATTTACGCGCAGCTTAACGTTTGAGTCTCTTCTCACGGTCCTAAGCCCAATTTGCCAATCATAAGATGCGTCTGTCCTAATTTGCGCAGGCCTGTTCCCCCTGCTGATATGTCCATAAAATTCCCCTTGTCCTTCAAGCAATGTAAATGTGAGCGTGAAAGGACCCATTTTGACGGGATCTTTTAATCTAAAGGTCGTGGCAGGCTGGATCTGTCCATCGTGTGGATAGAAGAATTTGAGCTCTATTTGCTTTTCGCACTTTTCAGGCATCTCTCCAGAATAGGTGAAATCCATTTGCAACTCTTGTAAGCACTGGAGATAGTGCTGGCTGTTTTGGCAAACCAACCCGTCCCAAGACATCAGGTGAAAGTTTTTTGCAGGTGGGCAAGGCTTGTGCGTTTTGCAATAAATTAAGGATGATGCTGTTTTAGGAGTTAAATTTAAGGGCTTGACAAGAGCTTTTCTGAGCATGACTGGATGATTGCCAAGATCACATCCCATAAACACATCGAGTAGGGTTTTACCTGGTTTTTTTCCATCTTGCAACTCAGATAGACCAATAAAAGTGTTAGATGGGAAATGCCACTTTTTCTCTAGATCATCCAAGGGCAGATCTTGATTTGTCATGGATCTTGCAACTAGCAAATCCGACCAGACGCTAGCTGATTCTGCTTGAAGAGCGCCTAAAGGCTCACCAAGAGAGGCTTTAAGCAAGGCTATCTGATGCGGGCTAGCGTAGGGCACAGTTTGACAATAGTCTTGCATCCGCCTGATTGCATTTTCAAGCGTGTTTGGTAAAATGTGGTGAAATTCTCTGTGGATGTGAAAAAATGGAGCAAGCAGATAAAATGCCGCCAGGCCATCATAGCACATGGGATATTCATGAATATATTGCGGAAAGTTGCCAGATGGAGTTTGAAAAGCTAGCAATTTTTCAAGTAAGAATTTTGCCTCATAGAGGTTTTCAGCTTGTTTTGTGCGCAGCAGATCTAAAATGTGGCAAGCATTTTCAAAGGCAGGAATCGTGTCATGGCAACCGTCTTTGGCGTGGTAGTTGTAATGGATAAAGCCTGTTTGCTTAGATTTTAGCATTGTGCTATCGCCGTTTCTAAGGCAGAGATGATGCCCAATTCGGTGGATGGTTTTGCAATGATTTGACCGTGGGATAAAACTTCTTTTGGAGCTGTTTCCATGGCAATTGAAATATCGGCGATCTCTAGCATAGGCACATCATTCATATCATCGCCAGCTGCTATGATTGGACCTTCAATATTGAGGTGTTTTTGGATCCGTCTTAGCGCTCTGCCTTTTGTCGCATCGGGATGTGTTACCAAAATCAAGTGGTAAAAGCCGTCGCTAATTGGATCTTTGATGAGCGATGTAGTCACACCGGTGAGCTTTTCTTGCACGAGCTTAAGCTCTTCAAAAAAACCCACACACTTGATTAAGGGGAATGTTTGCCCCTCAAAATGAAAATCTTGGCAATCTTTCCAAGGCGCACCTGAGAAGCTTTCTAATTTTTCAAGGTAGCTTGTCATCGAAGAAGGAAAGTTTTTTGACCTGTAGTAACAAAAATCTCCAGTTTTATAACCGCTATAAATTAAAAAATCGGATTCAATATTTTGATATAATTCATCTAGCAATTGGACAACATCAAGACCAAAATAGGCTTGATCAGCAAGCTTTACATTTGGCATCTCTAAAATATCAGCTCCATTTTGAACAGCCAAATAGTAAGGAAAATTAATTTTATCGGCTTCTCTTTTGGCAAAAGAGTACATCCGCCCTGTCACCAAAATGATTTTCCACCCATGCTCGTAAAGCTTATGGAGATAAGTGATGACCTCGAGAGGAATTTGATGATCGGCACCCGTTAGCGTGCCGTCGATGTCCAGTGCAATTAATCCGTGTTCCATGCTATATATAGTAACATGAAGCTGAAAAAATGGATAGTGCTAGGACTCGCCTGTACGTGCCTTTATGGTGAGCAAGTTTTTGAGGAGGTTATAAACGCCCCACCTCCCCCGACTGAACTGCCAGCTCCTCATCAGGTCCAGCCTGAGCCTATTGAGACAGCCCCCCACGACTCGCTTAGCAATGCGCTTATGAAAATGCTTCTTACGTTAGTTGCTCTCGTCGTCTTATTTGGTGTTGCCTACTTCTTGCTTAAACGCGTTGGCAAGTCACGTCAAAAAGGCATGAATAATATGAAAGCGATTAAAATTCTAGAAAGACGCCCCATTAGCCCAAAAACAACGCTTTATCTCGTCGAACTAGCTGGCAAAGAAATTTTGATTTCAGAATCACAACTAGAGGTCTCAGAGCTTGCAACCTACGAATGGCCCGACGAAGACCCTACCACTCCGAAGTCTGACTAATTTTATCTCTAATCTGCTGCCATAAGTCTTCAAGTGTCATTGGATCAGTGATATTGATAAACGGGTGCGCCTTCAATTCATCTTTTTGCATTGATGTCAGCTCAATCTCTCTATCAATATCTTTTATTTCATTAATATCTCTAAAACCGCACAACCGACCATTTTGATCACCATCCTGGACTAAGCTTTCATCTTTTAAATCGCAATGAATTCCTTCAGCGCTGATAAAGTGTAAAACACCAAAGGTCTTCCTAGGGTAGCGCTCTAAAGTAAATTGGACCAGCTTTTCAACAGCTCCTTCAATTTCTTTTTTATCGTCACCTCGCAGTGATCGGCTAAATAATTCAACTCCATAATTACAGTGATTCATTTTCAATTTACCTTTACCGAGCTTAAGATAAATACAGAAAGGTGAAATATACTCGTCTTTGTCATATAGAAAAATTTTTTCTGTCTTGTATTTTGGCATCCTCCCTCGTCTTTCGCACACATGACCGCGCGGTTGAATACCTGCTGTTAAATAGAGCGCAAATTTATCTTGGCCAGTTTTTCGCAGATGTTTGTTGTAATGCAAACCGCGATTCGCTGCAAATTCCACTTCAGATAGCTTGACCATGCAGACAGTTGAAAAGGGAAAAATCACCATACCCAAGGAGCAAAACGTCATGGATACAGAGTACAAGCACGCTCTACCAATCGTTGTAATCCGAATAATTGGTGTCAATTTCCGTTCGATCGCTATATCGGCAATTTCAACCCCTAAAACAACAAACGGACGCACAATCGATGCTCCGGTATAAACCAGCCCTTTTATAAAAATCATTGTGGGACAAATAAATACACGTACATATCCTGTTTTCGGATCAAAGTAAGAACGGTAGACATGTTTTTCAGGTTCATTCCAATCACTTACGTAATGCATATGCTCGTTAGGCTTTTCACAGTTGCTAGTACACTCTTGGCAATCACCCTTGTAGATTACAAAATTTTCATCTTCTAAACCTGTGTTCTGAATTTGAAAATTTGGATCACAAGGCGCATCGTACCCATTTGTTCCTAAGCTTTTAATTGCATCTACACATCCCATGATATTACTCCGTTTTTACGCAAGGATTATAGAATGATTAAAATTATTGTCGAGATAAAAAATCTAGAATGGCATCACGAGTGCAAGCTAGATGCGTATCAGTATGAGCTAAAGTCACAGAAGATGTCTCGTGAGGGGATTGGGGCATGTAAACCCCCTCAGATAGCATGAAGCTAAAATAAGCGTTAAATTGTTCAGGTGGGATAAAGCAAGTAAACATAGCCCCAATTTGATTTGTGGGAACAAGGTCTTTTACGCTATCTGTGATGATGCGAGCTTTTCGTTCCAGTTCATCATAGATACCAGGAAGGCGCTCTAGAACTGCAATGCCAGCTGCAAGAGCAATTGGACTGCCAGATAGAGTACCTGCTTGAAAAACTTCACCTAGAGGCGCTAGCTGATCCATAATCTCTGCCTTTCCACCAAATGCAGCAATAGGCAAGCCTCCGCCGATAATTTTTCCAAGACAAATCAAATCTGGTGTGATGCCATAGTAGCCTGTAGCCCCATGCAACCCAACCCGAAATCCTGAAATAACTTCGTCAAAAATGAGCACAGCACCGTAGTGCTCTGTTAAAGCGCGCAACAGCTGTAAAAATTCAGGATCAGATGGCACGCAGCCCATGTTACCCGCAACGGGTTCGATAATGACAACTCCGACATTTGCCCCTTGGCCCTCGAAAAAAGCTTGCAGGGCCTCGGAATTGTTGTATGGCAAGGAAACGGTTTCTTGATTGCCCACGCCTTTTGATGAAGCATGCTCATTCATGAGTGCCACAGCAGAACCAGCTTTAATTAGAAGTGGATCGGAGTGGCCATGATAGTTCCCGTCAAACTTGACAAGCAAATTCTTCCCTGTAAACCCGCGTCCTAAGCGGATCGCTGTCATCGCAGCCTCAGTGCCAGATGAGACCATCCGCACTTTTTCAATCGATGGCATGTATTTGCAAATAAGCTCTGCGTGCTTTAGCTCCAAGTTATTTGAATTAACAAAACTTAAGCCTTTTTCCATCTGCGCTTTGACAGCTGCTAGCACACCCGGATGATTGTGGCCTAAAATAATGGCTCCCCATGAGCAAACGTAATCGATGTAGCTGTTACCATCTGGATCAAACAACATATCACCAGCTGCCCTCTCCACTGCAAGCGGCGTTACGCCAAGCCCCTTAAAGGCTCTGGCTGGCGAGTTAACACCGCCTGGAATCAACTTACATAATGATTCAAAAAGTTTCTTGCTGTTAGGTCTATCTATTGTGCTCATGTTATCTATTTATTTAATCACGAAATAAAAAACCAGTTGAATTTTTAATCTCAAATCGCTAAGATTTACGACAGGGAACCAGGAGATTAAAGATGGCTGAAGCTAATCTAGCTAGAGAATTTGCAAACCTTTTTGCAAACAACGTTGATCCACATCATCAATCTGAAATGCACGGATTACTAGACACGGGTACAAAGCTAACAGATACTATCAATCAAGCCAAAAACCTTGCTAGTCACTTAAGAGAAGCCAAAAAAGACCAAGAATCATTTAACTTTGAAGAGTTCAAAGATCAAGCCTTCGCTTTTAATGCCTGGCTTGAGCAAGCTAAAAAAGACTATCCTGCCTATTTTGAGCATATCGAATCGCCCTTTGGCCAAGATTTAAACGAAATTGATTCGACAAAGTTTCTCTCTAATATCGAAGAAGTCATCGAAAAAACGCATGAGCTCATGGCGTACGCGCAAGGCAAAATTCCTCTTGTTACCATGGAGATGGAAGCTGCCCAAAAAATGTTTATGCTGATCACTGAAATTATGATTGAGGGTTTACGTCAAGCAGGACGCTCTAATAGCTCAATTATCCGTAATTTTAAAACCGGGGGGTAGATGTGGAAGCTTATTTGCAAAAAGCAATCGATGCGATCATTGAAAAAAAAGAGCCTCTCATGGGCGGCGATTTTACAGCTGAGGATTTATCTGTTCTCTACAATTTAGCTCATGGCCTTTACCAAAACGGCGACTATGAAAAAGCATCTGAAATTTTCCAGCAGCTCACTTTTTCCAAACCCTTTGAACCCAAACACTGGGTCGGCTTAGCATCTGTATTGCAGATGCAAAAAAACTACCAAAACGCTCTTCAAGCTTGGACGATGGCCGCGATGATGCTAGGTACAGCAGAGCCGCACTTTCACGCCGCTGAATGCCTTATCTCGCTGGGCGATAAAACACAGGCGCAAAAGGCTCTTATCGAGGCCGAAAAAAGACTTGATGAGACAAGCACCTTAAGATCAAAAATCGAGGTCCTTAAAAGTGTCTGAGTCGATAGCTGCTCTATCATCCACTTCAAGTATCGAAAAGGTACGCCTTGAACCATCTAAACATTTGTTTATCTCATCTGATACTCAATCTCCTGCGAAACCGTCCCCTATCCCCTACGTTCCCTCAAAGCCTACCCTTCCCTCTCCAGATGCTAAATCCAAAGGCGAAGGATTTTACATGTGGCGCATGCTAGAGTTTGTTAATACTGCAGATGACTTAGAAAGAAACCTAATGCAAATGACAACAGACGGGCAAGAAGACCTGGTTAAACAACTTTCAAAGCTTGCAAAAGATGAACTTGAAAAAGCACGTCTTGCAGAAGATGCTGGCAGGTCAGCCTCAAACTGGTCTTATTTAAACAACATAGCTTCATGTTTATTTGCAGGAGCTACAATGGCCATTGGCCTTTACCTAACTGGCAATCCCGATGTCTCTGGGTGGGTTAGCTACGGCATGGTCGCAGCGGGCGCTGGATCTGTTACAGCCATGACCTTAGCAGAACTCGATATTTGGCCAGATTTCATGCGCATCATGGGACTTGGCGCTGGCATGCTAGGTGTTGTGCTTGGAGGAGGTTCATCGTTTGCTTTTGTAGCAGCGCACCTTCCCGATCTCATGCCTCAAGTCATCATGCTAGGCATCAGCTGCATTTACGGCATGTCGACCGTGGGCCGCAGCTACCGAAAAAGCCAAATGCAATGGTATACGCACGAGCAATTTAAGGCTCGCCAATCCAGACGTAAAATTGAGGGTATAACAGCTGAAAACGCTCAGCAAATCGAACTTACTAGCGATCAACTGGAAAAGCTTAATGAACGGGCACTTCGCATGCTAGAAGAACAAGACAAACAAAACAGACAAATTCAACGCATCGCAGCACCCGCTGCGTAACTAAGGAGGACATTATGTCAAAAGTTGATACAACAACAGGCCATTCATTTGCAAACCACCGCCGTACCCACATCAAGAAAGCCGCCTCCGAGGATCTGCAGTCCAATCCTCACCTCGATGCTAGTCAAAAAAACCTCGTCGCTCTCAACACTCTCCTCTCCTCTGCAATCACCAAAACAACATCCGAAAAGAAAAACCTCTACTCTCACATGGTCGCTTTTTATTCGATGTTAAGCGAAACTTTTGCCAAACTTAAAATCGCTAACAACGACCAAAAGCGCGATGATAAGGAGAAGGTCGAACTAAACCAAAAAGACAAAGAATTCTACGCATGGACACAATGTGCGCTTGGGCTTGCCGAAGGATTTCTCGGAGGAGCGCTCGCCACCAATCCTAATTATCGACCTGTCGCTGAGTTTGGCATCAGCAAAGTAGCCCAAGGGGTCAGCTCGGTTCTCAATGACAAAAGTCAGCGCAAAGAACACAGCGTGCAGGCTGGCGACAAAAAGCAGGATGCAGCGCGCGATCGCAACCGTTCCATCGGTGATAACGATCGCACCGTACGCCAATCACTTGCCGAGGCAATGCGCAATTACCAGCGTGCTTTTGGCGAGGGCCGAGTCAATAACTGACCTTACGCACATATCTGAATTTATTTGCGGAGCTAGCAGGCACCAATCTACTGCATCACCCTCCTCGCCAAACTCCTTGGAGTTTGACTCGTCGGCTTCTTTGTATCTCGGCACCTTCACTGGCGCATCTAAATCCACCTCTATGCGTAAGGTCAGTCAATAACTAACAGCATAAAGCCTCAATTTAAATATTGGACAGCCTGAAAAACTAGCGCTATCTAATCTCTAGGCTTTTCCCAATATATCATCTATTGTAAGATCCGAAATATGTACCTATTGCAAGAATTTTTTGGCGCGATTGAGTCTATCGGCTCTTATGCACGCTTTGTCTGGGAAGTGATTGTTGCAGCGATCACCAGGCCTCCAAAATGGGCACTGATTCGCGAGCAAATGTTTGAGGTGGGCCTGCAATCGCTACCCGTTGTTGCCATGACCGGTTTTTCAACTGGATTGGTTCTAGCTGCGCAGGCGTTTTTTCAACTGAGTGATATGGGCTTGGTTGGAACAACCGGCATCATGGTAGGCGAGGCCATGATCACGGAATTGGGTCCTGTGCTTACAGCATTCATGATCACAGGTAGAGTCGGCGCATCGATGTGCGCTGAGCTTGGCACGATGTATGTCACAGAGCAAATCGATGCCTTGCAATCAATGGCAATCAGCCCAAGCCGTTATCTTGTCGCTCCTAGATTTATCGCAGCGACCTTCATGACTCCCCTGCTCACCATTTTTAGCATCTGCATGGGAATTTTCGGTGGCTACTTAATCACCGTTTATTTTTTCCATATGTCGCCAACCACTTATTTTGACCCGATGCCAACGCATATCCACATTTTTGATCTGTTCATGGGTTTTACAAAGTCTTTGATTTTCGGCATTCAGATTGTGACGATATCTTGTTTTCGCGGTATGACAACACGAGGTGGCGCTGCAGGCGTTGGACGAGCGACTACAAATTCTGTCGTGATTTGTTACACAGCTATTTTATTCTCTAATTTTTTTATCACGTTAGGATTAAACCTTTTGCGCAGTGAGATTAGTCGATGGCTGAGCTAGAGGGAGATGTCGCAATTGAAATCCGCGATTTGTGGAAGGCATTTGGACCAAACCAGGTGATGGCAGGGCTTGACCTCGACATCATTCGAGGAGAAACGCTCGTTATTTTAGGCCGCTCGGGCGTCGGTAAAAGCGTTCTGCTTAAACACATCATCGGCATATTGCGTCCTGATCGCGGCAGCGTCAAAGTCAATGGCGAACTAATTTGCCAGCTCAAGGGCAAAGAGCTCTACAAGGCCATCATGGATATGGGTATGCTTTTTCAAGGTGCTGCTCTATTTGATTCGATGACAGTGAGTCAAAATGTCGGCTTTTATTTGCGAGAACATGGCGGCCACACCAAGGCAGAAATTCAAGATCTAGTCGACCATGCCTTAGAGATGGTCGGGCTCTCTGGAACGCAAGATAAACTCCCATCAGATTTATCGGGTGGAATGCGTAAGCGTGCGGGTTTGGCTAGATTAATTGTGTACAGACCCAAATTTTTGCTTTATGATGAGCCGACAACAGGACTGGATCCTATCACAGCCATGCAAATTAACGAATTAATTGTACAAACTCAAGAGGAGCTCAAAGCCACCTCTATCGTCGTTACGCACGATGCGGTATCAGCACTCTTTGTCGGAGACAGGCTAGCCTTGCATGAAAATGGCAAAATCGCGCATATAGAAAAAGCTGAGGCCTTTATGAAAATTGACCATCCGACCATCCAGTTTTTAAAGCGTACGATGACCGAAGATCCGCGCGTATTTAGGAGTGAAATGGGACATGATTGAAAAAACCAAGAACCTGCTCATCGGTCTTTTTGTCATTGCCGCCTGCACACTTATCATCTCGCTGATCTTATTTTTAGAACCGACTGTTGGCGATGGCAAGCAAACGTTAGTTGTCCGTTTTGCTAATATTAACGGCATTGGCATTGGAACAAGAGTGCTTTTTGCTGGAAAACCAGTTGGTGAAGTTGTTCGAATTGAAGAGATTCCTCAAGCTAGAGATCAGCCCACAAATGAGCTTGGCCAAGTCTACTTTTATCAACTCGTCCTGCACGTCGATTCAAGCGTGCGCCTCTACAACACTGATGAGGTGACTGTGCAAACATCGGGTCTACTCGGCGAAAAATCCATCGGCCTCTTTCCTAAAACCCCACCCAAAGGGGTTAAACCCGCGCGTATCACAGCCAAAACGCCCGTTTACGCAGAATCCATCGATCCGATTGAAAGCGCCTTTACCGAACTAACAGAACTATCTGACAAAATCGAAACAACGCTTAACAAAGTCAATATGTGGATCGACGAAAACGGCGAAGCTTTAGGCTGTGCGATCAGATCGTTTGGTGCAGCCATGTCTGAGGTGGCCTGCACAGTACAGCGTGTGAACCATTTACGCGTTGTCGACGATGTCAAAGTCGCCGTCCAAAACTTTTCTGATACCATCTGCCAAATTAGCTCAGTAATCGATGAGCTGCAACAAGGCAACGTCTTCAATAATTTCAGCGTCATGATGGAGAATTTCAAAGATACTAGCTTTTCAGTTGAGAGTATCACGCGTGATATTTCCGATGGGCAAGGCTCGATCGGCAAGCTGCTCAAATACGACGATTTTTACCTGTCGATGAGCGCTGTGATGAGCAAAGCCAATACGCTTATGAACGATGTTAACCAATACGGCATTTTCTTCTACCTAAACAAGCAGTGGCAACGCACGCGTCTTAAGCGCGTCACAGCTCTCAACTGTTTAGAGACTCCTGACCAATTTAAAACCTATTTTGAAGGCGAGGTCGATCTCATTACAACATCGATGGAGCGCCTCTCCATGCTCATTGACAAAGCCGAGCAATACCCTGTGCAAGATCGTCTCATGCAAACGCCTGTCTTTAAAAAAGACTTCGCTGACATGATGCGCCAGGTCCAAGAGCTATCCGATATGCTTAAGCTCTATAACGAGAAGCTAAACGAAGCCCAAAAATATTGTGAGTGCCCATGAGTCATTTAACCGCTGGATCCTTACTTGTTGCAAGCCCTGATATCGACGATGATCTCTTCGCTCGCTCTGTGCTGCTTGTCTGCGAGCATAGCCAAGTGGGATCTTTTGGCGTGATTATCAACAAGCCCCTGCAGGGAGGGCTGCCTCCAGAACTATCTGAACTTGAGCAACACAACACAGCTAAGCTCATGACGCGCATCGGGGGGCCTATCCAGCCCGATCAAATGATGCTGCTCCACACCTCTGCTGACATTCCAAACGAAACGCTATGCGTTACAGAAGGCGTTTACCTAGGTGGAGACGCTGACTTTTTGCAAAAAACACTCGAAAATCCAGAACCTATCATCATCACTTTTGGCTACATGGGGTGGGGCGAGGGACAACTCGAGCAAGAATTTCTCTCAGGTCTGTGGTACTTGCATCCAGCGACACCAAAGCATTTGTTTGACACAGCGCCAGAAGAGCTCTGGAAAAGCCTATTACGCGAGATGGGCGGCAAATATGCCACCCTATCGATGATGCCCGAAGACCTCAGCTTGAATTAAGCTTGTTGTGCTGATTCTAGCCTGTCTAAACCAAGAACTGCGCCGCTAACAAGACCAATCGTAGCTCCTGCACATCCCACGATAAGAGGTAAAACAATTAACGGTCTTATATTTACATTTTTATTAGCAGCTTTTAAGGCTGTATAAATAATTGCAGAAATGGCTGCGAATTTGAAACTTCCAGTAGTGAAGCCAACTATCGATCCTGCAACAGCGCCGCCAACATGATTAGCAATAACGCGAATCATGGATCAACTCTAGAGCAAATAGCTTAACAAAAAAGACTTGAGAAAAATCATCAAATAAAAAATCCTGTTGTTAAATCTTCACCCTAACAACAGGAGGCAAAAGTGTCCGAAGAACTTTTGATAACCAC
>JAJFLZ010000042.1 GCA_021772435.1 Chlamydiota bacterium | reverse complement strand
TGATTGTTTAGATTCAGAGCAGATTAGGTGACAGATTGTGCCATTTTTTGCGATTCTATAGCCAAAAGCTATAGATGAGCACAAAAAGGGTGCAAGATGGCGGCTAAGATGCCTGAAGATGAATGATATAAACCCAGAGTTCAGGTGAGTACGTAAGTTACGAGGGCGCTCTTAAAGAGAGCGTCCATCGCGAGTGGGAGCTGTATTTTAATACTGCCCCCGAGCAAGGATCGAAAATGCGCCGAAAGACTATCTCGCCCTAACTTCCACTGGTCAGAAAAGTTCATTGATAAGCTCAATCCCGAGCTCAAATACGACAAACGCCATTAGAACAATCAGCAACTTTTTGCCACCAGGCAGTTGTTGATGAATGGACGGGTAATTTAGTTTGTAGCGTCCCACCCACGTCATAAGCGCCGGCATCAGGCCAAGGAGTAGCGCACAGCCAATACCGCCAGCAAAGCCTAGCGCTGTTAAAAACAGTTTGGGATTGATCATGGTGATGATAATCGGCGGCACAAAAATGATTCCTGCTAACCACAGTTTTTTAACGCCTTCTTTAGCAACTTGAAGGGCATCCGACATAAAATCCATGAGTCCAAGTGAGACACCTAAAAATGATGTTGTTAAAGCAAAGAAAGAGAAAAACTGCCCAATGGCGTAGATGGGCGAACCCGATAAGATGTATTTGAGCGGAGCAACAGCTGTTAGTTGGTGCTGCTTTGTCATGAGCAAGCCATGCGTGCCAGAGAGCGGCACAATGCCCAAAATGAGATATTCCCAAATGATGTAGGCGAAAAAGGGAATCGCCGTTCCGATCAAGATAGCTTTTTTAGCTTTTTTTCCGTCGCGGTTAAAGTACGCGACAATGGAGGGCACAGTCCCCTGGTAGCTAAACGATGTAAAAATCACGGGAAGCGCTAAAAATGCTGGCCACATGTTAAATCGCATGGCTAAGGCCGGCTTTACCTTGCCAAAACCAAGCGCAATAAACACTAAAAATGAAACGACAAGTCCAACCATCAATAAAAAATTCACTCGATCGACAGCTTTTGTTCCCAAAACGACAAAAGTTCCAAATACAAGCGTGAAAAGAATAGAAGATACCCAGTTCGGTGTGCCTAAAATTTCGGAGACAAAATCCCCGCCGCCTGCCACATAAGCAACAGAGAGAGAATAGAACAAAAAGACGTACAAAAGCCAAGTAGCGACCTTCCCCCACTTGCCGAGAAGGTGCGATGCCATCGACATAATGTTAGCATCTTGTGGCATCCATAAACAAATTTCTACAAATAAAAGTCCTGTGCAGGCGCTAAATGACCAGCACAAAATGTAGATTAAAAGACTTGGCAAAAAGCCAGCGGCAGCTGTCACAACAGGAAGAGCAAGCATCCCAGCACCGAGCGCTGTTCCGCCGATAATGAGGCTCCCTCCAATAAATTTCAATTTATCTTTCATACTCGCGTCAGAATAGCATACCTTGACTTTTCTATCTGTAAACATTTATGCTGAAAGGGTGCAACCGATCATTATCTCCAAAGAAGAGCATGGCATTTCACTCGATCAAATCGACCGTCACGCTCTCTACATTATTGAAAAACTCAGGGCCGCTGGTCACGTCGCGTATTTAGTCGGCGGCAGTGTCCGCGACTTGCTACTCGGACACACCCCCAAAGATTACGATATCTCCACATCCGCCATTCCAGAAGAGATCAAAGCTTTATTTGGCAGGCAATGCATTTTGATCGGCCGTAGATTTCGCCTCGCCCACATCCGCTTTGGACGCAAAATCATCGAAGTGGCCACCTTCCGCGCTGGCGACCCAGAAACGCCTGAATTTATCACACGCGATAACATTTGGGGAACGCCAGAAGAAGACGTGCTGCGTCGCGATTTTACGATCAACGGCCTTTTCTTTGACAGCTTCGAAGAGACGGTGATCGATTACGTCGGCGGTTATGCCGATGCCCAAAAAAAACAACTCAAAATGATCGGCGAACCGTATGTGCGCTATCGCCAAGATCCTGTTCGCATGATCCGTCTGGTCAAATTCTTAGCCAGGTTCAATTTGGAAGCTGAACATGACACGCGGCTTGCATGCATCGAGTGTAAAGCCGATATTTTAAAATCATCGCAAGCAAGAGTTTTAGAAGAGCTTTTGCGCATGCTAGAATCAGGAGCTGCTGAGCATTTTTTCCGTCTGATGACAGATTACGGTTTAATGCAGCTTTTACTCCCAGATGTTGCTGAGCACCTAGAAGAGCTCCCTGGCAACGAGATTTACGCTTATTTGCAAGAAGTCGACCGGATGCAACTAGAGTCAAAAGAAGTCATTGATCGATCAGTGGCTTTATCAGCCCTCATTTATCCCATGCTCCATAACCATTTAAAAATTCACTACGTCGATGGCGGCAACATCCCTCACCTTGGTCAAATCCAATCAGAAGCTGGAGCCATGATCCGCAAGGTATTTGGCCCCTTCTTTTTACTCCCCCGCCGTATTTCAGGCAAAATGCTAGCTATTTTAAATGGCCAGTACCGAATGACACCATTCGTGCCAAAAAAATCAAGCAAACTGCGCGTACCCAACGTTGCTGAATTTTCTCTGGCTTTGGACTTTTTGAGCCTGCGCTCGCGTATTGATCCTGAGCTCAAAGCCATCTTTACTGACTGGGAAAAAGCTTTTAGTACGGTTAAAATCGAACCTGAAAAACGAAGCAAGCCGAGGCGCCGCCGCCGGAGAAAAGCGTGAAGTTTGTCGGCCCCCCGCTTGAAGAAGGGCCTATGCCCGCGATCATCTACCTTGCTCTATCAGATGACGAAAGTTTGCATCTAGATCCATTCAACCAACCCGTCAACTATTGGAAAACGCAAAATGTGCGCGTTTTTTCACTCACCATCCCTGGACATGGCCCCGATCTCGACCCAACAAAAGCAATCAGTTTTTGGCGCGAAAAATTTAATGCCGGTATCGATGTCCTTACGCCTTTTTTTGAATCAGCGGCAGAGCAAATCCGGGAGCTTGGAGATATTGCTACATCACTTGCCATCGCAGGTCTATCGCGCGGTGTTTTTTGCGCCTGTCATATCGCATCCTTAGTTCCTGAAATCAAGACGATTTTAGGCTTTGCGCCGCTCATTCAACTCGAATACGCCAAAGAGCTAGAAAGCTGCTCATTGCCACATTTAGCCCTTGATCCACAAAAGTTATGCGATCGCACTTTACGTTTTTATATCGGCAATCATGACATCCGTACTGGCACAGAAAACTGTTTTCATTTCATCCGCGATTTAGCAAACGCTGCCTTTGAGCGTAAAATTCGCACCTCGCCAATCGAACTCATTATTGGCCCATCCATTGGCCATCAAGGGCACGGCACAGCGCCACATGTTTTCCAAGCTGGCGCTCAATGGCTCATGGAGAATTTAGCATGACAGACATTTTTGTTTTTGCTGGGGAGCGCAGCGGCGATTTGCACGGCGCACATCTGATCCGTGATTTGCATAAAAAACTGCCTGAGCTCAAAATATCAGGTGTTGCGGGCACCCAGATGCGTAAAACAAACATCGAATGCATTATAAGAGCTGAGCACTTTGAAACGATGGGCTTTTTAGACATCGTTCCAGCCCTCCCTCGCCTGATCAAACTTTTTCGCCGAGTCAAAAAATCGATTCTTTCTATAAATCCCAAACTTGTGATCTTGATCGACTACGCTGAGTTCAATATGCGTATGGCGTCTGCTTTGCGCAAAAGTGGCTACAAAGGCAAAATCGTACAATTTATTAGTCCCTCTGTGTGGGCATGGCGCAAAAACCGCGCACGCTCTATGGCTAAAAACCTAGACCACCTCCTATGCATTCTGCCCTTTGAGCCAGCCTATTTTGAAAAAGTGAACTTGCCTGCCAACTACATCGGCCATCCTCTTTTAAAAGAATACAAGCTTGCCTCTCACGATCCAAAATGGGGTAAAAAATTTAAAAAACCCATTCTCGCACTTTTCCCTGGAAGCAGGCTCAAAGAAATCAACCGCAACCTTCCCATTCAACTCAAAGCCGCCAAAGAGTTAGCAGAAAAACACAACCTCCAACCGATCATCTCCTGCTCCCACGCTAAATTCTTGCGTCCCATTTTAAAACTCAACAAATTCGACTTTCCTATTGTCGATTTGCGTCACACTAACGATCTGATGAACAGCGCAGCGTTTGCCCTGGCGACATCAGGAACAATCACATTGCAGCTTGCTTTGTATGGCGTGCCTACATGCGTTAATTTCGCCATCCGTCGGATGGACCAATTTATCGCACAAAAACTGCTTAAAATTGACCTAGCCCACTTTGCCCTTCCCAATATCATTGCCGGCAAAACTCTTTTTCCAGAATTTTATGGAACGAATCTCAAACTGCCTGCCCTCACATCCACAATGGACGCCATCATCAGCTCTGATGAGAAGCAAGCGCAAATCAAAGAAGGATGTACTCATCTGCATCACCTTCTTGAGTCAACAACCGACACCGCCGATATTATTTTGCAAAAACTCTAAAATTTACTGAGGGTCCTGTTGACGAAAGAAGTTTACGGTGGCTCGCAGAGCGGCTGGTTTTGGAGTTTCTTTAAAAGATAGTGCTGTAAATTTCAGAGTTTGATAAATTCGACAGCATGAAATATCTCCTATTGCTCACATGTGCAAACCTGCTGGCATCTTATGAGCCGCTAACTTCTGATTATAAAAATGCGCATTTATCTCACCACATTCATATTCGGCATTTAGAAAAAACGATCTGGCTTTTAGACAATAATACGATGTGGTGCCCCGTTAGGATTGAGCAAAATTGGCGCTCTTTCAAAGAATGGTGGAAAGGCGATGTTTTGGATCAACCTGATGAGCGTTTCTTGCAAGATTTCAGTGCGTGGGAGACTGGCAGTCCCATTCACGTGCATCCTTGTGCATTTCGATCAAGCGGTATTTCACAGGGCTATCGCAATCAGGTAGACGAGCTCAATAAATGCTCGCACGTGCTGGAAAACGCTGAGACGGGTTCATGTGTTTTTGCTTATCCGTTGCAGATGCACCGTTTGTTTGATTCGATGGAAAAACTTGCCGAATCTGAATTCAGACGCGGTTTTGAAGAAGGCTATCAAAAAGCCCAAAAAAAACCTTAACAACCTGAACTCTGGGTTTTGATTGTTTAGATTCAGAGCAGATTAGGTGACAGATTGTGCCATTTTTTGCGATTCTATAGCCAAAAGCTATAGATGAGCACAAAAAGGGTGCAAGATGGCGGCTAAGATGCCTGAAGATAAATGATATAAACCCA
>JAJFLZ010000041.1 GCA_021772435.1 Chlamydiota bacterium | reverse complement strand
AGGTGTCGGCTGGCCAGGGGCAGGCTGAACAGGTGGCGGTGGCGGTGGTGGCGGTGGCGGCGGTGGCGGCGGTGGCGGTGGCGGTGGGGGCGGCGGTGGCGGAGGCGGCGGCGGCGGCGGTGGTGGCGGTGGTGGTGGTGGCGGTGGTGGTGGCGGTGGTGGCGGCGGCGGTGGTGGTGGTGGCGGCGGTGGCGGTGGCGGCGGCGGTGGCGGTGGTGGTGGCGGCGGCGGCGGCGGTGGTGGTGGCGGCGGCGGCGGCGGTGGTGGTGGCGGCGGCGGTGGTGGTGGCGGCGGCGGTGGTGGTGGTGGCGGCGGCGGTGGCGGTGGCGGTGGCGGTGGCGGCGGCGGTGGCGGTGGCGGCGGTGGTGGCGGCGGTGGCGGTGGTGGTGGCGGCGGTGGCGGTGGTGGCGGCGGTGCCAAAGATGTTTTGTAAAAGATTGTAGCCGTGGTGACAGGGCTAACAGTACCATTATCAAAGTAGGTAGCCCAAACTTCCCAATCGGTGTCAACTCCTGTAGGCGAGCCTAAAATAGGCACCATACCGTTGACATTGGGTACGCTTAGGAACATGTTTTGCGATGGTTGTGCTGTGTAGACAGCTAGGTCTCCTCCATAAAGGCGCCCGATGCTTCCTACAGAGGATAGAATGAATTGCCCAGAGCCTATGTCGGGAGCTGTGGGAAAATCGTTGTCTACAACAATGGTAAGAGACCCATCACCTTGGTTGGTAATGCGCCCATAGTCCCCAATTTTGATACTGATGTCAGCTATGACAAAAAGCTCGTTCGTTGAAGTTGCGTTTTGAATTTCTATGTAACCATCGTTGGATGGAGTACCGGATAGCCCTATTATTGAGTTAGAGTGAATGGTAGAATTGCCTGTGGAACTTTGCGCATCGATGAAAGCCATGCCTGTATTGGAAGCATCAATGGTAAGAGCTTCTGGATAGGTTCCATCGACATCAAAGTCTAAACGATCGATACTGCGAATTCCAACAGACCCAACTCCTGCTTTTAGGCTCGCCGAACCGCCTACTGTAAATGTTATGTTATGACCGTTTGTATCAGGACCGGTGATGTTACCATTGGCAATCAACCCAAGTGATGCTGTTGCCGTTCCCAAGGCTTGAGAGTGCATGACAAAGTCGCCGCCAACATCAATGATCAAGTCTGTGCGCGCAGAGCTAAGGGGGTAGGGCTCATTTAAGCTAGCCAGCGGCCCGCCATTTACCCCTAAGAACACTTCATCACTTCCGCTGTGAGTAACAGGACCTAACATTGTAAGGTCTGTCCCAACAGATACATTCATTTCAGTAACGTCGATATCCGCGTATGAGTCGTCAATTGTGATAATGCGCGCTCCCACAGAAGCATTAGCTTCTATAGCCTCTGCTTGCAAGCTAAGAAATGTATCTGAGATGATTTGGATTTCTTCCGATATGACAGTGCAAGAAGTCACTGCACTCCCATCAACTTCATCGACGTAGAATCCTATGGCTGCAAACTCAGGGCGACCTCCTTGCACGGTGATGCTGTTTGCTTGAACTCTTATGGCTCCTGTGTAGGTATCTTCACTCGCGCTTTCTCTGCCCCCATGCCCAAGCAGCGCATAAGCACCTATTTCAGCTCCACCTGTTATACTCAGCTCTCCTGTAATTGGAATTGGCCCCCCAGCGCCATCATCTATGTTGCCTGTTGCTGTAAGTGTGCCAGAAGTAGCTCCTCGCACATGTCCCACTTGCGCAAATGTATTTAGCAGTTGCCCACCAACAATAAAAGCATCGTTGCCGATTGACTGGATGGAGATGTTACCAACAACGGTGGATCCACTGGGAGTTAAGCTACCATGACCTATAAGAGCAAAGGTGCCAGTTGCAGATACCCCACCTCTAACGCTTAGGTCACCCCCGATAGTCAGATCGATGTCAGATGAAACAGAGGTGCTCTGAGAACCAATCTGAGCATAAGCATTTGTTGCTGTTCCTCCTGTAACATTTAGATCTTGCGTAGCATCGATAATAACTGTTCCTGAGGGAGTACCGACGATACTAGGACGAGCGCTCGGCCCCACGTTAATATCTCGGGTAGCAGACATTGTGATATCGCCTGATGTGCTAGCTGTAAATGAGTTTAAGATATTGATGTCGCGGCTAGCAGTAACTACTGTATCTGCCACATTCGTTTGATACGCTCCTGTTGCAAAAACGTTGACATCATTTCCAGCGGTCATCGTAAATGTCGCAGTCCCAACAGAGTCGATAAATCTGACGCCATGACGAATATTAATATCGTTATTTGCTGTCCATGTCAGGTCGTTGCCAGCACTAGAGCTAATGGTCATGGATGCATTGGTTGTGATATCGCCTGCGCTTGCAAAGCCCGATGCCGTGGTGAGAATCACTGCTGCTGAATTTAGAGCCGTTGTGATATCTGCTGCAGTAATATTGGCTGTGGCAGCAGTGCCAGAAATTGTGTTAGGGTTGCCACCTGTCTGAGTGGTATTAGTCGTTGTACCCGATCCAACAGTAAAGTTGGTTGGATCCCAAAGTAGGGTGCCTGTTTTCCCTTGAGGCGCTTTGGCATCAAAAGCACCTTGAGAAATTAATTCTTTACCTGAAACTTCAATTAATCCTCCATTGCCAGCAAAAAGACCTCCTCTGACACTTGCGGATCCGTAAAACTCTGTAAATGCATTTGACCAAACAACAATTTGACCTCCATTCCCTTGCATTAAACAGTCGGCAAAAAGATGAACGTCTTTATCTATAAAGGTGTAGTTGGACGCTAAAATAAATGGTTGGCACCCTTGAAAACCACCACCAATGTAAATGTGCCCTCCTTGTGCATCACAGCTTGCATCGATCGTCGCTCGGTTGAGCACCTCAACTCTATCTCCTAGTATTTGTATTTCAGGTGCAGCTAGAATAGAGTCTTCTGCCACTTGAGTAGCGCCCCCATCTGCAAGTAAACGTATTTTACCTCCTTTTTTACTAAAGTTTTTTGCATTGCAAAAGCCTGTGTGCTTAATTGCTAGAGCATAAGGATGACCATCAGCTAGTAATTCAATGTTTTTAGCATGAATTTTACCAGCCTGATCAATCCCCATTCCCCCAAGCTCTTTTTCATTTGGACAGATGAAAATACGATCATCTCCACTTGAGCGAATAACTACCTTTTGCGCTGCAACCAATCCCACCATGCCATTTGAGCTTTCAATGCTGCCCAGGTTTCGCACACGAGATCCAATAAGAAAAACATCTCCAACCGTTTCAATGTGGCCTAAGTTTTCGATGCTAGCGTCTGACGCTCCAGCAAAACAGTGATTTTCTCCAGTTAAAAAATCGTTATTTGGAAGATCAAGTGTCGAAACTGTTAAGCTTGCAACATTGATTTTGGCTTGTCTGCCAAACAGAGTGCCAGCTGGATTAAGGAGAAGCACTTCTCCATTTGATGTAAGAGTACCCATGATGGTGCTGGGAATATTTGATGTCACACGGTTTAGAACTGCAGCTTGTGAATTTGGCTGCACAAATCGAGTGATTTCCCCTGGCTGATTGGAAAAATCCTTCCAATGAAGGATTGTCCTTTGAGACTTTGTTTGAATGATACTTTCGTTAGAATTTTGAGTGATAAGTGCCCTTCCCGATACAACATGATGATGCACGGGCTGAGCATACAAATGCGCAGCTGCTAAAACAGAAGCAACTACACATCTACAAAAGATATGTCGAGTTTTTTCTATATCCACAATTCTTATTTTTTATATAGTATATAAAAAATATAATTTCTATTAATTATTTTTGTAAAAGAATGCATAATTATTTGATCCAATAAACGCATTAGGAAAATAAATCCCCCAACGTTCTGTCTGCGAATTAACAAAAAGTGGGCCTGGTACAAATGTTTGGCCGTTAAAATTATTTATACCCGCAGCCGTATTTTGCGCGCGATCAGCTGTGAAGATACGTAAAGATCCGCCACCTAATCTTCCTACATGTGCGTTAGCATTTATTATAAAAGCTCCTGGTCCACTGTCGGGCGCTGTAGGAAAAGCATTATCAACAACAAGCGTTAGATCACCTGTTCCCTGGTGTTCGATGTAGCTCTGGCTTCCAACTTCTATCGACTGGTTTGCTATGACCTGCAGAGCATTTGCAGATGCTACATTTGAAACTTGCAAGTAGGCAGGATTGGAAGCATTGACAGCTTGCAACACAATATCACTTCCCGAAGTAATCGATGACCCTGCTGTGATATTTTGACAATCGATAAAAGCTTCTCCTTCAGAACTTGCAAAAAGCATCAAGTCAGAATTCGGTTGCAATGTCCCACATTGAAAATCTAACTGATCGATACTGCGAATAGCAACGCGGTTATTTCCGCTGAGTAACAACGCATACCCTTCAACTGTAAAATCTAGCAACTGCGGATTGACAGTAGAGCTTCCAATATTGCCATTTGTGATCAAGCCCTGTACTTGTGTGTGCTCAGCTATGTTACTCACCTCTAGGCTAAAAGATTCTCCTACGTTCACACTTAAATTTGAAATGGCATTTGTGCTTGAATTTTCACCTGTAAGGCTTGCTAAACTTCCACCAAATACGCCTAGAAAAACCTCATTGGGATTAATTTGATTCACACCAGCACGCATTGCCAGCCAATCTGTTGCCACATTCATCTGTGTCACATCTAACGTTGCAAAACTTAGAGTTGAGGTGACAACCCGTGCCCCAACAGATGCGTTTGCATTAGCCTGTGAGTGAATCTCCAAATTCTGGCTTCCGCTAAGCTCGACAAGTGGAGATGTAACACTCACACCGCTACTTCCTTCTACCCCATCGACATAAAAGCCAAAAGCTGCAAATGTGCCAGGCTGGTTATTTGTCCCAGCAAGGATAACGACATCTTCAGCTTGCGCGCGCATTGTGCCGCTAAATACATCTGGACTTGGTGAAGTTTTCCCACCATGGCCAAAAAGCGCGTAAGCACCGCTTTTAAAACCACCTCTACAAAGCAGCATGTTAGGAATAGCAACCGAACCACCTAAACCATTTGTAATATCGCCTGATACAGTGACACCATTTGTCGTCGACCCATTCAAATGACCGATTTGTGCAAAGGCATTCTCTTTATTACCCCCAATTATAAGCACACTACCCGTATCCAAACTTGTAAATAAAATATCGATATCACCCTGAATAGCACCTCCATCTGCGTTAGGAATGCCATGCCCAATCAACGCATAGGCATCTTCATTGACATTTCCACCAGCAACGATCAAAGAACCTCCGATAGACAATTGGATATCAGCGTTGACATCAAGAAGTTGAGGGCTGGGCTGGGCGATAACGCCTGGGCCTTGCGAGCCAATTTGAGCAAAAGCCCCTGATCGATACCCGCCTGTCACGGCTACATCTTCAAGGGCCGTGATAGAAATCGTTCCCGTATTAACCCCTAAAATCGTAGGATTTTCATGACCGCCGATGTAAACGTTTTTAGCCGCTACGAGCATGATATCACCAGAAGATGCGTTAATGACAAAATTTCCTAGCACAATATCATCGGAGCTATCGATTAAAAGTTGACCCGCAGTGGTTGTGATATTACCTTCTCCGCTGACTGTAATCACTGGAGGTGTCTCATAAGGACCGCCTACAGGCAATGAAGTGATCAACTCAATGCTGGGTGTCTGCGTCGTTGAAAAAGGAGCATTAATATTAATTGGACCAAAAGCTTCAGCTGAAAAACTCGAAAAACCCTCGATCGCTGTTTGTTGGTTAAACGTAATCGCTTGCCCTGCTGTCAAGGTGCAGTCTGATCCAGCTCCAAACGTTGTATCATTAAATTCAAAGCTACCATCGATGTTAACATTCCTTCCAATATTGAAATCAATCCTTTGCCCTTCAAAATCAAAGACAACATCATCTGTAACATTAAAATCTTTGACGGTATTAATTGTGAAAACAGAGCTTTCAAGTAGTCCTTGGAATACAATATTGTGAGCTAAATTAAAATCTCCTTCCACATCGAAAGTCAAATCTGTCCCTACAGTAGCATTGATAGTAATGTCACCATTTAAACTCAGATCCCCATTTCCAGATGCGCTAGATGCTGTTGTCACAAGCACGTTTGCAAGAAGTAAATTTGTGTTCAGAGTAGCAATACTTAAATGCGCTGTAGATGCTGTTCCTCTAATTGTTTTAGAAAAAAGACCTGACACCGATATGCTGATGTTACCTCCTGGTCCAATCTCCATATCAGTCGGATCAAAAAGAACAGTGCCGATTTTACCTTGTGGAGCTCTAGCATCGACAACCCCTTGAACATCTAATCTTGTTCCTGAAATTTCAGCGAAACCACCATTGCCAGACAAACACCCGCCGCGCACACTTGCAAAACCATGAAATTGCGTATCCTCATCTGACCAAACAACGACTTGCCCTCCATCTCCTGCAATTTTAGCATCACTTAAAAGACGCACACTACTTTCTACAACCGCAGTTTTAGCTGTGGACAAACCCTTTCCATTTAGCCCTCCTCCAATAAAGAGTTTACCAGCCTGCTGCTCTGCTGATACATCGATCAGTGCGTTGTCTTTCACAGCGACGTTCTTCCCCAAAATTTGTATTTCATGACTACCATCATCACTAAGTGCAATGACTCTGCTGGATGCGCCTACCTCCACTTGCCCTTCTTGAGCATATAAATGTATGCGCCCTCCTTCCTCTTTAAAACCCACTGCATGCGTTATGCCACTATGTTGAATGGCAAGCCCATAAAGATGGCCATCGGCAATCATCTCTACATTACGTGCATGGATGCTACCAGCTTGCTCCAGGCCTATTTTATTGCTATCCACTGGATCTAAACAAATCACAATATGTTTTTCTGGGCTGGCTACAATTTTCTTCCCAGCAAGAAGTGCTGCTGTACCTCTTGGGCACGTGATTGACCCCTCATTAACAACGTGTGGCCCAATCAAGCACACATCACCCTCTTGAGCAAACAGCTGCCCCTTGTTAATCAACGATGCGCAATGATGACCAAGAAATGTATGTTCATCGCCTGATAAAAATAGATCATCAGATAGATCGAGGGTCGAAGCTGTCAGTGCGCCAACGCGCGCGTACGTATTTTTACCAAATAAAATTCCGTTTTGATTGATAAGATAGACATGTCCGTTAGATGAAATCATACCCATAATTTGACTTGGGATATTCGATGTCACACGATTCAAAACAGCTGAGGAAGAATTCGGCATATCAATCTTGATAACTTCTCCAAGTTCACTCGAAAAAGTCTTCCAGTTGATAATTGAGCGATCGGATGCTGATGTTATGTGCATTTGTTGTTCACTGTGTTGAAATTGCACCTTACCAGCCACGACACTTGGGCTATCAGGCAAGGCAAACAGCAACGAATCACCTAAACATACTAATGTAAAAATACGTAATAAATACTTATTCATAACGACCTCTCAATACATTATAAAATTCTTTCTTTTATGTATAAGAAGGTTGTTTTATGTCAATAACTAAGAAGCACGCCGAAGTTAAGAACGCTGAACGATGGATCATCGACAAGGCGGATTTTATGCAGCTTAATTCCCCAATCGAGACGCACTGTGAGATACGTTCCCCAATTGTAGCGAAGACCAGGCCCTGTCCCCATCAGCCAAAAGCTATTGGGCTCTTTAGGCAACCGAATATTATTCCATCCGAGACCGTAATCTAAAAACCACAAAAACTGCAGCTGATCTTGCAGGATTCCATTAGACTTGCGGTAAGTTAGAAGGGGCATTGTTGGCGTAACAATTTCACCAGAGAGCAAAAGCCCATTATCCGTATTCGTATCATTTTGGTCATAACCGCGCACTGTATTATAGCCACCTAAGCCAAACGTTTCAGAACTGAGTAAATTGCGGTTGGATAGTTGCATGCTATTTTTAAACACGAGTGACCAATCTGCTGGCAAAAACACCACCGGTAAAAACGTGTAATTAGCATAGACATAATTACTTGTCGCTTCTGGCCTCAAACTCTGATAATCCTTAACACTTTGGTGACCGAACAAGTCTCCTGGTGACCAGTAGCCATTAAAATTAAATGACCAACGCCAATTATCGGTTTTTTGGAGAGCTGCATACTCAAAAACGGCTTGAGTAATCACAGCTGTTGCTCCAAAAACAATCAAATCACCAAACAGCAAGTTGTTATCGGCGCGTTTATAATCGATTCCAAAGCCCACTTCTTGCATAAAAGTGCGCTGACGTGGAATGGGGATTGTGTAGCGCGTGCTCACTTGTGAATTCCTGCCCGTATTATCCACACCGATAAACGGCATTTTCGGATGCACACGTGAATAACCGCCAAAAAACGACCAGATATGACGCCACGGCAATGGAATCATCCAGTTGCCTGTATACGCATAAAATCTTCCAAAATCTGAAGACGTTGAGTATTGGAAAGAGAGCTGCTGCTCTAAGCCAAATGCATTACCCCAGTTAAACCCACTAAAAATTCGCCCCGTTCCTGTGGTTTCAAAACCCGTATTATCAGCTCCAGCATAAAATCTAACTGGAAAGCGATCGTACACCCAAAACTCGACATCAGTCGTCCCTTCCATCGCTCCTGGTCGCATGACAACATCGGCTTGACGAAACGGATTGCGATTCATCCAATCTAAATCTTGGACAATCACCTGCGTATCGATATAATTTGCCTCTTCCAAACGCAAGTGATTTTGAAGCGTCTTATCACTAAACCATTTATTACCTTCCACCGAAATCTTGCCTGCCTTACTCTCCACGACAACAAGCTGAATCGTATCATCGGTGATGTACTGCTCAGGCGCGACAACTAAAACTAAGCCGCGGCTATAGCTTTGGTAATACTCGATGATCGCTTTGCGGATCTCCCGAATTTTATCCATCGTAAGCGGTTGATTCAAATAGATGGGATCTAATTTGGCTCGCAAATCTGCAATGGTTCCTGGAAAATTCAGATTTTTAACCTCTAAACCGCGCACGCCTTGTACACCATCGCGCTCCAAATCCCTGATATTACCTACAAGTAAAACTCCCTCGGTCTTTGAAAGAATCTCTTCAGTGCCAGTCTGGGACGGCAATGGTTCATGATCAAAATAGGCTCCTGACGAAAATGGATCTTGTTTTGGCTGTTTTGGGGCTGCGTCTTCGATAAACTGAGCAAACAGCTGTGTAGTTACAAAGAATACAAAAACAAGTAAGTAGCGCATGCTATCCTAAATCAAACAAAAAAATAGACTAACATACCAAGCAAATAGCCAACAAGTGCAGGAAGGCTAATCTTTTTTAGGTACGAAAAGAAATCGATTTGCTCCAGGCCCATAAGAGCAACGCCTGCAGCAGATCCGATGAGCAAAATACTGCCTCCTGTGCCTGCTGCGTAGGCGATCATCAGCCACAGCTTGGAATCCATCGGAAATTGCGACAAGTCATACATATTCATCGTGGCTGCAACGAGCGGCACATTGTCGATGAGCGCTGATAAAATACCGATAAGCGTGACAATTTCTGTTTGATTATGCACGTGGATATTTAGCCACTGCGCTAGCTGTGTCAGAAGGCCTGCTGCACTCAAAGCGTCAATTGCAAGTAAAATCCCCAAGAAAAACAAAATGCTTGAGACATCGATCTTGGTTAAAATATGGGGCACACGCAAATGCATTCGGCTCTCATGCTTGTGATGCAAAATATCTGTGATAAACCACAAAAGCGCCAAGCTAATCAGCATCCCCATAAATGGCGGAAGCTCTGTTACCCAGTGAAAAATAGGAACCAAGAGTAAGCAGCCAAGCCCTGCAGTAAAAATCAAATACGCGCCAGGCTCTGGTTTATCCAAATTGCCCCCTCGCGAAGAAAGCGCAATTTCCCCCTTAGCCTGCCTTGAAAACCACACAAGCGGCACTAGCACACAAATCAAGCTGGGAATAATCACGCTTTTCATCACAGCAAGTGTCGAGATCTGACCGTTGATCCAAAGCATTGTCGTTGTCACATCACCGATCGGTGTCCATGCCCCGCCAGCATTTGCAGCAATGACAACCATGCACCCAAACAAAAACCGCTCGTTTTTTTGCGGTATCAATTTGCGTAAAATCGAAATCATCAAAATCGTCGTCGTCAAATTATCGAGCATCGCAGAGAGTCCAAATGCCACACCTGCTGTAATCCACAAAAGATGTTTTTTCGATCTCGTATGGATAAACTCAATAATCGTATTAAAACCTTTATGCGAATCGATCAGCTCAACAATCGTCATCGCGCCGAGCAAAAAGAAAATGATCTGTGAAATATCGCTCAAATCTTTGAGTAGCTCAAACAAATTCTGATCGACGGGTTTAACCTGACCTAAAAAATAAATGAGCCAACAAATCACTGCAATAGCTAGTGCTACTGCCGTTTTATTCACCTTAATCGCGTACTCAAAAGCAATCGCTACATACCCAAGTACAAAAACAACCAAAACAAATATGCCAACAAGCGTCATCGTATCCATAGTTAAATATGGATAACTCCTTTGAAAGAAAAACAAAAGATTTTTTTATTGCGGAGGTGTTTGCGGACCTGCAGAAAAAGCGACCTGGCCATCCATGCCTGAATCGTTAACATTCCCGGAAGTCAAGGTATAGTTCAAATAATACCCGTTAAAAAATGCAGGCACTTCAGCGCCGCCACCGCTTGTCGCATAGCCAGAGCCTTTCATGTACCAAAGCACGTTTGCAGCGCTTGTTGTGAATTTCATCAGGAGCAGCATAGCGTCTTTTAGATCAGTGTAAAACGGATCTTGCGGGGTGCCTTCTCCAAGTAGTTGTGTTGCGTAGTAAAATGTTCCCGTCAGCGTATTGTAGCTCTCAGCAATACTTTCCATATTGCGGCCGCTACTAAAGGCAATATTTACACCGCCGCCAGGTGCTGGGTAGATCGTCCCCTGCGCTTCGGGGTGCCCCTCCCAAAGATTAAAGCAGCGCAGATAGGGAAAACCATCTGTTTCTACAAACGGATTAAGGGCATCGCGCCAAAGCATGTCGACGACTTGTCGCATGGCGTACGTATTGTGATCAGCACCTGTCACTCGCTGATTAATAAAACGATCGGCGCTACTTGCCGTGTAGGTGCGATCCCACGCGATGATGCGAGCTACAGCTTGCATGTAATAACCGTACTGAAGCACATGGTCGTTATAGAGATAATTGCCAAAATCCTGCTGCTGGATACCCGACTGCTGCTCGTTTCCAATCAATCCTGTCACAGGCAAAACAGTTGCTAAAGTCGCAGCTGAGCTATTTGGTGTTGGATTGCCGTTAAAACAAACGCCATGATTTGTGGAATCTGGAACAAAGTAGTTTTGCACAATCGGGCGGTTTAAAAAGAAATCGAACAGCCGCCGTTTGACATAATCGATGAGTGGCTGCGTTGCGGTGACAATCGTTGCACTTGACTCACCCTTGTCATCTAAAAACTCGGCCATCAGTGTTGCTGTATTGGCAATTTGAAAAAGGACCTTTCCTGTACCGTAGCCATCTGTGAGCGTTGTGGCATCTGTGAATAGGGGCTGTGCCATACCGTCTGTTGGTGGCTGCGATGGCCAGGAGGTTGGCGTGCCTCCAATCCATGGAAACTGCTGATCTGTATAAATATCATCCAGCCAAGTTAAGACAGTAGAAGCCGGTGTGTCCGCGCCAAAAATGCTGCTTAACGTGCCAGGAGGTAAAAAATCGCCACTTTCAATCCAGTCACCACTCACGCCTGTCGACCAATCCCTTTCGCCAAAGGTGATGGTTCCACCTGTTGCACCCACGGTGAATAAATTGCCCTTGATGCCGCTATTAAAAACGTAATCTTCAAGCGTGCCATTTTCTGTCTCCATCCAGGCTGGAAACGCAATCAATGGCGCCGTTGTTTGAGATGTGCCAGAAGTATTGGATGCCATCGCGTAATCGATTGTGATCTCATTTCCTGAATAGGTCACATTGCTAACTGACGTTGGAATAGCACTGCGGTAAGAATCTAAAATAGCGACCATCGTAGCGATTGAACCATTGCTTTCTGCATGCACAGGGAGCGCCTCGCCACTTGGGAAAAGCGCGCCATCTTGAAACGATGAAATCGTCGTTGCTTGGCCGTGAGTAAAGCCCATGCTAAAAGCTGTTGTAAATAGACTCGCGCTTGAATCGCCGTAAGGCGCAGGTGGTGTTGGCAGAGCGCCGCCATACCCTGCTCCAAAAATTGTCAAACCATAAAGAGGAGCGCTACCGCCTAAAATGGTTGAGGCTTGATCAAAAAGAGTTGGGTTCACACCGGTTACCACAGACCCATCATCAAAAGTCAAAAGCGGCAAAATCAAAGCTGTCGATGGAGCATTAGCAGAAAGACGCCGAATGCCGTTTAAGTTACCTGGCCATTGTACGGTTGCAGCACCCGATGTGGTATTTTGCTGGAGCAGCTGCTGCAGATTCACCCGCGTTATCCAATCGTGTGGATAAAGCGTATAATAGCCAACAGGAATCGATGCGATTGCCTGCACCTCTAATTGCGTAAACCAATTGGGCGCCAAAATCACATTTGTCATCACAGCCGGATCCGTTCCAGGCACCGTAACGGGTTGTCCTGTATCAGGTACACACGGAGGCAGCGAGGCTGTATTTAGATCCATTGCCGCCGGCTGAATAAAAGCCGCACGCAGCCATCCGGTGTAGCTCGCATCCCCAGTCAGCTGAATCGATGCAAGAGCATCGCCTTGCACCGTAAAATTCAGCGTAGTGGCCGTATCATTTTCAGCATAAAAAATCACATGAATCGTTGGGCCGCCCGTTGCCAAAGCAAAGCGAAAACTCGTGCCACTTCCTGTCATACCACCAGCTACAATCGGCGTATTCACACCGTCAAGCCAAAAACCACCCGATAGATCAAAAGGCGTATCCATCAAAATACGCGGGGTCAAACCATCGTAAAACACATCGTGAAAGCTATTGCCCATCACGACATAATCGGTGATCGATCCGTAATCATGTCGATAAACCGTTTGCAAACTCATGCCATGTGGATCAAGCGATGTCGAAATATTATCGACAGTAAAACCTTCGGGCGCTGTCGCATCAAATTCTGCTGCGTTAAAAATCACAATGTAAGATGCGGGATTCTCAGCTAGTGAGGGAATATTATATCCTGCAAAACTCGAATTAGCCAAATTGATTTGCGCCGCATTTCCCGTGCTATATCCAGCTTCTGTAATACAATCACCCGTAAAGGCCGGCGTCACATTTGCTGAAAGAACAAACCCTGGGCCTGTTAAGCCCGTATTTCCAAAATAAGGTCCCAATCTTGCAGTGCAACGATTAAATGGTGTGGTATAGGTTAATGTAGGCGTATAGCCTGTATTTGTAATCGCCTTGGTTTGATAGGTGCGCAGTTGGTTAGTTTGGGGATGTTGGTCTGGGTTGATGCGATTTTCTGGAATAAGCGGTACCGTTGCATTTCTTGTCACGCCAAATGCATTCAGCGGCATCAACCGATCACCACTATTGTCCGCTGCAAAAAGAGAGCTGGCTAGAACAACAAACGAAAACACATCAAACTTCATGATTTGTTAATTTAAGATTTTACAAAGAAAAAGCCAAGGAAAATCTTAGCGAGTAAAATTTAAAGTCTGCTGCCACGCTTGTTCAGTCATAGTCTGAGGCTGTAAATAATCATTCAACTGATCATCAATTTGATCTGGGGCGCTCTTTTCAAATGCTGCGATAGTGCGAATAAAAGCCTCAGCCCTCGAGCCTTCTGATGTAGAACGTAAAAATGTTAAATAATCCTCTAACACAAAACGCCCTACTTGCGTACTCATATACTCAGCTGTTAGTCGATCAAGCGTTGCTTTATTCTGAGCTATTTGATCTTTTAACTGATTCCAATCCACTTGTAGTTGACACGTCCCGGCAGGTGCATCTGCACACATTTGTGCAATTTGTCTGTTGATACGATTGATTTGACTCACTTGATTTAGATCTGTGGCCTGGCTCTCTGCAGGTAAATAATGGACCGATTCCGCGTATACGATTTCGCTTGGGCTGGGCGCCCATGGAGGCACAGGTGGCGTTGGTGGAATCTCAGTTTGCACAGGGGGCGGTGGTGGCGGGCTCGGTGGTGGTGGCGGCGGCGGCGGCGGTGGACTCGGTGGACTCGGTGGTGGCGGTGGTGGCGGTGGCGGTGGCGGTGGCGGTGGTGGCGGTGGCGGTGGTGGACTCGGTGGTGGTGGCGGCGGACTCGGTGGTGGTGGTGGCGGCGGCGGCGGACTCGGCGGGGGTGGTGGTGGCGGTGGCGGCATCATATCGCCAAGGAAATTTAAAACCGTGTAGTTAAATAGTAAGAGATTTTCGCTAATGACTACGTTTGGCAAAATAAGCAGTTGTCCATAGGGAAGAGTGCCTGGATCGTATAGGCTAGGGGGTGTTGATGTGGTGATGCTACCACCTGAAACGATATGCGCACCTTCTGGATTTATGATAAAGGCTCCAGTGTTTCTCAATATCGGATAGGTCGGATGTGTGATGAGTTGAATGGTCGATGCTGTGATGTCTACATCACCAATTGCTACCAAATCTCCGGTACGACTTAATCTAGAAAAACTGAGCGTCATGTCACCAAAGGCTGTAAAGACTTCATTTGGTCCAGTGATAAGCCGATCACCAGATAAGGTTACGGGCGCTAGCATGTTGTTATAAATTGTAGCTACGCTGATGTTATCTGTGCGCGGCTCTGGAGATAAAAACATGTCAGCTGTCCCAGCGTCAATGTCGCTGAAAATCTCCAAAAAACCATCGGGGATATTGGCACCCATGCTTGTTGTAAAGTCTATAGCAGGTTGCAGATAAACATCAGCTCCCCCACTAGATGCAGAGGTCGTTGTGATTCCGTTTGTAGAAATTGTGCCTTGGTTTTGAGCAAACACTTCACCAAAAGCTGTCACCTCTTCCTGCAAGAGTGTAGGACCAAGCCCTTGCGTTTGATAAAATGAGCTGACAAACAAGGGATTTGTTGTCTCAAACTGCGCGGCATAGGATACAAGCAAGTTACCCGCTGGAGCTCCAGTAGCGCCGTAGTCATCGACAATCGTGGAATTTTGAATGGATTCGACAACTGTAGAGTAGATCGGACGCAATGACGCTGTTGCTGTATCGAGAATAATTGCAGGTAGTGAAATAGAATTACCTGACACGATGAAATTTTGAACTGTTCCAGATGTTGCAGAGTTTAAAATACCTGGAAATGTTTGCGGTGTGACTGTCGAGGTGTTTTTGCCGATGATGAGCCTTGTGCTATCTATGGAAATGGCGCCGCTCGACAGGCTAGATGGCTCTTGCATGGGTAGGCGCGCTGCAGCAAGCACTCCGTAGACCGAAACATCGCCGCTTGTTGCGCTCAATGTGATGTCACCAGGCATGACAGCTGATACAGGTTCAGAAAGAGGCATGCCTGCCATGGTCGAAATCGAGATGACAATAATATCTCCCCCTGTCGATGTCAGAGAAACATTGCCACCTGTGCTCGGAGATTGTGAAGCTAAAACAGCGCTACCACCCGTTGCATCAATAATGTAGTAGGGCGTTGGGACAGTCGCTGAAACGCCCGGCTTAAATCCAAATTTGATATCGCCTGTTGTTGTAATCGAAACATCTCCACCGCTTGTGATCTCGCTGGCATCGCGGATCGGAAACGCAGGAGAAATGTTGCCCGTCGTAATGAGTCCTCCAACAATAGGGCCGCCGTTTGGAACGAGGATCGGCTCAAAGTTGATATCTCCTGTCCCTCCTGTGAGAGTAAAACCGTTCGCTAAGATCTGCCCATTGATGGTAAAGGAGCTCGGATCTGTAACTGTCATCGGGCCAAAGGGCGTGCCCCCATTGCCAATCGTTGCATCGTTGCCATTAAAGCTAGCACCGATATCAACAGCGCCGCTTTTGGCATCGAGTGTAATCGGCGTTTCATTTGGAACGGATGTACGCATGACGTAAGGGATTTCGATGCCATCGCCACCCAAGGTGATCACACTGCTTCCCGTCAGGTTAAAAGGAACTGTGGAAGCTGATGAATCGATCGTGAGTTTTCCACCCGCATCGATCGTAGCTCCATTTGTGAGGGTTGTAGATCCTCCGGCTGCGCTTGTGATATCGATCGTGCTGCTGCTTGACAAACTGCTATCATCGAAACTGATTGTGGGCGCGGTGACAGTTGCTGCGCCTGTCGCTGTAAGTGATGAGCCAGCTGTTGCAGAAAACGATGTGCCTGTAATACCTAGCGTACTAGAAGCTGTGAGTGTTGTCGATTCGACGGTGCTTGCAGGTGTTGCAAATGAGATAGCACCGCCAGTTACTGTAGCTCCAGATAGCGTCAGCGCAGATAGTGATGGGGCAAATGTGATATCCCCTCCGCTCAATGTGCCCGTATCCACTGTCAGCGTGCCAGCTGTTGCAAAGGCAAATTGCGGGCCAGGCCCAAAATTCAGGGCGGTACTTCCATCACCAAGCGTCGAAGGAGAGCCATAAGCGCCAACACTCAATGTGATGAGGTTTGTGTAACTCGCATCTGAAACTTGCAGTGTTGCATCAGCCCCTGCAATGGTAATCGTTAAAGCTTTAGAAGGTGAGCTTGACGTCATAGTCACCTGGCCGCCACCTGTTGTCGAAACTGTCGTGCCAGAACCTGCATTAATCCCAATTAGGTTCACTTGCGTCGTATCGATATTGATGTCCTCTCCCGACGAACACGTGAGCTCCACCCCCTGAATATTGATCAGCCCTACAGGTGATGGCGATGTTGCATCGCTGTCAAGTGTTTGTATTGTCACAGCCGATGTTGCTGCCGCAAAATCAAAAACATACGGAGACCCACCATCACCAAAGTTAATTTGTGAGGTGCCCCCCGGAGCTGCTGCGACAGATGATATCGTCACAGACGCCATTGTATTATACATACAATCGGTGTTAAAAACCGTCGTGTCGGTGATGTTTAGCAAATCTCCACTTGGACAAGGAGCAATCGCTGCCCTCGACTGCTTCGTGAATTTGTAGTCCCAATGGCCTTGTCCCAAATTTACTTTTGGCTTACCGCTATAGCCCCCACGTGAAAAAGTTGTAAGTGTTCCATTTTCTGGAGCGTTTAGAGCCCCTTCCATCATCAAATGCTCATCGGCATACAAATGAATTTCCCCACTGCCAGCATTGATCTCTGAGCCTTTTCGCAAGTTAACATCGCGCCCATCGACGGAGACAGCCTCAGCATTGACAGCACCCGAGAGATCTACCGTGTCACCTTTGATGCAGCTCTTTTCTGTATTGATGACACTCTCAGGCCCCAAAATCGACGCGTACATATCTTCTGAGCCGATAAAACTTTCCTGCGGCGTTTGATCTGTGATGCGCAAAAACAAATGACCGTCTCGCTCGCCGACTAAAATTTCATCGCCGCTTCCGATCATCACCATACCAGTGGGAGCATCGATCTTCCCGTTAATGATGACGCGCTTGCCAAGTAGCACCGCTGACTCTGCTTCTAGCTTTCCATCAAACTGCAAAGCTCCAGTCAAGTGACTAAATTGATCCGTTCCTTTTAAAAAATCACGGTCGCTCATATTCCCAGCGGCAGCATAAAAATGATGAGCTTGGACAGTTGCTGTCGGGCCAAAAACAAGACCTGCGGGATTCACCAAGTATAGCTTTCCGTTTGTTCTTAATACGCCATCGATTTGCGATCTGGGTCCTTCGACCACTCGACCTAAAACCCTTGAATTTTTGTCCGTTTGAATTAAACGCACTGTCTCGTGTTTAGCGATATCAAAGTTTTGGAAATCAATGATCGCTTCCCGCCCGGTGTGGTAGGTATGCTTATCCCCTTTTTGGTGCTGCTTAACCTTGCCATGCTGCACTTTTTTAATCTTTGGGGCAGCAGAAAGCGGCAGCGAGAGCAAAAGTAAGATGAGGATCTTATTTTTCAATACATCACCGTCACACTTAAATAAGGTTCAAAATGGCCAGGTTCGATGTCTGCCACAGTGGGATTATCAAGACCTTTCAGTGCCCAAGCAAAATCGCCGCGAATAAAAATATTTTGGCGGAAAATAAGCTCTCCCCCAAATCCCGTGCCCATCAGCGTCCCCTCTGGATCCCTTGCTATCAAACGGTTTGATGCTTGTTTGACAGATGCAGAACCTATATCAAAAAATAAGCGCAGGATAAAGTCCCAATCTGCACGCCCACCTGTGTACTGCGGGGCAACGTAAAATGGACGCCCAAGCACCCGACGCCTTAACGGCTGTGATCTGGGCCTTAGTAGCTGGACCAAGTGCAAACGATACTCTGCCGTGGCTGTAATCGTACTATCCCCAGCAATGGTTGCTGTTGGATAACCGCGCACGCTGTAGAGACCACCGAGCACGCTTTCGTATTCAGGAATCAAGCGATTGTTGAACGCATACTGCCACTGCATATATCCATACAACTCATTAACCAATCGCTCATCTGCAAAATACGACCCATAACTTGTGCCTGTCCAAATCGACCAATTCTTATCGACACCGAGGCGTCCCAGACGATTGATATTGCTCTCTTTCACATCAGTGATGCCGTTGATGGGGCCTTGCCATTCTGTCTCCAAAAATAGCGTCGATGTAGGCCGCAGCCGGCTCAATCTCAACCCCACTTCTGGAATGAAAAAATCTTCGTGCCCCTTGATATCCACTAACTGGTTGTCAACCGAAATATAGTTGTACTGCAAATTCAAAAACGCATCGGCAAAAAAATCGCGCTTTTGGTAAAAATTCCACAAAAGGCCAAAATCGGCTTCCCAAAAATCGCCGCGAAAACGCTTGTTACCAAACCCGAGCTGAGCTGAATCAAACTGCCGGTAGGCGCCTTCAATGTTCCATCTCAATCTGCGGAAGCTAGCAAATGGCCGATCGTATGATAGGACAACAGAATAGTAATCGTTAAAACTATCGGTTGCATAATCCAAAATGAAAATGTCATCAAAACCTGTCAATTGGGTATTCACATAGCCAAATACCTGCTGCCACTGCTCAATTGTCTCTGGGCCCGTATTGGCAACGCTGCCATAAATACGCCACGGCTTTTCCTCACTGACTACAAAGTCCACACCAGCTAGGCCCGGCGACCCAAAAGCTCCCATCTCCAAATCCACACGCCTGTTCGGATGGCGGTTGAGGTAAAAAACATAATCTTCAACGGAGGCTGTTTGCAAGACATCGTTTTCGCTAATTGGCGCATGTTTTTTGATGTGAGCATGCTTTTTGCAATTGACCTGATCACCTGCCACGGTGCGCACTTGTCCTACATGCGCTGTGTAAATCATGTAGGTGAGCATGGTGTTGCCAGGAGCTCGCAAGTCCTTACCCTCACGGCTAATTTGACGCGGATCGACAGTCACACGCACGCCTTGAATCCCTTGGCTGTGGAAATACTGAACGATGCGATCGCTAATCGCAACTAATCCGCTGCGATAAAAATAATTCAAGCCATTCATTCCTATCTGACCAATAGGCATAGTCACAGTGCGCTTAGACCCGGCCGCTGCAACATAACCAGAAGATGTTACACCGAGCGAAACCTCCAAATTTTTAAGCGCAGCAATCTGTGGCAACTGTGCATTTTCAGTTGCATATTGCATAGTGATCAAACTAACACTGTAGCGCTCTTCGGCGTGACAAAAACAAGCCAGGGCAAGCGCAAACCCAATTAACCACTTCATCTCAGGCATACTAACAAGAAAAAATTAATTGCGGATAAAAATTTTACTAAAAACCTACTCATTACTGGGATAACCATCGCTCTCTTGGGCTGTCCTGATTTGATGGGCAGTTAACGTTTTTTTCGTTTATCAGTCAAAATTTAGGGTTCCGTGTTTCTAAGCTGGGTATGCGGCATTTTTATCGACATTAATCGCTCGAGGATCTCCAACTTTGCTTAATTTTCTGATGAGTAATGCCGCCACTTAAATGTATTCTCTGGATTCACGCTTTCCTCCCTCACTTAGAAAAGCCCATTGTAGGCTCAGGCAGCATTTAGAAACACATCTCATTTTTTGCAACACTACCGTGCTTTTTCGCTAGTAATTTACTGAATTAAGAACAAATAGTTGCTACATATCGTATAACTTATTGTATTTAAGTATATTAAGAATAATAGATCTGTGAAACCTGGTGTTTTTCCGCACTAATAATAACCTTATTATAGCGCACTATCTAAGTTATTTATGGAGATAGTGCTGTGGAATCGCTATTTCAGCTCATTATCTATTGATTTTGGCTAGATAGTGCGTTACAATAAGGCAGAATCAGTATGAGGGTTAAGATGAAAGAAGTAATCGGGCGAGAGAGAGAAATCGATATTTTAAGTAATTTATTGAAATCTACAGAAGCAGAACTACTAGCGGTATATGGGAGACGACGCGTAGGAAAAACGTTCTTGATTAGCACGTTTTATTCGGGTCAGGGATTGTATTTTGAAATGACGGGGATCAAAGGCGGATCTCGTGAGCAGCAAATCAAATCGTTTGTAAGAAAAATAAAGCTCACATTTGGATACGAAAACTTAGAAAAAAAGCCAAAAGATTGGTTTACAGCATTCGAAATTCTAGAAGAGGCAATAGAGAGGGTTAAAGGCTCAAAAAAAATTATTCTTTTTTTTGATGAATTTCCTTGGATGTACACACATAAATCAGACTTATTGCCGGCGTTCGAGTTTTTATGGAATTCTTACTTATCTAAAAACCAAAAGATCATCACTATTATTTGTGGCTCAGCTATCTCATGGATGATTAAAAAGATCATCAACAACAAAGATGGTTTATACGGAAGATTAACAGCGAGAATCAGACTCAAGCCATTCAATCTTAAAGAAATTGAAGAATATTTCATTGCTAAGCATGTTCACTTAGATAGAAAACAGATTGTAGAAGTAAGTATGGCTTTAGGAGGTATTCCCAAATATCTCAGTTATGTTGAAACTGGCCAATCATCAGCACAAATCATACAGAAGCTTTGCTTTACACCAGGTGCTCCACTTACTACAGAGTTTCATACTTTGTATGAGTCACTATTCGAAGACCATCAAACTCATATCGAAATTATCGAGACCTTGGCGAAAAGTAAAACAGGTTTGACGAATACCCAAATCTCTCAGCGCGCCGGAAAAGGAAAGGGCGGTAGTATATCGAAAGCTCTAAAAGAGCTCGTAGCATCAAACTTTGTTCAATTTGTTCCCTTTCATGGACGTAAATCTAGAGATGGTTTGTATAGAGTAGTAGATGAGTATTCATATTTTTACCTTAATTGGATTGAAAAGGCTATTTACAATTACGATGAATCCATTAGTCAGGATTTTTGGCTGCACCAACAATCATCAGCAAAATTCAAATCTTGGGCTGGATATGTTTTTGAGAGTGTTGTTTTTAGACATATTAGACAGGTCATAAAAGCACTTCACTTATCAGTAGTAGCAGAAAAGGCCTCATATTGGAGTCATCATCCAGGCAAATTTGGCAGTGAAAAAGGAGCACAAATTGATTTAGTGATTGATAGAAGAGACCAGTGCATTAACCTTTGTGAGGTAAAATTTTGGGCAAGTGAATACACGGTTACAGAGGCTGTTGCAAAGCAATTGACCCACCGAAGAGAGATTTTTAAGCAGCAGCTAAATACAAAGAAATCATTATTTAACACACTGATCACTCCATATGGAGCGCCAAAAAATAAACATTACTTATCATCCGTTGAGAATCAACTAACTCTTGAAGCGCTCTTTACAGACCCAGATGAGGAAGCTTTTTAGTTGAATTGCATGAAAGAGGGTAGTGTTGCAAAAAATGAGATGTGTTTCTAAGTGAGGGAGGAAAGCGTGAATCCAGAGAATACATTTAAGTGGCGCATTATTCATCAGAAATCATCTTGCTGTGCGTTCGTTGGTACCTGCGATATCCTCTGAGTTATAGAAATTTAGAAGAGATGATGAATGAACGTGGATTAGGAACAGACCATACGACCATTTACCGCTGGGTTCAAAAATACGGAAGTGAAATCAGAAAAAAGCTCACAATCTTCATAAAGCCCCCCAATGACTCGTGACGTATAGATGAGACCTACGTCAAAGTAAAAGGGAAATGGGTTTATCTGTACAGAGCAGTCGATTCTAGCAGGAAAACGATCGATTTTTATCTGAGTGAAAAAAGAGACGCCAATGCAGCTCTTATATTCTTCAGAAAATTAAGCAAAGTTGGAGATCCTCGAGCGATTAATGTCGATAAAAATGCCGCATACCCAGCGGCCTTTTCTGCAATGCAAGAAGATGGATTTTTCAAAAATACCGAGTTTAGGCGAGTAAAATATCTGAACAATATCCTGGAGCAGGACCATCGAGCAGTGAAGCGACAGCACCATTACGCAATGGGATATCAGAGCTTAGAAACAGCGAGGAACACCATTGATGGAATTGAAGCAACGCACATGATTTTCAAAAATCAAGTTAGTCAGCTTACAGACTTGAACGCTCTCAGTGTAAAGAAATTTGTTGATGGATTGTTTGAGTTTGAGAGATTGGCGGCTTAAAGTTGAAATTCGCTAAAAACCTGAACTCTGGGTTTTGATTGTTTAGATTCAGAGCAGATTAGGTGACAGATTGTGCCATTTTTTGCGATTCTATAGCCAAAAGCTATAGATGAGCACAAAAAGGGTGCAAGATGGCGGCTAAGATGCCTGAAGATGAACGATATAAACCCAGAGTTCAGGTTAGTAGCTCTTCGAAATGTTGCTGAAGCTCAAGGTGGAATGGGACAACTTGCGAAAAAAGCTCATGTTGGGAGAGAAAGCCTCTATAAAGCACTTTCAGAAACAGGAAATCCTAAATGGTATACCCTAGTTTCCCTAATTATATCTCTCGGTTTGAATTTAAGATTAAGCTGAAAAAACTCCGGATGCTGGGCTCGAACCAGCGACAAACGGATTAACAGTCCGTTGCTCTACCAACTGAGCTAATCCGGAATATAGACTCTCAGTAATTAGCCATAATATCTCTTGCTAGAATTTATGGCAATTGCCAAAGTAGTCCTATGGCAGATGGTGAGGAATTATTTGGAGCGGTCGAATCGATCGTTTTCTGCAGCGAGGACACGGGATTTACCGTAGCAAGAGTCAAGCAGCCGCGGCAAAGCGAACTGACATGTATTGTTGGACCTATGCCAGGCCTCATTCCAGGTGAGGAAATCAGGGCCAAAGGTGTGTGGAAACACCACAGCACCTACGGCAGGCAGTTCGAGGTCGAAGGCTATGAGGTGAGCTACCCCGCCGATCTCATCGGTATTCAAAAATATTTAGAATCGGGAATGGTCAAGGGCATCGGCCCCATCTATGCCGAACGCATCGTGAAGCGTTTTGGCATTAATACGCTGGAGGTAATCGATCAAAATCCTTACCGCCTGCTCGAAGTCGAGGGTTTGGGCGAGAAACGCGTAACTAAGATCCAAGAGTGCTGGGGTGAACAAAAATCGGTACGAGGCGTAATGATTTTCTTGCGAGGCCACGGTATCAGCCCAGCTTACGCTCAAAAAATTTATCGCAAGTACGGCGACGATGTCATTCAAAAAGTTAAAGAAAATCCTTACCGTTTAGCTCAGGATATCCGCGGCATTGGATTTAAAATGGCCGATAAGGTCGCCGAGCAAATGGGAATCCCCAGAGAGTCAGATAATCGCGTCAATGCCGGCATTGAACATACGCTTTGGGACCTGAGTTCAGACGGGCACGTCTGCTATCCCACTGAAGATCTGATCAAAAATGTCACCGCCATATTAGAGCTTGAAAAAGATCTGATCGAAAAAGCCATTCCACGTCTAGTCTCTCTAGAGCGCATCATTGAAAGTGATGGCTGTGTGTGGATCAAACCGCTTTATATTGCAGAACTTGGCATCATCAAAGAGCTAAGGCGTCTAGAGGCTGAAGATAGCGCCATTCGCTCAGTAGATATCGACAAGGCAATAGAATGGGTGCAAGAAAAGCTTCACTTAAAACTTGCAAAGGAGCAAGCTGAAGGGGTAAAAAAAAGCCTGTGTGAGAAGCTTCATATCCTGACGGGTGGCCCCGGGACAGGAAAGAGCACTATTACGCGGGCTATTCTCACAATCTCACAAAAAGTAACCAATAAAATTTTACTCGCTGCGCCGACTGGCAGAGCGGCCAAACGCATGAGCGAAATTTGCTACCGCAAAGCCTTTACCATTCACAGCCTGCTCGAATGGGATTTTAGCACGGGCGGCTTTAAGCGCGGGCGCGACAATCCCCTCACCTGCGATTTACTAATCATCGATGAAGCCTCCATGATTGACACGCAGCTGATGTATTCCCTTTTAAAAGCCATTCCTGATCATTGCCGCCTTATCTTAATCGGCGACATCGACCAACTGCCAAGCGTAGGCCCTGGCACCGTTTTGCAAGACCTCATCGAGTCAGAGGCCTTTCCTGTAACACGCCTCACCCAAATCTTTCGCCAAGCTAGAGGCTCTAAAATCATCCGCAGCGCCCACAGCATCAACAAAGGCTTTTTCCCCGACCTCGAATACGAAGAAAAAAGCGATTTTGCCTTTATCGAAGAAGAAGATCAGCAAAGCATTTTGCAAAAAATCTGCTTTTTGGTCGAAAAAGGGCTGCCTGAAAAGTACGGATACGATCGTATGAGTGATATTCAGGTGCTTGCCCCCATGAAAAAAGGCCTGATCGGCACTGAAAATCTCAACGTCGTCCTGCAAGAGCGCCTCAACCACTCACATAGCCCTCTAATGCGCATGGGCAGGCGTTTTCATTTTGGCGACAAAGTCATGCAAATCCGCAATAACTACGACAAAAAAGTCTACAACGGCGATGTTGGTCTAATCATTAACATCGATACGGTCGATCAAGAACTCACAGTCAACTTTGATAATGAAGATGTGGTCTACGACTTTAATGAGCTCGACGACCTCGTTTTAGCCTACGCTGTCTCTATCCACAAATATCAAGGCAGCGAATGTCCTTGCATCGTCATGCCCATTCACACGGCTCACTTCAAGCTTCTCTACCGCAACTTGCTCTATACAGGCATCACACGCGGCAAAAAACGAGTCGTCCTCGTCGGCACCAAAAAGGCTCTTGGCATGGCCATCCACAACAACGACGCCTTTGGGCGCCACACCGGCCTCAAAAAAATGTTAACCGCTTAAACATCTCATCACTTATGCTTTCAGCAAACTGGAGGCGCATCATGAAAAAATCTATTTTAACGCTTTTGCTTTTATGCAGTACTTGCATAGCGCACGAAACAATTAAAACAGCCGTGCTAGGTCTTGGAGGGCGGGCGCAAAGCTTGCTTTTAGAATGCCTATCACTTAGGGACGACACACAAAAACAAATCCAAATCGTTGCCGTTTGCGACGATCACGCCTTCGCCTGCTTAAACGAATTTTCAAAGCGGCTTGGATTTAGCACGCGCGCCCACAACTACAAAAAAATGTTTTCCGGCTGCTCGTACTACCCAGACACTACAGATGGCCTAAAAAAGCTCTTTGAAAAACACCCCGACTTAGATCGCATTCTGATCACATCTGCAAACTACCGCCATCTTGATCACATAAATAGCGCTCTAGAGCACAGCTCATGCCAAAACATCTTCATCGAAAAACCTCTCTTTCGCAATCTAGATGAATTTAACAGCTTTGCTAGCAAAACTGATCAAAGGCAAATTTCTGTTGGCTTAACCTTGCGCTACAGCAACATGACCCGTATCGTCTCTAATACGTTAAAAAAACACCAAAACAAACTTGGTAAACTCAAAAAAATAAAAGCGTGGGAACATGTGGGTTTTGCTCACGCTATGACCATGATTATGATGAACTGGCGTCGTTACCAGAGCCTCTCTGGCGGTCTGCTCATCGAAAAATCAGTTCACGATCTCGATCTAGCACTCACCTTCATGCGAGCAGCAAATGCCATTCCAGAGCACCTTTCCATCACAACGGAGTCAGGCCACAAACTCTTCAAAAAGTCGAACCACAAAATGCTTCTCGACTTCCTCTCAAACAACCGCGACTTTGCGCATAACGTCGCAGCTTGGGATACCATACCCTGGCAGCGCACCATTCCCTTCTCTTACAACAAATCAGACTCAGTCGACTGGAAAACAACGCTTGAAAACTTTTTTGCCGCCTTCCCCAAAAACGACGACTTTTCAAACTCTGACATCATTCCAGACGAGCAAAAGCTCACATCTAGCATAACGACCACCGCTGGTGATTCCATCGACTTTGAACTTGACGTCACCCTAAGCAGCGGCAATCTAGCGCAAAAACGTGGCGTCCACATGACCTTTGAAAATGGAGAGGCTCTAATTGATGTCACTTACGGCGTTATGCGTCTGAAGCAAAATGGCAAAAAACCTATCCAAATCGATTTGCAATCAGGTGGGCGGGCTCACGCCGGCGGCGATCTCTACGTTGCACACACCATCCTCGACACCCTCCCCAAAGGCCAGCACAAAGCTCTCATCCACGACCCAGCCGTCCAGCTCTCCTCACTCATGGGCCTCATCTCCGAGCACCAAGCCGTAAAGCACCAGAGTAGTCCCATCCAACTCACCCAAATCGACAACCATTGGAAAATCGACTTTCCAACAAATAAATAATTCGTTATGGAAAAAATATGGGATCACAAGGAATCAAACTAGCATCGCTTGAGAAAGAAAAAGGTAAGGTGCGCTATCGCGGCCGCCTTTGGGCTGTCAACAAACCCATCAAATCTACATCCAAAGGCAAAAAGATGATGGTGCTCGCCTCCAAAGTCATCGACGGAGAAAAGCGAGTTAAAATCGTCCATTTTGGAGCCCTGGGATACGGACACAACTACAGCAAAACCGCTAAACGAAGCTACCTAGCTAGATCCGCTGGCATTCGCAACAAAGCGGGGGAGCTTACAAAAGACGATCCTTGGAGCGCCAATTACTGGGCCCGCAAAATCCTCTGGCCGTCTGGCAAGCCCCCCACTGGCCCCAAAGCCACCTCTAAACACAGAGATATTTAACCACTTACAAATGAATGTTTTGTAAATTTATGCGACATTTATGCGACATTATATACGACACAATTTATCTATATTTGTCGTATAACTAATTAATTTTTACAAGCTGGTAGTGTGCAGATTTCTTGCTTCCCTTGAGCAAAGGCTGCCCCATAAAATTTTTTACAAACTAAAGAACAGCTTCTTAACCTGAACTCTTTCGTTTTGATTGTTTAGATTCAGAGCAGATTAGGTGACAGATTGTGCCATTTTTTGCGATTCTATAGCCAAGGCGCTATAGATGAGCACAAAAAGGGTGCAAGATGGCGGCTAAGATGCCTGAAGA
>JAJFLZ010000005.1 GCA_021772435.1 Chlamydiota bacterium | reverse complement strand
TAACCTGAACTCTTTCGTTTTGATTGTTTAGATTCAGAGCAGATTAGGTGACAGATTGTGCCATTTTTTGCGATTCTATAGCCAAGGCGCTATAGATGAGCACAAAAAGGGTGCAAGATGGCGGCTAAAATGCCTGAAGATGAATGATATAAACCCAGAGTTCAGGTTGCTAGTCGCAGCGCCCTCGTGCTTCGCTACTTCGGGTCCAAACTGCATCCAAAAACTAGATCTCTTATCGACTGCCGTGATAAGTAAGCTAAAAAAATTATGAATAAATTCGTAAGCCCGGGTTATTCTTCGAAGTCGCGGTCCATGATCGTTTTGCGGCCGCTGGCTCTAGCTCGCTCAAGCGCTCTATCGATCTCTTCTTGAACCTTGCGCGTCAATGCTTGCATCACAGATGCGGATGTGCTCATCCCGGATTTATCTTTGACGTATTTTTTTACTTTACTGGCAATGACTAATACTTCGCTCATAGCATCTCCTTTTTGCTTTTTTCTGGACTTTCACATATCTTAAAAATATTTACAAGGGAGATGTGGTGTGCGTTTTTTACATACGATGATTCGAGTGGGAGATTTAAAGAGATCGGTAGCGTTTTATACCGAGGTAATGGGGATGCATGTGATCCGCCAAAAAGATTATCCAGAAGGAAAATTTACTCTGTGTTTTTTAGGCTACGGTGATGAAGATAAAGAGCATTGCTTGGAGCTAACCTATAATTGGGAAACAAGTGATTATGATCTAGGAGATGGTTTTGGCCACATTGCGCTTGGAACCGATGACATTTATGGGCTGTGCAAGCAGATAGAGGCCAAAGGTGGCAGAGTTGTTAGAGCTCCAGGTCCGATGAAGCACGGTAAAACTGTCATTGCTTTTATTGAAGACCCAGATGGTTATAAAGTGGAATTGATTGACAAATAGATGGAGCCAGGTTAATACTTACAATTAGCCAACAACCGTCAACTAGGAGACGTTAATGAAAACCCAATTGATTTTTGGATGCCTTTTTGCTGCTCTTGCAGCTCCAGCACTTTATGCAAATGATGCAGAGCCAAAGGATGAATTCTTCAACCTGATCTTAAGCGATGACGATGAAGAGACAAATAAAGAAGGCTATCTGTTTGCATTTGCTGATAATAAAGGCGTATCATTCCAAATGGTGGGTGAAGAGATTGCCACAGCAGAGGAAGATGAGACAGAAGAAACATCTACTGAAGACGAAGCTCCAAGAGCAGAAGAAGTCTAATTTAGATGCCTGTTCAAACCGAAGGCGCGCTTTTTGAAGCAGTTCAAAAGGCGCGTCTTTTTTCTGATTCAAAGTATTTTGTCGACGCCATTCCAAAAGGCAATGTCCTAACCGTTTATGAAGATGAAAAAAACAAGCCCGATTTTGACTTAAAAGCGTTTGTTTTAGAGCATTTTGAACTTCCTTTGCAAGACGAGGCCTCTAAAGAGCCTCAAAAAAATATGGATGATCATATCGCTTCAATGTGGGATGTGTTGCATAGGCCACTGCGCGATGGTAAAGACAGCACACTCATCGATCTTCCTCATTCTCATATCGTTCCAGGTGGCCGTTTTCGCGAGTGTTACTACTGGGATAGCTATTTTACCTGTGAGGGCCTCATCCGAGCGGGCAAAATCGACATCGTAAAAGAGATGATTGCTAACTTTGCCTTTTTGATCGACACATACGGTTTTATCCCCAATGGCAACCGCACCTACTACCTTTCCAGATCGCAGCAGCCCTACTTTTCCCATCTCTTAGCGCTCCTGCAGCAGCACGATCAAGAGCTCGCCTTGAGTTATTACCCGCATCTAGAAAAAGAATACGCTTATTGGATGTCTGGAAAAACAGAGTTAACCTCTGTAAAGCCAAGATCAAATCACTGCGTGCTACTCGATGATGATCTTGTCCTCAATCGCTATTATGACACTGAAAATACGCCTCGATCAGAAGCTTACACAGAAGATTTGCACACCTTTGAGCAAGCAACTGATGAGCAGCGCAAAAACCTCTACCGCAACCTGCGCGCTGCATGCGAATCAGGTTGGGATTTTAGTTCGCGCTGGCTCAAAGATCACACCAATCTATCAACGATTCGCACAACTGATCTTATTCCCGTCGATCTCAACTGCCTTCTCTTCCACACAGAAGAGCTTCTCGCTGACTTTGCAAAAATCAAAGGCGATGTAGATAAATCCTTGAGCTACGATCGGGCAGCAGCACTTCGCAAGCGCGCCATCAATCGCTACTTTTGGCACCAAGATCATCAATTTTACTTTGACTACGATTTTCCAGAAAAGCACCAATCGGATAACTGGACGTTAGCTGGAGTCTTTCCGCTTTTTGTGCGTCTAGCGACAAAAGAGCAGTCAGACAAAATCGCCGAATACCTAGCTCACCGCTTTCTTATGGGTGGGGGGCTTTTAACTACCACCCAGCGCAGCTCTCAGCAGTGGGATGCACCTAACGGCTGGGCGCCCTTGCAGTGGATTGCGGTCAAAGGCCTGCTTAACTACAACCACACAGACCTTGCTAAAGAGATCGCCTCTCACTGGCTCAGCCTCAATCGGGACGTGTTTTCTGCCACACATAAAATGCTAGAAAAATACAACGTTATCGACGCATCACATGAGGCTATATCTGGAGAGTATGCGATGCAAGAAGGTTTCGGCTGGACGAACGCTGTGGCACTTTGCTTTGAACAGCTTTTGGAGAACTAATCTTTTTTAAAAAAGGCTTGTGCAGCGCAGGTGTGGTCGCCTTGGAGCTCGATTTGATCGTCTTTAACTGAGCCGCCGCAACAGAATTGGGCTTTGAGGGTTTTGGCGAGGGCTTTGAGGTCGCCATCAACATTTTTGATCACGGTGACTGTTTTTCCTTTGCGCTTTTCAGTAAATATTTTGATTGGTGACTTGGGCTTGGGTTTCTCAAAAAAATCGCCGCCTAATGTGAATGGCATTAAATCTCCTGTTGTTGTAAGAAGAATAGCAGATGAAAGGAAAATTCGGCACCATTTTCATGCGGGGCTTAATCGCCATCGCTCCTATTGCCTTAACGATCGCATTGGTCGTTTGGCTGGGCTCTTTTTTAGAAGAGACGTTTAGTTATCCCATCAAAGAATTTTTTGGCACCAAGTACTATTTTCCAGGTTTGGGGATTATTGTCGCTGTGGTGGTTATCTTTTTTGTCGGGGTTATCTTCAATACGTATTTGGTTCAGAAATTTAATGATTGGACTGATAAATTATTTAATCGCATCCCGCTTGTCAAGACACTATATGGTGCGATATGCGATTTGATGAGCTTTTTTAAGGGTGGCGAGAAAAAGAGCGAAAAGGTCGTGTCCATGGATTGGAATGGCATGCGCTTTGTGGGCCTTGTGACAAGAGAAAATTTTAATGATCTACCTGCAGGCGTGGGAGAAGAAGGGGATGTGGCTGTTTTTATCCCCTTAAGCTACCAGATCGGAGGCATTACGTTTATGGTCCCGAGAAGCGCTGTACGGCCCATCGATATGAGCGTAGAAGATGCTATGCGGTTTGTGATCACAGCAGGAGCACCTGGAAAAAAAGGTGGTGGAAAATAAGGTTAAAGTCATATAATGAATAAAACCTTGAGTGGAAATGGCATCAGAAGGTCAATTTAGCAAATGGCGCCAGAGATTCTGGCCCGTTCACCGTCACGAACACAAAAAATTCGTCCCCCTATTTTTTCTAAAATTTTTATTTACCATCAATTTTTGTTTACTAGGTTCAGCAACTAAAGATACGCTTGTTGTGACAGCTCCTGGGTCAGGGGCAGAAGTTATTCCTATATTAAAGGGCTGGATCGTTCTGCCTTGTTCTATTCTTATGTTACTGCTCTACACGAGGTTAAGTAATAAGCTTTCTCAGGAAAAACTTTTTTATACCGTTTTAGCTGCGTTTTTAGGCTTTTTCCTCCTCTTTGGCTTTGTGCTTTATCCTCTCAGAGACGCGCTTAGCCCAACAGAATTTTCTGATTGGCTACTCACGCATTTAGGCGAGGCTAGAAGTCACTGGGTAGCAGTGGTGCGTCATTGGATGAATTCGCTCTTTTTTGTAGCTGCAGAGCTGTGGGGCACGATGGTCCTTGTTCTGCTCTTCTGGAGTTTTGCCAATAATATCAACCGCATTAGCGAGGCTAAACGGGCTTATACGCTTTTTGTCGCTTCGGGAAATCTGGCCCCCATTTTAGGGGGCTTTATTGTATGTGCGATTTGCCCTAGTGATTCGCTTGTCGATTTTGGGGCTTCGATTCAAAAAATTACTTTGTTTTCTTCTGCTGTGATTGTGCTAGCTGCCGGTATTTTCTGGTGGATGCAGCGCTATGTAGTCACCGACCCGAAACTGTGCCCGCCTGAGGTGGTTGCATCTATTAAAAAGGAAAAACCCAAGCTGACTCTTGGCCAAAGTATCAAGTATGTTCTTTCATCCAGATATATTCTTTGTATTGCCGTTCTTGTTGTGAGTTACGCTTTTGCGATCAATATGATCGAGGTGACCTGGAAGGCGTGTATAAAACTGCAGTTTCCAGAGTCCAATGCCTATCAAAATTTCATGGGCAAGGTCAATATCATCATCGGGATGACAACACCTTTGGTTGCTTTTTTAGCCGGTGGTAATCTAATTCGGAAGCTCGGCTGGTACCGAACGGCAAGACTTGCACCGATTTTGATTGGGGTGACTGGGCTGTTCTTTTTAGGAGCCTATATTTTCCGTGAACATTTGACTCCGATGTCAGCGCTTTTTGGCGTCACACCGCTATATTTTATCGTGGTTTTAGGGTTGATTCAAAATGTGACGAGTAAAGCTATGAAGTATTCTCTTTTTGATCCGACCAAAGAGATGGCCTTTATTCCACTCGATGCCGAAGCAAAAATCAAAGGAAAGGCCTCTGTCGATGTCGTCGGATCGCGGCTTGGAAAGGCCGGATCCTCTTGGTCACAGGCGCTTTTAATTGAACTCTTTGGGTTAGGCTCCGTTCTCAATGTGAGTACGATCATTTTGCCGATTGTTGTCCTTATTATTGCCGGATGGATGATTTCTCTGCGCTCATTAAACAAAAGTTTTACCTCCTTGACTGCTGAAGCAGAAGAAAGAGAAGCACAGGCCCAAACGCAGGAAGAGCAGCAGAAAGCTGTTTCTTGATCAATATCAAATATGCTAATGTAGCGTCATGAAGCATTATGACGTCATCGTTTTAGGTTCGGGTGGTGGAACTAAACTTGTCCGCCCTTGTGCTGATCTAGGACTCAAAGTAGCTATCATCGAAAAAGGGCCGCTTGGCGGCACGTGCTTAAATCGCGGTTGTATTCCTTCTAAAATGCTTATTCATACCGCTGATGTAGCAACAATCATTCAAGAATGTAGCCGTTTTAATCTACATGTCGATGGTAAACTATCAGTTGATTTTAAGGCTTTAGTAGAGCGTGTCGATAAAACCATTGATGCAGATTCAAACAGCATAGCGCCTGCCTACGATAAACATCCAAATATTGATCTCTACCCGGGGGAGGGAAAGTTTATATCGGATCATACGGTTCAGATTGGGGATGTGCAAATTAGCGGCGATAAGGTTTTTGTGGCCATCGGTACGCGCCCTAGCATTCCAAAGATCGAAGGTTTAGAAGGCACACCTTATATGACTTCTGAAGAGGCATTGCGTGAAACAAAGCAACCAAAAAAACTTCTTGTTATCGGCGCTGGCTACATTGCAACTGAGCTTGGGTACTTTTATGGCGCGCTTGGAACGGATGTGCATTTTGTTGTACGCAGCGAGCTGATTCGCAAAGAAGATAAAGACGTTAGAAAAGCGTTTTCCAAAAGCTTTAAAAAGCGGTTTTCTCTGCATGAAGGTTTAGTGCCTGTCAAAGTGGAATATACTGAAGGTGAATTTGCATTAACGTGCGAAGATAAGCAAAAAGCTAGGACTGTACTAAAGGGAGATAGCTTACTCGTTGTTACAGGGGTCACACCATGGACAGATCACGTTGGTATTGAAAACACCTCGATTGAGCTCGATGATAAAGGGTTTATTAAAGTCGATGAGCATTTGCAGACAACAGCTAAAAATGTGTACGCGCTTGGCGATTGCATCGGCAGATATTTGTTTCGTCATTCGGTTAATTTTGAGGGTGAATATCTCTTTCGCACACTATTTCAAGAAAAAAAGCCTGAGCCAATCACTTATCCGCCAATGCCACATGCGATTTTTTCCCATCCGCAGGTTGCTGGCGTGGGCCTAACAGAAGATGAGTGTATCGAGCAAGGGATCGATTATTTTGTCGGTTTAAACAAATACGCTGATAGCGCCATGGGCATGGCGCTGCGCTCTGAAGAGGGATTTGCAAAGCTGATCTTTGAGAAGAGAAGTGAAAAGCTAATTGGGGCGCATATTATCGGTGAGGAAGCATCGAATATGATCCACATGCTGATTGGCCCGATGACCATGAACGCTACTCTTAGCGATCTTTTGAAGATGATCTACATCCATCCAGCGCTGCCTGAGGTTGTTCGCAATGCAGCAAGAAAAGCTAACCAGCCAAAGGCTTAATCACTGACGTTACGCACATATCTGAATTCATCTGCGGAGCTAGCAACCTGAACTCTTTCGTTTATATCATTCATCTTCCGCGCATCTTAGTCGCCATCTTGCACCCTTTTTGTGCTCATCTATAGCACCTTGGCTATAGAATCGCAAAAAATGGCACAATCTGTCACCTAATCTGCTCTGAATCTAAACAATCAAAACGAAAGAGTTCAGCTTAATATTGTGGTGCCGTTTCGTTTGCTACCGTTAGTTGGTAGAAATATTGTGGAGC
>JAJFLZ010000040.1 GCA_021772435.1 Chlamydiota bacterium | reverse complement strand
AACGCTAAATCTTTTAAAAGCAGATAAAAAGACGAAAGCCGGTATAAAGAATAAGAGATCAAAAGCTGGCTGGGATAAGGATTACATGCTCAAAATTTTAGCGATGGAGTGTTAAGTAATTTCTTCATGCAATTTCCCTGGGTGAATATGAAGCTTTGATAGAAATTTCTTCTTTAAGTATAATTAGAGGTAGCTTACCAAACCGAGCGTTTAAGCTTGTTGAAGAGTGGGCAAGAATGTACCAAAAAGAACTTGTGGAGGGATGGGAAAATGTCATTAACTGTCAGCAACCAAAGAAAATCCCCCCGCTGCAATAACAGCAAAAGAGCTATTATTGTAGCATGCAGGCCCAAAGCAAACTATAAAGTTTGGGCGGAGTTTCATGATGGCATTTGTGGAGAAGTGGATTTGAATCATCTTGTGGGTAAAGGCGTTTTTGAAGCTTGGAGAGATGTTGCATTTTTCAATAAAGTGTTTATTGATCCTATTACGCGAACCCTTTGCTGGGACGATGATGTTGAAATAGATCCATATGTGCTCCGCCGTTCAATTATTAGTGTTCACTGATCGCTTTCGAGTTTTTTTCTCAAGACGTAAGAGTCTAGTTCAATTTCATTTTCCCAAGTTATGGTTCCGGTGGTTTCGTCAATCCAAACGTGATTAAAAAAATCAACGTCATTCCAAGCCTTAAAAACACCTTTGTTTTTTAAGTAACTTAAGTCAACTTCCCCCTTAGAGCCATCGTTAAATACAATCCAAACTTTATAGTTAGGAAGGGCTTTGCATTCGATAATTTTTAGCCTTTCTTGATCCATAACTTATATTTATTAAAGAATAAGAATTTATGCAACTTCTGCTTGTATTTGATGCCACAACTGGACATGGCTTAATGAAAACGAATCGACGTACCATAAAATTCGTGTTTTGTTGATTTCATGGTACCGATTAGAGAGGTTTCGAAATCCGTTACGTCAGTTAATAACCTGAGTTGCTTCGTTTTGATCGTTTAGATTCAGAGTGGATTAGGTGATAGATTGTGCCATTTTTTGCGATTTGATAGCCAAGGCGCTATAAATGAGCACAAAAAGGGTGCAAGATAAGGGCTAAGATGCCTGAAAATGAATGATATAAACGAAGAAATTCAGGTTAGTAAGTCGGGTCCCATTTGTATTTGACGCCGTTGATGACGCGTTCGCGATAGACCCAGTCGTCGGCATTTTCGCGCAGAAGGCGATCGCATCCCATGACGACACCTTTGATGAAACCGTGACGGCGAATGGCAAGTTGCATGTAGCGCGAGCTGGTGGGGCGAAAATTACTGCGTGGCCCATCGACAGGAGAGATGATGTTGGCGTGAAAATTGATGGCTTTTTCAGCGCACCAGGAAAAGGGATCTTTGCGCGCAGCGGGTGTATCTGATGCATGCGTGAGCATTTTGGCATCTTTGCCCCAGGGCTCATGGTAGCCAGGCTTGGCAAAAATAAGAGAGCTCAGTAGGCAAGCTAAAATTAGACTAAAACGCATAACGCAAACGCAGGACGGGATAGAGGCTTTCTTGCTGGAGAGTGTGGCAGGCGATGTTTTCGTACAGGCGCTCGTTGTAGAGTTTGGCTGCTTCTCCTGCGCCATAAATTCCGCCAAAATACCAGCCCGCTTCAAAGCTCGTTGTGATTACACCTGCAGGGATATTTCCGTTTTTAAAAAAAAAATAGGAGGCGGTGATAAAAGCTCCATTGAGCAGAAGCGCCGTGATGGCGGATTGGGTTTGTCCTACGTATAGATAACCTGCTCCTGGCAAGATGCCATTTAGAGTTTGGGCTTTGGCCACGCTTTTTTTGTGCAGGCAGTAGCAGCTAGCGATTTGCTCCAAATAAGCTTTGTCTGGATATGTTCCAGCTAGCGTATGAAGCTGCTCAATGTTGCCATGGAGCAGGACGTCGGCCTCGGATAGTCTTTGGCCTGTTTCAGGATATGCTTCGCTTAAAATATCTAAAATTTGTTTTGCTTTTTGCTCAGCGCCGACTTGATCGTAGCTTTGGTAGAGCAAGATGAGCAGATCGTGGTAGGCTGGGAATGTCGTATCAGAGCGCGCAAGCGTAGAGGTCTCAAAGCTATCGATAACGTCCTCGTACTTACCACCCAGGTAGTAGCACAGCAGAATATTGTAAGTGAGTTCTCTTTGCCTCTCGAAATCTTCAGTGGAGACGAGTATTTGTGATCTTTTAAAAGCGGTAATTGCTCGGTAAAGATCTAATTCTTTGGCAAAGGCCACTCCGATCAAATATTCCTTACCCCATTCTTCTTTCCGTTCATCTAGCGTCAGCGGTTTAAACGGGGCTGGCAATCTCTCCAAATACCTCTGCTCGATGCTGCACCCTAGCTGCGGCTCAATCTTATCCGGCACTCGATAACATCCCACCAAGCAAACGCAAGCAATAAGTAATATTTTTATCATAATGAAACAATGATAGCAGAAATGAGTATACGAAACAAACTTTAGAATTGACCAAAGATTAGCTCGCGACCAGGAGATTCAGATTTTAGATGCAGTTTGGACTCAAAGAGCGAGCCAGCGGCTCGTCCGTCGCGAATGGGAGCTGTACTGTAGTACTGCCCCAGAGCAAGGATCCAAAATGCGCTAAAAGATTATCTCCGCTTTTATTCGTCGTCGGGGGTTTTAATCAGTTCGAATGACTCTTCAACATCGTCTGGGTTGCCTTCAGCCCTGGCAATATCTTCTTGTCTCTCGGTCACTTCTTTGTAGACCTCGTAATCATCGACAATTTTTGGTCGCAAGAAGATCATGATGTTGTTTTTAGTTTTGAGCGAGCTCGTACGACTAAACGCTGCTCCGACAACGGGCAAGCTGCCAAGGCAGGGGAATCCTTCTTTGCTGCGTGAGGTGGTGTTGTTGACTTGGCCGCTGAGAACGAGGAATGAGCCATCGGGCACATGGACACGTGTTGTTGTTGTGGTCAAGTCAGTTGTGATCCCGTTGACGCTGGCAGAGGTGTTGTCAGGTGGCAAGCCGACCGTTTGCGAGATCTCGGTATCGATATTCAGCGTGATGATGTCGTTGTCACCAATAGTGGGAGTCACACTTAGGTTAAAGCCGACATTGCGGTACTCTAAGTTGGCAGTATTTTGTTGGCTGCTTTGGCCGATGGTTGTGACTGTCGATCCAGTAAATGGAATGTTTTGACCAACGAAGATGACGGAATTACGCGAGTCTTGTGTAATGATTTTTTGATTGAGGACAATGCTCGTGGATTGGTCGGATTTTAAAGCGTTGATGAGCGATCCAAGGGCTGCAAAGGTGCGCCCTTTATGCAAGATGATATCTCCGATGATACCAAGGTCAAAACCGGTAGCAAATGGCACGTCTGTGCCGGTTGGTGTACGGGTGTTGCTGATACGACCAAGGTTGTCAAAAAATGTTGCAGGAAGGCTGCCATTACCGCTTTCGATAAAGGATGAGCTAGCAGGCTGGTTGCCGGTTGCAAAGCCGATGCGGTTTGTGATTTTACCTTGCGATGCCCACGTTAGGCCAAAGTCGAGTAGGTCGTTAATGTCGGTGTTGATAACCAAGACCTCGACAAAGATTTGGCGCAGGGGAACGTCGATGTTCTGGATAAGTTCGCGCAGTTTTGCAAGCGTCGATGGGTCGCCCGAGCCCAGGAGCGAGTTTGTGACCTCGACCCACTGCACGGAGTTAATCGCATTAATTAGGTTTTTGTTTTGGGTGCCCTCAGAACTGTTTTGCAGTTCAACGCCTACTTGCTTTAGGGCTGTTAGAATTTCTGTGCCCTGGTGATAGTGCAGCTTGTAGATCATAAAGCTGACATCGTCAAACGGCTCAAGCGGTGGTGGCGTCTCACCCACGCTGATTGATGCGGGATTATCAAAGCGTTGCAAAAGCTCCATGACCTCGTTTACTGAGTCTTCAGAGCCAGAAACTAAGATCGAACGCGTTTTTTGGATCCATTTGAGGTTGTTGATCGTATCAAAAAGCTCGCGTTTATTGATGCCGCTATCGATTAAGTTTTGCTCAAAGTCATGCATTGTGTGGATGAGATCTTCGCCAGAGAGGCACCTTGGTTTGTAGAGTTTGAAAATTTCAGGAGAGGGGCGTTCAGGGACTTGTGGGTGCTCTGCTAAGGCTGGAATATCGAATCGCTCCGCGAGGGTTTCTGCTTTTTCAAGGGCTTCTGGGGGGCCTGTAAAAATAAGGGAGTTAGTTTCAGCGATATAGCGGGCATTTTGCAACGTAGAGACAAGATCTTGATCAGCATCGGCTTTTTGCAAATCGGGAATAAGAGCTTTTAACGATGAGAGGAGCTGCGGACCAGAGGCGTATTTGATTTTGTAGATTAAAAAAGTGACAGCGCCGATTTGCTGCACACCTGGCGCTACCCCATCAATTGTTTGCAAAAGACTTTTTATCTCGGCGATGGATTCGGGTGTCCCAGTGAAAAGAAGGGAATTGGTTACCTCGACATATCTTGAAGAGTTAATGGTTTCAATCAGTTCGGGATTAGCAAGGCCCGCCTCTTTCATATCGTCAGCGACGTCTTTAAGATCCTCTTGAATGCGCTGAGCAGATCTGAGCTTTGGTTTGTACATGTAGTACTCGGTCGCTTTTGAGTCTTTGCCCCTCGATTTATCCATTGCGATGAGCATCTCTGAGATACGCTGCAGTGATTTGGGATCGCCGGTAAAGACGAGTGAGTTCGTGGAGGAGACCCAGCGAGCACTTTCCAGTGCGTTTAAGAAATCAGGATCAGTGAGGTTAGAATTATTTAAATTTTTAGCGACATCTTGAATGGAGGCTAAAAGCTCAGGACCTGTCCGGTATTTGGGGTGATACATCAAAAAATCATTCGAAATCTCTAATTGGCGTTGGGCAGATGTAGGAACATCGATTTCTGCCATGATTTCTTTGACTTTATCTAAAACATCAGGTGTTCCGCTGAATAAGATAGAGTTGCTTTCGGCGATATAGTTGTTTTCATTCAGTGTTGCGACTACACCATCTTTTGGATAGCCTTTTTCTTCTAAGTGTTGGCTAACTTTCAGTAGATTTCTTTCAATTTCTTGGTAGGGCTTATACTTGATTTTATACAGAAAAAATTCGGTGCCTGCTAACAATTTGGCTCTTTGATTGGGGTTGAGTTGTATAGGTGAATCGAGGTCTTGCAATATTGCCATCGTCCGCCCAACCAAGTACGGTGTTGAGATAATAAAAATAGAGCTGGTGTGTTCTTGGGGTACCATGATTACAGGATTGCCCTCAGCAATGGGTGTAATGATACGTTTTGCATATTCGACAAGCTCTGCCGGACTGTTATTTTGCACGGTGAAGGCATCGATATCGAGGGAGGATTGGGGTGCATCGAGCGTTTTCATTAAGTCAGCAATTTTATCTACGTTGCCCGTAATGTCTGTCACGATTAAGTGTCTGGAGTTTGCGGAAACTTCCACTAAGGCACTTGACGATAGCATAGGCGTAATCAACGCGCCTAGCTGCGATGGGTTAGCGTTGTGGACAAAAAACACACGTGTGACCATTTGTGGAGGACTTGGCCCCTCAAATGGCACTTCATCCGATACAACAGTGGCAAGTTTAGCTCCACCTGTTTGCTTATTGATCACTAGATTATCGCCCTGGTCGAGCACTTCAAAATTATTAGCGCGCAGCACCTGTACTAGTGCAGAGACGACATTTGTGATGTTGGTCGGCTCCTCTGAGACAACCGTGACATTAAAATCTAAATCTTCTTCTTCGAACATAAAATTCACGCCTGCGACTTTGCTGACAAACTGAATAAATTCGATAACGGAGACATTTTTGAAATTGATGGTGTAGCCGCGGTCAGGGGCACTTTCTTGCATGACAATGCGTTGATGCGAGGGCTTAATGTCATCATCTGCAGCGCCAAGGCAGGCAAACCACAAACAGAAAAAGGTCAGAATATACGAAAACCGTCTCAGTGTCATGCCCTCAAAGCCACTTAAAAATACAAAATCTCATTAAACACGATCCAGAGTTTTTATAGAAGAACTTATCGTAAGGGAAATATTTAGTTGGGGTTTTCAGGAGATTAAAGATAGATTTCGGCAACAAAAGATACTTACTGGCCTTCATCTAGCAACGCGCATGCTTCTTCAAATGTCTCTTTTTTGATAAGTTTAAGCTGTGCATCAGGATGATAACTTGTGTAATATTTGACGTGCCCACCCTCAATAGCCACTAGAGCAATCGCAGGTGGAGCAAAATGCTCTTTTGTTTCTGAATTAATAGAGGTGATTTGTAGTTTAATATTTTGAGGTGTAAATGGATACTGATTTAAGAATGGCCTGCCTTTTTTATCTTGATTAATTTCTTTTAAAAATATTTTAGCACATTTTATCGCGTTTGATCTAGCTTGTTCTATGTCGATAGATTCGTAATATGCAAAAACGCGATCTATAGATTTCACGTTATAAACCATGCTTCCGCCTCGACCAAAGACAGACAAATTTAGATCTTTTGCGCATTGTTTTTCAATTTTTGCACAAATCGAATCAATCCGTTTGTAATGAGCGTTATCAGTGTTTTTAGTTAAAAACCCAATGAGAAGAAAAACAGAAGCTAAGATGCTTGTGATGAATTTACTTTTCATCTTGTTCTAGTATAGCGCAAGCTTCAGTAAATGTTTCAGAATGTAAAAGTTGATATTTTGGCGTATTAGATTTTGAATCAATTGTGTTGTAAAAGATTATACCATTTACTGCAGATATGTAAGTCACATAAGGATAAGTTGCTTTTTCTTCATTATTGTAAAAAGAGATCTTTATTTTAAGGTCTTCAAAAGTAAAAGGATAGCGACATAAAAATGGTCTGAGATTGTGATCTTGGTTAATCTTTTTTAATAGCTTTGAATTTGCTTGAATAAAGAGAAGCCTTGCCTCTTCAATGTTTCGGTGGCCCTGGCTATTAAATTCTTGAGTAATTTGATTCAAGTTGTTCATATATCTACCACCGCTTCCAGATAGAACAAGCCCGTGCTCAAGTAGCATCTCTAAACGATAGTCTTCCAGTATTTGATTACTAATTTGTAAGTAGTCAGAGGGTAACAGAGCAACTGTAGCTAATACAGCTGACAGGAATAAGATTTTCATTTTGTATCCTTAAAAAACTCTACTTTACGTACATAATCAATACCACGCTCTTCAACTTTGGTTTGATAGGAGCCACCTAAGAAGGTATGGCCTGTACGATTACGGGTATACTCGATATTATAGTTACCCATGATAGAACTTTGCAAGATTTCTGGTCTTGAAGGACTGAATAACTGAGTTACTGCTGGAGAATTTAGGTATTTGTCACAGAAATTAAATGTTTTGATCAATGGCATAGCAACATAATCAGACTTATCAATGTAATTAATAACGCTTCCAGCCAGATCTTTGGGCATTGGTTTGAAAGGCCCAAAGGCATAAACATTTAACATGGACCTAACGTTAGGGCTTAGTCTGGGTAGCTCGCGCTCTAGTGCAGAGCAAGCTTTGCTGTGAGCATAAATATCTATTTGTCCATTGCTATTAGGTCCTCCAAGATCGTCTACTAGATTTAATATTGTTTTTCTTAAAAGTTTACCTGGTTTACTTGGAAAGCCAAAATAACTACCTAAAGTTTTACAAGCTTCTGCAAAAAGGCTTGTATTAGGTTCAAAAACTGTATGAATTTTTGCACCTCCATGCATGGATGATAATATTTCGGTTCTTGCTTTTATTTCTTCTAGGCAATTGCCTAATCCATTCATATGCAAAAGCCGAGTATTCGGATCTAAATCTTTTTCACCTTGGGTGAAGTATGCAGGTTGAGGTGCTCTGTGGTGCTCTTTAAATGTCCATTCACCGTAGAGGTCGTGGTGGGTGAGGGGGTTGCCGAGGACGTATTGATAGAGATTGGGGCCGTCGGTAAAGCCGGTGGGATCGGGAGTGAGGAAGCGGCCGCGGGCGGGGTCGTAGTAGCGGCGGCCGAAGTAGATGAGTCCTGTGGTGTCGTGCCGCTTGGAGGAGTAGCGCCAGGGTGAGTAGGGTTTGGCTAGCCAGGAGTCGGTTGAAGTTTGAGAAAAAGCATCGAAGGTATAGGTTTGGTAGGGCACATCAGAGTTGTAGAAGAGGGTGGTCAGATTGCCGTGCAGATCGTGAAGAGGTGCGTAGATGTAGCCATCGATTTGAAGCAGAACGCTGGCGCCGATTTCTGCGCCAGCGCCAAGCCCGAGGATGCGCAACTCTTTGTCTGAGCCAATTTCGTTTTTGTCGTCGTAGAGATAGCATGTGGAGCCAGCGGTTAGACGGCGGTGCAGAAAGTCGTAGGTGTAGGAGGTCGTTGTGTTGTTTTGCTTGATGGAGGTGAGGCGCCCGAGGGCATCATAGGTGTAGGTGGCGCCTTCTGATTGTGTGGGGTTTCCGTCTAGATCGTAGGTGATATCGGGTAGTTGATTGAGAGCATTGACGGGATCGCGATTGTGATGTGAGTCGTAGGTGTAGGTTTTGTCATTTTCACAGATGAGGTGATTTAGGTGATCGTAGGTGTAGTTTTTGCCGCTGCTACGTAGTAGGTTTCCAGCGGCGTCGAAGCTATCTAGTGTGTGTTTGTAGTGGCGATGGTTTAGAGAGATGGTGCGGCCAAGGGCATCGATTTGGTATTTGACGGTGCCGCAATTGTTGATAAGCTCTTGCTCTAAGAGATTGCCACCCAGATCGTATTTAGTGTAGCGGTGTGTGTGGTCGTTAAAGGTAGTAGTGCGGAGGAATTTGGCGTCGTAGGAGTAGGTGACTGTGCCGGTAGGGAGTTTAAGCGAGGTGCGACGGCCGGCCTCGTCGTAGGTAGAGGTAAGAGTGTAGCCGTTAGCTAAGCTCTCATGGAGCAGTCGCCCTTTTGGATCCCATTTGCGTTTGCTAGTTGTTCTAGTGATGGGGTCGACGACGTAGATGAGCTGACTGAGGCCGTTGTAGGTGTAGCGATAGTCGATGGTGTGGTCTGAGGAGGTGAGTTTTTCAAGGCGATCCAAAACATCGTAGGTGTAGTTAAGGCAGATGCCGCTGGGCTTTGTTAGAGTCGCTATTTGTCCCGTAGATGTGTAGGTGGTTTGGGTTTTTTTCCGAAGCGGTGTGTTTGCAGCTTCGGTAAGTGTGATCACTCGATTCATGCAGTCGTATTCCCAGATCAGCGTGGAGGTGCGCTTGTCGCTGTTTCGATAGATGGTACTGGTTTGAGAAAGTTTGTTATGCGCTAGATCGTAAGCGAAGTCTTCACGGGCGATTTCTGATTGCGCAGGACCCAGGGATTGTATGGTGAGAATGCGATCGTAGGCATCGCAAGTTTGAATGGCGCGGCGTTTTAGCGGATCGGTTGTGATGATGGTGTAATCGTCAGGGTAGGTTGTGTAGGTTATGTGACCCAGGGCGTCAGTATGTGAGGTGATACGACTAAAAAGATCGTAGGTAAATTTTTCGGTTCCGTTAAAACGTATGATGGCTGTTTTGTTGTCTGCTTGATCGTATGCAAAGCCGATTTTGGTATAAATTTTGCCATCTAAATCTTCAGAGCGCTCTTCGATAGGGCGGTTGAGCAAATCGTATTCGGTGACAGAGACGCAAGGACCTGTGAGGGTTTTGTGCAAGCGTCCGAGTTCGTCATATTCAAAGTGGGTTGTTTCACCTGCGAGCTCCTCACCCGTTTTTCGACCAGCGCTATCGTAGGTGTAATGGGTGATGTTATTTTCAGCATCGGTGTAGGTAAGCACATCGAAGGAGGAGTAGCTCCACTGCTCAACGGTCAGTGGTGTTTTTTTTGAGGTCATGCGGCCCAGGGTGTCGACACTATAGGTGCTAGTGATGTTATTTTGGTTTGTTTTGCTAATTAGTCTGCCAGCAGGGTCGTATGTTTTTGTGATGGTGGTTCCATCGGGAAAGGTTATTTCAAGAGGCAGATTGAGGGCGGTATATTTTGTGGATGTTGTAGCTCCAAGTGGATTTGTTTCGGATGTGCAGTTGTCACTAGCATCGTAGGTGTAGCTCGTGATGCGACCTAGAGGATGTTGTTTTTGGATAAGGCGTCCAGGTCCATCGTATGTGTATGTTGTTGTTTGGCCTCTGTAGTCTGTGCTCTCTAGAAGATCTCCTCGAAGGTTGTAGGAAAATCGCGATTCACGCTCACCGTTGATCGTTTTTTTTGTAAGACGGTCGCGGTAGTCGTATTCCATTTTTTCGTTTGTGCCAGAGGGATATTGAACGGATAGGATGTTGTTGAAATGATCGTAGGTGTAAGAGGTTTCTTGTCCGAGCGCATCTGTTTTGCAAACGAGCCGGCCTTGATTGTCGTATGTCGTCTCAAGAGTATAACGGTGTGTGCTCTTTGCATCGTAAACTCGCTCTTTGCTAATAAGGCCATATTTGTTGTACTCAAATTCTTTGCGCAACAGCTGCTTTTCACCATCGATTTCAGTGATGGCTGCAGGCATACCAATAAATGCACCTGCTTGGATGCGTTCATAGACGATTGTTTTGTTTGTGATGCCATCATTTAGGTTATGCGATACAAGTAAGTTGTCAGCATCATAGGTGTAGGTTTCTGTAAGGAAAATCCCGTCTGGATCGCTGTATTTTTTTGTTTTTATAAGGTCAGTTTTCACATGATAAGTATATGTAGTTGTTAGGCCAGCAGGGTTGGTTTCAGATTTGAGCAGATGGTTACGTGTGAACGTACGCTTCGTGATGGCCACTTGACCATCGTGAGTAAATTTTTCTTGAATGACGTTGCCAGCTTCGTCGTATGTGTATTCCCGTTTGTGAATGAGATGACCAGCCTCGTTGAACTTAGAGACGGTTTTGATGCGGTGTCCATAAAAAGTAAAATGCTCCGAACTGATCAGTTTTTTGCCATCGTAGCGTTTGATATAAACAGGTTTTCTGTCATGAGAAGATGCATAAATCGTTTTGTTGCCTACAGCATCGTAGGATTCGAAAAAACCTTGGCCGCCTTCAGGTTTTGGAGGATGAAAAACAAAGGTGTATAATGTGTTGAGATTGCCATCTAGGATTGCTTTAACAGTTCCAAGGTTTAGTTCTGGTTTTTCTACTTCAGGGTGTGGCTCGTGGTAATGAATGCGGCGGCTGTGTCGATTAGGTAGGTGGATTGTTGATAGTCTAGGATTTTGCTGTTGCTTAGATAAGTAGTACTCGTATTGCTCCTGGGGCCCGTTCCAACTAGTTGATCTGCGTAGGATGGAAATCTCTTCTTTATGTAGCTGATATAATTCGTTGTCGTAGTGCTTTAGTCTTTTGTAGAGCAGATCAAAGCTTTGACCATCACTTGTCGTAATTTTGTGATTTTGTGATTTGCCATCGCTAGACGTCCAGTGAAATTTAGCCCAAGCAAAAGTTTTTGATCCGTCAGCGTTTGTTGTTTTGATTTCAGTTAAGTTGTGTTTCGAATCGTATCGGTAATGAACGAGATGACCATTTGGAAGCTCTTCACGTTGCAAGTGAAAGTAAGTGATAGCGTTGTCATAATATGTTTTTTTAAATACACGTGTGGTGCCACCCGCTGCATAGACACGAAAATGATCGCCACTGCAGTTTGGGACAATGTATTGGTTGCTTAAATCGTTTCGGGCACTGAGTTCACCACGGGCGCAGTTTGTAATTTTTGTTAGTGCCCGGTGGCTTAAATTGCATTTTTGATTTCTGCTTGCAACCTTATATGCAAGTTTTGTCCCGTTGATTTCAGTTGTGTGGTAATACTCTGGACCTCTATTAGCATAAAGATGTTCGAGATTGCTCCAACCACCCCGTTCTTCTAAATGGCGGCTGCTGAGGTATGTGCGGGGAATGCGGATGGGTTCGGCGCCTTGCACAACGATGTCATCGCACGTGTGGTAGTAATCGCCGGTGATAGCGCTGACACATCCGTCGATAAGAAATGAGGGGTAACCTTCAGTTACAGCGAGGTGTGTAGGATCTTGGTTTGCAAGAAGTGAGAAGCAGAATAATAGACTGATCCAACGCATGGCGCCAGATAGTAATTAAAAGTTTATTTTTCTTTCAAGGAATTCTTTGCAGCGTGATTACGGATTGGATGGGTTTGCTAACGCCTGCGATGTCTTGCGCTTTGAGATCTTGAATAATGGCTTCGGCTTGGGGTTTTGGTGATAAACCGCGATGATCAGCAAAAAGCATTTGGATGTCGGTGATGTCAGGGCCAAGGGTGTGAAGCAGGATGCTGTCACCATCGTCCCAATTATCGGACACAGCTAAAAACGATGCGTCCGGATCAGTTCCAATAGCACTGTTGCGGCTCTCAATGAGACGTGGAATATCACTGCCACGCTCTAGGTGCCACATCGGCTCAAAACCACAGGAAATCGCGGTGAGCTGGTTGTCTGCCGGATCAAGATGCAACGCATGTAAATTCAACGTTTTGGTTAAGCTCTCTCCAATGTAGACGCTGTTTAGCTCCGCGATAAGATTAGCTAGATCAAAATCCAGACTGGAAACCGTTTTGTGGCGCGACATGATCATGCGCACTAGGCCTTTAAAATGCGCAACAGAAATGAGTGCTTCGATGTCGTTTGTGGGCGCTCTGGCAAGAAAGATCACAAAATCATTGCTCGGCAGTTTGAAAAAATCGTGGTACAGCCCAAGCGGAGCAATTCCTTGCGTGCGCGATAGACCCAGGTCGATCATCGCCCAATCAGGTGCGGTATCGGGAACAACTTCGCTGTGAATAATCCCCAGCTTTTCATAAACTTCCTTGATTTCGTCGGAGCCGCGTTTCTCTGACTGCAGATGCGAAGAGCGCAGATAGCCGGAAATATCAGAGATAAGATCGACAATATCCAGATAGCGATCTTCTTTGTTTGACTCCAAAGCTTTTTGGATGATGGCGCGCAAGTTTTTGGGAATAAGCTCTAGCTGAATGTTGCCAAAGCTGAGTCTGCCCACGATAAGCTCGTAGGCGATGACACCGAGTGAGTAAATATCAGCTTGGACATCGACGTGCAACGGATCTTTGCGCTGCTCAGGACTCATGTAGCTAGGCGTTCCTATCACACCGCCAAGACCGCGTGGGGGGGCCTCTCCTGGTTGCCACATCATTTGAGAGATGCCAAAATCGATGACTTTTACTTGACCTGATTCTGTAATGAGGATGTTTTCCGGTTTTAAATCGCGATGAATGACACCGTGAGTATGCAAATGCAGAAGAGCGTAGCAGACTTGCAAAACAACTTCCATCGAGCGTTTAAGAGAGAGTGATTGCTGCGTAATAAATTGTTTGAGTGAGATGCCTTTGATCCACTCCATCGAGATATACAGGCCACCTTCCCATTCTCCGTGGCCGTAGAGCTTAACGATATTGGGGTGATCTGCAAGTTCAATCACCTCCGCTTCTTTTAAAAACTGCCCCTTCATTTCAGGGTGACCGAGGTACTGATTTTTAAGAGCCTTGACAGCGATGGGGATGCGTTTTTCTGGATGCAGCCCCAAGTAGAGCAGACTCATGCCACCCTTGTTTAGCAAACTTTCAATCTTGTAAGGTCCGATTTGAGAGGGGACCTCCATAGCAAGTCCTGGAGCATCCGCAATGTGGGGCAAGGTAGGTTGCTCATGAAGTGCTTCTTTCGCCATATGATTTAGCCAATATCGGTGATTTTAACGCCTAGCACATCACCGACAGCTAGTAGCTCGCCTTTAGCGACAGCTTTGCCACCAACAGTGAGCGTGACGCCTTCTTCGGGACGCATCGAAAGATCGAGCACATTGCCAGGTTTTAAACCGAGCACCTTGGATAGCGGCATATGCACACGGCCCACCTCGACAGTGATTTGCATCGGCACGTTGTCAGCAGAAATTAAATCTTGATGATCGGTATGTGTTGGCGGAGGCGCTTCATCATCATTCATTTCTTCATCATGCATTGGGTCTTCAAAGGTTTCTTCTGTTTGATCATCGCTTTTCATTTTGTCCTCAAATGTGTATGCGTAATCGAGGATTTTAACCTCGCCATCTTTTGCTCTAGCTTGAAAAAGGGGGCCACCGCCGCAAGAGACAATGAGCGAGCCTTTTTCAGCATTGGGGTTGTAGCTGCATCTATCCAAAATCACAAAATCGCCAAGACCCACGCTCTTCCACTTAGCAGCAGATAGCGTCGTCTCCCCAGCTTCAAACGTGAGTGCGATATTGACCTTATCCTTCATTGGATGATTCATCAAATCGATTTTTTCTCTTGCAAAATGCGTTTGGAAAGCTTTGTGAAAATCTTCAGGGCAGATGACTCTTGCCCACAGCGTTTGCCCCTCTTTTTTGATCGCAACATCCAAGGCATAACCTTTTTGCGCATCAAATACATGATCACCTAGCTGCGGCGACAAATCGCCCAGCGGGCGTAAATCGGCTATTTTGCTTAGCACCTCTAAGAGAGCAAACTGGAAAAATGCGGCTGAAATAGCTGGATCAGAGAGCCCAGGCCCTGTCTCACCCATTAAGCATCCAGTGAGTTTTTCCACATCGCTTTTGGGCATGAGCATAAATAGTGGTTCTTTCAGCGGAGCAAGCTCCAAGCTGAGCTCTGTTGGATTTTCGCCAAGGCCAGCTTTTAAACCAGCGCCTTCCTTCCACTCGCCCGTGCCAACCGATAACTCGACTAGGCATTTTAGTAGTTCGCCGAGAAGGCTACTTGTATCGCTCCACGGAAAAGCGGGCGTATTTCCCCACATGGGGACTAGGCTTTCAAGTGGTCTTGTCCAGTTTTCTATCATTGGCGCTCCTCACCCGTAGAATATCGCTCCAGACAATAATGCGCAAGTGGGACAAAATCTTTTAATAGCTTGCTATATTTTGTTTGCAATTTCTCCCCAATTGCGGAATGTATAGCAATCAAAATATACTAACCTGAATTTCTTTGTTTATATCATTCATCTTCAGGCATCTTAGCCCTTATCTTGCACCCTTTTTGTGCTCATTTATAGCGCCTTGGCTATCAAATCGCAAAAAATGGCACAATCTGTCACCTAAGCTACTCTGAATCTAAACGATCAAAACTCAGGTTACTAGTGGGTGTTTTTAAGTAATTATCAGCAAATCGATTGTACTTTATATGGCTTAAAATAACAGAATATGTTATTTATTACAGTATGAAGAATTTAAAAGGTTTAGGTACAAAATCTAGGCAACTCCTCAGTAAGGTGCTACGAAAAACAAAAGGCACCATCACGCCAGATGATGTGGCGCAAATCTGTGAACTGTCGAAGCCTGTTGCAAATGTGTATTTAGCAAGGTGGACGGAAAATGGTTGGCTAAACCGTGTGAAACGAGGTTTATACGTTCCGGTACCGCTCGAATCCAATACGGCAACGCCTATTTTGGAAGATCCATGGGTAGTAGCAAGCAGGCTTTTTGAGCCATGTTACATTTGTGGTTTGAGTGCGGCACAATATTGGGATTTCACTGAACAAATGTTTCAGTCTACTTTTGTTTGCACTCAGAAAGAAGTTCGAAAGATAGATCAGGTACTTGGCAAAACACGTTTTGTTATTAGGCGTGTTCAGAAATCTCGGTTTTTTGGACTAACAACTGTTTGGAGAGATGGAGTAAAAGTTCAAGTAGCTGATCCAACACGAACGATTATTGATTTTATGCATTTGCCTAGAATGGGTGGAGGCATTCAATTAATGGAAGAAATGTTTTGTGCTTATATGCAATCGAAAAATTGCGATCTCAAATGTTTGTTGAATTATGCAAAACAAATGAGAAATTCCGCAATTTTTAAACGTTTGGGATTTTTATGTGAAAAAAACTTTCCTCAAAAAAAGAAATTTTTGACAGAATGTCAGCGAAATATCAATAAAAAATTTGCAAAACTTGATCCGAATATCAATTGCGATATTTTGTGTTCAAAGTGGAGATTGTGGGTGCCAAAAGGATTAGTCGATGATTAGCAAACAAGAGATTTTTGATGTCAGTGATCAATTAAACTTACCCATAGTAACCGTCGAAAAAGATTACATTTTAGGTTGGCTTTTGGCAGGTATTTATCAGCATGCTGAGTTAAAAAATGTTCTAGTTTTCAAGGGAGGCACCTGTTTAAAAAAATGCTTTTTTAAAAACTATAGATTTTCTGAAGATTTAGACTTTACGCTTATTGATCCTAAATGGTTATCTGAGCGCAAAATCATGCATGCATTAGAAGAAATTGCTGGATGGATTTTCCAACAATCTGAGATACAGTTGCCGATTAAATACTTGCAATGTGAGTTATACACAAATCCGCGTGGTCATCTAGCCATAAAAGGCGGAGCTAAATATCGAGGACCTTTAGCTCAAAAAACCAATTTTCCGAGGATAAAAATAGACATCAGTGGACAGGAGTTGCTTGTGACAAGTCCCATCAAAAAGTCTATTATGCACGATTATTCTGATGGTTTAAATGGAAAAAAAGAGGCTGTCACATATTCATTCGAGGAGATTTTTGCAGAGAAAATACGTGCACTTGTACAAAGAGCGCGCCCTAGAGATTTATATGATGTTATTCATTTAAGGCAGCAAAGAATTTACAAAACAGATCGAGCGCAACTTACAAATATTCTCAGAAAAAAATGTGACTTTGCAAAGGCCCCTTATCCAACGATGGGCAATATAAAATCTGAGGCAAGGCAAGTCACTTTAAATGATGCTTGGAATGCAATGCTTGGGCATCAAATTGCCAGTTTAAAGCCGGTGGAATACTACTGGGAGCAGCTCGAGGAAGTTCTTGGCTGGTTATCTGGATGATTTGGATTTCTGAACGCGAGCTTTTTCGCGCTTTTTGAGGTCGGATTGGTGGTGGTCGGACAGGGAAGACTGAAGCTGGAAGACGTGCTCGGGTAGTGCTGCGCTTAGGAGGGAATGGAGCGTTGGCAAGCCTTGGTGGAATTGTAGCATGGCGTCGGGCGCGCCGGTGAGCTCGATGTTGTAGGAAGTGGGGTGCGTGTCGTAAAGGGCGATTTTAAGAGATGAGCCTTTGAATCTGCCTTTGCCAATTTCGACGGTAGTTGTTTGCACGCCTTTATCTTCAATAACGGTGATGGTGTCCACAATTTCAAGAGATAGAGCTTTGATCTGAGAGGCAGATAATGCTTCTTGTGCTGGAGTGTCAGATAGGGTCATGGGTGGAGGTGTGAAGACTGCCATCGGAGTTGGCTGCTGATCCTCTTCCTCATTCGATTCCATGTAGTGTTTGAAATCTTTTGTCGGCTCGCGCTCGTCATCTTCGAGCACATCATGTACCCGGTAGGTTTCATGCGCTGGCTGGGGTTGTTGTACATCTGTCATAGAGAGCAGTATAGCTTATGCGCCTTTTTCTGTATCTTCTTTTCTGGTGACGCGGCGCGCCTTGGACCTGTATTCGTCGAGAAGGGAAGCTCGCTGGACGTTGACATCGAAGCTGTATTTGCCGTGCTGGAAGGCAGCAGCGAGGTCTTGAGCGCTGGCATTAAAGAGCTGGACAGCTTCTGGCGTGCCCTGCAGCTGAACGTTGAAGGTGTTTGGCGCTGTTGGAACGCGTTTGAGCTCGAGTTTTGCTCCGTCGAAGACCGAACCTTTCATCTCGATGTGTACAGTAGCTGTTGTCGTTCCAGATTTTGTGTGCTCGATGGTGATGTAACTAACCATTTTGTCAAATAGCTCAAAGACAGCAGGGGATAAGTTGAGATATGAGGGGAGCGCTGTTTCTGCCGTGGGAACTGTACCTGGCAGGCCTTCTGGTGTTTGGGTAGGGGTGACGCCGCCCGATTCTGCCACTTTTTCTGCCTGGTCTTTTTTTTGTTTTTCTTTTTGGATTTTAGAGATTTCTTCAGGTGGCGCTTTTGCGCTTGTTGCCTCTTCGATCTGGGCAGCTGCTTTGGGAGCGCCTTTTTTGGTTTTTGAGTCTTCAGTTTTTTTGGTTTGAGGTTGCTCTGGAAGGGGATCGCTTGGCTCTTTTGCAAGGGGCTGAGCTTTGGCTTTCGCATTTTGTGGGGATTGTGATTGCTCAGTTTGGCTTTGCTGGTCTTGATTTTGCTGCTGCGGTTGCTCTTCTTGGGTCTGCGGTGCTTGCTCTGACCTTTGGACCTGCGGCGCGTTAGTCGGGGCCTGCGGCTCTTGGGACTGTGGCTTAGGCGTGACAGGCGTTTGCGATTCACTTGCAGCTGGTGGGCGCACGCTCGGAACGGGGATGTTGGATGCGGGTTCTTCTTCGGGAGGTGTCGCTAAAAATTGCATGGGCTCTTCTTCGACCATCTCTTCTTGCGGCACAAAAATCATGTCGGCGTTTTTTTGCCCGGAGTAGGTTTCTTTTTTGAGGGATTTAGGTGCTTGAACTTCGAGGGGGCTGGGCTCTTTGTGAATGGGGGATTCTAGTGTGCGCTCGGGAATGTTAAGGCCTTCGATTTCTTCAGCGCCTTCATCTTCTCGGCGTTTGCGCTTTTGAGGCGCTTCAGTTGCCGATTCCACTTCCATGATTTTTTTGAATTCATCTTCTGGTGGCGGCTCTTCGATGTGTTTTTCTTTTTCGTGTTGTCGATAGCCCTCAATCGGACGCTGTCCCCCCGGTCCTGATCCCATGTTTTTACTCACCCTTGCTTTCGTTTTTTGCGTATATGCATCGCTGTCCCCATTTCTTCTGTGTGCTTGTCGTCTTCTTGTTTTTCAAGGTATTTTTGCTCTTTTTTCCATTCTTCAAAGTGCATATCGAGCTTTTCAACGTCTGCTTGTTTTTTTAAAAGATTTTGACGCGCCTCTTCAACGGCAGCTTCGGCTTTTTCAACTTCTAGCTGCTGCTTTTTTACTGCAGCATCTTTAACTTTTCGTTTTTCTTCGACAGTTTCTAGGTAGAGTTTCATTTTTTCTACGACATCAGAGGTGGTGCCTTGATCTAACTCAACGCGCATTTGATCTAGTTTGTCTTGTTTGTGATTTAAAACCTCTTGCAAGGCTTGCATGGTTTTTTTGAGTTTTTCTTCTTCTTCAGCGAGAGCTTCTTTAGCAGCTTTGAGCTCACGCTCAGCTTCTTCAAGCCGCTTTTTCTTGATCAGCATCAGTTGCTCAAGAGGATATTTAGCCATAGCTTAGGAAAAGAGGGCTTCGAGCCCTGATAGGGTTTCTTCAAAAGTGCATTTTTCATCGACGCGTTGCTGCAAAAATCTGTTGACTCTGTCGATGTATTTGATTGCAAAGTCCGCGTCCCGATCAGACCCTGGTTTGTATTCACCGATGCGAATAAGCAGTTCGTTTTTTTTGTAGTTAGAGAGCACCTCGCGCAGTTTTCGGATAAGATCTTGGTGTTTTTTGTCAGTGATGTGCGTTAAAATACGGCTGATAGAAGCTAGAAGATCGACTGCTGGGTAGTGGCCTTTGTGGGCGAGGTCGCGCGATAGAATAATATGCCCATCTAAAATTGAGCGCACCTCATCGGCAACCGGCTCGTTGATATCGTCGCCTGCAACTAAAATTGTGTAAAATGCTGTGATCGATCCTTTGTCTGAATTCCCGGAGCGCTCGAGCAAACGAGGAAGCGTTGCAAAAACAGAAGGTGTGTATCCAGCGCGGGCTGGAGGTTCACCAGCCGCTAGGCCAATTTCGCGCAACGCCCTTGCAAAACGAGTCACTGAATCCATCATTAACAAGACGCGTTTGCCTTGATCGCGGAAATATTCGGCGATTGCCGTGCCGATATAGGCAGCATTGAGGCGCATTTGGGCAGCTTGGTCAGAGGTTGAAACGACGATGACAGATCTGGCCATGCCTTCTTCACCTAGATCGTTTTCTAAAAATTCACGCACTTCTCGGCCCCGCTCACCGATAAGTGAGATGACGTTGATATCGGCCTGAGCGTTTCTAGCTAGCATGCCGAGCAGGGTTGATTTACCGCCGCCAGCCGCTGCAAAAATACCCATGCGTTGTCCTTCACCGCAGGTGAGCGCGCCATCTAAGCAGCGGATGCCTGTTGGCATCGGCTTCTCAATCAAGCGGCGTTTGAGAGGGTTGGGAGGCGCGCCGATAACAGAATAAGTCTCATCGACATCTGTTAACGCACCTTTAGTGTCTTCATCGACCGGACGGCCGAGACCATCGAGCACGCGCCCTAAAAGACCAGGACCAACACTAATTTGCAGCGGCAGACGCATCGGAATCACTTCAGAGGAAGGGCCGATTCCAATCATTTCACCAAGTGGAGATAGATACACCTCGTCTTTGGTAAAGCCGACAACCTCGGCCATGAGCGGCTCGCCCTCACGTTTAATCAAACACGCCTCGCCCATCTTGACTTGAGGAATCACAGCTTTGATTAGCATGCCGACAACTTCAGTTATCCGACCGTGTACGGTGGTTAACTCGAGGTCTTCAAGTTGCTTTTCAAGCTTTTCAAATTCCATGAGGGGAGGCCATTAAATTTGGACGTTAAATAGCGATTTGACAGAGGAGACCGCGTTGCTCAACAGAACAGAACTATACTCGAGCTCTTGTTGGGCTTTGTTGATTTTAATCTGAACAGTCAGAAGTTCTGCGGGGTTGACCGATGAGCCCTGAGCAGACAGTTCTTTCACTTTTTTTTGCGCTTGCTGCATCTGATTTTGGCTGTCGCCCACAAGGGCAATAAAGCGCATAATCGGATTTTGCCGACCCGCAATTTGGACCGGCGCTCCAGGATCCACACCAAGTTTTTGGACGGAGGTGCGAATATTTTGGTTGGCGTCGGTGAGCTTATTGCGCAAAAGATAATTTTGCGAGCGCTTGAGCTTCAAGCCTTTTGTATTTAAGTGCTGATTGATATCTCCTAGCGTGCCAGATACTGTTTTCATCTGTGCATCTACTGTCTCTAGAGTCGGCTGTCCTGTTGGAGCAACGGACCCTTTGGCAATATCGAAAGGAGAAGGTTGGCTAGTTTGCGTCTTTTCAGGGCCACCTTGCATATACGAATCAAAAGGTTTCGTCTGAGTTTGATCTGGTTCTTGCTCTTCTCCTGGCGAGATCCCTTTAGTTGGATCTATACGCTCGGGTTTAGCAATATCTTTTGGTATGTCGTTTTCAGCCATTATTTACGCGGTTGCTTAGGTTTTTTTACTTCTGCTGGACCGCCGCTGCCGCCGCCTTTGATAAAGCGATCGACAAAATCGATGGCAGTATTAGACAGCTCTTTGACGTAAGGATCTTTTGTACCCTCATTCATCTTGTGCAAAATCTTTTCGCCCTCAGCAGCGCCTTGAGGCATCATGCTTTTAGCAACGCCAAGAAGCGTATGTGCCATCTCATTATCAGGCTCTTTTTTAATCACGCCCTCAAAGCAGATGCACGCTTGCTTAAGCTCAAGCTTATGCAAGTGCAAATAACCAATCCCAACATCGCACAGCGAATTTTCAGGTCTTAATAATTTAGCAGCTTTAAATAACTTAAGTGATGACTCTTCATCGGCTTGGTTGCAGGCGATATAACCCGCTTCCAAAAGTACGATAAATTGTTCGTTCCACTTTTTTTCTTGCTCTTCCCAATTTGACATAGGATCCCTCTAAACTTATTGTGATTTTTGGTTACGTACCGCGTTCATAATCATCGCATTGACCTGTGAGATTAGGTTGGAGATCGTCTCACCAATCTGCGTTACCTGCGCCATTCCAAACTGGAGCAGCAAAAACTTACCCGGCGTTGCCGAAGAAATATTACTGGCCAGGGTTCTAACCATGGAGACAAGCTGGCTCTGCAGTGCTACGTATGAGCAAATAAGTGTTTTAAACGAAATGGTTGCCCAAGGGTAACTCATGAAATGCCTCCTATTTTACTTTGCTAGCGACAGTTTGAAATGCAGTAAATCCATGCAACAAAATGCCATATTTTTCAAAATTTTCTGACTTGGGATCTTCAGCACGAAGACCTTCTTTGAGCTCTTTCACTGCCTGCTCGCTCATGTCCATAAGTTCTTTGCGACGTTTTTGGTCAGTGCGGAGTTCTTTTTCCAAGTCGAACTCAAAAGCGTCATTAGGCCTTTTTTCTAAACCGTACATTTTTCCCTTCCTTGCTGTATAAACTTTTATTGTTCATTGTAGTTAATTTGATATTTTAATCCATCTTTTTCAAGCAGGACTTCGTCAGGTTCGATTGCTGTGATCGTCATGCCGTCGAGTGTGTCACCTGTCGATAATATCTTCCCGCCGATCACAACATACTGCAATGCAGGTCCTAGTTTCGATGTTCCCGTCACGCGGTACTTACTCGAAAGATTAATGCGTGATGTTTGCGCTGAGGTAAAAATTACCAAACTTTTAACCGATTGGACACCAGGTAATTTTTTGATTTTTTCTAAGGCATCTTCGTATTCATCATCGTATTTTTTTGGCACTCTGCCAGCTAAGACCAAATCGCCGCCGACAAGCTGCATCGTCACTGTTGTAAAATCATCTTGGAGCAGAATCGACTGAATCTCAATTTCAAGTGTTCTCTCCACAATGACCTGATTTTCCAGCTTATCTAAAAACGGGAAGTTGACATTCATGTACTCTTTGATCTGGCCATCTTCTTCTGCTGTTTCCACATAGCCGCGCAAAATAAAACGGCCCGGCGTTTTACCCGTCATAGAGGTGCCACGCCAATTGGGATTTTTCATAAGCAACGCATTCGTATTGTCCCAAACGATCTCGTCAATGGTCACATTATCTTCGATGCTTGTGACAAATGGAATCGTCGTTAAAAGATAGATCATCTCTTGGTTATCGACTTCTGTTAGCACATGGCCGAGGATAAACAATTTTCCGGTCGACTCATTAAACGAAAACTCAACAGCTGGAAAATCTTTCAATGCTTTTTTAATTTCAGATGTCGAATCTTTTGCTTCAAAAACAATTGGCTCTGTTTGGAAAAGAGAAAGCATACTGCCAACGCCGATAAACAAAAAAACAGCAAAAATACCAGCTAGGATCAGATGGTGTTTTGCGATCTTCATCTGTTTCCAGTTTTTCTGAGCAGGCTCTTTTTCTTCGTCTTCTTCAGGAGTTTCGGGAGTGGCAATTGTAGCCGGCGGAGAAAAAATCGTCTCACGTGTTTGCTCGCGATCGATGAGTAAAAATGTTGTTGTACCAAGGGCGATCAAATCTTGCGATTGCAAATCTTGAGACTCGGCTACCTGGCGGCCATTAGCGAGTGTTCCGTTGCGGCTACCCAAATCCTCGATAGTGACGGTGTCGCCGTTCCCATCGATGCTAATTTTAGCGTGCTGGCGCGATACACTTAAATCCTGCAACGTGATGTCGCACGTGTTGGGATCCTTGCCGATGACAGCCTCTTGGCCTGGTTCCAAGCTAAACTCCGCGCCGCTATTTGGACCGGATATAACCTTGATTATCCAACGGGAATCATTGCCGCCGGTAAACTTAAACGAGCTAAAAATATCATCTGATTCAGGTGGAGTCTCTTCTGGATCTTCTGGAACGGTCGGTTCTTTTGTAGATATTTCGTCTTGAGGCTGATCAGCTGCGGGATCAAATTCAGTAAATCGAAAAAGCGTTCCACCGATTTGCACGATGTCGCCCTCTGTGAGCTGAATCGGCTCATCTGCGTGGGTGCCGTTAACAGTTATTGGGTTGACATCGGACAAGTTTTCGATGAAAAAGCCGGCGTCAGATTTGCGCAATTTTGCTGCGCGTCTAGACACCATCGGATCTTCTAAAACCTGATAAGACGCCTCTGGATCTCTGCCGATGAGCCACTCATCGCCTTGATCCATGCGTATAACGAGACCAGCTAGTGGTCCTTCTTCTGCAATCAAAAATCCGTTCATGCTACCTTGCGCTTTAACTCCTCATGCCAATAATCAACGTAATTTGCAAACTCCTCAACATCTTCCTTAAAATCGCGGTAAGACACATCATCTGGAACATATAAAGAGAGGACGATCTCTTTACCCTGAATTCCAAGACGTGATCTTCCTGTTGCTTGGCTAAGCAAATTCCCCTGCATCAGTCGCATATAATGCTCCTCCTTCTCCTCTTCGGGAAGGGGGCCGAGAGCAGCTGAATACAGCATTCCTGGAAACAACTCAAGCACAGTCATTTGCGCTTGTGCTTCAATCTGAATGACATAGGATTTGTCTTCGCCTTGTTCTAAGGTGCCAGGTATGCCCAGCTCCTTATACAACGCTTCTAAGTGATTATCTAACACTGAAAAAAACCTTGCATGTTAGGCCCCTCAATACTCGAGGCCCTCGCGTACTTTGATAACGGATATCGATATTTCGCGCAAGTCCCAATAACATTAAAATAATGTTTTATAACTACATAACAGTAAGATATTTAAAAATTTGGACAAGATTTTCAAAAATATGTTATAATGAATGATGTAAAGGACAGATGTGGATTTAGATGCGCCAGCGAAGGCGCAGATGAATTCAGATATGTCCTTTACATCATTCGACGAAAAAGAGGTTAGTTATGGCACACGACGATGAATTTGCAAAAATCATGAAATTTTTCTCAATGTCTCAAGAAGAGCGCGCTGAGAATTTCGAGAACGTTTTTGAGCAATCAGCTGAATTTTTCGAAAAATTTAATCATATTATGAAAGAAGGGACCTTAGAAGAAAAACAGCTTATGATATCGGAGCTTCAAGAGCTGCAGAAAGTTGTGCAAGAAGAGACAGATAAGCTTTCCGACTCATCAGGGCTCAGTCCAGAAGAGCTTAAAGAATTTGCATCTAAGCCTGAAAACTTTTCTCCTGAACAATGGGAAATGATTCAAAGTACGCGTTCTCGCATAGAGAAAGATGCAGAAGAAGCATCTAACAACCTAAGTTTCAATGAGTTACCGAATTCACCTGCAAAGCCTATAAAAAAGAAGAAGACGCCTAGGGATAAAGGTGGTTGGATAAAATCGTAACCTTTTGATAACTAGTCATTAAACATAAAATCGTTTACTCAAGCACCTTCTAAAATAAGAATTTAAATTCTAAAGCACTAACACTCAGTAAAATAACGTTATATATGTAAATATTTGTTTAATATTATATATAAAATATGTTATAATAAAGTTAAGGGAAAATAGAGATACAATAAATATATAATAAAGATTGGTTATGGTAAGTAATATAAATAATACAGAAGCTCAGCCTTCGCTTAGGCAGGACTTATTTGGAGCCTTTAAAGGGATGATTGGCCTAAATACGGCCCTTCTCACCTCCTTTTTAGGAGTGATTAAGGATCAATGTCAAGCCTATCAAACGATGAGCTCGCTTGCTGCGCCCACAGCTACTTTTGGTGGTCAAGGCTTTGAAATTGTTAATCATGTGAAGCAGGAGCCATCTAACGAAGCATCCTTGCAAAGTGTTGAACTTAAAGGGCTTTCAAAAGACTATGTGCAAGCTGGCAAGGGTAAATCGCGCTCAGTGCAAAGTAAGCTTGCTAAGCAGGCACAGACCGCAGAGCAAGGCTATGCTCAATCGGCATTAGGGATTATCAAATCCTTTAAATCAGCCGGTTCGTCGCTACTGTCTAGTTTAAAGACAATAGCGCAGATGGTCAGTGAAATTAAGTAATAAATAATAAAGGTATAATAAATATGGCAAATTCAGTTAATCCAAATAATGGTTCAGCGCCAACTGGCGGAACTGGTCAAAGCAGTCCTCCGAGTGTTGAAAGTACAAACTTTGTATTGATTATGATGGATGAAATCAGCAAAATCTTGCAGGAGAAGTATGGCTCTGTAGCTCACAGTATTGGCGGGGCGGCGGGTTCGCTTGGCCAGATTAACTCTGACTTAGCTGCTATTTTGAACTTTATTACAACAATTGAAACGCAAAACATGCACGATGGTCACAAAGATAGTGGTTGGGGTACAACAAGTATGCAGAACTCTGCAACCGATTTTGTTAATGCTGTGAACAACCTATTTTTCTCCGATCCAGCAAACAAGCCAGGTTCAGATTGTGTCATTAACTTCGACGGAAGTACTTACTACCCGATTCCTAATAGTAATGGTGTGGGGTATACATGGACGAAAGAAGATAGCCCTACTGATGCTAAGAACGCGGGATATAGTGCGACTACACCGATGTCTGATATTGGCGCTTATGAATTTAATATGACACAGGCAAAATTGCCTAGTAAAGGAGCATCTGGTGATGCACCTGCTAACCTAAACGGCATCTATGATGGTTCTAATGACGGTCTTATTACGGATTTAACGGGTATTTATACGATTTTATCCGGTGTTCAAGATCCAGACGAAAAAAACGTGACTTTTTTGGACGTCATTCATGGCTGTGCTGGAGTTCATGGTTCAGGCTGGGATGATCCAAGTAATAATAACTGGGCATACGACTTTGAAGATACAGTGGGTAACTTAGTTAACGAGTGGAAGAAAAATCCGAGCTCCTCGACATTGACGCAGTGGACATCTGCTGTTTCATCTTCGCAGAGTGCTGAGCAAAACGGTAGTACGAAGCTAACTAGTACCTTAAACGCGTTGATGAAGGCTATCATGCAGATCATCCAGAACGAAAACGCGATGGTTCAGTCAGAAACGAGCATGACCGGTGCAGTTACAAAGAACGAAAAAACCGGTTAATAGCTTAAATAAAATTAATAATAAATCCTTAGTGGAGAATAATATGTCAAATACACAAGTTACAAACGATAATTCAGGAGTTAATCCTGCGATTGTTTCAAACCAGTCAACAGCTGCAGGTAAGTCCTATGCGATGGGCAACCCGTTTTTGCTAATGGCAGCTTTTGCAAACGAGACGATTGGTCAGCAGCAAACAACGCAAGCGTCACAATCAAACAGCTTGCAAGGTCAAATGACCGGTATGGACTACCAAGATGGTAAGCTCAAGAGCTCTTCGAATTCTTTAGGGTGGAAAATTGGTTTAGGTATTGCCATTGGTGTTGTCGTTGCTGTTGGTATTGCTCTTGCAGCTGCAACAGGTGGTGCAGCCCTTGGTTTTGAAGCAGCCGGTGCTACAAGTCTTGAGGTTGAAGTAGAAACTGGTGTGGAGATGACTGAGTTTGTATCGAATAATGCTGTGGAAGCAGTTGAAGAGCTTGGTGAAACAGGCACTAAGGCATCTAAAGGTAGGCTTGCGAATATTAAAAACGCTCTGTCAAATCCAAAAGAGCTTATGAGGCAGTCTCGAGACGTCTTGAAAGCTCATGCAGGAGCTGCTATTACCGGTGTTGTTACATTGGGCGGTCTTTTGGGTACGGCTGGAAACACCATAGGCAATGCTGAGATTTCTAAAGCTCAGAACAACTTATCTAGTATGCAGACAAACTCTGAGAGCTCAAAACAAATTATCCAAGCGGCTCAGTCGAATGTTCAAGCTATGGCAAATGCGATGGCATCAGCGATGAGCAGCATGGTTAACGCGCTAAGACCTAAAGGAGTGTAATTATGTCTACAATTGTACAAATAGCAGCTGCTGTAGGACAAGCAACAGATGTCAATGGTCAAGTAGAAGCTTCCAATTCGCAAGCGATGCTAAGTGCGTCCAATTTAATTCATGGTGCCCAAGGGTTAGTAACAGCTTTGAAATTAATTACAGTCATTGCAACTGCAGCGTCTGTTCTAGGGTTTGTGGGGCATGCATATACCTCTAGTAAGGGTATAGATAAAGGGTGGATGAATATAGCTCTGGCATCGTTCATGGTCCCAATGGCCGTAGCTAGTGGAGTTTCAAAAGGAGCTCTTGAGCTTAGCAAGTATGGCCTGGAAGCTGCAAAAAGCGGTGCTTCATCTGAGTCGATGGGACTTAAGCAAACGATTGCAGCTGCAAGGCAAGAGAACGAAGATGCAAATACTATCTTTCAAAAGCTAGCATCTGCTGCTCAAGCCGCATAAAAAAATTAAATATTAAAGTAGGTAAAAAAATGACAACACAAGCAAATACAACAGGTAACGGTTCTAACGAAAACTTGTTTACTAAAATGACAGGAGGCGGATCTGAGGGTACCATCCTCTCTGCTTTGTCAAAGTTTGCAACAGAGGTTAACAAAATCGGTTCTGACCTAAACACAGCGATGCTACATGAAGTATACGTGGCGCTTACGATGGCAGTAGGTGGCGGAGCGCTTCAAGCGTTTGGCGGCATCATTGAAGCTCGTGAGCATGCAATTCGTGGAAAAGGTTCACATGAAGAGCAAAAAATTAAGGGCCGTGGTAAAGCAGCTCGGGAAAATAACCATGAACAATTTAAGCGCAAGCTTCAAGGGCATAATGAAGGTGCAATCTTAAGAGACTCAGAGAGAAATGCAATGAGTCAAGAAATAGCCCCTGCTGATGCTTCAGATGGAAATGTTCGTGTTGCGTTCCATCGCAATACAGCCCCTGATATCGATACAGGACCATCTTCGAGTGAGCGTTCTGACTTAACAAAAGAGCGTACATTTAATGACCGCATAATTAAGGAAGGTACTGATGAGAAGCTAAAGGGTGTCAAAGGAGATACTAAAATAAGTTTGGGTAAAATAGCTGGAATAAAAGCGCTATTTGCAGCTCTTGGTCAGATGACAGGTCAATTAGTACAAACAGAGACAAGCTTTGCTAATAACACTCAGCAGATAGAAAGCAACCTAGAGGCAGCTGCTCGTGACATGTTGCGCATCAACCCAATTGCTGTTGGATCGGCATCGTAAGGAGGATATGAATATGGGAACACAAGTACAAAATAACCAAGCGCTGCACTTAAGCGGGCTATCAGCCTCACATGCTAGCAGTCCGCAGGCAGTGTCTTCAGGAAATAAAGGCGTTTTAGCTCTTGTTTTTGAGATCATGTTAGGTGGCTTAAAAATGAATAAAACGACGATGGAATCGCAAATCGGACAGATGGGTGCTTCTGAAGAAGCGCAGCTTGCTATTGCAGAGCAGATGAAAGACTTGGCAAGTAAGCAGCCAAAAAAGATAGCAGGGATTCCATTTGGGGCAATTGTTGACTCTATACAAGTGCAACACAAGGGCGCTATTTATCAAACTCAGCAGACAGGCGTCTCTAGCCAAGTGTCTACAGCCACATCGATGCTAAGTGCAATCGCAAGCAGTATTCAGGGTTTGAGTGAAGTAGGTAAGAGCGATATTCAAACTGCAACGTGTGTAAAAACGAGGTAAAAAAATGTCAACAGTAAAACCATTTGAAATCATCGGCGGAGTAGAAAAATTTGGAGCTAGGGCCCAATATGAGCGCGACTTATACAGGTTAGAGGTGCGGTTCAAAAATGGGCAAACAGAGCATCTGCTCATCATGGCTAAAACTGAAAAAATTGCAAAAGCCCTGCTATCTGGGCTAGCTGAGCAGTTAAACGGCATGTCAAAAGCAGATGGGCAGCTCCATATGAAAGAAAACGATACATTTCATGTTTACACAGAAGATGTCGATGAGTCAGAAGATGTATCGCCGCTGGACAACGTTGTAAAAGTAACCTTTTACAAGTGGAATGGTTCTAAAACAGATTTAGATGCAGCTTTTACCAAGCCGCTTGAGCTGTATGACTTGCCTTATTGGGATGAGATGCCTTTAGAAAGCACCAATCCAAATGTTAGAATTAGCTTAGAGCCGGTTGACGAAGAATATGTTGATATTGATATGTCGAATGAAGAAGATCCAGGTACTCTTGCAAGCATACTATCTGAAGAAGCGGTTGCTGAACATGCCAGACGAGCTGAAATTCAAAGAGGTAAAAAAGAGGCGGAAGATGATCAGCCTCAAATGAGCTCAGTGGATGATTTAGCATCGGGTTATGTCAATGTTAGCAGCCAGATGTCAGGGGCTGATCAAGCATCAGATCGTGACGCTGCAAGCAGTCAGGCTCTAGGTTCAGGTTCTGATGAACAATGGGAGAGGTTTGTGTTTCCGAATTTTTCTGAGGCAGATTTTTCTGAGACACCTACAAGGGAAGGCGGGTCTTCTCAAGCTCACGCTCTAGAAAGTCTAATTTCTAACAGCTGAGCCTCTCTGCGAGTCGGGTAATTAATTGTATTAATTGAAACAATAGTTGCCATTTTTCAGGCTTTTTTGGCATAACGGGTTACAGAAAGCAAGAGCGCTATTTTCAATTCCTAAATCAAAGCTTTTTTCTTGTAGCTTAAGCTGTGTCGGTGCGCTTGATGATGGGGTCTTCTAGACCGTTGACGGTATCTTCGTTGATGACGATCTCTTTGATGGAGGGATCAGAGGGGACCTCGTACATGAGGTTGATGAGGAGGTTTTCGACGATCATGCGCAAAGCCCTTGCACCTGTACCAGCTTTTTTTGCTTTGAAGGCGATGGCTTGGAGGGCATCTTCTGTGAAGGTGAGTTCAACGCCGTCTTCAGCAAAGAGAGATGTATATTGCGAGATGATCGCATGCTTGGGCTGAGTTAGGATAATAACGAGGTCTTCTAAGGTGAGCTCGTTAAAGTTTGCGATGCTGTTAAACCTTCCGATGAATTCGGGAATGATGCCAAATTCAATCAGATCTTCAATTTCCACTTTTGAGTAGAGGTAGTTGACTTCTGTAGGATCAAAATCCCGTTTTTCAACCGCATCGAAGCCAATAACACCTTTACCAAGGCGTTTGGCAATCAGTTTGTCTAGACCAACAAATGCACCACCCACGATAAATAGGATGTTCTCGGTGTTGACTTTGAGGTATTCTTGGTTGGGATGTTTGCGGCCGCCTTTAGGCGGGATGTTAGCAGTTGTGCCTTCGACAATTTTAAGTAGAGATTGCTGCACGCCTTCGCCAGAAACATCGCGCGTGATGGAGACGTTGCCAGTTGTTTTGCGGAGTTTATCTATCTCATCGATGTAGATGATCCCGCGCTCGGCGCGCTGAATGTCGTAATCAGCATTTTGCACGAGCCGTAAGATGATGTTTTCAACATCTTCACCCACATAGCCAGCTTCAGTCAGCGTTGTTGCATCGGCAATGGCAAAGGGAACGTCGAGGATTCTAGCTAGAGTCCTAGCAATAAGAGTTTTTCCAGAGCCTGTAGGGCCGAGTAATAGGACGTTAGATTTAGAGTATTCAATGTTGTGTTTTTGGTCGATGGCACGGATGCGTTTGTAGTGATTGTAGACAGCAACTGAGATGGTACGTTTAGCCGTTATCTGGCCGATGATGTATTCGTCGAGACGGTCTTTGATTTGCTTGGGTTTGAGTACGACGAGTTCTTTTTGCTCTTTGCTAGCGCCTTCTTCTTTTGGCTTTTTATCGACGATATCAAGACATAGGCGCACGCATTTATCGCAGATATAGGCGTTTGGGCCAGAGATGAGTTTTTCAACAGATTCTTCATCGCGGCCGCAAAAGGAGCAGACCATGTCTTTTTTGTCTTTGGACATTATTTTATTTCGTCTCGGGTTAGGATTTTATCGACGATGCCATATTCTAGTGCCGCTTCTGGACTCATGTAAAAGTCACGTTCTGTGTCTTCCATGACTTTATCGAAAGGCTGGCCACAATGGTCGGCAATGATTTTGGCATTGAGTTCTTTTAAATACAGAATTTCTTGAGCTTGAATGTAGATATCAGCAGAGGTGCCGCCAACACCGCCGTGCGGTTGGTGGAGCATCACGCGGCTATGAGGAAGAATAAAACGGCAGCCTTTTGTGCCTGCACAAAGAAGGACTGCTGCCATGGACGCTGCTAGGCCAATGCAGTATGTGTTAATTTTGCAACCGAGGTAGGCCATTGTATCGTAGATAGCAAGACCAGCAGAGATCACGCCACCAGGCGAGTTGATGTAGATGTTTACATCTTTTTTTGGATCGTCAGCGCGCAAGAAAATGAGCTGAGCTACGACCGCATTAGCGACTTGATCGTCGATTTCCGTGCCGATGAAGATGATGCGGTCTTTTAAAAGACGTGAATAGATGTCCATGGAACGCTCACCGCGCCCTGTATCTTCGATGACGTAAGGAATAAGAGCTGCTTTTGGGCGTTGATCAGACATAAGATAACCTTTTTACTTTAGTTCTAAAATTGTGAATATAGAACTTAACTTGCTTTCTTTTCAAGCTGCTCGATCAAATGCTCTTGAGCTTTTTTGAGCATAAGACGTGACATAGCCATCGCTTCGTCTTTTTTATCAGGGGCTTGCTCATAGGGTGATCGCAGGCCGAGTAGCAATTCGATAAATGTGGGTTCTGTAGGTTTAATTTCGTCTGGAGATAGGGGGATCTTCTCATCGTGAATAACTGTGCGGCAGATGTAGAATAGACGGACAGAATTTTCTGATACTTCGCGAATTTTTTCTAGATGTTCTTTCTTCTGCTCATCGCTCATTGCATCCCATTCTTTTTTAAATTGTGGGTTTTGCATGCTATGCTGCAGACGGAATTTGACTTCTTCATCAAGAATGGATTTTGGAAGCTCAAAGGGGAACTCTTTTAGCAGGTCATCAGCTAGGCGATCACAAAGAGCTTTATTGCGCCCTTCAGCATTGCGCTTTTCAAATAAGCTGCGGATATTCGTGCGAAGCTCATCAGCTGTTTTGCACCCAACTTTTGTAGCGAAGCTATCATCGATTTCTGGCAGTATTGCAGTCTCAATTTTTTTGACAACGACTTTGACTTTTTTCGGCTCGAAAGCTTTTTTGTCCTCCAAGCTAGCGTCGGCATCGGGCTGGCTGATGCCTTCTTTTTCTTCACCAGTTTTCATGCCCATGGTGAGATCGCGCATCCAAGCGCTCATTGTTTTTTCGGCAACTTCAAAACGGGTGTCATTAAAAACTTTTTGTGGCTCGTCGCCCTCTAAGCTATAGATGTCGAGGAGAAGGAAGTCGCCAGCGCTCGCTCCTCTGTCTACAACAGTTGTCCACTCAGCAAAGAAAAAACTCACTTGGCGGATGCCTTCATCAACAGTTTCTTCTTTAATCTCTTCTTTTGGAAGATCAGCAAGGTTTAGTTTTGTAATATCAATAGCTGGCACTTCAGGTTCTGTTTCAAAAACAAAGGTGAGCTCCGCGCCTTCTTCTAACGTATGCTTTTGCATGTTGAAGGTGATAGGAGATTTTGTGCTTAGGACAGGGATACGAGCGAGTTTTTCAGCGGCAGCAAAACTGTCATCGGCAATCTTTTTTTGCCACTGTTGGTCGACTGCATCACTGTAGCGTTTAACAATGAGGTCATCAGGAGCCTTGCCCTTTCTAAAGCCGGGGAGTGAAACCTCTTTAGCGACAGCTCGGACAGCCTTACCGTGCGCTTTTTTGACTAAATCTTTGCTTGCTTTAACGATGAATTCGATTAAGCATTGAGGCTTTTTGTGGACTGTTAGCTCCACTTCTTCGCTTTTTAATACTTTGTCGTTTGTTTTTACCGCTTCGTCAGCCATTTTTTAGTCCTCAATAATTATAAGTGAAAGCGGGTGATGAGATTCGAACTCACGACCCTCACGTTGGCAACGTGATGCTCTACCACTGAGCTACACCCGCAAAGAATAAGGCTTCAGTTTAGCTATATCCAGACTTTTTTTGCAAACTTAAAGATTTTTTAGGGAAAATTGCTAAGGCCCCTTAAAGATCAAGTGTTAAGAGAAAATTTAACTCAAGTTTTTCCTTGCGATTGATTCAAAAAAAATGTAAAAGCTAGATCCATGGCTCGCCTATCCGGAGGATAAAAATAATGCTTAATATTCGAAAACTGCGCCAGGATTTCTCATCTGCAATCTTACGCGATGGTAAAACGTTATTCGAAGAAAAAAAAGTTCTTTCAGCAAAAATTTTGCACCTAGATACTAAGATATTGCGCATCAGCGCACAAATAAAGGGGCAATACGATAATGCCTACGAAACAGAAGTTGAAATTGATCGATTAGAATGCGAGACCATCGATTCAGATTGTGACTGTCCCTACCACTACGATTGCCAGCATTTGGCTGCTCTGATGTATTACCTGGAGGCTAATCTCGACAAAATTTTAGTTGAATATTCAGAAGAAACCAATATGGAGTCGCTAGAAGAAGAGGACGATAGCAGTAAAGCTGAGCTTCTAGAGCAGGTGAAGAAAGCCGCGACAAAGGAAGAGGAGCGCAAGGACCAAGAATACAAGCGTCAGTTGCTTCAAGAGTACGTTGCCGCATCAGACTTGTTGTCAGGATCACCTTTTTTCCTCCAGAACGAAGTGCAAAAAATCGATCGAGCCGAACTTGCCATTATTTTCAAACAGCCAATGGAAGATAAAAAGGGGCGTATGTTGATGGAGCTGCAGCTTGCACTCCGTCTGCCATCGAGAAGTAAGCCTCTGCACGTGCCCAACATTAAAGAATTTTTACTTGCAATGCGTTTTCAAGAGCCGATTTTTATGGGCGGGAAAGGTTACCTGTTTTCGTTTGAATCTTTCAACGAAAAACATCGCGAAATGGCTCGCATGATTATGGATCACACGCGCATTCCAGAGAAAACCAGCTCGGAGCGGGCTTTGCGCACAGGCGTGATCGATCCGATTATTTTTGGAGCAGTACTTGCAACGAGTTTCGATGTGGGAATGGATGAGATTAAAGGATCCCAGTACCAAGATGATGATTTCCCCAACCTACCGTGCCTCTATTTAGAGAGTTTAGAGCAACCATTGCAGTTTTCTCCTCATTTCTCCTCGTTTAAATTCTCTCTTGAATACATCGACCCGCCAGCAACAAAAGTTTTGATTAATCCAACGCTGTTAATTGGTAAAGAATCTGTGACACTTGAAGACGTGCAGCTTTACCAATGTGCAACACCTGGCATGGTCCATGGTGGTATATACTACCGCTTTGCGCCGAATATCACGCGCCAGCATCTGAAAAACCTAGGCCCAATCCGCGACATGACCGTTCCGGAGCCACTGTTTGGAACATTTGTTGAAAATGCGCTCCCTGAACTTGCAGCCTACGCTGAAGTTGAGCATTCTGATGTGACAGAAAAATTTGTCACGTTGCCCTATGCAGGTGAGATGAGGGCTGTTTGCGATATCACCTATCTCAACGGTGAGCTAGATGCCACTTTGAAATTTCAATACGATGATACTCTCGTTCCTGCTGTGCATTCGCAAATCGAAGATCGGCATCTTGAATCTTTTGTGACAAAGGACGGCATCGTAGCGCGTAATTTGGTTGAAGAGCGAAGAATTATCAATGACCTATTCCGCGATTTCATCTTCGACAAAGCGCAGGGAATTTACTTAGCCAAGACTGAGAAGAAAATCGTTGAATTCATGACTGAGATTATTCCACGCAATCAACATCGAGTGGAATTTAACTGTCCGCAAAATCTACTTGATCAATTTATCTATGACGAGAGCAAGTTCACCCTGACCCTTTCGCATACAGATCGTTTAGATACCTACCAGATCGAACTTAATGTTGATGGCGCTCTCAAAGGCGTTAAAATGGATCGACTTTGGGAATGCCTTGTCTCGAAAAAAGCCTTTATCGAACTGGCGCGTCCAAAAGGGTCAAAAGCAAAAATTCCGAAAATTTTGGTTTTGGATCTCGATACCATCGGTGGAGTGGTGCAGCTCTTTGATGAGCTAGGCTTGGTTAAGCTCGACAACTTTAAACTTGAGCGTCCGATTTGGACTTTGGCTAATATCGATGCATCAAACTTCGAAAACCTGCCAGTTAAATTTTCGTGTACAAAACAGCTTGCTGAAATTCGCAAACAAATGCTTGGTGAAAAAACCATCGAATTTACGCCTGTACCAAAAGATATCAAGGCGACATTGCGCGGTTATCAAACAGAAGGTGTGCAGTGGCTCGAGCGGCTGCGTACGATGTATCTCAATGGTATTTTAGCTGATGACATGGGTCTTGGTAAAACGATTCAAGCCATTTGTGCTGTAACGCAACTTGCTAAAAATAACAAAAATCCTGTGCTGGTTGTCTGCCCCACATCACTGCTCTACAACTGGAAAGAAGAATTCCACAGATTCAATCCCAAAATAAAAACCTTGGTTATCGATGGCATTCCAGGTCAGCGCAAAAAACTCATCGCAGATCTAAAAAAACAAGACGTGATTATTACCTCTTACAGCTTGCTTCAAAAAGACATCGAACACTACCAAAACACAACCTTTGCCTACGCCATCTTGGATGAAGCTCAACACATCAAAAACCGTGGTACACGCAATGCTAAATCGGTCAAAATGGTCAAAGCCGATCATCGCCTGATCCTTTCTGGTACACCGATTGAAAACTCATTGGATGAATTGTGGAGCCTCTTTGACTTCCTCATGCCAGGATTCTTAAGCACATTTGATAGATTTACCGAAAAATACATTCGCGTGCAAGGTGATGAGCTACTCAAAAACTTACAGTACCTGCGCAAAAAAGTGGCGCCGTTTATCTTACGCCGCATGAAATGCGATGTGCTTAAAGACTTGCCACCTGTCGATGAGTGCACCTATCACACGCAACTATCCGATGCGCAAAACGAGCTATACAAATCCTACGCCCAGTCAGCGCTTGGCGAGCTCACCAAAATGGTTGAGCGCGACGGTTTTGACAAATGCCAAATTCATGTCTTAGCAACGCTTACGCGTTTAAAGCAAATCTGTTGCCACCCTGCGATTTTTGCCAAAGAAGTAGCAGAAAGTGGCGATTCTGCCAAATACGAAATGTTGCTTGACCTTCTCGATACACTCAACGAAGGTAAGCACAAAACGGTTATCTTCTCGCAATACACCAAAATGCTGCAAATCATGCGCACAGACTTGGAAAAACGGGGTGTGAAATTTGTCTATCTCGACGGTTCAACCAAAAACCGTTTAGAAATCGTCAAACAATTCAACGCAGATCCATCCATTTTAGTCTTCTTAGTTTCACTCAAAGCAGGCGGCACAGGGCTTAATCTTACTGGGGCTGACACCGTCATTCACTACGACATGTGGTGGAATCCAGCAGTTGAGAGTCAGGCGACAGACCGCGTACACCGTATTGGTCAGAAAAGCTCAGTCTCTGTGTACAAGCTTGTGACAAAAAACACCATCGAAGAAAAAATCGTCGAGATGCAAAATCGCAAAAAGGGCTTAGTCAAAAAGATCGTGTCTTGCGACGACGAGGCGATCGGCAAGCTCACCTGGGAAGATGTTTTGGAGCTTCTGCAAACCGCCTAGAGGATCAGATTGAATTGAGAGCTTGCGAATTTAAAACAACCCAAGTTGTGACCTAGCACGAGCAGCCTAATCCTAGGTTAAGACTCTTAAATAAAATTTCTTAGATAATTAAAAGCCCCTCAGCTATAAATTTTACTTAACAAAAAAAACAACTCACAGAGAGGGGCAAATGGATTCTGAAGTTACAGCTATTTTCTGTCATATCGATGATTTTCTTAAAGAACGCATCTGGAAAGATGACCCTCAGTGTCGTATGTCGACTGCTGAAATCGTAACGACGGGTATCGTTTCCTGGAAATATTTTAGTGGAAATTTTGAGCGAGCAAGAGCTTTTTTGAAAACGTATCGGTACATACCTAATATGCTTAGCAAAAGTCAATTATCGCGCAGATTTCATAGTATTCCGGAGCACTTTTGGAGCATGATTGCTTCCTATCTGGCCAACAAATTTCCTGCAGATCCATATAAAACTTTTGTTGTTGATAGCTTTTCTGTACCTGTCTATAAAATCTTTCGATCTGCTTTTCGACACCTATTCCAGAACAAAAAATTTTGCGGATTTAATGCGAGTAAAAAGTCTTGGTTTATTGGCTTAAAAGTACACCTGATCGCAAGAACTAGTGGTCAGCCAATCGAGTTTATGATTACACCTGGATCGGTCCACGACAACAAAGCTTTTCAGAATATGTATTTGGATTGTTTGCCTCAGAAATCTGTTATTTTAGGAGACAAAGCGTACTGTAATCAAGCTTATGAAATAGAGCTAGAAAAACGTGGTTTATTGCTCACAACTGACCGAAGAAGTAATTCTAAACGAGGCAATAGCCTCGTTTATCATCGCTACGGCAGGAAAATTCGAAAGTCGATTGAAACCACATTTAACAAAATTTCCAACTGGCTTCCTCATCACATCCACGCAGTTACAAATCAAGGATTTTTACTCAAAATCATGTTACTCATGGCTGCATTCTCTATGGATTTTTGTATCTAGCCCAGGTCACAACTTGGGTGGCATATATCTGCACGGCTTTTGTTCAAGAACTGGTAAAGGTAAAAAATTGACTGTAATCACAAAAAAAATTAACATGTTCACAATTCACTTGAGTGTGCTTTTAGGTTAGATACAAGTTCCATAAAGGAGAAGGCTTATGAGTTTAGTTGACGGAAGAAGAGTTAGTGATTCGAGTAATGGGATATTAGACACTCCCAGCAATTTCAATAATGTCTTAATAAAGTCAGGAAAACTAGCTGACCAAATGACTCGTACCATTGAATCTATAGGTGAATCGGCTACTATATTTTTAGACACCGCAACAAATTCTCTAGTTGTTTGTACTGCTGCCTATGTTGGAGTGAAATTAAAATCTCCAGTTCTAGCAATTTGCATTATTGCATCATCGCTTTTAACTAAAAACCTTCGAAGTTGTTTTCTTGGTTCTAGAAGTTTATTAATAAGAATCGATAGTGGGATAGCGGCAAAAAATACGCGTGCCATCAATGGCTGGTTTGCAGATAACTACTCTTACATTATGTTACTTCCTCAAGCGCATCTAAGCAGCCAGAGAGACAAGGTTTCAGAAGTTTGTATAGAAGCTATCAAAAAGGGCTACCCTTCAAAATATGCATCCGTTGTAGCATTGCAGCAACTAATCCAAAAGGATCAGTTAAGCGAAAAAAACAAGAGGGAGTTTGTCAGGCTCTGTCTAGCATCTGTGCAAAAAGGCTGGAATACAAAGTATGTGGGTGCTGTAGCGTTAGGGCAGCTTTTTATGGATAAAAAGCTAAATAAATATCAGGGTGAAGAGTTCTTTAATACTTGCATTGACTCGATTAACGGTTGCTGGGAGAGTGCCCCTATATGCCTTTTAACGTTGGGACAATTGCAAAATAATCATGCTCTGTCGGGTAATCAATCTTCGAAATTTAAAAAAGCTTGTAGCCAGCATAATCAGAAGTATTTGGCCTATTCTAATGTTTGTAAAAATGCATTGGGGGTAATTAGTTATGATCTTTTATGTAAATATTGTTGTCAGATGATTGATCGAGATGGGATGGCTTGTGATGCGCAAGTTCTAGCTCTTATGAACCGCCCTCCTCAAAGGACTGAGTCTTTTGAGAAGCTTGTTGACCTGTGCATTCAATCGGTTGATAAAGGGTGGCGCAGTTGCTATATCTGTGCAATTTTACTTAATAGATTTGCAATGACTCAGAAGTTGGCCAACAAAGAAAAAAAAAGGCTTTTTGAAGTGTGTGTTTCTGCAATCAAAAAGGCTAAATCCACAAAATACACGGCAGCAGTTATTGTTGGAAACATTGGGCTCGATGAGAACAGGCAAGGTGAATTTGAAGAGCTTTGCTACCTTGCTGAAGACAATAAATGGGCTACTGCCGAGGTTTGTAAAATTGCGCTTGCTATGACTAAGGGATATAAGCCTTGGTTTGATGCTAGTGTCAGTTGAAGAGCTACCAGACTGAACTCTTTGCTCTTGTATACAAGGGGGGCGTAAAGTTTGTCTATCTCGACGATTCCATCGAAAATCGATTTTGAAAGCATCTTTAAAAAGATCGTGTCTTGCGACGACGAGGCGATCGGCAAGCTCACCTGGGAAGATGTTTTGGAGCTTCTGCAAACCGCCTAGAGGATCAGATTGAATTGAGAGCTTGCTCAACTTCTGCGCTTGCATATCCTGCTTCACAGACAGCTTGCATAGCATCTTTGGATGCGTTGCCAATTTCGATTTGTCTTTCTAAAAAGCCGCTTTCTCCTAGAAATTTTAACAATGACTCTGAGGCAATACCAAGGTCTGCTAGTCTTTCTGCAAGGATTTCAATCGCTTTGGCTTTTGCAAAGCGGGGCTTTCCACCTGTACGTTTAATACATTCGGGCACGGGAGACATGTCGTCAAAATTGCGGGGATGCACAAAAAGAACCATGGAAAATCTTTCATAATTTTCTCCCATGGCAATGACGCGATGCGGTCCACTGCGGAACTCACCATTTGTGATGTGCTGCAACTCGTCAGCGCCGTTCACGATAAAGGCGTTTTCAGGCACTTTAACTGTGATCCATTCGCCTTGTTTATTTTGAACTTGCAAGCCCTCAGCCGTAGCGCGCGGCAAAATCGTAAAAAGATTAATGTCTGTGTGAGCAGCAGCCCAAATACGATTGCTGGGAGGATTAGAAGGATAGTGGATCGCTCGCAAAATCGTATTGCCCTCTGTTGTTTTTTCGACAAAAAAATCTTTTGGTTGACCAATGGCAAGAGCCATCGCTTCCTGCAACGGGATAATATGTTTTTCTAACGCATCAAAAAGCCTGTTCATGGGCGTTTTTAGATCCATATTTTCTGGCCATACATTTGTGTAGGTTTCAAGTCTTTTTGCATCCTCTTCTGAGAGTTCGCGTCCGATATGATAAAACTCCTTAAAATCGCTAAACTTTTGACCTTTGGCAGATTCACCAGGCACATATCCTCGTTGTTGGTTAATCTCTGGGCGATAAGTGGAAAATTTATACTCTTGCGTTTGGTGGAAAAACTCAGCTGCGATGCGGTAGGCATCATCGAGAGCTTTAATATCAACACCAGGATTAATCACAGCAAAAAAGCCGACGTCTCTCAATGCGTTACCGACCTGTTCTACAAAAGAATCTCTAGTTTCGTGGTGATAATAATCTTCCATATTCACAACAGGAATTGTTGAGTCAAATGAACTGCCAAAAAACTGAGAGCAAAATCCCAAAGCAATGATAAATATGCGTTTCAAGGGAACCTCCGGATTAGGGTTAGAAAAAGGTTTGTTGTACCCCTTGCGCATAATTTTAACAACAAAAATAAGCAGTGCCATTTGGGAAGTTGCCAGATAGAATGCTTTTCGCTATAGTGGGGCAAATATCAATGGAGCAGATGTAATGAAAAAAAATGCAAAAAACCCGTGGCAATTGCTGCGCGATCTTTCTCAAACGGCAATCAATCGTTGGGGGAAGCTAACCGGAATCTTTTCTAGCGATATTGGAATCGATTTGGGAACAGCCAACACGCTTGTTTATGTGCGAGGTAAAGGGATTGTGCTAGCTGAACCATCAGTTGTGGCTGTCGATTCGCAAACAAATGAAGTACTAGCTGTTGGCCACAAAGCTAAAGCCATGCTTGGTAGAACACCTAGAAAAATACACGCTGTGCGACCCATGAAAGACGGCGTTATCGCCGACTTTGAAATCGCAGAGGGCATGCTCAAAGCCTTAATCAAACGCGTCACACCGACGCGGTCACTATTTCGTCCTAAAATTTTAATCGCCGTTCCATCTGGCATCACTGGCGTTGAAAAACGCGCTGTTGAAGACTCAGCACTCAGAGCTGGCGCTCAAGAAGTCATCCTCATCGAAGAGCCTATGGCTGCAGCTATCGGCGCCGATCTTCCCGTCCACGAGCCGGCAGCTAGCATGATCGTCGACATCGGTGGCGGTACAACCGAAATTGCCATCATATCTCTTGGGGGTGTGGTCGAATCGCGCAGCTTGCGCATCGGTGGTGATGAATTCGATGATTGCGTCATCAACTACATGCGTCGCACCTACAACCTCATGATCGGACCGAGAACAGCCGAAGAAATCAAAATGACCATTGGTTCTGCCTATCCACTAGGTGAACACGAATTGGAGATGGAAGTGCGCGGTCGCGACCAAGTAGCAGGACTTCCGCTAACCAAACGGATCAATTCCGTCGAAATCCGCGAATGCCTATCTGAGCCCATCCAACAAATTATCGAAAGCATCAAGCTCACACTTGAAAAATGTCCTCCCGAACTTGCAGCGGACTTAGTTGAACGTGGCATGCTGCTAGCTGGTGGTGGAGCTTTAATCAAGGGACTAGATAAAGCCATCATCAAAGAGACAGGCCTGCCAGTCATCATCGCGCCAAGTCCGCTACTTGCTGTTTGCATGGGCACGGGTAAAGCTCTTGACTATCTAGAGAGATTTAAAAAGGCCAAAGCTTCAGCTCTTTAATTTTTCCGGGGGATCATGGATATCGATTTTTCAGGGTGGACTACAAATACCCAATTGCAAGCGTGGATAAAAGAGCAAGCCCAGCTATGTAAACCAGACAAAATCCATCTATGTGATGGGTCCAAAAAAGAATTCGATGAAACTGCCCAGCTCATGTGTCAATCAGGTGCTTTTGTTGCACTTAACCCAGATAAACGTCCTGGATCCTTCTGGTGTCATTCCGATCCAAGCGATGTGGCAAGGGTTGAAGACCGCACATTCATTTGCTGTAAAAACGAAATAGATAGCGGCCCCACCAACCACTGGAGAGATCCAGAGGAGATGAAAGCGCACATGCTGCAACTATTTAACGGCTGCATGCAAGGACGTACCATGTACGTCATTCCGTTTTGCATGGGCCCTATCGGCTCAGAGCTATCCCTTTTAGGCGTGCAAATCACCGACAGCCCCTACGTTGTGTGCAACATGCGCATCATGACGCGTATGGGCGAGAAAGCGCTCAAATTGCTGGATAAGGGAGCTCCCTACATTCCGTGCATGCATTCTGTTGGCGTGCCTCTAAAACCTAATGACAAAGACAGCTCTTGGCCATGCCGTGAAGACGAAAAATGGATCGTGCACCTCCCCGAAGAGCGCGCCATTTGGTCCTTTGGCAGTGGCTATGGTGGCAACGCGCTACTTGGCAAAAAATGTTTAGCTCTGCGTATCGCTTCTGCGCAAGCGCGCGATGAAGGGTGGCTAGCTGAACACATGCTTATTGTAGGGATTACCAATCCCGAAGGTGTAAAACGCTACTTTTGCGCAGCTTTTCCAAGCGCCTGCGGCAAAACTAACCTTGCCATGCTCAAACCTACCGTCCCCGGCTGGAAAATCGAAACCGTTGGTGACGATATCGCCTGGATGCGTATTGGCAAAGACGGCAGACTTTATGCAATCAATCCTGAATCGGGCTACTTTGGCGTAGCTCCTGGTACGTCCTGGGATTCCAATCCGTCGGCGATGGAAACGCTTTCAAAAAACGCCATTTACACAAACGTGGCGCTAACCGATGACAAAGACGTGTGGTGGGAAGGCATGACGCCTGAGCCCCCGGCGCACCTGACCGATTGGAAAGGAGGCGATTGGACGCCCAGCTCAAGTGAAAAAGCATCTCATCCCAACGCTAGATTTACAGTCTCTGCCTACCAATGTCCCGTCCTCGATCCTGCTATGGACGAGGTAGAAGGCGTTCCCATCTCAGGAATCATCTTTGGTGGCAGGAGAGCTTCAACTGTGCCTCTTGTTTTTGAAGCAAGAGACTGGGAACACGGCACCTTTATTGGCGCTAGCGTCTCCTCCGAGAAAACTGCTGCTGCTGCTGGCAAAGTAGGTGAGCTCCGTCACGATCCCTTTGCGATGCTACCTTTTTGTGGCTACAACATGGGTGACTACTTTGGCCATTGGCTCAAAATGGGTAAAAAATCTGATAAAATGCCGCGCATCTTCCACGTCAACTGGTTTGGTAAAGACAAAGATGGCAATTTTTTATGGCCAGGATTTGGAGAAAACATCCGCGTGCTCGAATGGATGTTTAATCGCATAGAAGGGACAGCAGAGGCTAAAGAGACCCCGATCGGCCTTGTTCCGACATCTCTCGATCTCCAAAATCTCGATGTTGACACAGACGCGCTTTTTGAAATTGATAAAGAAGCCTGGCTGAAAGAAGTTAAAAGCATTCGCGAATACTTTGCCATATTTGGCGATCGCCTGCCAGAGGGGATCAAAAAACAACTCGACATCCTCGAAGCTAACTTAAAATGAAACTGCTCATCCAGCGTGTGAAAAAAGCACATGTCGATGTTGGTAACCAAACCATCGGCTCCATCGACCACGGCTTGCTCATCTTTCTTGGCATTCACATCGATGATGGACCAGCGTCCATTCCATGGCTTGTGGACAAAGTTATCAACCTGCGCATTTTTGAAGACGACAATCAAAAAATGAATCTCTCTCTTCTCGACACAAAAGGATCGATTTTGCTCATCTCACAATTTACGTTATACGGCGATTGTCAAAAGGGGAGACGGCCATCATTCACACAAGCTGCTCCGCCCAAAATCTCTGAGCCGCTTTACGAAGAGTTCATATCTGAGCTAAAAACACACCCCATCTCGGTTGAAACGGGGCAGTTTGGTGCGGAAATGCAAGTGCATTTAATCAACGATGGACCAGTTACACTCACATTAGAAAAGTAACTACTTTGCAGCTTTTGAATGAAGCTCTTCCGGTTTAAAGAAGAAGGGGATTTCCACTGCTGCAGTCTCAGGCGCATCCGAACCGTGAACGGCGTTGCAATCGATAGAATCTGCAAAATCAGCGCGAATTGTGCCAGGTGCTGCATCCTTTGGATTGGTAGCGCCCATGATCTCGCGGTTTTTCGCGATCACGCCCTCGCCTTCTAATACCATCACAACGACAGGACCAGATGTCATAAACTCAACGAGCTCACCAAAAAAAGGTCTTTCTTTGTGGATTGCGTAAAATTCTGAAGCGGTCTCTTCACTCAAATGCATCATTTTCATTCCGACGATGCGGATGCCATTTTTCTCAAAACGAGCTGCAATTTCGCCGATATGCTGTTTTTCCACTGCATCGGGCTTAATGATCGATAATGTTTGTTCCATGTGTAAACTCCTTAGTTCTAAATACCATACCAATTTTCAGTTTTTTTGAACAGGAAGATATAAAACCGTGCTTATATTTGAGAAATTTTGTAAAAACATAACAATAAGTAACTTGCGTGCACTAACCTGTAAAAATCTACAAATATTCATCTAGAAACTTCAGAGTTTGGCAAAATTCTTCTGCATCTGGTAAGCTAATTCTTAAAAACTTTTAAGGTAGACATGGTATCGCAGGTTGAGTCCGAATTTAGAAAGTTTCAGCATGCTTTTGTCAAAAATACACATGTGCATTGCGACCCAAACCGCAACGGCGATGTGATGCCGAGCGTGTTTTGTCAAATCAACGGCAAGCCAATCAAATTTGTTCTAACGTGCTGTCCTAAAAATAAATATCACTACCTAGTTAACGGCAACATTAGAGATGGAAAACAGACCACCGACCAAAAAATCGCAACTGTACAAAATGTGTTGAGCAAAACAATAAAAACGTGTCCCACATGTAAAAATCTTGGAGAAGAAAGCCTGCTGGATACAAAATATGATGAAAGCCTGCAACATGAAATTCATGCTTATTATGATGAGAAATACGAGGAGCTGAAAGAAAGACAATTGATTTCCAGTTGTGGTCTACAGATACTAAAAAATCCTACTGTTCCCTGTACAAAGGCAATGCATGGTTTTGTGGATTTTGAAGAAGCAAAATTGCTTGAAAAATGCCCACTTTGTACTGCTCCAAAACCAAAATCACTTCAAATTCACTCTTTCTTGGATTACGCTGTGAAACGTTGGTTACAGACGCCAGAAGGGCAACAAGCCGAAAAAGAGCAAGAAGAACTCAATCAGTCAGCAGAAAAACAGCAAGCAAAAGCTCCTAAAAACACTCGACTTGTCGACTATACACCTCCTGTGAAGCTAAGCGCGCAGCCAGCTGCCCCTATAGCCCCTAAAAAAAACGATTCTTGCCTTGTTCGCCTAAATGGGCTAAAGCGCATCTGCTCTAACTCCATTAAATTGATTGCATGCATCGGGCTTATCGTGCTCATTGGCATGCTGTATGTATGCTACAAAGATCGCATTATGCATCATAGGCTGGTGAGATAACATGCGGATTTTAGTTTGCAAATTGCGCCACCATGGCGATGTTCTGCTCTCATCGCCTGTCTTTACAGCGCTGAAAAACCGCTATCCAGATGCCCTCATCGATGCCTACATCTACCGTGAGACGCATCCCATGTTAGATGGTCATCCAGCGATACAAAATTACATCCTACTTGGAAAAGAAAAACTGCCCAAATGGAAAAAACTGTGGCGAGATTTCAAAATTTTACGCCACATCCGCAAAAACAAATACGACATGGTCATCAATCTGACCGAAGGGGACCGCGGCGCACTAGCTGCCCTTGTGTCAAAAGCTAAAACGCGTATTGGTTTTGACCCAGAAGGCTCTGGCATGTGGGGCAAAAGCAGATGTTACACGCACATTGCCAAAATCTGTCCCCATCCGCGTCACACAGTCGAGAGGCAGCTCGATGTTCTGCGTAACCTTCAAATATTTCCAAGGCCCGAAGAGCGAGAGCTCACATTTCACATCCCCTCATCTGCAAAATCCCACGCACAGACTCTGCTAAACGGTCTAAATGACTTTATCCTCATACATCCTGTATCGCGCTGGCTCTTTAAATGCTGGCCAGAAGACAAAATGGCAGCATTGATCGATACGCTTTGTCAAAGAGGTGAAAACATCGTCTTAACCTCCAGTCCAGATAAACTAGAGCTGGCCATGTTAGAGCGCATCCAATCCAAAACCAAAGCTCCCGTGCTCAATTTAGGCGGAAAAAGCCAGCTCAAAGAGCTAGGTGCTCTCATCGAAAAATCCAAGCTGCTCATCACTGTTGATTCAGTCCCATTGCACATCTCCAGCGCCCTCAAAGCCCCAGTCGTTGCTCTATTTGGACCGACCTCCGAGATCAACTGGGCGCCCTATCGCAACCCAGACGCACGCATCGTCACTCAAAACATGTCCTGTCGCCCGTGCTACCGTCCCGGCTGCGCCGACAGCGGCAAAAGCGATTGCCTCGAAACACTTCCTCTGAGCGCCGTTTTAAAAGCCATAGATGAGCTCTTGCCGGTTTATACCGGTGTGAACTCGAATAGCGGTTTTTAGCAGCGTTGGCTCTCGTGCAAATTTATTTGTCTTCACTTCGGGTCTTATCTATGGATAATGTCCTTTGTTTTTGCCAAAAAATTTGAGGAACCTCCTCGCTAAATTCCACCTATTTTTATTAACGGTCGGTATACAAACAATTAGACGTAAATAGAATAAGGGGTTTTGCAAAAAGTTATTGCGCTGGATATAGAAACCTTATAGTCAGCGCAATAATTTAAAAACTTGATTTATTGCGCTGGTTATAGCAATCCTATAGTCAGCGCAATAATGCGTGATTGTGAGGTGGAGTGATGCAAAAATGCTAGCAGGTTGAAGATGCGAACAAAAAGTTTTCAAGGCCGCTAAAGAGAAAAATCGTGGCCAAGGTAGGCCTCGCGTACTTGCTCTGAGGCGATGAGTTCCGATGAGGTGCCAGACTGTAAAAGCTGCCCATTCTGGACGAGGTAGGTGCGATCAGAGATGGTAAAAATTTCCCTGGCATTGTGGTCGGTGATAAGGACGCTTATGCCTTTGTCTTTGAGGTGGCGAATCATGGTTTTGACATCGGAGATCGTTTTGGGGTCGATATTTGCAAAGGGTTCATCGAGCAGCAGTAGGGATGGATTGGTACTGGGCGCCCTATCGTAACCCAGACGCACGCATCGTCACTCAAAACATGTCCTGCCGGCCATGTTAACGCCCCGGCTGCGCCGACAGCTGTAAAAGCGATTGCCTCGAAACATTTCCGCGGAGCGCCGTTTTAAAAGCTGTCGATGAATTGCTTCTAAGCACACTATCAACCTGAACTCTTTCGTTTATATCATTCATCTTCAGAGCATCTTAGCCGCCATCTTGCACCCTTTTTGTGCTCATCTATAGCGCCTTGGCTATAGAATCGCAAAAAATGGCACAATCTGTCACCTAATCTGCTCTGAATCTAAACAATCAAAACGAAAGAGTTCAGGTTATCAGCTATCCAATAAAAATCGCCATAGAGGAATGACTGTGCAAGGAAATTCATTCCATTTTTTAGGAAGAGATTTTGTGACAAGAAACATTTTAGCCTCAGGAAATATCTTTTTAGCCTCTTCAAAAGCGCTGAGTTCACGGTTGATGACTTTTTGTTCTTCCAGCCCATCGATTGCAACTTGCCAAAGTTGTGTCACATTGTTCCCTTCTTGAATAACGAAGTCGATTTCTTGATTTCCTGACCAATAAAACACATTATTTCCATGACGTGTTCTCAAGTTTTGGTAAACGAGTGATTCTATAATTCTTCCTTCGTCTTTAGAGTTTGTTATGCTAACAGTGTTTCTAATTCCAAGGTCCATAGCATGAACTTTGTGTGGGTGTCTTTGTCTGATGGAAGCTTTCACACTGTAATATGATAGCATTTCAACGATGAACGCCTCTTGAATATAAGAACAATAATTTTTTGATGTATCTTCGGAAACCTGAAATATATTCGAGACCCTCTGAAATGAAATTAGTTTACTTGTTTGTGAAAGCAAATGAACTGCAATATTTCTTAAGCCAATGACGTCTCTTATTTGGTGACGCAAAACAATGTCTTTGTACAATATATCGTCAAAATACTCTAACAGTATACTTCGTTTATGTTGCTCAGTTTTTGCAAGTGTTACAGCTGGAAATCCACCCCATTTAATATAATTATTTAACGCTTGTTTTATGATCGGAGGAGCGTCAACAGGTCTTTTATGACTTGGTGGTGAAATTTGATTAAAATTTAGAAATTCGAAAAATGATAAAGGGAGGATTTCAAACGATAAATGCCGTCCTGTCAAAAGAGTGCTGATTTCACGAGACATAAGTTTTGCTGAAGAACCAGTGATAAAAATTTTCACATTCTCTGTTTCATTCCTAGCCCGAACCCAACGTTCCCATTCTTCAACATTTTGTATCTCATCTAGGAAAAGATAAGCTTTACCTTTAGGGTAAACGTGTTCTCTATAGCATTCATAGAGCTTATCTAGCATTTCGGTTGTAAGCTTTGAAGAAAGCCTTGGCTCTTCAAAATTCATGTGAAATAAAGCTTCTCTAGGCACCCCGTGACTCTCAAGAACGTCCATAAGTTGGTAGAGGATTGTGCTTTTTCCGGCCCTTCTTGGGCCGGTAAGAACGACTATTTCTTCGGTGTGAATATAAGGGGTGATAAGAGCTGTATAAGATCTTAATATCTTACTATTTAATTGATTAGAGCCCCATCGATTCCATTTTTCAAGAGTGTCCAACATAATGTTATCCCAGTACAACCTGATTAAATCAGTTATTTTACCTCATTATACCGGGATAAAATATTTTATGCAAATGACAAGGATGAGAACCGGGGCTTTACTGCTTGCAAATGTAAAAGACATATCTGAGAGGTCTAAAAAATACGCTTTATAAGCTAATTACAAGTGACGATAATCTAACAACCTGAACTCTTTCGTTTATATCATTCATCTTCCGCGCATCTTAGCCGCCATCTTGCACCCTTTTTGTGCTCATCTATAGCGCCTTGGCTATAGAATCGCAAAAAATGGCACAATCTGTCACCTAATCTGCTCTGAATCTAAACAATCAAAACGAAAGAGTTCAGG
>JAJFLZ010000039.1 GCA_021772435.1 Chlamydiota bacterium | reverse complement strand
TCGAAGCAAATTGAATTTTGTTGTTAATTTGCTCAGTGGTTTAGCTGCTTATCAAATTCAAGATAAAAAACCATCAATCTATGTGTCTGAGGAGGAAAAATTCATGCTGCTATCTGCCTGAGTTGATCCATGATTCGCGTTTTCTTAGATTTGTCATCTGAAGAAGTGCTGGTGGTTCAGTAGAACTGTCGATGTATGCAGAAAGTGATTCCGCTTGATGTGTAATTTCTACAAGTAGTTAATTTAATAATAGTTGTTTTTTAGGGGAGGATGTCGTGGATGGTGGAGAGGCCATGCTTGAGGGCGAGGAGGCGGTCGAAGCCGATGGCGACGCCGCAGGACGGGGGCATGTCGGGCAGAAGGGAGGCGAAGATGGAGTTATGGGGAAGATCGCGGGATGCGTATTCTTCGGGGTCGGTGAGTTCGTCATAGCCGTTGCAGAGCTCGCGGCCCTGGTGGTAGATCTCGAAGCGCAGGGCAACGGGATGTGTGGTCCGTGTGGTGCGGGCAAGGGCTGCTTGTGAGGGCGGGTAGTCAGAGAGGATGGTGAGGTTGTCGGGCGCGAGGGTGGGCTCGATGTAATGAGAAAGGAGGTAGGAGAGTGTGGTTTCTCGGTCGGAGGGTGTGAGGTCTTTGGCAAAGGAGCGCAGCTCGGCAAGGGACGCTTTGAAGGGGTCAAGGGAGAGTTGTTGAAGAAAGATGCCGCGGTAGGTGACGAGGTGGATCGGTAGGGGGCCGAGAAAGAGGCGGAGGATTTCGCAGACTTCAAGGATGAAGTTGGCAAGGGGCATGTGGGTGCGGTAGTATTCGATCATGGTGAATTCGGGATTGTGCCAAGGACCTTTTTCGCCGTGGCGAAAGACGTGAGAGATTTGGTAGATGTCGCCAATGCCCTGAGTGAGGAGTTTTTTCATGGCGTATTCAGGAGAGGTGATGAGGTGGCCATTGCTTGTGGTAATAGGCTCAATGTGAGCATCTAAGGAGGGTGTGTCGGTAAGCAGAGGTGTGTCAACTTCGAGGATGTTGCGGTCTGAGAAGAATTGGCGGATGGTGCTGAGCATTTTGGCTCTGTCTTTAAGCAAGTCTATTTTGGTCAGAGTAGTCATACGCGTGAGACGTAGTCGCCAGTGCGAGTGTCGACTTTGATGATTTCCCCTTCGCTGATGAAGATCGGGACTTGGACTTCAGCACCAGTTTCCACGGTAGCTGGTTTTAAGACACGTCCAGAGGCTGTGTCGCCTCTTGCGCCAGGAGCTGTTTCGGTGATCTTGAGTTCCATGAAGGTAGGTGGCGTGATGTCGACGACGGTGCCTTTGTAGAGAAGTAGCTCATAGAGGATGTCGTCTTTTAGCCATTTTTTGTTGTCTGCAATGACAGATAGGGGGACGTTTAGCTGATCAAAGGTGTTGTCGTTCATAAAAACAGCATCTTCCGTCTCACAGTAGAGAAGACGCATGTTGAGCTCTTCAACGTCTGCAAGTTGGAATTTTTCTCCAGACCTGAAGGTGCGCTCGATGACTCGACCACTCAGTAGGTGTTTTAGTTTAGTGCGGGTGAAGGCCTGGCCTTTACCCGGCTTCACAAACTCACAACCAACAATAGTATAGGGCTCTTTGTCAACTTCAATTTTCGCCCCGTTTTTAAATTCGTTTGTGCTGATTGATGACATCGAGTTTTCGCCTTGGTTTGTGTGTTTCGCCTAAAGCATTTTAGCACACTTAGTGTTTGGTTTCAAGAGGCTGCTAAGCCGGTGCTCCAACTGGGGTACTAGGAGGGTTTTGACCTTGGGTTTGTTTAAAGTTATCCAGATTTACAAAGCTGCTTCCTGTTCCGAAGCTTTGCGACATTACAGAGTCGATGTCATGTGGGTTTTTTTTTAAGTCATCTAGTATTTGTTGGTATTCTGATGAGAGCTTGCCTTCAACCTTTAAACGTTCAAAGATTGTAATTGCGTGGACTTTCCATGCATTGAAATTTACTTGCTTTTCTAGATTAGCTGTGGCAGTTTCCTGCTTGGCAGTTGCTGCTTCGTGCTTGGCAGTTGCTGCTTCAAGCCGCGTGGCAGTGTTTTCGTTTTTGGTGTTTTCCTCAATTAGTTTTTCAAGAACACCTTCATAATCTGTATGAAGCTTTCTGAAATTCTCATTTTCTGCTTTGAAGTCCTTGACTTCGGTGTTGAGGTCGTCGACTTTGTCGCCGAGTTTGGTGTTGAGGGAGGCGTATTCTTCGTTTGAGGAGGTGAAGCGGTCGAGGTTCTTTTCCATGCGTTCGTTTTGGGAGCCAAGGAGGTGAAGGCTGCGGAGGTTGAAGTAGATGGCAAAGCCAGTGAAGGTGACGGCGAGGCAGTAGTTGCGGTGGCCAGTGTTGTGATGGTAGTGGTTGAGAATGGTTAGGAGGGCCGAGACAACAGTGCCAACTAGGACAACGAGCTCAGAGAGGGTGCGGCCTTTGTAGGTGCTGTCCATGACGGTGCTGGGCAAGTTGGTTATGGTGCTGATTTGCATACGGACCTCCTGTTGTTTGGGGCCAAGTCTAATTTTTATTGGGCTTTTTTGCCAATGAAAATTTTTTGTTGCTAGGCTTTTATCATGTTTTTAAGCCTTCCAAAATATGTTGGTTCTGGTTTTTTTTGAGGAATAAAAAGGTGTGTAGCGGTACCAAGGAAGCCTGCAATAGCTGATCCGCAAAGGATGTCTTGCTGATCACAAGAGCCGTTACGCAGGAATTGAATTACAAAGACTCCTACTGCAGAAACAAAAATGATTTTTATAGGAGTGATGCTTTTGTAAATAGCTGATCCTTTTTCGCTCAAATTACCAAGACGTTTTAATCCGTCGGCTATGTCTTGGATTGCTATTGCTGTAAAGACCCCACCTGCACCTCCAAGTGTTCCAACGGCTGTACTTAGAGCAATGGCACCTATAGGACCGCCAAATGCCCCTCCAATTAAGAAGCCTGCGTAAGCGCCTGTAAGTGCTCCGCCAGTTCCAAAAGCTGCTATGCCTCCCTTTTCTACTATTCCCATTTTTGTCCTCCTGAGTTAAAGTTTCGAAATAAAACGTAACGTAAAAATTTAAATATTTGCAAGAAAATTTTTATTTGCTGTTCGCTAAGTGTGTTACAAAATCATAATTAGGGTAAACTTGCTGTTTACGAGATCTTTCTGTTGTCATTGATGACGATTTTATCGAGATAAGTTAGGGCGTCTTGAGCTGTACAAGGTTTACCAAGCCATCTAGATAAGTCCCTGGCGGCTATTCCGATAACTTTAGTTGTTTTTTTCTCAGTGTTTTAGGGGGTTGTGGTTATAGGCCTAGGTGTATTTTTGCAAGCAATATAGTCATGCCAACGATTGGGTGTGTGTGACCACACCTGCACAGCAATGCATGAAATATTAAAAACACTGGGGATGATTTTGCTCAATTTATTATTTAGATTTTAAGACCTAAATAAGACTTCAATTGCGGCTCTTATAATTTGGCCTCCAGCCCCTATTCCCATTCCAGATACCAGCGCAAACACGAGTTCACGTATTGAGCGGCCAGCCGCATGTGCGATTAGGATGTTATTTGTATCTCGAAGTTCAATCCAAATCGGTGATCTTAAGGTAATAGTTCCCCTAGAGACTCGATGAATAATTAAATTGCGTTGTTGAAGAATGGCTCTGGCATTGGCTATATTGAGTTCGTATGAGGGGGTTTCAGCTCTCAAGGCTCCTCTGAAGGCATTTAGCATTATTCCGGTTACATAATCTCTCCATCCTGGTAATAGGTGAATGCTTAGAGCATCGTTTTGTTGTATATTGACATTCATTGTAATGTGAGATCTTGATGATGCAGGCATTTCAGCAAGTATACCTGCTTGAATGCGGTTTTCCCAAACTCTATTGGCTTCATTGGGCTTGCGGTAAAAAGCAATTTCGAGATTGGTAGGGAAGTAGTAACGGTAGGTGTAGTAGGACGTTAATCCCAAAGTGAGCATTAACGCTACGTTGGATGAGGAGGTACCTCCTCTACCTTTGTCAAAAATGTCTATTGTGTATGATGTGTCTGTTTTATTAATGACTGGGAAGGTGCCGTTAAAGTAGGTTCTTTGTTCGTCTTCTCGGAGGTTGTAGAGGGCTTGAGATATATTCCGAATGTTTTTGAAACCGTTTGTAGTTTCTTTGATGGTGTGAAGCTGGTTGTTGCGAATAACCTGTGCAGTAAATTTGTGTGTGTTTCTAGAATAATATAGGACTGTATTGTGACTTTTTTGCCAGTTTGCGACAAGCGTTCCATATTTATCATCGGTTTCTGGAAATATGCTTACTTGAACAGAGAGCTTACATTTAGTTTGGGTGACCATTATGTAGCTCCTTCTGTATTTATGATAAAGTGCTTTTTGAAATTAAATATTTTGATATTGATATTTTTGAGCTCTTGCTTGAGAGCTTCATCAGAGATTTTTTGCGACGCCTTGTGTAGTTCTTCAGAAATATAATCTAGTTCTCTTGCGTAACCATGTATCCGTATGAGGACTTCGTCGGCAGCTTTTTTGACTTTTTGGCTTTCTTGCGAAGCTTTATCTATCTCGTTTAGTGTATCTTCTGTAGATTCGTTAGCTTTTTGTAAGTTGTCTGCGACTTGATTAAGATCTTTGGCTTGCTCAGAAAGGCCTGCTTGGTTTGCACTCAAGCTTTTTAGTTTTTCTAGCAAGGTGGATAATTCTTTCTTGAGTTTAGTTTGAACGATATTTTTTTTAATAAGATTTTCAAAGGCTTTGCTTAGTTCATCAATGGAATGAAGTTCATCTTTCTGTGATTGTTTAAGTTCATTTGAGTCTTGTTTTAGCTTATGTTCTGTTTCTTCCAGCTGTTTCTTAAGTTTTTCATAGATGTGTTGGTAACGTTTGTTGTCTTGTTTACTTTTTTTCAGCTCAGTTGCTGTTAGCTTAAGTGAGCTAGCAGATATAAAAGCAATAGATGATAAAGTTAAAAAACCCAAGGTGCAGATAATTGTTTCAGGCTTTTTTCTATCGGCTCTTAGATAGCCAAAGACTATTGATGCGATAAAAGATGTAACAGAGGTAACTTGACCAATTGTATTGCATGGCGTTGTGAGGGTCCCAAAGAGGGGTAAATTAGTTAGGTGTTGAATCATTTTTGAGATCTGCTTTGCTTAGATTGAATATTTGGTCTAACACGTCTTGAATGCGGTATATTGTGTTTATGGCATCATCTGATGAATCCATAACAGGTGATGGATGCGTTCCAAGCACGTAGTTTGCAATTCGGGTGAGTAAACCTATAAGTTGGTTTTCGTGTAGCCCGATCTTTGTTAAAGCGCTATGATATCTATTTGCTTCTAAAAGTTTCTCTTGGTTCGCTGCCAATAGACGTTTTTGAAAATCTATGGATTTAGATAAGACTGACTTTACTGCTTCAATAAACGAAGCGACCTCTTGAGTCCCTTCCAAGTAGCCTTTAGCATTCGTTTCTAAAGCTTTAATCGCAGACAGATATTCATCGAAGAGGGGCTCTAGATGGGGGTATTTCTTATTGATTTCACCAAACTCTTTATGAATCTTTTCTAAGTTTGATTTTAGCTCTGTGACGGCTTTTTGAGCTTTTTTTGAATTTGCGTTGTGAGTGCTTGTGTCGGTAGGTAAATTTTTAAGTGTTTTCTCTAACTCATCAACTTTTGCATCTTGTGATTCAGGGTCTTCGGGTTCTGGTTCCCTCGTTATGTGTTGGTATCCTAATACGGTTCCGACTCCTAAAATCAATCCAGTTGTGGCTCCTACAACGACACCAAAAAATGCTCCTGCTGCACCTATTGCTGCTACCGTTGTTCCGGAGTAGCCTTCTCGTTCATTTGTTGAGGTTTGATTTGGCAAGTCGGGCGATGTTCTAACAAGATTACTCATGAAACCTCTCAGTGTTAGTTGAATTTATTTCTTGTTGGGAACAGTATCTTTTAGGAATGTTTTAACGTCAAGAGAATATAAAGAAATCCTTAAAGCTAAGCTTTAAGGATTTTGATTATTAGCGGTTTGTTGAGAAAAAAATTAGCTAGAAGATTCTTCTTTTTTGAGGTTTTTTAAAATTTCTGCTGCTTCTTTAGTATAGTTTGCACAATGTTGTTTAAACTCTTGGAATGCATCGGCAAGGTCATTAAGAGGTTTTTGTTGATTTTCTTTTTTGATTACTTCAATTGCTTTCGTTAACTCTATTGCTAAGCCCCTTAAGTCGCTAAAGGTTTCTTTAATTTTGTCTATCCCTTGTTGCTGCTGTGTGTTTTGTTGCTTAAAAGAAGCTATAGCTACGATAACTATAAGCGAGTTTACCGCGCAAAGCGTTGCAAAAACACGTACTGTCTTGTTGTTCCATTGACCACCGATGAGTGCCCCAGAAAAAGCTGTTATCATGATAGCTGATATTTCTGCTGGGGTGTTGCAGGGAGTTGTTGCTGAGCCAAAGAGTGGCTGGGTGAGTTTACTGATCATGCTTCTTCCTTTGGTTTATTGAAGTAATTAGAGACGTTTTGGGCTGTTTTGGATGCGGTGGTGGAGATGGTTGTGGCGGTTTTGGAAAGGGTGGTTGTGACGGAGTTGTAGATTTTTTCGAGCTTTTCGAGCAGGCGGTTGATGCGGTCATTGGCTTTGTATGAGGAGATGGAGAGAAGGGCGATGGTGGAGGCGGCACATGTGGCAGTGATGGAGAGAAGGGCTGTCTTGCTGTGGCGGTTGGGATAGATGGCCAGGACGCTGAGCGCGATAGCTGTAACGAGCGCAATCTCGGCAGGGGTGTTGATGTGAGTTGTGTAGTTGCCAAATAGTGGCTTGTTTATGCTTTTTAGTTCCATGGTGTTCCTTTAGGTTTTGAAGATGTTGAGAAATGCTGTAGCGGCATCGTCGATTTTTTTGGCGAGTTCTTCGAGGGGATTGGTTCGGTAGGCTGTGATGGAGATGAGGTTGATTGTGGAGGTGAGAAGTAAGGCAGCGATGGAGAGGAGAGCTATTTTGCTGTGGCGTTTAGGGTAGATGGCAAAGATGCATAGCGCAATGACAGCGATGTTTGCAAGCTCTGCTAGTGTGTTGAAGGGCGTGGTGCATTTTCCGAATAAGGGCTGATTGATTTTGTCTAATTGCATGGTTTCTCCTTTGTTTTAGAGGTATTATATGATTATTGTTTTTATTATTCAATAATAGTTATTTTTTGAGGGTTGCGGTTAATTTTGTTTTTGATTAAATGTGGGATATGCAGAGATTGTGGGAAGGACAGGACGGAGAGGAGATTAGCGAGGGGCGCTTTGCTAAGGATACACTGGAGCGCTACGCTGGGTGCAGCGTTGACGATTTCTGTTCAAATCTTATTTTAACGAATTTTCCTAAGTATGTAGATTATTTTGCAGAGACACGCGATGTGGAGATCTGCGAGGGGTCGATGTTTAAGGTAGCTCATTGCCCGAAAGAGGATGTGAGCATGTTGGACTTTAAGATTGGCTCGCCAGCCGCTGCCTTGGTGGTGGATTTGTGTTCGTTTTTGCCAGTGAAGTCAGCGATTTTGCTTGGGATGTGTGGCGGTTTGAGAAGGCGGTATAAGATCGGTGAATATCTGGTCCCAATTGCTGCGATACGAGGTGAGGGCACGAGCGATTTTTATTTCCCGCACGAGGTGCCAGCTATAGCTAATTTTTTGATGCAAAAGGCTGTAACTGATGTGATGGAGGACCAAGACGGGACGTATCATATCGGTATTACGTTTACTGGAAATATGCGTTTTTGGGAGTTTAATGAGGAGTTTGTCTCTAAGCTAAAGATGACGAAAGCTCAAGGCTATGAGATGGAGTGCGCAACCCTTTTTGCTGCTAGTTATAAACGTAAGTTTACGTTGGGAGCCCTTTTGTTGATTTCAGATTTGCCCCTGGAGAAGAATGGGGTGAAGACAAAGGAGAGCGCGGCGCAGATTTTTAAGCAGTTTATGCCCGATCATGTGGAGAAGGGCGTAGCGATTTTGAAGCGTAGTCGCGAAATGCAGGAGCTCTTGATCAAGGGCGCCTATCACAGAAATATCGGCATGGGCCATAAGCTAAGAGAAAAGGCCCTAGAGCAAATGCAGGAAGAGAGCTCTTCTAGCTAGTATGTTGCTTCTTTTGCAATTTATGCTGGCATGCCTGAAATTCTGCTACGTTGCCAGAAACTATATGGAGCAACACCCGTCAAACCTAGACGGATGAACTTGCTGAAAGGAGACCGGTGATTCACCATCACTGCCTGGATCTTTCTCTTTTTCTCTAATGTTTGCTCCAATTCATTAATAGCCTTAGGAGGTTCAAAAGATCCCTCATCCAAAGCAGTCCGCTGCTTTAACATTTCAATAGTCCGAGCATGATTTTCGTTCGCCTTAGAGATTTTGACATGCGGAGCCTGTAGTTTGATGAATTTATAGTTACTATATGGCAAAGGCGCATTTGCTAAAAAAGTTAAATTTCTTGTTGCGGGATCAAACCATCGAGCTAGATAAACCTTAGGATTTATGTAATGCGCATTTGGGAAAATATGCCGGCTTGATTTTGCAGTAATGGTCTTATAAGCACGTATTTCATTCCTCGGTGATAAGATATCATCATCCACCAGCTTTTTTACAATAACAGGATGGGTTGTCCCATAGATGCGGGGAGAAATGAATTTATCTCCACATCTTAGCATTTCATCCCCGGCCTCAATTCGAAAAATATGAAAAAGCGCTTCTTCAAGCAATCGCGTATGCGTGTTCCTATGAGCAAAGCTTAGATTCTGCAATTCCTTAATTTCTTTTTGGCAAAAATCGTTAATGAGTTGACGACATTTAGAGGTCAACTTCACATCATCAGCTGCTGCATAACCTAGATTAATTGGATTATCAGTCGCAATATCTCGTATATGGCCAATCAGGCGCTCTATATTTTCAAAATCTTCATCATAACCTAGATTAATTGAATTATCAGTCGCAATATCTCGCATATGGCCAATCAGGCGCTCTATATTTTCAAAATCTTCATCAAATAGGATGTCTCCAATTTTTTCCATAATAACGTTATCATAGAAACCAAAGGGTATACTCAAGGCCAAAAAAAGCATCATCTTCGAGATAGTTGCTTGAAGCCTATTGACATCCTCGTTTGACAGATGACCCAAGTCATTAAGCTTATTTATATGGTTTTCAAACTTCATAAGGAAATTTTGTATAAACGGATCTTTTTTTATTTCCGGTTCAATTTTTTTGATTATTCTCTGAATAGTATCTGGCAATTTAGCGACACATTTTTCAAGATGTATCGTAGAAAATTCCGCTTTCATCGGATCATTTCTTTTTAAGTGTTTAAAAATGAAGTTAGAAAGGGCTTCGTTACTTTTATCCTCTTGAGTTCTTCGCAGATCTCCATAGAAATATTGCGATATTTTAATTGGCAAAAGTTCGCGGTAAATAGCTTCCTTTGTATATGGGTGCGGTATTAAGCTTCTAAAATAAGCTTCACATTTTCCAGTTAATGCTTGACGAACTAAAATTGGGTCCACAGTTCTCAACTCTTCAATCCGACTACAATCCAAGTCTGTGGCCAATTTCTTTACAGCAATGTAGATTGTAATGATTTCATCTCGGGTCAATTTCGTATGTGGGCAAATATCAAATGTTCTATTCAGTTTCGCAAAATAAATGCTGGCCAACTCACTAACTACAGCATCCCATAAACGACAAACCTTACCTGCCTCAATAGTATCTTTCGCAGACAAACCCGTCACATCATGATCCAAAATTGTGTAGATGTGATCAAATACTTCTACAGATGTATGCGTTCTTTCTGATAAACTAACCATAATAATAACCTTTTTTAATACAAATAGATATAATAAATAATATTATAACAGTTTGTATTATAAATAGCAATCTTTTTTTAAAAATCGCAAATTGTTAATTATTAATCACTTAGTAGACGATAGTGCCCCTGTAATCGTAGGCTCAGAACCCAGCCGCCCTTGGTTCGAGATCTACCATCTGGGCCACGAGCTCTATACCGAATACGTCTCCCGCAACCACACCTTCAAATGTGGCAATAATGCTGAGAGAGAGGGTTTTAGGGTGAATGCAGTCTAGCTAGCTAGCCTGGATTCGAGTTTTGCAAGTGCTTTTTGTAGAGTTTCGATGGACATGGCTGGTTGAGTGCTAGGTTTGCAAAATGTGTTTGTCAGGTTTAGTAGATCACGTAAAAGTTTTGTTTGTTCTTTGATTGGTAAGTTAGACTGGCTTGGGACAGTGTCAAGAGATAGTGCTTTCAAATGAGGATATTGATTTAGGTATAGATTAAACTGACGATAACGTAGACTTGTTTGATCTTTATTTAGTAATGTCTGAAGCAATTGCTGGTGGCACTGGTTGTGATTTTGCATGGCAGTTTGATATTCGTTGTTAACTTTGTTTTTTTCTTCAGCTAGCGCTGCTTGGCGTTTTTGGTAATTTGCTTCTATTTTTTGCTTTTCTTGAGCTAGTTTTTTTGCTGATTCTTCTGCTTCGGCCTCGATGGTTTTAAGTTTGTCTGAATATTTTTTTTCATCCTGCTTTTTTGTGGTTTGATCTTGTTTTTGCTTAGCAGCTTTTTCTTTGGATAGGGCTAGGTTGGTGGCTTGAGCAAGTGTGTTGAGTTGGGCTTGGAGTTGCGGCAGATTGAGTTTTTCTTTGATGAAGTCCTGTTCTAAATTGAGGAGCTGGGATTGTGCTTTGAGGATGGATGGTGAGTTTTGATTTTCGGGATGGTTAAATAGTGGATAGTCAGATTGTAAGAGATGTTGAAAGTTTTTTTTAAGGGAGTCTTTTTTTGCCTGGTTATCTAGGATTTTTTTGATGGATTCAGGCACTGGTTGTTTGACTTGAGGCTTTGGCGAGGCTTTTTTGGAGCGGGTTAAAAATAGCAAAATTGACCCGAGAATGAGGATGGTAATTGCAGTAAGTATGGTTTTTTTAATGGTTTGGTTGTTGATATGCGCTGCGGGGCTGGATGGGATGCTATAGCTTTGAATTTTCATAGTGCTTGATAGTATGGCTGAGATGTTAAGAAATATGCAAGGCTTCTCCTTGACAGTGAGTGCAATCTGTTGTAAATTATATTGTCAACCGACGCTTGCGCGCAGAGATGGATTTAAATGCGCTAGTGAAGGTGCCGAGATACAAAGACGACGACGAAGTCAACTCTTTTAGAGTTGGGTGAGGAGGAGGATGCCGTAGATTGGTGCCTGCAGCAAGCAGATAAATTCAGACATGCGTCCAAGCGTCGGTTGTTAATTCGGAGTGTTATGACGCAAGGTGTCAAGCGCCGGGAGCATTGGAGCTCGCGGTTTGGTTTTTTGATGGCCGCAATCGGCTCGGCCGTTGGCTTGGGCATATTGTGGAAGTTTCCGTACACGGTGGGCCAGAATGGCGGCGGTTTGTTTCTGCTGAGCTATTTGCTTTGTGTCATTGTGGTGGGGACGCCGCTTTTTACCGCTGAACTGATTTTAGGACGAAGGTCTCAAAGGGCTGCGGTTGGCGCATTTGAAGGTCAGTGGCGCATTGCCGGCTGGCTTGGTGTGGCCGCATCGTTTTTGATTATGTCGTTTTATAGCGTGATCGCCGGTTGGGGCATTAGCTATGTGCTGATGTCGCTGTCTGGTACCGAGGGCGCGCCAGTGTTTAAGGATCTGGCGATGTCCGGCGGTATTTCAACGTTTTGGCATTTTATTTTTACGCTGATTACGATGGGTGTTGTTTTTTCCGGCGTCAGGAAGGGTATCGAGTATTGGAGCAAGTTTATGACGCGGTCTTTGCTGATTATGCTAGTTGCTCTGTTTTTGTACAGCATGGTAAAGCTTCCCGGATTTGGCCAGGCTGCACGGTTTGTTTTTTATCCAGATGTGGGACGGTTTAGCTTTTCGAGTTTGCTTGAAGCCCTTGGCTTGGCGTTTTTTACGATGAGTTTAGGCCAAGGCGTTATGATCAGCTACGGTAGCTACATGAAGAAGGAGGAAAAGATTCCGCAGCTGGCTGGAATTGTCGCTCTTTCGATTTTTGTGGTGGCGATTTTGGCTGCGATGACGATTTTTCCCGTGGTGTTTACGTTTGGTCTTCCCCCAGAGGCAGGCTATGGTTTGGTGTTTGAAACGCTGCCAAAATTGTTTGCCCAGCTGCCGGGGGGCTTGGTTATTTCTACGCTTTTCTTTGTGCTTTTTGTGTTTACAGCACTGACGTCTGCGATTCCACTTGTAGAGGTTGTAGCGACGAATTTGATGGAGCTTGTGGGTTGGAGTCGAAAAAAAGCTGTTTTGCTGACAGGACTTGGCTGTTTTGTGTTTGGAATTCCAAGTGCTTATGCAGCAAGAGGCGGTATTTTTTCGAATTGGCAAGAGCTGTTTCAAATGAATTTTTTGGAAACGGTCAATGAGCTGGTGTCTGTCTGGATTATTCCTCTTGCCGGTTTGTTTACGTCGATTTATGTGGGCTGGATTTTTGGCAGGGATAAGTGTAGACAGGAGTTTGGCTCGGTAAAGGAGCTGTTTTTTGTCCCGTGGTTCTTTTTTGTAAAATGGGTTGTGCCTTTTGTGATTTTAGTTATTATTGCCCAAAAGAGCGGAGTTGTTGATTTCGATAGGTGGTTTTAGTGTCTAGAGAGCATTGGAGTTCTAGGCTCGGGTTTATTTTTGCAGCAGTCGGCTCGGCTGTTGGTCTCGGTGTTTTGTGGCTTTTCCCGTATACGGTGGGTGAAAATGGCGGTTGCCTGTTTTTGATTACGTATATGGCGTGTGTGGTGGTGATTGGCATTCCAGTGCTAATTGGTGAGCTGCTCATGGGCAGGAGCTCGCAAAGGGCTGCTGTCGGCGCGTTTACAAAGCTTGCTGAGCATCGTCCGTTTTGGAAGGTAGGCGGCTGGTTTGGTGTTATCTCTTCGTTTTTGATTATGTCGTTTTATAGCGTGATTGCAGGCTATGGCTTAAGTTATATTTTGATGTCGCTGAGCAATAGTTTTGAAGGAATGACGCCCGAGCAGGTGAACCAGGCGTATGATACGCTTTCGACTTCCGGTGATATTGCGATTTTTTGGCATTTTATTTTTACCACTATCACGATGGGAATTGTGTTTGCAGGTGTAAGAAAGGGTATCGAGCGCTGGGCTAAGATTATGACGCGCGCTTTGCTTGTGATTTTGCTGGTGCTGTTTTTTTATAGCATGCGCCTGAGCGGTTTTGGTGAAGCTGCAAATTTTGTGTTTGCACCAAACTGGGCCAATTTCGATTTTAGTAGTGTGCTGCAAGCTTTGGGTTTGGCATTTTTTACGCTGAGCTTGGGTCAGGGTATTATGATTAGCTACGGCAGCTACATGAAGGAAAAGGAAAGCATCCCACGCGTTGCGCTGATTGTGGCTAGTGCTGTGATTGTCGTGGCGATTTTGGTTGCAATGACGATTTTTACAGTGGTCTTTACGTTTGGGTATTCCCCACAAGAAGGCCCTGGTTTGATTTTTAAGACGCTGCCTTATTTGTTTGCGCAGCTGCCTGGCTCTCTGATTATTTCAACGACTTTCTTTGTTCTGTTTGTGTTTACAGCGCTCACATCATCGATTCCGTTTCTCGAGGTGGTCGCAACGAATTTGATGGAGCTTTTGGGGTGGAGGCGTAAAAAAGCTGTGCTTTTGACTGCTATGGGCACGTTTTTGTTCGGTATTCCCAGCGCCTTAGCTAGAACAGATGTGATGAAGAGCTGGAATGTGATTTACGGCAATGATTTTTTGGGTACAATTAATGGCTTAGTGGGCGCATGGCTGATTCCTGTTGGGGGACTTATCACAGCGGTGTTTATGGGATGGGTATTGAAGAAATCTGTCATTTGTGACCAGTTTCACACGAAGCGCTCTGGCAGCGTGGGCTTTGAGCTGTGGCGCTTTGGCATGCGCTGGATTATCCCTGTTTTGATCGCGTTGATTATCATTCAAAAGAGTGGCGTTTGGACGCAGTCGTAGCATGTGATGAGAAGGGTGGGATTGCCATCCGAGGTAAGCTGCCGTGGCATCTGCCTGAAGATCTTAAGTTTTTCCGAGATATAACTGCTGATAAGGTGATGATTATGGGACGCAAGACCTATGATGCGATGCCGAAAAGGCTATGCCATGAAAGGACATCGATTGTGTTTTCGAGGCGTGGCTTAAATGATGATCAGGTGCATGTGGTAGATGGGATGGAAGCGTGCCTTGATGTGGTGGGGCAGTATCCGGGCAAGGAGGCGTGTGTGATCGGTGGTCAGGATATTTTTACGTTGTTTTTGGACCAGGGTTTGATCGATCAAGTGTATCTAACGCGAGTGAAGGGTGTTTTTCCAGCTGATCGCTTTTTTCCATTAGAGAAGGTGAATGGGTGGAATGAAATACTGCTGTTGCAAAGAGAAGATTTTTTAACTGACCTTACGCACGGAGGTGGATTTAGATGCGTAAGCGAAGGTGCCGAGATACAAAGAAGCCGACGAGTTAAACTCCAAGGAGTTTAGCGAGGAGGGTGATGCAGTAGATTGGCGTTTGCTAGCTCCGCAGATGAATTCAGATATGTGCGTAAGGTCAGTTTTTAATATACTGCTTATCTAGACTCTAAAGTAAGGAGATTGTGATGGGGGTTTCAGCTTTTTATAACTCAAGCGAAACGATTTGAATGTGGACGGGATCTAATATTTTAGGCACTGACTTTGAAAAGATTGACGATAATGCTCAGTTTCATCTCACTGCGTGCTATAGCGAAAATGTTTATTCCGAAGTGGTCAAGGATTTTCAGCCGTTAAAGTTTGAAAGTTCTGATGATGAAGGGTTGTTAAGCGTTTGGTTTGCAACTGATCAGGGTGAGTCGAATAGACTGGGTCTTTTAACGTTGAATAAGACAAAACGTGTTTCATTTTTGGCGTTGCATTCGGGATCTTTGACAGATGAGCAAGAGCACATTGTTGCAAAAAAGGTGATTGATGCACTTCCAAAGGAAAGAGCTTGTTTTGAGCTGGCCAAAAGGATTGCGAATACAAGTAGGCCAGAGTCTGGGTTTTTTGATACGTTGGGCTCTATTGTTAAAGCTAATTTTTCGTATTTGTTAAGCTCTCCAGGTGGAGAAGTTGTTGAGGGAACATATAATGAGGCTGAGGGGGAAATGAAGGATGAGATTGAGGCAAAGCTAAGCACTCGCTTTGTGATTTGTTAGCGGTTTGCTTTTTTGAGGTCGGAGGCGACCATGAGCTTAACGAGGTCTGGGAAGGTCTTTTTGAGCCTCCAGCCGAGTTTGTCAGCGGCTTTTTGGGCGGATCCGAGGAGAAAGTCAACTTCGGCGGGACGGAAGTAACGGGGATCGATTTTGATAAGCGTGCGGCCGGTTGCTGAGTCAATGCCAACCTCATCTAATCCTTGGCCTTGCCAGACGATGTCTATGCCTGCCTCTTTGAAGGCGAGCTGGGTAAATTCACGTACAGAATGGTTTTCACCAGAGGCGATGACAAAGTCTTCGGGCTTGTCTTGCTGAAGCATGCTCCACATCGCCTCGACGTAGTCACCAGCAAAGCCCCAGTCGCGCATGGAGTCTAGGTTGCCAAGGTATAGGGTGTCTTGCTTGCCAGTGGTAATGCGGGCAACAGCGCGTGTGATTTTGCGTGTGACAAAGGTTTCGCCGCGGCGGGGTGATTCGTGGTTGAAGAGGATGCCGCAGCAGGCGTACATGCCGTAGGCTTCGCGGTAGTTGATGGTGATCCAGTGGGCGTAGAGTTTGGCAACAGCGTAAGGACTGCGAGGGTAGAAGGGCGTTTTTTCGGTTTGAGGGATTTCTTGCACGAGGCCAAAGAGCTCGGATGTGGATGCCTGGTAGAAGCGCACTTTTTTGGTTTTATCGAGTTGGCGGATGGCCTCTAAGATACGCAGCGTTCCAAGGCCTGTGACATCGCCTGTATACTCGGGAAGGTCAAAGGATGTGCGTACGTCGCTTTGCGCTGCTAGGTTGTAGATTTCGTCGGGATCGATGGTGGAGATGAGGTTTGAGATGCTAGTTGAGTCGGAGAGATCGCCGTAGTGCAAGAAGAAACGTGTGCCCGGAATGTGTGGATCTTGGTAGAGGTGATCGATGCGGTCTGTATTGAGTGATGAGGATCTGCGTTTTGCGCCATGGACGATGTAGCCTTTTTTGAGCAGGAATTCAGATAGATAGGCGCCATCTTGTCCTGTGATGCCAAAGATAAGCGCTTTTTTAGGTGTAGCGGCAATAAGGGATGTGGTTATTAGAAGAAGCAGTAGTGTTTTCATCGGCGTACGTTTTCCTTTTGGCTACGGTAGGTTTGGATTGTTTGTTTTAGGCCCTCTTTGAGGGAGATTTTGGGATGCCAGCCAAGAGAGTTGATCAGGCTTGTGTCGAGTAGCTTTCTGGGTGTGCCATCTGGCTTGGATAGGTTGCGCGTGATTTTGCCGTCGAAGTCGATGGCGTTTTGGACCATCTTGGCAAGGTCCCCAATGGAGATGTCTTTGCCCCAGCCGATATTGACGTGCTCGTTGCCGTCATAGTTGTTCATGAGAAAAAGACAAGCGTCAGCTAGGTCATCGACGTGTAGAAATTCACGTTTAACCTCCCCTGTGCCCCACATTTCAACACTTGGCAGGTTTTGGTTTTTGGCATCGTCGAATTTGCGAATGAGCGCTGGCAACACATGGCTGTTTTGGAGGTTGTAGTTGTCACCAGGGCCGTACAGGTTGGTTGGCATGCATGAGATGAAGTGGGTGCCATATTGGCGATTGTAGGCTTTGCAAAGTTTGATGCCGCAGATTTTTGCTAAGGCGTACCATTCGTTTGTGGGTTCTAGAGGGCCGGTTAGAAGGTGCTCTTCTTTCATCGGTTGTAGGCACATGCGCGGATAGATGCATGAGGATCCGAGGAAAAGCAGTTTTGTCACTTTTGCGCGATAAGCTGCGTCGATGACATTGAGCTCGATGGCGAGGTTGTCGCGAATAAATTCTGCTGGATAGATGTTGTTTGCCCAAATGCCGCCGACTTTGGCAGCTGCTAAAAAGACGTAGTCTGGTTTTTCTTCTTCAAAAAATTGTAAGACGGCTCTTTGGTTACGCAAGTCTAGTTGTTTGGACGTTCGCGTGATGATGTTGTGGTAGCCGTCAGCGTGCAGTTTACGTACGATGGCAGAGCCTACCATCCCTCTGTGACCAGCGACATAAATTTTGGCATCTTGCTCCATTGCAAAAGCCGAAATGGTCAAAATTAAACAAAAGAGAAAAGCTCTCATAGACGCACCTCCAAAAGAACTTTCTATCTTTAAGGAGTGGTACTTTTTTTGCAAGCCAGAGTTTTAGTCTGAAGATTTTGTTTCAGGTGGCGATTCGAGTTCTTTGATTTGCGCTCGCAGACGCTTCCTGGCTTCTTTGAGCTTTTTAACAATGCGAATGCTTGCTTGTGACGGATCCATGGATTTTGTAATCCAAATTGGAGCTAGATTAAACCATTCCAGCTGCATGGTTAAGAGAGCTTTTTTGTCATCAGAGCCGGCTTGGAAAAGTTTATGGACAGACTGGATAAATGCTTTTCTATGTAGTTCTATGTCTTCAGGTACGTCGTTTTGAGATGCTTCGAGCATCTCTTTTGCGTTGAAGTGAGCGTGTGTTTGCAGATCAGCCTCTGGACAGAGCTTTATACAATCTTCGAAGAAGTCGATGTCAGGAGCTTTTGAGATAGGCATTTCTAGGCGAAGCAAGTTGGGGATGATGGATTTGTGTGTAGCCATAGCAAATCGCTGGTAGGCTTCTAGAAAGTGTCTCGGCGCATCACCTAATGCTTCATTTTGTGCCAAGATCGCTATGAGTTTTTCAAAAGAGTCAATGAGATAGGCCGCCTCGTTATGGTCTTTTGTATAAAGCCTCTCGTATGCTTGCAAAAATAGATCTGCATTGAAGTTTGTGCAGGCGCTGCATGTTGCCTGCATTTGAGGAAGAAAAGTGACAAGGCGCGTTTTTCCAAGTAGAGAATCGCAGAGATCTTTGAGTTTTGGAATGAGATATTTGAGGTAGGGTTTTGGATCTTTTTCTACTCGCTTAACAAATTGCTTTAGCAGATCTTTATCTTTGAATGTGTCTTCAGGTGGATCTATCTTGGAAAAAACGGTTGTCCTGCAAAAGTTTTGGTGTATGGATATAAGAGAGTTTAGATGCTGCAACGCGCCCACTTTAGCGCTGCTAAGGATTTCTAGATCTACATCGTCTGCAATTTCGTTTGCTTTTTTGTATGCTGCAAGTGTTTCGTTGTCTTCTGGAAGTGATTGTATTTTTGCTCTGAGGTTAAAGAGCCATTGTTCGTTGAGCGCCCCCAGTAGTTGGTAGATTTCAGATTCATCATTTGCATTTAAGGGCTTATGTTTTAGTTCTTCAAGCGTCTCTTTTAGCTTTTTTATCATTGGAACTAAATCTTCTTTGAATTCTTTTGCAGCTCCTGCAAAGTTAAAGGGAAATTGCTTAGTGAGATCGACTACCCATGGATGTGTGGTAGTAAAGGGTTTGTTACCAAAAAGTTGCAGCAGGGCTTTTTCTATCAGAATTAAAAAAGGTGTATCTGTTGGAATGTGATGATCGTCGTTTGTAACCTGAGAGAATAAAAGCACGTAAGGACATCCTTCAATTAAGGCAGAAGGGATGTTGTTTTCTGAAATTTCTGGCATACAAATGCGTTTTTGCAAGTGAAGTTGCTTCATGATTTGATAGCTGAGCCCTTCTTTTGGTTGAAATTGAGACCTGAGGATGCAAACACGCGTCCCTTCGATCCAGAGCAGCGCTAAGCTTCTTAGGTCCTCACGAGTGATAGTGTGGGCGGCTTTTGAGTGGATTTTTGCTACTTCTTTTTGTGCATCATCGGCAATGCATTTGTCCATGTTGGCATAGGGACCAGTCCTTGCTAGAAAAGGTGTAATATCTTTTGTAAAGACTTCTCCCATTTTTGAAACAAATGGATCGTCAGATTCTATTTCAACGAGTTCGAATGTGGCGCGTAGCACTTGTGATAATGCTTTGTTATCATTTGGATTTAGTTTGGCAAGCCGGCTTTGATGCATGGATTGCAGAGCATTAGATACAAGTGTCTTATATTTTTCACTGAGGTCTTTGTGATTAAAATCTTCAAGAGCGTCTACGGCGTGAAAAAATGCTTGCAAGTATTCTAAAATAGATTGATCGAGTATTTCTTGGAGTGAGTTTATGGGGACGGTTTGCATTTGTAGGATGCTTTTTTCAAGGTAGGCTGCAAAGGTTTTCATTTGAGTTGAAGAAACTTTTGCAAGTGATGAAAATACGCTGTCCTGTGTGATATTTTTTGATGAGTTGTAGCAAAAGAAGTAGCTGATGATTAGGGTGTCTTGAATAGGTGTATTGGTAAGCTGAATGTCTGGGTGACGCATTTCAAGGTATTTTAAACACAGCTGAAAAAAACTGGTTACACAGCGCATATGGGCATCTAAGGTGAATTGACAACGGCCTAAAAGGTAGTCGTCGACCTCAAGCGCTATCAAACCGAGCTCTTTTGCATATGTTTCTAAGGTTGGCGGGCTCAATTGCTCTGGAGCATCTAGCTTTAATGATGGATAGGTTTTTGAGATTTTAGCTGTAAGTGGAGGATAGTCTACCTCAAGGATTGCAAATACCCACCAAGCGTTAACAAAAGCGTTTAACTTTTCTTCAGAAAGGTTTTGAGTGAGATCATGAAAGCATTTTATAAGATGCGTAGCTGCACAAGCTTGCTCTTGAACAAATTCAGGTGTATCGATCATCATATCGCGCGTAAAATATAGGACTTCGTACATGACAAAAAAACTGAATTCTTTTTGCTCTCTTTGGAAGTCGCCAAGGTGCTTGCTCTTTGATTCTAGGCGCAAGGTGAACTTTTTCTTCAAAACGGGCTGTAGGCTTGCCCACAGAACGCATTGATTGCAAAGGCTGGGAGTTTTTTTGTATAACCCAGCTAGAGCTTGCAGATCTTTTGTAAGCTTGAAGGTTTTTTTCTTGTCTGGCTTAAGAATAGGTTTGTATCCACTGGGTGGCATGGTTGTGAGCTTTTTTTTATGCTGCTCTAGTTCAGTTATGATCTCTAACTTTTCTTCTGCTAGGCTGTTGTATACGTTGTTTTGCAAAAAGGTTAGCCACTTGTAACAGATAAGCTGGATATGAGAGTTTTCTCTAGGGCTTTCCATGGCCTTTAGGTGATGTAGAGCGTGCTGAATCGTTTTATGTTGGGCCTGGTCAGTAGCACTTTTTAGCTCAAATAGAGAGGGGAAAGAATAGACACTAAGTTGTTGAGTTGTAGATGGTGAGAATTTTAATATTTGATTTACTATTGTTTCAACTTTTATCAGACGGCGGTATTCAAATTTAGTTAGTCCACTAATGGGAATAGTTCCGTTAATTGGTTTCAATGAGGTTGATGCCATAAGGTGAGGAATCTAGCTGATTGTATGTTTTTGGCCAAGAGAAAAATTATCTTGATAGAAATAGAGTTTTGTCGAGGTGGGTCTCTAGGGCTGCGGGGGATTTAAGCGGAGGGAGTTTGTGGACTTGGCGTGTGGTTTTTTTGCCTCTAGAAAGATCGGTGGTGAGGGTTGTGTTTGTGAATTTGAGCAGTGTGTAGTGCAAGCTTTGCGCTTTGAGACGGATGCGGGTGAGGGTGATGAGCCAAAGGACGGGTGGGGGCGCAATGCCAAAGCGGTCGGTGAGCTCAAAACTGATGGCGTCGATGTCATCAAGAGTGGTGGCATCGCCCAGGCGGTGATAGATCTCTAAGCGAATGGAGGTTTCGGGAATGTAGGAGGCTGGAAGGTTTGCAGAGAGAGGGAATTCGAGTTTGGTTTCGATGAAGCTTGCTTGTTTTTTGGTTTTGAGCGCGTGCATGGCACGTTTTAGAAGCTTGCAGTAGAGATGGAAGCCGATTTGCGATAGATGGCCTGATTGCTGGGTACCTAGAATGTCACCGCTGCCGCGGATTTCTAAGTCGCGCATGGCAAGTTTTAGTCCGCCGCCAAAGGAGGAGGATTCGACAAGGGCCTGGAGCCGTTTTTGTGCGTGTTCAGGTAGTGTGCGTTTTTCAGGGACGAGGAAGTAGGCGTAGGAGGCTTTGTTCCAACGGCCAACCCTGCCGCGCAGTTGGTAGAGGTCGGAGAGGCCAAAGGTGTGGGCTTTGTCGATAAGGATGGTGTTGGCGTTAGGGATGTCGATGCCGTTTTCGACAAGGGTGGTTGCAACTAAGATGTCAGCATCGCCTTTTTTGAAGCGGTGGAAGGCTGTGTCGATTTCGTCTGATGACATTTGGCCGTGGGCTACGATGATTTTGGCAGCAGGCACGAGTTTTTGCAGCTGGCTTGCGATTTTGAAGATGGATTCGACGCGGTTGTGGATGAAAAAGGCTTGACCGCCACGGGCAAGTTCGCGGCGTAGGGCGTTTTTGATGGTGTCGTTATCGCGCTCGGCGATGATGGTTTTAATGGGTAGGCGATCGAGTGGCGGCGTGTTGATAGTGGAGAGATCGCGCGCGCCAGAGAGTGACATGTAGAGCGTGCGCGGGATGGGCGTTGCTGTCATAGTTAAGCAGTTGATGCCTTGCTTGATTTTTTTGAGGTGTTCTTTTGCTCGCACGCCAAAACGTTGCTCTTCGTCGACGATGACAAGCCCGAGGTTTTTAAATTGGATGTCTTTGGAGATGATACGGTGGGTGCCGATGACGATGTCGATGGCACCGGTTTCTAGGTCTTGTAGTGTTTTTTTGATCTCTTTTTGGGAGACAAAGCGAGAGAGGACGCCTACGCGGATGGGGAATTCTGCGCATCTATCACGAAAGGTTTCAAAGTGCTGCATGGCAAGGACTGTTGTGGGAACTAAGACGGCAACTTGTTTGTTGCCATCGAGCACGGTTTTGACAGCTGCTCGCATGGCAACTTCTGTTTTGCCGTAGCCTACATCGCCGCAGACAAGGCGGTCCATGGCTTTTTCGCTTAGCATGTCGTCTTTGATGGCTTTTGTTGCTAGCAGCTGGTCTTCGGTGGGTGTAAAGGGAAAAATGGATTCGAAGAGCTGCATGTCTTCGCTATCGGGGCCGTAGGGCCTGCTGCCGTGAAGTTCGCGCTGCGCTTGGACTTCTAGGAGCTCTCTTGCGTATCCGATGATCGCTTGCTGGGCTTTGACTTTGGCTGTGTGCCATTTTTTGCCGCCGATTGTGTCTAGTGATGGATGCTCTTCACGCGCTCCGATGTAGCGACTGACAAGATGCGCTTGCGATAGGGGCACAAAGAGCTTGCTGTTGCCAGAGTATTCAATGGTCATGAATTCGGTTTTTTCGCCGGTGTGGTCTTTTTGCGATTCGATGCCGAGGTATTTACCGACGCCATTGTGAAAATGAACGACGAGATCGCCGATGCTAAGTTCGTGGAATTCAGATGGCGGCGTGTGGTAGCTGGTGCGCCACGCGGTGCGTCTAACTTTGGGGCGATGAGAGATTTCGGTGTAGGGGTAGATGATGTGATCTGGAAAGACGATGCCAGAGCTTAGGTAACCTGTTTCAAATGTTGTTTTGGCTTTTAGCGGTGGCAGTTGACTTTCTAATGCGCGCTTTTCAGAGGCGTTAGCGGTGATGAAGCGGATGGAGGTGGATGCTGGCATGTCTTGCAAGTTGATGATGGGTTGATCGATCTGTGTCATGGGGTGATGCAGACGGTGGGCTTTCAGCTTTTTGGAAAAGACTTCAAAGGTGCCGTTTTTGACAGGAGAGAGCTCTTCTAGCGAGTGGGGTGAGAAGTAGAGTTTTTTGGGATGATCAAGTAGAGGTTCGATAGAAAGACCGAGCATGACGAGGTGATCCTCTATATTTGCTAGGTCATCAAAAACAACAAGAGTGTCTTTTGGCAGATAGTCGAGTAGGTGGGCTGTAGTTTTTTGTTCAACAGCAGGCGTGAGCGAGATGCGGTCTGTTTTGCCAGTCGATTTTTGAGATGCTGAATCAAAGGTGCGGATTTCGTCGAGTGTGTCGCCGAAAAATTCGAGGCGATAGGGACAGCTGGCATTTAAGGGGAAGATATCGATGATGCCGCCACGCACAGCAAATTGCCCTTTGTCAGAAACGATAGCTGCGCGCTCATATCCTAAGCTTGAAAGGAGCTCTGGAACGGTTTCGAACGTGAGCTCTTGACTTTGTTTCCAGGTGGTTGTGTCGACCTTGGCTGGCACCTCTTGCAAAGCGCCCTGCAGCGTGGTGAAAACGATTTTGCTTTTGTGCTGCTCTAGATGGCTTAAAATTTCGAGTCGTTTTCCAACGATGTCTTTACTTGGAGCTATGTCTTCATGCGGTAGCGTCTCCCAAGCTGGAAAGTCGAATATTTGCTTGTCTGTAAAAAATGATAGGTCGTCGATGAGTTGGCTATCGGATGAGATAATTAAAAGGTTGGACTGAGGGGCGCTAGCTAAAATATAGGCTTTGGCAGCTGTCCAGACACTGTCGATGACAGTTGCTGGATGATCAGTTAAAGCTGATTTAAGATGCCAGGATTTTACGGAAGGCATCAAAAGCAAGGGTAAGTTTTTCGGGGTTTTTGCCGCCGGCCTGGGCGCTGTCTGGTTTGCCGCCGCCGCCGCCGCCGATGAGTGGGGCGAGCTCTTTGATGAAAGCTCCAGCCTTGAGGCCTTTGGCGACAAGATCTGGGCTCACGCGAATGAGAAGCTGGCCTTTGCCAGCAGCTTTTAGCCCAAGGCAAACAACGCCTGATTGCAGACGGCTCATCACTATCTCGGCTAGCTCTTGCAACTCTGATGCGGCCACATCGACACAGGTGATGACAGCAGAGATGTCACCTATTGTCTCGACATTTCCGATGAGCTCTGAGGCTAGGCCTTTTAATGCATGCGATTTGTAGACTTTTAGCTCGGCTTTAAGTTGTTTGGTTTCTGAGAGAAGGCTGTCGATTTTTTCGAGGAGTTTTGGAGGTGTCGTTTGCAGGTGCGTTGCGGTTTGAGATAGCTGATCTTCATGAGCATACATGAGATTTTCAGCAGCCTCACCTGTCACTGCCTCGATGCGGCGCACGCCAGCTGCGATGCTGCTCTCCTTGGCAATGCGAAACAGGCCAATGTCGTGCAAGTTGGACACATGCGTGCCGCCGCAGAGCTCTTTGGAATAGCCGCCGATATCTACAACGCGCACCACAGCTCCGTACTTATCACCGAAAAATTGCTTGATATCAGTGCGCTTTTGCAGGTCTTGGTAGTCGAGCTCGTAGGTGTCTAGGTCAGCGTTTTCGCGGATGCGCGTATTGATCAGCTTTTCGATTTCGCGGATTTCATCTGGTGTGACAGCTTTGTGATGATTAAAATCAAAGCGCAGGCGGTCGGGTGTCACTAGAGATCCTGCTTGGCCGATGTGCGGGCCTAAAACTTCGAGCAGGGCCCATTGCAAAAGATGCGTTGCGGTGTGATGGGCAGCAGTTTTTGTGCGGCGCGCAGGCTCGACATTGGCAAGTAGTGGTTCAGACTCGATGATCACACCTTCAGTGAGTTTGCCAACGTGGGCAATCACCCCCGGGTAGGGCTCGATGCAATCAGTGACCTTAAAATGCGCGTCTTTATGCGTGAGTGCTCCGTGGTCGCCAACCTGACCACCTTTTTCTGGGTAAAAGGGCGTCTGATTTAAAATGACCATCCCCTCGGTGCCAGCTTCCATTTTTTCGACGAATTGGCCGTTTGCAACCAGGCCCAAAACAGAGCCTTCACCTTCTAAGCTATCAAAACCGATAAACTCGCATGTGCCATGTTTTTCTACAAACGTGGCAAACTGGCTCTCTTCAGCTTCTTGAGCGTGTTTTTTATGCGCTTGCTTAGATTTTTGGCGCGCCTCATTTTCCAAAACATCGTACTGATCGAGATTGACAGTCAGATCGTGGTCTTTAGCGAGCAGTAAAATTTCTTCGAGAGGAAAACCGTATGTGTCTTTGAGTTTGAAGGCATCAGCGCCGCTGATGTGGCGATCGGATTTTTGTGCTTTTTCGATGATCGAATTTAAGATGTTACCGCCCCGTTTGAGCGTGCGTATAAAACCTTCTTCCTCAAGTGTGAGAATCTCAGCAATGCGATCCCCAGCATTTTTAAGTTCAGGGAAACTGTCTCCCATGTGGTCAACTAGCGTTGGCACAAGCTTTGCCATGAAGGGTTTGTTTAAATCGAGAAGTCTTGCGTAGCGCACAGCGCGGCGCAGGATTTTGCGCAGCACATAGCCGCGCTCGATATTGCTCGGTTGCGCTCCATCGGCGATAGCGAAGGAAAGTGAGCGAAGGTGATCGGCAACAACGTGAAAAGCGGGCTCGCGGTTGTATGATTTACCAGATAACTTTTCGACATCGCCTATCAGCGCGCGCAATATATCAGTTTCAAAAACGGTGTTAACACCTTCTTGGAGCATCGCTACGCGCTCTAGGCCAGCGCCTGTATCGACAGATTGCGCTGCAAGCGGCGTTTCTTTTCCAGAGGCATCGCGGTTAAATTGCATGAAAACCAAGTTCCAGAATTCAAGATAGCGCTCGCCGCTGGGATCATCAAGAGGAGTTGTCGCGTTGCCGTATTTTTCTCCGCGGTCGAACAGAATTTCAGAGCAGGGACCGCACGGGCCGGTATCGCCCATAGACCAAAAATTTTCAGATTCTCCAAAGCGGACGATGCGGTTTTCTGGCATATGAGCTTTCCACAGCTCAAAAGCCTCATCATCGGTTTCAAAAATCGAGACCCAAAACTGATCAGGCGCAAAATTAAAAATTTCTGTTGTTACTTCAAAGGCCATGGCGATAGCTTCTTTTTTGAAATAATCGCCAAACGAAAAGTTGCCGAGCATCTCAAAAAACGTCATATGGCGTGAGGTGTGACCGACATTATCGAGATCGTTGTGCTTGCCGCCCACGCGTATGCATTTTTGAGACGATGTAGCTCTAGTATAATCCCGCTTGGTTTTGCCCAAAAAAACATCTTTAAACTGGTTCATGCCCGCATTGATAAACAGCAGTGTAGGGTCATCGTGAGGGACTGTAGGTGATGAGGGGACAATGGTATGCCCTTTGGCCTTGAAATATTCAAGAAACTTTTTTCTAAGATCGTTTGTACGCATCCACCTATGCTACATTAATCGGATTTTTTTTGGCAGAGCTTTTCCGGTGTCGATAAACGCCTGCCTGTGGGGTAACGGGGAACTTCACCCTCAGATATGATGCCAGCCTTTGTTCCTAAGTCGTATATGCGCTCCAAGGCTTGAACCTGCGCTTCCGAGCGTTTATTAGGCGTAGGCGCGTAGGGCCTATTATCTACTTCAGGCAAAGAGTCTAAAGGTTTCCTTAGCGCGTCTGGTTCAAATAGCTGACAAGACGCTCTAGCTTGGATTTCTGAGATGAGTTGCGTTGTCGTTTGTTGTCTTGGGTATCTAGCTTCAGGTGTAGCAGCATAGGCTTTGTCAGAAACTCTTTTCATGTCCTCATCATTCCATTTAAAATTTTGGCCACGATTATGCAAAGAAGCCTATTTTTTGTCAGTAGTGGATTGAGCTGATCGTTTTTCTTCTCTATATTTGTGTTTGCATTTACTGGTCTTGTAGAGTAAAAAGGGTAGATCAACGGGAGAAAAACATGAATGATGATGAGCGCAAAATACTTGCTAAAGTTGCTAAAACGATTCGGGGCCTATCGATCGATGCTGTAGAAAAAGCTAACTCGGGTCATCCCGGATTGCCACTTGGCTGCGCGGAATTGGGCGCTTACCTCTACGGCTACTTTCTAAATCATAATCCCAAGCACTCTAAGTGGGCTGGGCGTGATCGGTTTGTGCTGTCTGCCGGTCATGGATCAGCATGGATTTATTCGTGTTTACACTTAGCGGGTTTTGACTTGTCGCTTGATGAAATCAAACGATTTCGCCAGTTGCATTCACAGACCCCTGGCCATCCAGAATATGGAGATACCGATGGCGTGGAAGCGACAACGGGACCGCTTGGGCAAGGAATTGGTAATGCTGTGGGTATGGCCCTTGGAATGAAAGTTCTATCGACCAAATTTAATACAAATGATTTTGCGCCGTTTCAGGGTAAGGTATACTGTTTGGCAGGGGATGGGTGTTTGCAAGAAGGTGTGTCCCATGAGGCGTCGGGTCTGGCTGCCCATTTGAAATTGGATAACCTAGTCCTTATTCACGACTCAAATAAAATCACATTGGATGGACCCTTGGCGCAAAGCTGCTCAGAAGATGTGGCAGCAAGATACCGAGCCTATGGATGGGAGACGTATGAGGTGGATGGACACGATCTCGATGCGCTACATAGCTTATTGACTGATGTGCGTGAATCTCAAAACAAGCCTGTATTCATCACTATGCACACTACAATTGGAAAAGGCTCACCTAACAAAGCTGGTACGCATAAAGTGCACGGATCGCCGCTTGGGGAAGAAGAGATCAAACTAACAAAAGAAGCGTTAGATATCCCTGAGGAGCCATTTTACATTCCACAAGCTGTTATTGACTACTTTGCTGCAAAGCTAAAAGAAGATCAGCAAAAAGAAGATGAGTGGAATCGCAGCTTTGATGCGTGGAAAAAAGGGCATCCTGAATTATTTTCTGACTACCAAAAAATGGAGCACAAGACGCTACCTGAAGATCTAGAAGAACAATTGAGTGCTGCTGAATTTGGCGAGTCCATTTCGGGGAGAAAAGCCTCACAAGCTTGCCTTGAAATTTTGGGCAAAGATTTGCCGTTTTTAATCGGTGGATCAGCTGATCTTTCTGGGTCTGATAGCACCATGATGAAAGAATATCCGCTGATTGAACCGGGCAACTTTAAGGGGCGCAATATCAAATACGGCATCCGTGAATTTGGGATGTCAGCTGCTGCCAATGGCATATCGCTCACAGGCTTTTTGATGCCCTACATCGGCACATTTTTGACATTTTCTGACTACATGCGCAACGCCATTCGCCTAGCTTCTCTATCTCGCTATCATGTGATTTATCAATTTACGCACGACTCGGTCTTTTTGGGTGAGGATGGCCCCACTCACCAGCCGATTGAACACTACGCAGCGCTGCGTGCGATTCCAAACCTCCACGTTTTTCGCCCGGCTGACGCGCACGAAGTCAAAGGTGCTTGGCTCTCGGCCTTAACCTACAAAGGGCCGACAGCGATTATTCTCTCTCGCCAAAACTTGCGTGTTCTGCAAAAGACAAACGTATCCTACAAAGACGGCGTATCCAAAGGCGCCTACATTCTCCAAAAAGAACAACAAAAACCCGACTTCACGCTATTTGCAACCGGATCTGAAGTGCAGCTGGCGCTTGATGTGGCAGGTGAGCTAGAAAAACGTGGCAAGCATGTACGCGTGATTTCCATGCCCTGCTGGAAAGTTTTCGAAGCGCAAAGCGATGACTACAAACAAGCGGTCATTGGTGGAGATTTGGGGCAAAGAGTATCGATCGAAGCTGGCGTTGCCATGGGTTGGGAGCGCTACATTGGCCCGGAAGGTATTGCTATCTGCATGGAATCATTTGGTCTGTCTGCGCCGCAGAGTGATTTAGCAAACGAATTTGGCTTTACAGTTGATTCGATCTTAAGCAGGATTATGTGAGCCGGTTTTTAGACGCGCTCCATTGCAAAAATGAGGGCCGCCCGCCCATGTGGTTTATGCGCCAGGCAGGGCGTTACCTGCCTGAGTACCGCGCCATTCGAGCAGAAACTCCGCTTGAGAAAATGTTTACCACACCATCCATTGCTGCAGAGATCACCCTGCAGCCCATCCGTCGCTTTGGTTTTGATGCGGCCATACTTTTTGCTGATATCCTCACGCCGTGTGCTGGCTTTGGACTCGATGTAACCTTTGATGGAGGCCCAAAAGTAACAGGTCAGGCGCTTCCATTTGATATCGATCAATTGGATCATGTCAAAAAGACAATTCACAAGCTCAAAAAAGAGCTGCAAGTGCCATTAATCGGCTTTTGTGGCGGTCCGTACACCGTTGGTAAATATCTGCAAACGCATATCGATCAAGATGCGCTCATTGATGGGACAATTCAGTACTTGAAAATGCAAATTGATGCAGGCGTCGATGCGATTCAAATTTTTGACTCGTGGGCTGGTCATTTGCCTAAAGCGGAATTCAAATCACGCATTCTTCCTGTCCTAAAAACCATTCTAGATGCCATTCGACCATTTCCCACCATCGTTTTTACGCGCGGCTCATGTCATCTGATTGATGAGCTCGTAAGCTTAGAGCCGACAGGCATTGGCTTTGATTGGGATTTGCCCATTAGCGAAGTGCGAGCGCGCGTTCCCAAACACATCGCCGTACAGGGAAATCTTAACCCAGAAGTGCTCAAACAGCCTGCGGAAGAAATCCAAAGACATCTAGACGAAATATTACAGTCGATGGAAGGGGAGCCAGGCTTCATCTTCAATCTCGGCCATGGCATGTCGCCCGATATTCCAGTTGAAGCGGTCGAGCAATGTAAAATGACTCTTGCACAAGTGGCTTGACTTGCGTCTACATATAGGCTATGTAGATAGTACTTAATTTTATAGAAGGATCTTCATGAAAACCTGGTTGATAACTTGTTATATCCTATGTTCAATTGCGCTTTTTGCAGAGGATACGTGTATCCAAGGGTCGACAAACAGAGGTGTTGCCAAACACCGCGAGCATGGCGGTGTTGGATATGACACCGGCTATACGACTTTAGAAACTTTTCTAACCCCTAACTGGGTAAAATCCTTCCAACCTTTTTTAGATGCTAGAGGTCACATCCTCAACAACGGAACATTTGCTACTAACCTAGGCATCGGGATGCGCTATTTACTAGATCCAAATAGCTGGGCGCTCGGCGGAAATTTTTACTTTGATTTTCGTGACTTAGGGAAACAAAATGCTTACCAATTTGGACTTGGTCTTGAAGCATTAAGTCAAAACATCGATTTTAGAGCAAATGGTTACATTCCATTTGCGGGCACACACTTAACCTACGATTCACCATCGCTAATCCCTGAAGAATCTAGCCTTTTTTATCAATCCCGCTTGCGTGCTGTCCTTCCCAACATTGATATGGAAGTGGGTTTTCCCATTTTGAGAGATCCGATTAATCTATATCTGGCTTTGGGGTCGTATTATTTATTTGGCAGGTCAATACGTTCATGTGATTTTGGAAATGCATGGGGTGGAAAAACGCGGCTAGTTGCTAGAGTTTACGATGGTATCGAGCTTGCTTTTGACACCTATTTTGATCGCATCTTCCATTTCAATCCTCAGGGCGTAATCTCGCTTAGCTATCCTTTGGGTCCTGCAAATCTCATCCAAGGCAATAAGCGATGGAACAGGCGCTATCCCAGTAGCACCTGTCAAGGAGTTGGAAGGCAAATGGCTTTGATGACACAAGATGTCGTGCGCCAGGAAATTATTCCAATCCAGCAAAAAACCACAAAACAGCGCCTCATCAATCCAGCGACTGGATTGCCCTATCACGTGCTATATGTTAGCAACACCTCTGGTAGCATTGGGACATTTGAAGATCCATATGCCACCTTGTTAGCTGCACAAAATGCATCTAAAGCCAATGAAATTATTTATGTTTTTACTGGCGATGGTACAACAACGGGGCAAGATGCGGGTTTGACCATGAAGCCAGGGCAAATATTGCAAGGCTCTGGCCATCGGTTGAATTTAGGTCATTTCTATTTAGCTGCGCAAACTCCAGGAGTCATGCCAAAACTCAGCAACCAAATCGATTATGACCAGATGTGCACAATCAACGGGATTCACCTTGTCAGTTCAACAGCAATTGGTTTTAGCGACCAGGGATTAGCAGGGACATTTGTGATTACAAACAATATCGTTGAAAACTGCCAAACTATCGGGATCGATGCTACAGGGGCTTTAGGGACATCGATGAATAGTGGAGTTAAATTTATTGAAAATAATCAGCTAAGATCTAATGCGCTAGTGGGTCCTGGAGGTAATTTTGATATCGGTTTGTTCGCTCCGTCTGGAAGTGTAGGTTTTATTAAAAATAACGATAGCAATGGGCAAGGAGGCAATATTGCTTTTAGCATTGCATCGTTAATCAGCGGTACATCTGTTGTCACAGTTAGCGGCAACACTGCTCGTAATGCGACGACACTAGATCTAGTTGTAAACAAAGATGTAGTTACTGGACTTGGGACTTTTAATATTTTAAATAACCAACTACTCGGGCCAAATATTTCAGGTTTTCAAGTGGGATTAATCTCTGGTGGATTTCCTCAAGGACCTGTTAGTTTAAACTTCCAGGGAAATATCATGCAAAATCACAATGCAGGAGCTGATTTTTTTGGAGAAATGGATAGCCGACTAGAAGCTACCATTTCAAATAACTTTGCTTTGAGCACAGGTGGTGGTTTTACGATTCAAGGGAACGTGGGCTCACAAGTTTGTTTAGATATCCTCAACAACTTTGCTGGTGTCAGTAGCGTAGGTTTCGGCTTTGATAACCAATCGGGTGTTCAAAGTGCCTACCAGGTATCACAACTAGGCAATCAGGGGACAACAGCTATCCTTGGTGGTCCGATCACGATTGTACCTTTTGGAACGCCTTGCCCATAATAACCTGAACTCTTTCGTTTATATCATTTATCTTCCGCGCATCTTAGCCGCCATCTTGCACCCTTTTTGTGCTCATCTATAGCGCCTTGGCTATAGAATCGCAAAAAATGGCACAATCTGTCACCTAATCTGCTCTAAATCTAAACAATCAAAACGAAAGAGTTCAGGTTAATACTATTTTTTTAGGTGTAGTAGTAGTGGATGTCTTCGTTTTTTGCTGGGCCTATGATCCGCCAGTGAAGGCGAAGAAAGTGGGATTCATAAAATAGCTGACCGTAGTAGGTGTCGTCGCCACAGTGATGAGAATCTACAGAGGTTAGAACCGCGCTTCCTGCAGGTGCTAGGTGGAATAGAAAAACTGGCTCGCCAAGGCCTAAACGTAGGTGCTCCAGGGATAAAACTCCTGATTTGCGATCGAGTGTCCACCGATAGGTGTTATGAAAGTCAATTGAAGCATTTGTATCAGTTTTCCAGAGACCTTTTTCTTTAAAAACAAGTTTTGAGTGCCCGTCTTTAGTGATAGAAACAGAGCCTTTACCCTCGTTTTTTGTTTTTTTTTGATTGTACTGGGCTTGAGCTTGTACGATGAGATGTTTGACGTTGTTTAGTCGATTCCAGAACATGAGTAAAACTTGGTCAACATTGTATTTGAGGGGAGTGGACTCGTGAGTCAGGTAATATTTCTTTTGTTCATGAATTGGCAGGAGCATGAAGGCTTTTTTAAGCAGAGATTCTAGCTCATCTATCAAGGGGTAGGTTGGATTCAGTTGGTAGAGTTTTGTTTTGCCTTCGTAGTGACAGGTAACGATGTGCGCATTTTCTAGTCGAGCAAAGGCTTTTTGAAGGGGTGTTAGAGGGATGCCTAGCGAGCGTTTCAATTGGCTAGCGTAGCATTTGCGGTTGATAAAAAGAGAAAGTAGCGCCTTTTTGACATTTTGACTGCCGACTAGTTCTGCTAACATAAAAAAATGCACTCCTGATTGATGTAGATTTAACCTATTTTTTAGGTTTATCCCTTTCTATTCGTGATTTCGTGTTCAGTTTAATCTAGAATAGGAATCTTATCAACTCTATAGTAGGTTGTGTTATTTTCATTTATCTTGCTTTATCGCTTTTAGTCTCGCTAGTCTTGGTGCATTCAAACCGAGGATGTGTAAATGGAAAGATACAATTGGACATTAGAGGAGCTAGTAGAGCTCTATAATCAGCCGCTACTGCCGCTAGTGTCAAAAGCGCAGGGAGTGCATGCTCAAAATCACGCAATCGATGAGATTCAAACATGTACGCTGATTTCAATTAAGACTGGTGGATGTCCTGAAGATTGTAAATATTGCGCGCAGTCTTCTCGTTATCAAACAGCTGTTAAAGCCGAGCCGATGATGGGGCTTGAAGCAGTTTTGGAAAAAGCCAAAGAAGCAGTAGCTCGAGGATCAACACGGGTTTGTCTGGGCGCTGCCTGGAAACTCGTGCGCGATAGCAAACAATTTGATGCAGTCTTGAAAATGGTTAAGGAAATTACTGACCTCAAAGTAGAGGTCTGTTGCACCCTAGGCTGCTTGAATGAAGAACAAGCTGAAAAGTTAAAGCAGGCGGGACTTTTTGCCTATAATCACAATTTAGATTCTTCAGAAAAATTTTATAAAACGATTATCACAACGCGTAGTTACCAAGATCGGTTAGATACGTTAAATATCGTTGAAAAATCGGGATTAAGCGTTTGCTGTGGCGGCATTATAGGAATGGGAGAGACGTTTGAAGACCGACTGCAACTGCTGGTAACTCTCGGCAGGCGCAATCCACACCCAGAATCAGTACCAATTAATCAGCTCGTACCCATTTCGGGAACACCTCTTGGAGATCAGAAAAAAATCTCGACATGGGAGGTTATACGCATGATTGCTCTAACGCGCATTGTCATGCCTAAAACGATGGTGCGTCTTTCTGCTGGGCGCATGGAAATGTCTTTTGAAGCGCAGGCACTCTGTATTTTTGCTGGTGCAAATTCTATTTTTTACGGAGAAAAATTGCTAACGGTTGGTAATCCATCAGTTGATACTGATGAAGAGATGCTGTCTCTATTTGGTTTGAAGAAAAGACCAGCTTTTAAGGACGCCTCATGCGCAATTTAACGATGCTGCTTGAAAAAAGAGAGCAAGAAGGTAATTTAAGAGCGCTTTTAAACGTTGAAAATTTAATTGATTTTGCCTCCAACGATTACTTGGGTTTAGCTAAGCAATTAGCTACCTATAACTCTGCAGGTTCAACAGGAGCGCGTCTATTAACCGGTAACAATCGTGAAGCTGAGGATTTGGAGGAAAAAATAGCGTACTTTCATAAGCGCGAAGCAGCGCTTTTATTTAATTGTGGATATATGGCCAATATTGGTCTTTTGTCATCCTTAGCTAGAGAAGGCGACACAATTTTGTATGATACCCAGGTACACGCCTCTATGCGAGATGGTATACGCTTAAGCAAAGCTAGCGCCTATCCTTTTTACCATCAAGATATAGATCACCTTGAGAAGCGGTTAAAAAATACAAAAGGGCAGTGTTATGTATGCATTTGTTCTGTTTATTCGATGTCAGGCAGGATTGCCCCAATAGAGACGATGCTCAATCTGTGCAAAAAGTATGATGCCGAGCTGATTGTCGATGAGGCTCACGCTATTGGAGTGTTAGGGCATCAGGGCCTTGGGCTAGGAGAGCAGGCATTTGCTCAAGTGGTTACTTTCGGAAAGGGCCTCGGGGCTCACGGGGCTGCAGTGCTTGGATCTTGCGTGCTTAAAAAATATCTTGTGAATTTTGCGCGCAGTTTTATCTACACGACAGCCTTGCCAAAAAGCGTTTACGCCTCTATTAGCCAGGCTTACGACTTATTCCCAAACATGGACAAAGAGCGCGCTATGTTAAGATGTTATTCTAATTATTTAGGTTGCGCCTCCCACATTTATTTCCACCCAATGCCCGGATCTTCTAGAGCAAAGCTCTTATCTAGACGTCTAGCGCAGGCTGGATTTGATGTGCGTCCTATTTTGAGTCCATCTGTTAAGCGGGGACGTGAAGGTTTGCGTATCTGCTTGCATGCTTTTAACACTCAAAAGCAGGTGGAGGATCTATGTCGACATTTATCGTAGCAGGTTGTGGGACTGATGTGGGTAAAACACTGGTATCAGCAATGCTTGTTAGCGCATTACAAGCAGATTACTGGAAGCCAATTCAATCAGGTGCTCCTAGCGATGTTGATATGATAAGATCGTATGTTCCAAAGTGCTGTATCCACAAGCCGCTCTATTCTCTCAAAGCACCTGTATCACCCCATCATGCAGCGCGCTTAGAAAATATCGAACTAAAGCTAGATAAAGTTTTGCGTCCACAAACTAAAAATACGCTTGTGATCGAAATGGCCGGAGGTGTTTTGGTTCCGCTCAATCAAAAATATTTGGGTATCGATTTTTTTATGCGCTTTAACGCGCGTTGGATTGTAGTTTCGCGCCATTATTTGGGTAGCATTAACCATACACTTTTGACACTAGAGGCTCTTAAAATGCGAGGTGTCCAGCCAGAAATCGTGTTTAACGGGCCGTCTAATCCGGATACGGAAGAGGCTATTGTGCACCACTCGGGTTGCAAGGTGCTAGCGTGGATTGATCAATATCCAGAAATCAACTCAGATGTGATTAGGAGGTGTGCATGTCAACACTTTGGCAGCCCTTTACTCAAATGTTAAACGCCGATCCAATTGTGATTGAAAGAGCCGAAGGTGTATGGCTTTATACGCCAGATGGCAGACGTTATCTCGACGCAATCTCATCTTGGTGGGTTAATCTGCACGGGCATAGCCACCCTGTTATTGCTGAGGCAATAGCAGCTCAAGCGCGCAAATTGGAGCATGTCATTTTTGCTGGATTTGTACATCAGCCAGGAATCGAGCTCGCGCAAAAATTAACAGAGCTGCTTCCGGGTCATTTAGCACGTATTTTTTACTCTGATAATGGTTCGACTGCTGTTGAGGTGGCACTCAAAATGGCTATTCAGTACTGGCATAATCAAGGCGCGAACAAAAAAAAGATCATCAACTTGCAGGGAGGTTATCATGGCGATACGATGGGTGCAATGTCAACTGCTGGCAAAACTGTTTTTTCTAAGCCTTTTTGGGACTATTTATTTCTAACACAATCAATCCCTCCTCCATTTCCAGGTCAGGAGGAGCTTTCGATCTTGGCTTTTGAAGCGCTAGCAAAAAAAGGTGATGTTGCCTGCTTTATTTTTGAGCCGCTCTTGCAATGTGCAGGTGGGATGCGGATTTATTCCAAAGAAGGATTGGATGTGTTGCTTGGAATCTGCAAGCGTTACGATATTTTGACAATTGCTGACGAGGTTGCGACAGGATTTGGGCGTACAGGACAACTTTTCGCCTGTGATTCGCTGAAAAATTCGGTGGACTTGATGTGTCTATCGAAGGGGATCACGGGCGGTTTTCTCCCTTTGGGAGCAACTGCGTGTTCAGAGCGTATTTATAGAGCATTTTTATCTGATGATGTGAGCAAGAGTTTTTTACATGGCCATTCTTACGCAGGCAACCCTATCGCGTGCAGTGCAGCTTTGGCTAGTTTAGATTTGACGATAGCTTCCACTGGAAAGCGATCGCAGATCGCAGTGCAGCAGGCTGCATTTTGTTGCAAATGGCAAGGTCATCCAAAACTGAAACGGTGTCAATCAATCGGAACGATTCTAATTTTAGAATTTAATACCGAGACCGTTAGCGGATATTTTAATACACTTGGTAAAACACTCTATACAGAAGCTCTTTCCAACCACCTGCTTTTGAGACCTCTTGGGAATACGATATATGTGCTACCGCCTTACTGCATTACCTCTGATCAGCTCAATTTAATCTACACATTTTTAATCGATTTACTGGAGAAAAAGTTATGAAAAACCTACTTGAAACCATTATAGCCAATCCGGTTTTGCACGCCAGATGGCTAAACACCTTGTCCTATTTAGAAAACTGCGGCGCGCGAAAAATTGCCGCTTGCGAGCATCCTACTCTAGTGAAAGAAGGAATGCTAAAGCACGCAGCAGAAGAATTTCGCCACGCGCATTATCTCAAAAAGCAAATAGGGCGTATTACGAATAAAAAATTGCCTGATTATTCTTCTCGTCATCTACTAGGAGGAGTACATACAAAAAATTATTTGCATGCACTTGATGTGTGGACTTGCCGGTTTCTAACTAGTCGAGATGCCATGAATCCTGCTGCAGTTTATCACTTAGTAACCTACGGAATTGAGGTGAGAGCTGAGAAATTTTATGCACTTTACCATGAGTGCCTGCAAAAAGCAGATTCCAAAATCACCGTTAAATCAATTATTTTAGAAGAAATTGGTCATCTAGCTGAAATGAAAAAAAACCTTAAACTCATTCCACAGGGTCAAGTCTTTGCTCTGGCTGTGTGCCAAAAAGAAAAAGAGCTTTTTAGTAGCTGGCATAAAGCGCTTTCACAGGAAGTTCAAGATTTTAAAGTCTAAATGACAGATTTCACACTGTCTTAAGGTAAACGGTATTGCTTTTTAAAATCCTTAACCCCAAGCTGCTCATTTAAATTTTCAGGTGCTTGGGCAGCAGAAGAGGGAGATGTGTCGTGTAACTTCTTGCGTTACGATAAGGCGTAAGGGAAGTTGTAAACTAAAAAGTCGTGTGCGCAAATGGCGTCATCAGCCCAGGGCTTTTTAGTGTAACATTTGATCTTCATGCGAACAGTGACATACTTTTTAGTGAATTTATGCGTTTGGAGCAATTGCCTATCTTCTGCAGTATTATCGGCGTGAGTAAGAGATGCACTCTCATGCTCAGTTTTCTCCAGCAGGATATCTTCATCGATGACCTTGAAATATTCGAAACCACCTTGCATTGCTAGCTCTGATGAGCGCCGTAAAGCGTATTTTTTACATTCGTGTTCGCTGAGTCCTGGATCACCGATAAATGTGACAAAAAATGTATCTTCATTTACACGTGTATCGACAAAACCTGTCCCAGAGAAAAAATCCTTTTGTTGATAGGCTGGATCTCTCCATGCTGCGCATGAGCATAGTAAAATAGCAGAAAGCGAACAAAGAATAATTGATTTTTTCATTTAAACCTCTATTTATATTTTATTAATTATAAATAATCGTGCTTTTATATCAATTAATAATGTTTTCTAGAATCTCTAGCCAATTGTTTTGGATGCCAAGTTGATCGTTTAAATTTTCAGTTTTCACAGGTTCTTCAGGTAGTTTAGCAAGATCTGTTTCGCATGAAATAGATGGGCATAATTTGTTTTTGACGAGAATATCAGAGTAGGACTTGTGGCCAATTTGTGCTGTGGGGATGCCAGCTAGGGCAAACTGGGCAGCCATGCTCGTTTGATAGTAGAGGGCTAAGTCGGCTATAATTTGTGCATCATCGGAAGATATTTTGGATATAATAACCTTATTGTTTTTGATTTGAGCTGCGTCAAGATTTTGTTTTTTGGCACCTGGGTGCTGTTGCAGGACCACGATAGCGCTGCTGTCGCTGATGATATCTAGAAAGGCTGGAAAAGCTTTCTCAAAATATTCTTCATTGTTGCCGCCAAAATAGACCCAGATTTTTTGACCCGAATCGATTAAGCCATGTTTTTTGAAGAATTCTGCTCTAATTTTAGCCTGGCTGGTTTTTCGCTGATGCTTGATGCTTTCAGCCTGAGTAGAAGGGTAGTAGCCAAGGCCGATTTTTTCGCGGTTTCCAAAGTCAACTTCTACCCCGGGTGCTTGATAAATGGGTACGTTGGCAAGGTTTGCGTTAGCAAATAAAATTTTGTCAGAGGCTATCATGACTTTAGCGGCAGTTGCTGAGTAGCCACCTGGGACAAAAGATTCGGGATTATCGTAGTAGGCGATGCGTGTGAGGCTTTTTTCAGCTAAAGCCCTTTGCACTTTGATACAGAACGTATGTCCTAAATCGCTGATCACCACTTTGGCATGAGAGCACTTGTCGGCAATCTCTTGAGCTAATCTATTTTCTTGTTCAGGAGATAAGCCATCCAGAGAAAAAGGGTATTGAACAGGGATATTTCGGTCTTGAAATTTTTTTAATGCCGGACCAGAGGCATGGATAGCGATGTGGTGCTTAGAAGGTAAAATTTCAACAAATGTAGCAAAATGATCAGCTGGGCCACCATGGCAGGCAATAATGCAAAGTGGATAAATAATATTAGACAAAATAAATCTCCTATTTACACGAACAATAATGACATATTTAAGAATTTAAGTCCACTTAGCGGTGGGTGGCATCGAGCAGAGGATGGCGTTTGGATTGCCGCCGGATTGGAAGCCAAACTTGGTGCCTCGGTCGTAGATGAGGTTGAATTCCACGTAGTGGGCTCGCTGCTTTTGTTGGAGCTCTTTGTCTTCGTGTGTATAGGGTAGATTTTGATTTTTCTCGTAAATGGGCATGATGGCGGGAAGAAAACTATTGCCGACGGCTTGCATCATCTCAAAGTCTTGCTCGATATTGCCTGTGTTGTAGTGATCAAAAAAGATGCCGCCTACCCCCCGCTCTTTTTTGCGGTGGGGAATGTAAAAGTATTCTTTAGCGTTTTGGCTGAAGATGGAGTAGTGATCGGGGAGAGCTGACTTTGCTGTATCGTGAAAATGTTGGGTGTCATCTGTTTTGGGAAGGCCCATGGGGGTGAGATCGTAGCCGCCGCCAAACCAACTACCGTCTTCAGTTTCGATGTAGCGCACGTTCATGTGGACTGTGGGCATGTGGGGATTTTGCATGTGGGTGATGAGGCTGACGCCTGTGGCAAAGAAAGGGCCTGAGCCGTCTTTCATGGGAAATGTGTCGCCTGAAATTTGCGAAAAATTAACCGCGGCTTTTTCAAATGTTTTGCCGTGCAGTAGGCCGATTTCTCCTCCGCCTGCGCCTTTGGCATAATCCCACGGCGTTTTAACGAAGGTAATTTCTTCTTCCAAAGATTCGAATGATCGCATAATGTCGGCTCTTAGAGTAGTTAAGTATTGAATGATGGTGTCTTGCATGGATGATAAAAGCATTGCTATCCTCGGCGGGGGTATTTCGGGTCTTTCTTTGGCATGGTATTTGCAAAAACATTTTTCGCCAAGTCAGATTACGGTTTATGAAAAAACAGATCGGCCTGGCGGTGTGATTGCAACGGAAAATTCGGGCAGGTTTTTCTTCGAGAGAGGTCCTAGAACGTTTTCGGCAGGACGGTGTCCTGAGCTTTTGAGCTTGATTGAAGAGATAGGACTGAAGGATGAGCTGATTTTTGCAAAACCTCAAAAACGTTTTATTTTCTACAAGGGCAAATTACGGCCGTTGCAAACGATGGCGCTAAGAGCAGGTATGCACGGTGCGGTGAGGGATTTGTGGGCAAAGGTTGGGGATGAAGATGAAACGATTCGCTCGTTTGCTACGCGTAGATTTGGAAGGTGGACGGCTGATTATTTGATGGATCCTGTGACGAGGGGAATTTATGCAGGATCGATTGATGAGCTGTCGATGGTCAGTTGTTTTGCATGTTTGAAGGCTAGTGAGCAAAAGCATGGATCTGTGATGAAGGCGATGAGAAGAAGGCCAAAGAGAGATCCGAGGCTTTTTACGCTTAGAGGAGGGATGCAAAAACTCATCGAGGCTTTAGCTGATCGCGTGCAAATTAAGTATGGAGAGGAGCCAAAAAATGTGATGTTTAAGACGGTTCCAGAGCCAGATTTTGTAAAATATACGGGCTTAACTGTTGTGCATTTGGGATTTGATGATTCCGTGTTGAAAAGGCAGGGATTTGGCTATCTGGTGCCGAGTATTTATGGCCAAGATGTGCTGGGTGTGGTGTTTGATTCGTGTGTGTTTCCGCAGCAAAATCGACAAGAGGATGAAACACGGCTGTCTGTGATGATGAAACCTTGCGATGAGCCGCTTGAGGGAGCGTTAAAGGCTGTGCGGGAGCATTTGGGAATTCGGAAACTGCCGCATGAGGTGCTGGTATCGGAGTATGCGCATGCTGTGCCTCAAATGACAGTGGGACATGCAGGGCGTATGAAGGATCTGCAAAAACAAAATAGTGATGTGATTTTAGCTGGTAGTTATTTAACGGGGCCGGCTGTAAATACTTGTATCAAACAAGCGCAGGTGCTGTCTGACCAAGCTTTTTCACAAGCTGGTCGATCTGTTCCTGTGTATGCTTAACAGATAGATTAAAGGCGATGCCAGGTAAATCGTTTGGCATGGCGATGATATTGTGATCAGCTAGATGGTCAGATAAGGCAGGGTCAAGATGCGTGCCGACGATGTGTGATCTAGCATCGATAACTTTGTGCCCTTTTAATGTGAGATTTTTGCGTAGAAGGTTTGCTGTTTCTAGCACTTTGGTGCGCTCAGCGTCCATGTCGGGGATAAGTTCTAAGGCAGCTTCGATTGCGCCTATATTGGCAGGAGCTAGCGGTTCAAAAGGAATGTGCGTAGAAAAATAGTCTTTCATCATCTGCGTGCAGCCGATGTATGCTCCAAACGAGTTTGCACCAAAGGATCCAGTGATAAGGTCGACGCCTTTGCGCGCTGTAGCAAGACCAAATCCACGTTTGCCCAGCATGCCAAAAGCGTGGCTGTCATCTACCATGAGCATTGCATCGCTCTCAACGGCATGGGCCATGAAGCTGCGAAGGTCGATGACCTCACCTGTTTTAGGACAGATGGAGGTTGCAATGATGATTTTAGGCTCGCGCCCATCGGGCAGAGTCGATAAAGCTTTGCGATCAAAACTATGGAGAGTTGTTCTAGCGTTTAGGTGGCTTTTGATCTTTTGGGTTGGGTAGGAGCGTTCGACATAAAAGGTTGAACCGGTCGTGGAGAGGCTGCTAAATAGGGCACTTTGCAGAGCAAAACTGCTTGAAAAAAGCATGGTAGCTTCGGTGCCAAGACATGTGCTCAGTTTTTTTTCGAGAGCAACGTGTGCATTTAGGTGACCTGGCAGGACTCTAGAGCTGCTTGTGCCGGCACCCCATCTTGTGATGGCATCGATGGTGTGTTTTTTAACGTATGGGTGAGAAGATAGACCTAAAAAATCGAGTGAACTAAAGTTTTGCGCATCGTTTTGTGTTTGAGTAAGCACGCAGCGCAATTGCTGGTAATGCCGCTGCTCATATTTTTTTTCGAGTGCTCTTTTAAAGTATTCCATTTTCGTTTCCATCTAAACCCTCCGCAGGTTCAAATTTAGCGAAATGAAATTATTTAGTCAACAAAGGATGTGTGTCCAATGTTAAATGGTCACCCATCGCATAGTCCATGGATTTGAGGTAATGCAGATGGGGGTCGTTTCTGCATTCGAGGTAGAGCGGTTTTGTGTGGCAATAGGTAATGAGAAGAAACAGTTTGTCAGGTAGTGAGGTGATAGCTTTCCAAGGTAGAGGTAAATCATTTTTGATAAAGAGCAAGCTTCCAGGTGTGTGTGGAATAATTTCTTCTGTTTCAAGCGCTGTTTTAGAAAGATTGATGATCACACCTCCAGCTGGAGGTCCGAGGCTGGATATCTCATTTAGAGATAAGGTTTTTTGGGTAAAGGGGAATTTAGATGTGCCTGATGTATGTAAAACTTGGTCGTAGCCAATACGTAAAGGCCTGCTTTGCGACAGCTCTGCAAATATTTTAGCAAAATCACGGCTATGCGAGATTTTTTTGATCGCGGGATTGGTGCGCCACAGATCATGCCCTGTCATATAGGCTGTGTCAAAATTAGTTTTGTCAATGTGCTTTTCGATGATGGCATGCAGCGTTTCAACTTGAGACTCAGTTAGGTAGTCCTCGAGCTCTAAGTAGCCATGCTGATCAAAATAATTAATTTGAGCTTGAGGGATATCAATGGGCATAAACGTTTAACCTTTGCAGAGCTTTTTCAACTTCAGGTTTAGTAGTAAAGGCAGATAGGCGCACATAGCCCTCGCCACTCTTGCCAAAACCAAGGCCTGGAATGGAGACAATGTTGTGCTCATCTAAGAGCAGATCAAAAAATTGCCATGAGGTCATGTCTTCTGGCACTTTCCACCAGAGATAGGGGGAGTCTTTGCCGCCAAAGATCTCGTTGCCAAGCGCGTTTTTGAGCATCTGGGCGCATTCGAGATAACTCTGGACTTGACGTTTGCTGTCTAGGCACGTTAGAGCAGCGAGTGCCCCTTTTTGAACGATATAGGGACAGCCGTTGTATTTGGTGTTTTGGCGCATCTGCCACATGGCGTTTAAGCCTGTTTCGTGTGGAACGATGGAGTAAGCGCAGCGCAGACCTGTGAAGCCATGCGATTTTGAAAAGCTGTGCATCTCTATGGCGACGGATTTTGCGCCGGGGATGTCATAGATGGATTTTGGAACGTTATCGGATGTAATGAAGCTGTTATAAGCAGCGTCGAAGATAATCAGGGCTTTTTCTTCCTTAGCGTAATCGATCCATTTTTCAAGATCAGAAGTTGTCATGGCAACGCCCGTTGGATTACCAGGAGAGCAAAGATAAATCAGATCGAGATGGCAACTCGGTGGCTGTGGAATAAAATTATTTTCAAGGGTGCAAGGAAGTAAGGTGATATCCCTGCCTGCCATGATATTCGTGTCGCCAAAGACGGGATAGCCTGGGTCGATAACACCGATTTTACATGAGGTATCAAATAATTCTTGAATACCAGCCAGATCGCTGTTGATGCCATCGGAAATAAAAATTTCACCTGCGGGGACGTTATGTTTTTCGCTAAGAGCAGAACGCAAAAAAGAGTAGCCAGCTGCTGGGCCATAGCCGATAGGGCGGTTTGTCATCTCAGTGGTGGCATCTTTAATGGCCTGAGAGATATGGGGAGTCAGAGGAAGAGCGACATCACCAATACCTAAATTGACAAGATTTTTTTTACCTTCCATCTTCTTTTCGATGACGGGAAAAATAATCTCTCGTTGAATACGCTGAAAGTGGGGATTGACTTTGGCCATATTGTTATCTATCTTACATAATATGGATGCTTTACACCAACTGAAATCGCAGCTGTCTGAAATAGAAAAAAAATTAGGCATTCGATTTGATGATCCCAAGCTACTGATTCTAGTCTTTATCCACCCGTCCTTTGTGAATGAAAATCCCGAAATATCTGGGAGTAACCAAAGGCTTGAGTTTTTGGGTGATACCGTTTTAGGCCTTCTTGTAACCGAATTTTTATACAAAGAATTTCCCGATTTATCTGAAGGTAAAATGTCAGAGCTTAGATCGATACTCGTTGATGCTAAAGCTTGTGCCTCTTATGTAAAGCGGTTTTACATTGATCAATATATGCTCCTTTCCAAGGGCGAGGAAAAATGTTTAAAGCGAGGACAGCATTCGCTGCTTGCTGATTTATTTGAAAGCCTAGTGGGAGCCATTTACCTCGATGGTGGACTAGAAAAAGCGCGTGGTTTTTTTGGGATGCACCTAAGGGGTGCAATACAGGAAATTTTACAAAACCCACCTCGAAACTGGAAAGCAGAGCTGCAAAACTTCTCGCAAAAGCAGACCAAACAGCCTCCTGAATACTCAGTTGTCAAAGAAGAAGGGCCCGATCACGCTAAAATATTTTGTGTAAAAGTTTCAGCTTGCAATCATCACGCTGTCGGTACAGGGCCGTCGAAAAAAATTGCCGAACAAGAAGCTGCAAAAGCGCTTTTAGAGGAGATAGAGGGTGGCTAAGACAAAAACGAAAGTCGTTTGGATGTGTAACGATTGCGGAACCACACAGGCTAGATGGGCGGGATCTTGCAACGCATGTAAAGCATGGAATACCCTTGTTGAAATGGCTGATACAGTTTCCTCGGAGCGGTTTGAATCCAAAAGCACAAAGGCAGCCACGCCGCGCCGCGTTCTAGATGTAGAAGCAAATGATGGTCAGCGCTCTTACTCTGGCTGGGGTGAGTTTGACAGATTAATGGGTGGAGGGCTTGTGTCTGGTTCGCTCACACTTATCGGTGGTGATCCAGGAATTGGTAAATCGACTATGCTTTTACAGCTATCGGATATGCTTGCTAAAAAAGGTTTCACCGTTCTGTATGTGTGTGGAGAAGAATCAGCAGAGCAGACATCCATGCGTGCGCGCCGCATTGGCGCGACATCAGAAAAACTCTTTCTGCTCTCGGAGACGCTTTTTTCAAACATACGCGTTCAGGTAGAAAAACTCAGGCCTGATGTTCTTATTATCGACTCTGTGCAAATCGTCTACAAAGGTGAAATCCCATCAGCGCCTGGATCTGTCACACAGGTTAAAGAGGTAGCTTTAGAATGCATGCACTTATCCAAGGGACGTGGTATCACGACATTTTTAGTGGGGCACGTGACAAAATCAGGAGAGATAGCAGGTCCCAGGGTGCTTGAGCACCTAGTGGATACAGCTCTTTACTTTGAAGGCGATAGGCAGCATGGCTACCGTTTACTCCGTTCGATAAAAAACCGTTTTGGCCCAACCGATGACGTTGCCATTTTTCAAATGTGCGAAGAAGGACTCAAAGAGGTGCAAAACCCATCGGCTGTCTTTCTAGAGCAGCGTTCTCAAGGCGCACCTGGTACCGTTGTTATACCTACCATCGAAGGCTCAAGAGCGATCTTAATCGAGGTGCAAGCGCTCGTTGCTCCCTCATCCTATGCCACATCATCTAGACGGTGTACCGGTCTCGATCAAAACCGCCTAGCGCTGCTGCTCGCTGTTTTAGAAAAGCGGATGGGCTACAAACTCCATGCCCTCGATGTCTTCGTATCTGTTGCCGGTGGCATGAAAATAACCGAACCTGCAATTGACCTTGGCATCTTGCTTGCTATTGCCTCATCATTTTGCGATCAACTAATCCATCCCGAAACCGTTGTGATTGGTGAGGTGGGGCTGTCAGGCGAGGTGCGATCAGTGCCCAGAATCGAAACCCGCATCAAAGAAGCCATTCACATGGGTTTTACCAACTGTTTGCTCCCTAGCAAATGTCTCAAAGGCCTGCCAAAAGAAATTACATCTAAAATCAAGCTTCAAGGTATCGACGTTGTCGAAGAAGCCATTCAAATCTTATTGCCATGAAAGTAGCTGCTAGAAACTCTAATTTATCTCGCGCACAAGTTTTAGAGATCGAAAAAGAGCTGGGCATATCGCTCGATCCGATTTTTGTGGAAACGCATGGCGATCAAAATTTACTGAAAAGTTTGCGTGATATGGATAAAACTGATTTTTTCACGCGTGAGGTGGATGCGCTCGTTCTTTCAAAAAAAGCTAGAATTTCAATTCACGCTGCCAAAGATCTTCCAGATCCATTGCCGGAGGGTCTTAAATGTATCTACATCTCCGATGGCGTTGACCCCAGAGATGTTTTAGTCTTGGGACCAAAACCCCTCGAAGAGATCAAAATTGTGGGTTCATCTTCTGATCGGCGTGACGAGATGGTAAAGGCCATTTTACCGGATGTGATCTGCAAAGACATTCGCGGGACGATTGAGCGTCGCCTAGAGCAACTTGATGAAGCCCAATTTGACGCTGTTGTGATGGCAGAGGCAGCTCTTGTTCGGCTGGGCCTTACCCATCGGAAACGCATCTACCTGGAAGGGGAAACAGCAGCACTTCAAGGCAAGCTTGCTATCTTAGCAAGGTGTGATGATCAAATCCCTATTGTGAAAAAACCTCAATCGGTTCATCTTTAAAAAATGGCAGTGCTCTACACCGGAACAGACGCGACACATTTTCAAACGGACAAGCCGCTCATTCATTGTCCACTCATTAAACCTGTTCCAAGATCCTTTGATGATCGCGAAATTCAAGTTGTTTTCGAAGATGTGCTCAAATACACCCACATCATCTTCACAAGTAAAAACACCATTCCTGTTTTCTGCGACTTTGTCAACTGCGCCGGCTTTGAGCTTACCCAGGTAAAAAGCACCATCATTGCTATTGGAAAAGTGACAGCGCACGGGTGTGAAGAGGCAGGTTTAAAAGTTGATATCGTTGCAAAAGAAGAACATCAAGAAGGCGTTATTGAAGAATTACAATGGCTTGATCTAGAAGATGCGTACTTTTTCCTTCCCAGATCGTCAAAATCGAGACCCGTAATTGAAAACTACCTCATTCGGCGTAGGATTCGATATCAGGTTTGCGACATATACGACACTGTAACAAATACACCCGATAAGCTACCCAATCTAGACGAGGTTGACGAAATTGTCTTCACATCACCCTCAACTGTTTTAGCTTTTCTGCAGATCTTTTCTGCAATCCCCAAAGATAAAAAATTAACATCAGTCGGTCCTATTACCGCTGCAGCCTTAACTACAGGAGTTCATGATGGCACAGAAAATTGAATTACCCCCGCTTCCTTACGATTTTAACGCGCTCGAGCCAGTTATCAGCGCTGAAATCATGGAGTTGCACTACACCAAACATCACCAAGGCTATGTCACCAAGTTAAACGAATCTCTAGAAAAATACGCGGACGCTGAAAACAAAGGCGATATAGCTGCGATGATTGGCTTGCAAAGTGCCATCAAATTTAACGGCGGTGGACATGTCAATCACGCTCTTTTCTGGAACAATCTAGCTCCTGAAGGCACCTCAGAGCTAGCAAAAGGTGGACTATCGCAAGCTATCGACACAGCCTTTGGATCCTTTGATAAATTCGTTGAAACATTCAATGCCAAAACAGCTGCGGTCCAAGGATCTGGCTGGGGCTGGCTTGGCTGCTGCCCAGCTTCTAGCAAAGTTTGCATTGCGACCTGCTCCAATCAAGACCCGCTATCCACTCAGGGACTCATCCCCCTCCTTGGCGTCGACGTTTGGGAGCATGCCTACTACCTTCAGTACAAAAACCTGCGTCCCGACTATCTCAAAAACATCTGGCGTATCATCAACTGGAAAGAGGTTGAAAAAAGGTTTAACCAAGTTGTTGGATAACCATATTGGATAAAGTTATTTCGCAGCTTGCTGAAGATATCTCCAAGCTGCCGTTTGTAGATCGAATAGTTCTTTTTGGATCCAGAGCACGCGGCGATGCTTTGGACCGAGCTGACATAGATATTGCTGTGGAATGCCCAAGGGCGACAGATTATGATTGGTTGAAAGTTCTGGATGTTGTGGACGATGCTCAAACTCTGTTAAAAATTGATTGCATTCGATATGATAAATTGCCAGATCGAAATGATCTAAAGCAAGCAATTCAGAAAGAAGCAGTCTGTCTTTTTGAAAGGAAAAAATCATGAACAACAAGATTAAACTTACTAGCGAACAACTCGAAAAAGCCCTAAAAGCCTTTGAAATAGTTCTTAATGCACCGATTGACCCTGACCGATTTGTAATTGATGCAGCTATTCAACGCTATGAATTTGCTATAGAATTATCCTGGAAATTATTAAAACGCATTTTAGAAAACGAAGGAACCCTTACTAGGTCGCCCAAACATGTCTTGCAGGAAGCATTTAGCGCTAAATTAATTGATGATGATGCGCTGTGGATAAAGATGCTTGATGATTGCAACATGACTTCTCACACATATAACGAAGATTTACCTGATGAAATTTTCTCACATTTAAAAAACTATTATACTGAAATGGTCTCAACGCTGCAACGATTGAAGAGCGATAATATTATATATTAATTATTTAATGATCTGCTAGGGATTGCCATGATATTAACCTGAACTCTTTCGTTTATATCAGGCATCTTAGCCGCCATCTTGCACCCTTTTTGTGCTCATCTATAGCGCCTTGGCTATAGAATCGCAAAAAATGGCACAATCTGT
>JAJFLZ010000038.1 GCA_021772435.1 Chlamydiota bacterium | reverse complement strand
CATCTTCAGGCATCTTAGCCGCCATCTTGCACCCTTTTTGTGCTCATCTATAGCTTTTGGCTATAGAATCGCAAAAAATGGCACAATCTGTCACCTAATCTGCTCTGAATCTAAACAATCAAAACCCAGAGTTCAGGTTATCATAGTTTTAATAACCTGATCGTATTTGGGCAACGCTCGCTTTATTTCGAGCACATTGGACTCTTTTTCTGGATATCTCATCGATCCGTCCTTTTTCTCTCATGATACAAAACTGAGTCAAATGAGTCAAATTATCGATGCGTTTTTTGCATCATTTAACTCACAAAATTTTAAATGAGTCAAATTAAGTTGTTAATTAATAGATACTTGAGGTTTTTTCGTCTCACGTGAGAAAAAAACTGAGTATGAGCCGTAAACCAAAATGCAAGTGCCGATCATAAGAACTGGAACGCAGCCAAAAGCAGCGCACAAAAGAGATCCAAGAGCTGGCGCTACAAGGCCTCGTAGCCCCACTGCCAAAATATTGACGCTTGTAAACTTTGAGCTATCCTCATCCTTAGCAAACAAAGGCCCGGACAAATGCCACAAAAGATGGCTGCCCGCTTGGGCAACGCCGTAGACCACAAAAGCTATAAAATAATAGCTAAAATGAAACTGAGCAAGAAGCAAAACAAAAGCATACAAAGCAAAACCAGCGATCACAGAGCCCAGCAACCTGCGCGCTGGCACCTTAGACAAAAATCGCTGCCAGAAATAAATCGAAGAGATCACACCAATCCCCATAAAAATCGTGCGAGCTATCGTCACATCCGCATGACTAGCTTCAATCACATTATAGGCGTACATCGTCAGCGCCGGGCTAAGCAACATCAAGCCAAAGCCGCCAATCATAAACCCGTACTGAAATTTAGCAAAATCAGGTCTAGACTTAAGCAATTCCAAGCTCTGCCGCCACGGTCCAACCAGGCGCTCTTTCCAAGGCAGCGAATCCTTTGGCTCTTTTGGCTCGGGCAGTGGGATATGACGCTGAAAAAACACACTCGTGATACCCAGCAAAGCTGTCACACAAAACAGCCCTCTCCACGCACCCGGGCTTTTCATCAGCATCGCACCAAACAGCGTTCCCAAAAAAATACTTTCGCCAAACTGCAACAAAAACGAGAGTGAAAACGCCTTATTTCGCTTATCCTGCGGCAGATTAATCTTCAAAATCTCCATCAGAGCCGGCATGCTGCCTCTGTGGAAAGCGTAAAAGGCCGCCTCACAAAATAGCAAATACCACGAACTCGACACAAACGGGATAAACACAAACGGCAGACGGGCCAAAATCCATGCGCCCATTAAATTCCCCTTCAGTCCGCTCTTGCCGCTCGTTAGACTAGATGCCCAATAAAACGAAAACAGCGCCATTACAGGGCGAATCGCATGGCACAGCCCTACCTGGAAAACCGAGCCGCCGTAATCTGCATACAGCACATACGAGCTCAGTGCAGTCCTAAGCGCAATCAGCGGCTCTGCTGTTAAATGCATCCAAAAAAGTGCTATCTGTGTACGCCACGAGCGCGCATTCTCGCCTAACTTCATACCCAGCAGCATACCACATTCTTGTTCTCTTCTGCTATAAATATTTGACAATCCCACCCTTTTCAACTACACCTATAATGCTATTAGTTAGTGGTTTAAATAAAGATATTGACATTTGCCAATTGATTTGGCATATTATAACTAAATACGCCAATAGCGATGGCAAATATGCAATACAGAACAAGATTCATCGAATTACCTAATCAAAACTTCTTGGTTTTAGGCCCAAGAGGTACAGGCAAATCAACATGGCTCCTTCATACATTTCCAGAAGCTCTAAGATTAGACCTATTGGATCGTGAGACGGAAAGACAGCTTCTAGCAAAACCTGAACGGTTAGTCGATTATATCAAACCCCTCAAAACTGGAGATGTTTGTATTATCGATGAGATCCAGCGCGTTCCAGATCTATTACCGGTCATTCATTCACTCATCGAACAAAAACTTGGTATCCAGTTTATTCTAACCGGTAACAGTGTTAGAAAAATTAGACGAGAAACGGGCAACCTTTTAGGAGGCCGTCTCTATCTGCTACATATGTCGCCATATCTCGCTGCCGAACTTGGCGATGACTTTGAGCTTGCCAAGGCCTTGCAAACTGGCCTTGTTCCCATGGTCTGGGAATCTGAAGATCCTGAGCGCAAAGCAAAAGCTTACGCAGGTGTGTATTTAAAAGAAGAAATTCAAGCTGAAGGCTACGTCAGGCGAATTGGGGATTTTGCAAGATTTATGGAAATTGCAAGTTTTGCTCACGGAAACATTTGGTCTAGTACAGAGATAAGCCGAGAGTCCCAAGTTAAAAGGCAAACAGTTGATAACTACCTGCAAATACTAGAAGACTTACTCATCGCTTTTACTGTGCCGGTCTTTACCAGAAGGGCTAAAAGAAAATTAGTTTCTCAAACAAAGTTTTACTACTTTGATACTGGTATTTTTAGATCACTAAGACCAACTGGCCCACTAGACAAAGAAGCCGATCTTGAAGGTCCTGCACTTGAAGGTTTAATCGCTCAGCACCTGCGTGCTTGGGTTTTTTCGCAAGACAAAAACCACGGCCTCTACTTTTGGCGCACGAGCACAAAAATTGAAGTTGATTTTGTTATCTATGGACCCAGAGGCTTCTGGGCCATAGATGTCAAGAGAAGCTGCAACATAACTCAAAAAGATGTCAAACCACTAAAGATTTTTAAACAAGAATATCCAGAAGCAACCTGCATCCTTTTATATGGAGGCAATCACAAGCAAGAAATTAACGGAATTACATGCCTTCCAATCACCGAATTTTTAAAAAATTTAATACCTGAAAACACGCCGTATAACTAATTTTTTGATTGGTTGTGAACTACTCACACTCATGGTAGAATAGAGGTATGAAATACACCGTAAAAACGCCAGGAACTCTACTATCTCAACTAGTATTGATGGCGCCAGACTGCTCCAAAACAACATTGCGCCAATGGCTTAAAACCAAACGCATCCTCGTCGACGGCACCGCGTGCGTTATCGCATCGCAAATCGTTGAACCTAAGGTAGAAATAACCCTAGCTACCAAAGGTCCAAAAAAACTCTCAGAGGGCCTAAAAATCCTCTATGAGGACAGCGATTTCATCGTCATCGACAAACCAGCTGAGCTACTTAGTGTGGAAACAGATTTTGAAGACAAGCGCACAGCGCACGCTATTTTGAAGCGTTACGCCAAAGGGCGCGTCTACCCCGTTCATCGTCTCGATAAAAAAACACGCGGCGTCATGGTCTTTGCAACCTCTCTTCAAGCCTATCAAGGACTCAAAGAGCAATTTGCCGATCACTCCATCTACCGTGAATATAGAGCCAAAGCACACGGTCTCATCGAAAAAGACAAAGGTACCATTAAGCTGGCCCTCAAAGAAGACCCGACCTACCGCGTCCATGTCGACAAAAATGGAGAGATGGCCATCACCCACTTTGAAGTGCTCAGGCGCAATCTAAACACAACAGACTTGAAACTCATGCTCGAAACCGGTAAAAAGAACCAAATAAGGGTACACCTGATGCACATGGGCCATCCGATCCTAGGCGATCGCAAATATGGCTCCAAACAGCCAGGCAAGCTGATGCTACATGCCCACAAACTAGCATTTACGCACCCAACAACCGGAAAACAAATGGAATTTACATCAGAATGAAGCGGCTCTACAAGGATCGTTGGAACAAAACAATTGGCGGCGTCCTAGGAGGCCTTGGACAATATCTCAAAGTCGATCCGACCCTCTTGCGCCTTGCCTACGTCTATCTGACAATCCTCACCGGCATCCTGCCCCTGCTCGTGCTCTACATCGTTGCATGGATCATCATGCCTGAAGGGCCAAAGCTATTTGTTGAGTCCAAATACCCCAAGCTCTATCGCTCGAGGAAAAATCGAAAAATCGCTGGAATTTGTGGAGGGTTAAGCGCCCTGACCCGCATTGACGCTAACGTCTTGCGACTCGTGATGGTCATTGCCTGCGTTCTTACCGGCTTCTTTCCCCTGATCATCGCTTACTTTATCGGCATTCTTATAATTCCTAACAAGCCTCATACGCATAACCGCTAATGTAGCCAGTCTTCGCGTAATAAAATCAGACTCTGGCTTGCGAATGTCCACCTTCATCGCTCCGGTCTTTGTGTCTAAAACAAATATAGATTTTATATTAGCTACAATTATATTTTGTGGAGTTTCTAATTTCAAATCATTTTCTACAACTACTTTCTTATTCGGTACAATGGTAATATCTGATCCAGTTTTTGCATCCGTAGCTAAATTAATGAATAAATTTTGTTCTGAAGTAGCCTTTGTAACGACACCTGCAGACACCATTCCCGCACTCTGATGCGAATACTCCAAAACCCTCGCTAGATTTTTTTCGCCAGACTGATTTAGTGTAGTTTTAAATTTATCTCTGACTTTTCTTGCTTCTTCTATACCTTCGTTTGATACAAATACATCTTTACCAAAGAATTTTTTCACAGTAATGCGCGTTTTGCGGTTTAGATCTTGTGCTATCGCATCATGATCATTAACTTCTTTATTAGTATTGATGCTTGAAAGAGGTACTTTATTCTTGCCATAAACTTTTCCAATATATGCGGTCTCGCTGGCCACGGCTTTATTTTGAGCAATAGCAGCTTTTATCGTAAAACCACCGGAAATCCCGATATAGATCACTACAGCTGTCGCACCTAATGCACCTAGTGTACCTAGTGCAATCACTGCTGAAAGTGGCAAAGTTGAAGCGTAAGCAACTGCTAAAAAACCCAAAGCTACTACAGCAACGGCTGTAATTGTACCAAGTGTAAGGGCTAAACCGGCCCTACCGAGACAAGAATTCCTAACTTGTTGATTTTCAGTGATCTGCTGATTTACTTCTGGTTTTTTTGCTTTAACATTGATATTTGTAGACATAATTCACCATATTTATATATTTATATATTTATATATTTATTATAACATAATACATAATTTATTAATACTTAATTTTTTAATAACTATAAAATTGATATTCAGAGACTTATACTGAACATGAATGAAAAAGTGGGGAATTGGCAAAGAGGCTCCTCACATTTCCTGTCTGGAACGAGGGGGCTATTAGTCTATAAACAAGACCCGTATTTTGAATTTACTTCGGTATATAAAAGGCTTAAGCAGAAAGCCTTGCAAAGGTCCTTGTCAAGAAGTCTGCGCCCGTGCGCATCCTTTTGACAGCTCCATTCATTTGAGCCTGAACCTTGACAGTACAGATCACCTTTCCATTTTCCTGAATCGGCAATGTCATTTCTTTCTTTTGTCTTGCTAGATCGACACTTACGTGAGCATCGCATACATAACCACAAGCTGAGCTGTCAAGTTTATTTGTTGCCACAAGAGTTTGCGTGATTTGAGCTTTTTGTGCACCTGACTCGATTTGGGAAAAAGTTACTTTTTTCGGTTTATTAGCAAAAACACACCCTGTTGAACAGAGCAAAAATGCGGATGCATCGGCCATGGCCCCTTGATGACACTGATCAAGAACAGCGGTATTCCCTTCTAGTGCCTCAGCTAACCTATTCGCCTCTACTACGCTATCTTTGCCTTTTACTGGAAACGTCTGCATTTCCGTGTCTTTTGGCAGACAAATAACTTTATGGCTACGACTAAAATCTTTTGCAATCTGCTCTGGTAGCGATCCGGTAGTTGGTTTAAGGTTAATTTGGGGGTTATCGCGATACCAGGGAGTAAAAAGCTCAAGTTCAGATTGAATAGCCTGTTTTTGGCTATCTAGAGCTTTTTTTACAAAGACAAGCCCCACAACAGCAAAAACAAAGGCTGCTATGGCAAGCACTGCAATGACAACAATCACCCAAGTTGTGACCTGAGCTAGATACAAAAATCCATAGAGAACGCGGCCATAAGCAACATGATTTTTAGTAGGAATCCTCTATTTGTAACTGCGTGGATATGATGAGGAAGCCAATTGGAAATTTTGCTAAACGTGG
>JAJFLZ010000037.1 GCA_021772435.1 Chlamydiota bacterium | reverse complement strand
GCTGCTGTTGCGAGGGTGTCCGCGTCGACCGTGACCTGTGGTGGTGGTGGTGGTGGTGGTGGTGGTGGTGGTGGTGGTGGTGGTGGTGGTGGTGGTGGTGGTGGTGGTGGTGGTGGTGGTGGTGGTGGTGGCGGTGGTGGTGGCGGTGGCGGTGGTGGCGGCGGTGGTGGTGGCGGCGGTGGTGGTGGTGGCGGCGGTGGTGGCGGTGGCGGTGGCGGTGGCGGTGGTGGCGGTGGTGGCGGTGGCGGTGGTGGCGGTGGTGGCGGTGGTGGTGGCGGCGGTGGTGGTGGCGGTGGCGGTGGTGGCGGTGGTGGCGGTGGCGGTGGTGGCGGTGGTGGTGGCGGCGGTGGTGGTGGTGGCGGCGACATTGCAAAGTTTTTATAGTAGATGTTAAAGGCATAGCCACCATAGCTTCCATCTGGATAGTATGTAGCCCACATTTCTGTAGCAGAATCTACAAACAGAGTGCCAGGCGTAAAAGATGCTCCGTTTAGTACAGTCCCTGTTGGTATTGTGTTTTGATCACGTCTTGCCATGTAGATGCGTAGCTCATCGCCTGCATTTAGGGTCACATCTGTGGCTGGAATGGTAAAAGCTCCAGGACCAATTCCATATGCTGACGTAGGAAAGCTATCGTCAACAACAAGGGTTAGGTTGTTGTAAACAGATTCGATAAGCGCAGTTCCTGAACCTTCAGAAAGGGTGATATCTCGGTCTGCAATGAGTAGAACATCGTCTCCTGTCGATCGTATTGTCGTTGCTGTTGTATCTCCAGTTACATTGATGTCTTGACAAGAGTCGAGAAGAATAGCTCCTGCGCTCGTTACTTGAGCTCCCCCATCTATGTCGATGTCACTAAAAGTTTGCAGGGTAAGATCGGCGTTTTCATTTAGAATGTTAGATCCAGAGATACGAATGCCAAGTTCTGTGCTAGGGGCTATTCCAATAATCGTTAGAGAAGAATCGCCAGCTGAGGTTTTGTTACCAGTTCCTGAGATATCTACCCCATAACTTCCTGTAAATGATCCCGCTGTTCCTGTAATACTTATTGGCGCGTATAGGGATCCAGTCGTTGATATTAGAGTGCCTAGCCCATCAATGACAACACCATGGGAAATCGCTGTACCAGAAAAGCCCGTTCCTTCCATTGTGATGCTTCCAGTGGTGTTAGATACAGTACCAGCCGTTGTGATATAAATTCCAAAGTTGTCAGTCCCGCTAACCCGTGCGGTCCCTGTCATGTCAATCACTCCACCTGCTGAAGCTACAGTGGAAGATGTCCCGGTAACTAAAATTCCATTACAATCGCTTGTTCCTGCATCACTTCCATTACCCACAAGAGTAATATCCCCAGATGCTGTTGTAATATCCCCCATAGATTGAACGATTATTCCATTGCTACTAGATCCAGTTGCTTCCGATGAGCCTGTCATGGTTATGGAGCCAGCTGTGGTGGTACCGGTTGTTGCAACAGTTCCGCCAGAAATATTGATACCTTGCCTACTTAAGCCGATATTACTCTGACCTACACCCACTAAAATAATATCACCTTCAACAGAGCTAATCGTACCATTCACGGTAATGCCATCGAACGTTGCAGCAGTAATACTTCCAACCCCGTTTAGAATAATTGCATCAAAGCTGCCAGATCCCGTGTGCGTATTTCTTAAAATAGCACCTGACTGGATATTACAAAAACCCTGAGCTGTCACGCTTAGAGTTCCAGATCCTATATTCGTTACTGTGTGCGGAAACATATCAAAGGCGTTATTGGCACGCATGGTAAGATTCGTGTTGTATGTCCCCCAAGTAAACGCACTTGAAATAAAAATCGTTCCAACTGGGTTGGCCCCTCCTAGGGATGTGTCAATTAAGACATTACCCATGTCCAGTTCACCTTCTAAATCTGTCGCGTTCACTGTAGAGCTATTGGCAGTAGGATAAAATGTAATAGGATTGGTACCTGCAAATGCCCCACCTGCTGTTGGATTTGCTGAAATGGTGATTGTAGATGGATCTAGAAGCAGATCACCACATTTGCCCTTAGGAGCTCTGCGATCGCTACGGCCTGTGTAATTGAGCAGCTCAGCGCCCGATGCTTCAACAAAGCCTCCATCGCCTTCTAGATCACCACCTCGAACACTTGTGGTTGCAGCAACGGTAGTCACTTGATCTGACCAATAAATGACTTTTCCGCCGTTGCCTTTTGTGCCAGCATCTGCACAGATATGCGCGCCTTTTTCAGCTGTCACATTCATTGCGTTGCGAATCTCAGGATTAGCGCCCTGTTTGCCTCCTCCAATGAGCACTTCACCACCGGGAGCTGTGATACGAGCATCTTCACTTAGATGCACATAATCACCAAGCGCATGCACAGTTTTCGCGTTTAATTCACCGCTTACATAAGTTTCTTCTGCTAAAAGTAGTATCTTTCCACCACGTTCAACTAAATGATTGGCTTCAATGACTCCTTCACATTTAATGCGACCTTCGATGTAGCCTTGGGAGTTAAACTTTCCAGCTAAAAAATCTTCATCACTCATCTCAAGTGTCGATGCATAAAATGCTGCGCAATTAATCCGTCCACTTTTACCAATGTGTACGCCAGCAGAATTGATCAGATAAACTTGACCGTTAGAGTCAAGCGTGCCATGTATTTCGCTTAACTTATTTCCAGTAACGCGATTTAAAACTTTTGATTTTGCGCTTCCCTGCAAAAAGTGAACATGCTCGCCCTTGCCAATTGAGAAATCATCCCATGAAATAATTGCAGACTTGCCAGACTTGATCGTTGTCTTGGCACCATTTTGAATAAGGGTTGCCTGTGACGACTTGAAGCCTTTTGGGGATGCAAATAGGACAAACGGAAGCGTTAATAGCACACATAACTTACGCATATTTTTTATATACTACAATCATTAGTTTATGAGAAAGGAATCAGGAACAGCTACTCAGGCTCGTTATCTGCAAGGAAAAAATTAATTTAAATAGCGATCGAGTATTTGATTAATATTTTTCTGGTTCAACTGTGGTGCCTGACTTGTGAACTCTACAGTTGAAAACTCATCGTCAATATAGCGTATCGTTTTAAACCAATCATCTGTTCTAAACAATGCACTTTCAAAAATAAATGCGCTATAAGGCTCAAACGCTGGGTCCATTCCACGAATGCCAACGAATCCAAATTTTGACTGATAGTTTGATGTGCGGGCACGCGAGCCCCAAAGCGGCTGCAAATTAATCACAGGCATCAAATTTTCAAGCTGCACACCAATCACAAACTCAGGAATGAATTCGTCTGCTGGCGGCGGCGGTGGCGGTGGCGGTGGCGGTGGCGGCGGCGGTGATGGTGGCGGTGGCGGTGGCGGTGGCGGTGGTGGCGGCGGTGGTGGCGGCGGTGGTGGCGGCGGTGGCGGTGGCGGCGGTGGCGGCGGTGGCGGCGGTGGCGGCGGTGGTGGCGGTGGGGGCGGTGGTGGCGGTGGCGGTGGTGGCGGTGGCGGTGGCGGCGGCGGTGGTGGTGGCGGTGGCGGCGGCGGCGGCGGCGGTGGTGGCGGTGGCGGTGGCGGTGGTGGCGGTGGCGGTGGCGGTGGCGGTGGTGGCGGTGGCGGTGGCGGTGGTGGCGGCGGCGGTGGTGGTGGCGGTGGTGGTGGCGGTGGCGGTGGCGGCGGCGGCGGTGGTAAATACCCGTCCTTATAATAAATATTAAAGGCTAGCCCTCCATAGCTACCGTCTGGAAAGTACGTTAGCCAGGTTTCTGTTGCGCTATCCATGCTGAACGGTCCAGGCACAAAGGCCGCTCCGTTCAGTGTTGTACCAATGCTATTTTGACTACGCCTAGCGGTATAAATACGGAGCTCATCACCTGCTGATAGATCGACCCCTGGGTCTATATTAAAAGCCCCTGGCCCTATGCCGTATGCAAAGGAAGGAAAGCTATCATCTACAACAAGCGTTGTGTTGTTGTATACAGAGTCAATAAGTGCTAGCTGGCTTCCATATGCATTTAGATTAATATCTCGATCTGCAATCATCAAAACATCAGCACCAGTTGATTGTATTGTCGTAGGTGTTGTATCGCCCGTTACGTTGATATCGCGACAAGAATCGAGCAGCACATCACCTGCACTTGTAACTATCGCTCCCATGTCAATATCGATATCACTTAATGTGCGCAGCGTTAGAGGAGCATCTCCGTTTGTGATACTTGCGATGCTAACTAAAATTCCCTTTTCAGTCACCGGAGCCATTCCCGTCATGGTAATGAGAGAATCCCCAGCTGTCACAGCAGTACCAGCGCCAAAGACATTAATGCCATAGCTATCTGGAAAGTCTCCAGATGTTCCCGTCATTGTAATCGACGCATATGGAGCTGCTATGTAAGGAGAACCTGTAGTCACAGCAGATCCTAAACTGTCGATGAAAATACCATGCGAAACATTATCGTAAGGAGATGGATAAGGGGATGAAGAACCCGTCCCAGTCATTGTGATACTACCAGTAGATGTCGACGTTACACCTGAAGATGTAAAATATATACCGTGATTGTCTGTTCCGTTTGTTCTAGCGGTGCCCGTCATAACGATATCACCTGACATAGACGTTATATTTGAGCCTAAACCTGTTACAATAATCCCTGAATTATCATTGATCCCAGTATTACTCCCTAAGCCAGTGAGAGTCACTGTACCAGAAACTGATTCGATTGTAGATCCACCGATTAAGCTTATCCCATTATTAGAATCTCCACCAGCTCCCGCTGTTCCATTTATAGTCAACGCACCTAGGTTTGTTGATACAATTGCTGCCGATGAACCGATAAACCCGTTACTAGATGATGCTGTGGGACTTGTTGTCGCTGTCCCGTCAATCAAAATCGTACCATAAGTATTTGCTCGAATAATCCCGGTGTCGACCTTGATTCCGTTGTGGGTAGTCCCACTTCCTAAAGCCGTGCCAGTGATATCAATTATTCCAGAATCGGTCTCTAATACTGCTAATCGCGTGACTGCAACACCAGAACTATCCATTGTGGAAAAACTGGCCGCTGTACCAATAACGGTAATATTACCAGAAGCCGTTGAAGTCATCGAAGGCCCACCAAAACCAGACCCATCAAACACCGTGCCATGATTTTCCGTACCCCCTAAGCCACCACCAAACCCGGTTATCATGAGCTCGCCTGTTCCGCTTAAGGCAACAGTGCCACCCGAATTGACAATAGCCCCGCTGTTGGCACCCCCTGAAGATATTCCCACGACCGTTCCATCAATAGTTACATCGCCGGATCCTGTCGATAAAACAGATCCTACGTTGGAAACACTAACACCTTGATTTAGGATCGTAGTTGAAGCAACTGCGGTTCCTATTAGGGTAATATCTCCATCAACAGTTGAAACGACTGGAGAGGCTCCCGCAAGTTGACGTTCAATGGCTACTCCGTCGTTATCGATCATAAGGGTACCGCCTGTACCAACCATCGTAATCGTAGCTGCATCAACACCTGTGCCTGTCGAACTTATAGTTCCATTATCTACAAGCACACCTTTTGAAAAAGGAACAACTCCTGAACCACCTCTTCCAATACCCGATATAATAATGTTGCCTTCAACAGATTCAATCAGCCCATTAACTGTAACGCCCGGATAACTGCCAGCTACAGTTCCTAAATTGCTAATTTCAACAGCATCAAAATTTCCAGAACCCGTATGAGTATTAGAGAAGAGCACAAAAAAAGAAACAGCTCTTCCCGATATAATGGTGAGTTTGCCTGATCCTGTATTTGTCCAAACACTACCAAACGAATTGAAATTATGATCAGTACGTATTGTTAAACTAGTGTTATATGTTCCCCACGTGAGAGGAGCAGAAACCAAAAAGATGCCAGCTGATCCAAAGGGACCAAAAGATGTGTCAATTAAAACATCCCCCATTGCAAGTTCTGCTTCCAAGTCCGTGTTTAAAATATCAGAAACTGCCAGGGAAGGATAAAATTTTATGGGATTTGAACCTACAAAAATACCATCTGTAGGAGGTGGCGTGACAAGATTAATATTTGATGGATCAAGCATCAGCTTGCCGCACTTGCCATGTGGCGCCCTACGATCACTACGGCCCGTGTAGTCTAAAACTTCAGCACCCGATGCTTCGACAAATCCGCCATCGCCAGATTTTTTTCCACCGCGCACTGATGTAAAGCCAGCAACGGATGTTGTTTGATCTGACCAATAGATAACCTTGCCGCCGTTGCCTATTTGCCCAGCATCAGCATTCACAACAGAGCCCTTTTCCACGGTCACATTCATTGCATTGCGAATGTCAGGATTCTGGCCCTGCTTATCGCCACCAATGAGCACTTCGCCAGCTATCGCTGTGATGCGCGCATCCTCACCAAGGTGCACGTGATCACCAAGAGCATGCACAGTTTTGGCATTCAATGTACCGTTTACATACGTCTCCTCAGCTAAAAGCAAAATCTTTCCGTCAATTTCTTCGATGCGACCAGCATCGATCACACCTTCACATTTGATGCTGCCAGAAATGTAGCCTTGCGTATTGGTCTTACCGTTTAGAAAGTCCTCATCGCTTATCTCAAGCGTTGATGCATAAAACGCAGCGCAATCAATCCGTCCAGTCTTGCCAATATGCACGCCAGCAGAATTCATTAGATAAACTTGACCGTTCGATTCAAGCGTACCGTGAATTTCACTTAATTTATTTCCAGTGACGCGATTTAAAACTTTTGATTTATGTGAGTTTTGTAAAAAGTGCACATGCTCGCCCTTGCCAATTGAAAAATCTTCCCACGAAATAATAGCTGATTTGCCAGACTTGATGGTTGTCTTAGAGCCGTCTTGAATGAGAGTTGCACAAGAGGACTTGAAGCCTTTTGGGGATGCAAACACAACAAGCGGGAACACTAGTAGCACACATAACTTACGCATACCTTACATATATATATATATATAATTAATTACCGTATAAATTTAATAAATCAGTCATTCTTTCATCACTGAATACATCGGCATTGTCTGTCAGGTAATCTTTGACGGAGATAAAGTGCTTTTCATACCACCGATCTGTTTTAAATAATGCACTTTCAAAAATGAATGCGCTATATGGCTCAAACGCGGGATCTAAACCGGGAAAACCTACTACCCCCAATTTTTGATGGTAGTTAGATGTACGGTTTTTGGAGCCCCAAAGCGGCTGTAAATTAATCACAGGAAGCAAATTTTCAAGCTGCACCCCAATCACAAATACTGGAGTAAATTCGTCTGCAGGCGGCGGGGTAGGAAAATCTTTATAATAAATATTAAATGCTAACCCTCCATAGCTTCCATCTGGATAGTATGTAGCCCACGTTTCTATAGAAGAATCTACAAACAAAGGGCCCTCAACAAAAGGTGTTCCGTTCAGTGTTGTGTTAATTGAATTTTGAGAACGCCTAGCGGTATAAATACGGAGCTCTGCTGCAGCTGTTAAGGAAACTCCAGGGTCGATCGTAAATTGTCCCGACCCGATACCTGGCGCAGTGGGAAAAGAATCATCAACCACTAACGTCGTATTTCCAGTAGCTGAGTCTATAACAGCAGTGCCAGATCCTGGTAAAAGTGCTATATCTCGATCTGCGATCATCAAAACATCAGCACCCGATGACGCAATTGTCGTAGATGTGACATCACCTGTTACGTTGATATCGCGACAAGAGTCAAGCAGCACATCACCTGCACTTGTGACCATCGCTCCCATGTCAATATCGATATCACTCAATGTGCGCAGCGTTAGAGGAGCATTCCCGTTTGTAATACTTGCGATGCTTACTAAAATTCCCTTTTCAGTCACAGGAGCCATTCCCGTCATCGTAATTGGCGAATCCCCAGCTGTTATAGCTGTTAAAGAGCCAGAAACATTAATACCGTAACTATCTGGGAAATCACCAGATGTCCCCGTCATTTCGATCGATGAATAAGGAGAGCCCGCTGTAGTGACAGCTGAACCTAAACTATCGATGAAAATACCATGTGAAACATCGTAGAAAGATGAAGAACCCATCCCCGTCATTGTAATGCTTCCTGTGGATGTGGAAGTTTCTCCCATAGACGTAAAGTAAATGCCGTGATTGTCTGTTCCACTGGTTCTAGCAGTTCCCGTCATCGTAATATCACCTGACATCGACGTTATATTTGAGCCTACATCTGTGATAATAATCCCTGAATTATCATTGATACCAGTATCACTCCCTAAGCCAGTGAGGGTCGTTGCGCCAGAAACTGATTCAATTGTACCTGCATTTGTAACGCTAATGCCGTAGTTAGTGCTTCCACCAGCCCTGGCTGTTCCACTGATCGTCATGGGTCCTGTATTTGTAAGTATAAACGCTGTCGCTGATCTAACAGTCACCCCACTGCTATCTGATGCTGTAGAACTAGATGTCGCTGTTCCATCAATCAAAATCGTGCCGTAAGTGTTAGTACGAATGACCCCGCTATCCACATCGACTCCATGGTGTTCAGTTCCACTTCCCAACGCAACACCTGTAATATCAATGGTACCAGAATCTGTCTCTAAAACAGCATTGCGGGTTAAGGCAACACCAGAGCTATCTAAAGTCGCAAGAGCTCTCCCTGTCCCAATGATTGTAATATCACCTGATGCCGTTGAGGTCATCGAAGCACCGCCAAAACCAGACCCTGCAAAATGCACGCCGTGATTTTCTAATCCTGCTATGCCACCACCAACTCCAGTCATGAAAAGCTCACCAGTTCCACTTAGGGCAACTGTTGCTCCTGAGTTGATGATGACACCCTCGTTTGCACCTCCTGTAGGGGATCCAGTAACTGTTCCATCCATAATGACATCACCGGATCCTGTCGACAGGACAGATCCTACGTTGGATATTGAAACTGCTTGATTGAGAATAAAGGTCGAAGCAATTGCGTTGCCTATTAATGTGATGTCTCCATCCACAGTTGATACGACTGGAAATAGCCCCATAAATTGACGCTCTATAGCCACGCCATCGTTATCATTTATAAGCGTTCCCCCAGTACCAACCATGGTAATTGACGCAGCTGCAACGCCGGTACCCGTAGAAGACACTTGCCCATTGTCTACTGTAACTCCTTTTGAGAACGGAATTCCTCCCGCACCCCCTCTACCAATGCCCGAGAAAACAATATTCCCCTCGACTGACCGAACAATGCCATCGATAAAGACGCCAGGATAACTGCCTGCAGCCGTGCCAAGGTTACTCAATTCGATTCCCTCGAAATTCCCAGAGCCCGTATGAGTATTCTCTATGATGCCGTTTACCTGGTTAAGAAACCTACCGGCAACCGCGCGGAAAAGCCCCGAACCAGTATTGGTAATTGTAGGACTGCTAGCAAATGTGAGGTTGTTATCTGCACGAAGTGTAAGACTTGTATTGTATGTACCCCAAGTAAATCCAGCAACTACTGTTAGTTCACCAGCAGATGCAAAAGCTCCAAAAGCTGTGTTAATCAATACATCGCCCATAGCAAGTTCTGCTTCCAAGTCCGTGTTCAAAATATCAGAACTTGCTAAGGATGGATAAAATTTTATCGGACTTGTTCCCACAAATGCACCATCAGTAGGAGGAACACTTGTGATATTGATATTAGATGGGTCTAACAAGATTTGGCCACACCTGCCGTTAGGAGCTCTGCGATCACTACGCCCTGTATACTCTAGCACTTCAGCGCCTGAGGCTTCAACAAAGCCGCCATCGCCAAATTCTTCTCCACCACGTACTGATGTAAACCCAGCTACAGCGGTCGCTTGATCCGACCAGTAGATCACCTTCCCGCCGTTGCCTTTTTGCCCAGCGTCAGCTTTGACAACAGAACCCTTTTCCATGGTCACATTCATTGCATTGCGAATATTTGGGTTCTGGCCCTGCTTATCGCCACCGATGAGAACTTCTCCTCCGGGAGCACAAATCCTCGTTTCTTCACCCAGCTGTACCTGATCACCAAGTACATGCACGGTTTTGGCATTTAGCGTACCGTTCACATACGTCTCTTCCGCCAGCAGTAAAATCTTGCCATCGACTTCTTCGATACGGCTTGCATCAATGACGCCTTCGCACTTAATGCTACCCTCTACGCACCCTTGCGTATTCAACTTGCCTGCTAAAAAATCCTCATCGCTCATCTCAAGTGTCGAGGCGTAAAATGCTGCGCAATCAATCCGTCCACTTTTGCCGATGTGTACACCAGCTGGATTGATCAAGTAGACCTGCCCGTTCGATTCAAGCGTGCCGTGAATTTCGCTTAGTTTATTTCCGGTGACGCGATTTAAAACTTTTGATTTATGTGAACTTTGTAAAAAATGAACATGTTCGCCCTTGCCAATTGAAAAATCATCCCACGAAATAATGGCAGACTTGCCAGACTTGACCATTGTCTTAGTGCCGTCTTGAATGAGGGTTGCACAAGAAGACTTGAAGCCTTTTGGGGCTCCAAATAGAACGAGTGGAAGCGCTAATATCACATAAAACTTACGCATAATTTTTATATACTATAATGATTACTTTAAAAGGAAAAAAATTGGGAGCTGTTATTCGGGTTCGTTATCTGTAATATTAAAGATATCGCGCGATGCTTGTTTAGCAACTTGTCCGCCCATGACGGCGATGGATTCGGTGAGTGGAATATTTTTTGGGCAGACTTGCACGCAGTTTTGGGCATTGCTACAATCGGCGATGCCACCCTCTTCCATGAGGATACGGCTTCTTGTATTGGCGCTCATTTTACCGGTGGGGTTGGCGTTGAAGAGGCGCACTTGGGAGATGGGCGCAGGGCCCATGAATTTGGATTTGGCGTTGACGTTGGGGCAGGCCTCAGAGCAGCAGCCACACGTCATGCAGGTGGAGAGCACATACATGGTTTGCTGTTTTTCTGGACTGATTTTTGGACCAAAGTTTTCCGTGTGCGATCCGTCGGCATCGATCCAGGAATGCGTTTTTTTCAGGTTCTCGTACATGCCCTGGCGATCAACGTAGAGATCCTTGACGAGCGGGAACGATGACATGGGAGCGAGGGTGATCACGTTGCTGTTTGTTTGAGAAATGATTTTGTGAATGAGCGCTGTGCAGGCTTGGCGAGGGATGCCGTTGATGAGAATGGAGCATGAGCCGCAAACCTCTTCTAAGCAACCTTGTTCCCACGCAACGGGCGTTGTTTTTTCGCCTTGCTTATTGATGGGATTTTTTTGGATCTCCATCAAAGAAGAGATGACATTGGCAAAGGGAATAAGGTCGAGCTCAAACTCTTCCCAATATTGGTTATCTGGAACACCGCGGCGCACTTTTAAAATATACTTATCCATTAGATGGGCAGCTCAATGTTAGTTGGTACGTTCTTTAATGTGGGCTTGACTTTCTTGGCCCGCACATAATCTCTTAATACGGGCTCGAGGTGCCGAATGTCAACAGCTTCGTAATCGATGATGGGCTCATCTTTGTTTGGATCGTAGGTGGCGATGGTCGATTTTAGCCAGTTTTTATCGTCGCGATCTTTAAATTCAGGTTTGAAGTGGGAGCCGCGGAATTCGTCGCGCAAAAGCGCGCCTTTTGTCATGATGAGGGCAAGCTCAAGCATGGGCTGGAATTGATTAGCTAAAACGTAGGTTTGATTCATGACAGATCCGGTATCGCTGAGGCTGATATTTTTGTAGCGCTCCCGAATCTCTTTGAGCTTATCGAGTGTTTTTTGCAGATCTTTGTTGTTGCGCTTGACAGTGACGTTGCTGACCATCAGCTCGGCCATCTCATCGTGCAGCTGGTGTACGTTTTCGTGGCCGCTCCGAGACATTAAGTCTTTTTTGAAAACTTCTTCTAGATTTAAGGCGCTGTCGTAAATGGTTGAGGAAATATCTGCAAAGCCGTGATCTTTTGTATCGAGGTATTTGGGAATATCAACGCCGGCAACGAGGCCGCCGTAAATGCAAGAGAGAAGAGAGTTAGCGCCGAGGCGATTGGCGCCGTGGTACTGGTACTCAGATTCACCGACGTTAAAGCAGCCTGGGATGTTGGTCATTTGGCGGAAACGATCGTTGCGATCGGGGTCATCAGATGCTGGCCAGTCAACCCAAACGCCGCCCATCGAATAATGCATCCCGGGAGAAATCTTCATCGGTTTCTCGCGCGGATTATCGCCTGTAAATTTGTAGTAGATGTCGAGGACCGAGTCGAGTTTTTTCTGCCGCTCAGGAGGCATTTCGGTGACATCTAAGTGCACTTGCGGTTTGCCATCGATTCCTAAGCCAAGCTCTGAGACGCGCAAAATTTCACGGGCAGCGATGTCTCTTGGAACAAGATTACCAAGGGCAGGATAAAGCTCTTCTAAAAAGTACCAGGGCTTGCCAGTTTCACCGCAAGGAATCATTTTGCCATCGGGCGTTTCAATTGATTTATTGCTATCACCATAAACCCAAACGCGTCCGCCTTCACCGCGAATCGATTCGGACATCAGGCGCAGCTTATCGATGCCGGGAATAGACGTAGGATGGATCTGGATAAACTCGCCGTTGGCGTACTTGACACCTTGCATGTAAAGCCGGCCATTTGCAGCGCCGGTACAGAAAGTGGAGTTCGTCGATTTTTTGAAAACCATGCCAGGGCCGCCCGTGCCAAGAACGACTGCGTCGGCCTTCATAACCTCGAGATTGAGATTGAGCAGGTTTTGCAAGACAATGCCGCAAGCATATCCTTTGTCATCGAGAACAAGGCGCATAAACTCGTGATGCTCGAACTTTTCAACGAGACCCTTTACTTCAAAACGGCGCACCTGTTCATCGAGCGAATAGAGCAGCTGCTGTCCAGTTGATGCTCCGCAAAACGCCGTGCGGTTATAGAGAGTACCACCAAAGCGGCGAAAATCGAGATTACCCTCAGGCGTGCGATTAAACGTGCAGCCAAAACGATCCATCATCATGATTATTTTTGGCGCGCAGAGGCACATCTCCAAAATCGGCGGTTGATGAGCTAAGAAGTCTCCGCCTTTGATCGTATCGTAAGCGTGAATGATGGGGGAGTCGTCTTCACCTTTTAGGTTTACTGCCGCATTGATGCCACCTTGAGCGCAGACCGAATGGGAGCGTTTCACATGTGTGACCGATATCAGCTTGACTTTGATGCCCTGCTCAGCAAGCTTCATCGCAGCTGCAAGACCAGCTAGTCCTCCACCGACAACAATCACCTCTTTTACAACTTTTGCCATACGTGCCTTAACTTTTTAAATTAACATAATAGGTGCCCCAGATGGCAGCGAGTCCCAAAAACAACATGACCATCATGATGCCAAGGCACACATTCACAGCGCGCTTTTGCGAGCGCATCCGCATCACTATTCCCCACGTGATCATAAACGTCCACAAACCATTGTAGGCATGAAACACAGCGGCGAGGACAAAAATCGTATACAGCACACATGTGATGGGCTGGCGAAACGAATCGCGGACGGTGAGAAGTGTTGCCGTTCCAAAATTGTTAGCAACAGCGATCACTTGTGTTTTTGATATATTGCGTTTAGTGAGATCTTCTACAAATTCTTTTTGAAATTCAAAATTCTGCGCTCTAGTTAGCATCTCATCTTCAGATTGACTATAAACATCGCTATCGTCTGGCTTAACATCATTTGGTCTAGTGGCTATTTGCCCCATGCGTTTGACCTCTGCATCTACTTTCTCCTGATCGTAGAGCTGCACATCCAAACGAGATGCTACCGTATAAAGTCCTGGGTCCATATTTAGGCGCACAAAATACGAACTTTCCGCTCCTTGATTCAGCGTAATGGGATACAAATAAAAGCGCATAAAGCCCACATGGGCAATAATGCCGACAAGCAAAATCCACGCAGTGTAGCGCTGCCAAGTATAGGCCTGATTGCGCCCGTACTTACCAAGCGATGGTTTTGCTCCATCCGACTTATGAGAGTTAGCTTTGCCTTGCAAAATATACTTGATGCCCCAAACGCCGTGCATCAAAATCGGCACACCTAAAAGTGTAGCTTCAATCACAGGCAGATACGGCAAGTTTTTCAAAATGTTAACAAAGTAGATAAAGCCGTGACCATTATCGCCGAAAAACAATGCAGCTTGAGAATTCGTCAGCAGATGTTCAAGCAAAAAAATCGCTAGCCACAGGCCAAAAAGCGAATGCACCCTCCGCCAAATATAAGCGCGTGGAATTGGCGGCGCCTTACTCGCACTGAGCATACTTCCCCTCCAGAAATGACAATTACTCGCACCATATAACAAAATAATTTCAAAAAGCAATCATCATATTGATCTCCTTAATAGGATACAGCCAATAGCTTAGGTGTGTTCTATTCCAAATCGTTTGCATAATCTCCATTTGTCGTAGCATGATCCGACAAAAGAGCCTTTTTGGCGGAATACAATGCGATAAAAACGTCCAAAGCAGCATTCTTTAAAAGTTAAAAAACGACTATTTTTGCTGATGCTTATGGACATCACTCAACAACTCATGGAATACATCCCTCAATTGCAGACATAGCGCTCCACCTACTAACCGATCCATATAATGCAAGCATGTCTCATCAGATTCACTCGATAAAATCACACTGCTAGCTAAGCGATTGTCCCCTCGCAATAAAGCCTCAAAATTATCCGTAAGACACTGCTGTAAACTCGTAATCGTATTCATGTCATCTAACTCAAATTCATACACGATTCTTAGCCCAGTCGGTTCTAAAAAATTAATCCATCTTGTTATGTCCTTAGGCCGAGCGATAGGATCAGAAGAATGTCCTTTCGCCTTTATGCTGGTGTAAAGATGATGCAGATTCTTCTCCCCATCGTTCACATATTCTTGGTCATACTCATACTGATCATCTGAAAAATGGATTTTTATTTTCGAATCAGATCTTTGAAGTTGCTCAAGTAAATCGTTTGCAGAAGCCTTATGTGCCTGATATAAGGCAACAATAGTGCAAGTATCGCTATCAAAATCAATTTGTGTTCCGTAGGCAGAATCACCCTCATCAAACCATGCAAATGTTTCAAAGTATTCAATGTCACCATCTCTATCAATGACCAAATTATTTAGTTGAACACCCATTTGATCTTCAAATATTTCTCTTAATTTCGGTACATCTTTATACCCAACAGCAAAGACAAAACCTTGAACTAGCATTAAAAATAAGAAGATTTTTTTCATCGTGAACCTAAGCCATCCATTCTTTAGAGTGCCAAAAGCACTATCATGGGAATTATTTAAAGACAAATTCAGATCAGATCTGAAAAAAACGGCAGGCGTTTTGGTATGTGGTTGTCGCAAGTGTTTCTAGGTCGATGTTTTTTTCTGCAGCGATACATCTGGCGGTATCTACCACGTAAGCGGGTTCATTTTGCTTGCCGCGATAAGGAACAGGAGCGAGGTAAGGTGTGTCGGTTTCAATCAGCAGCTGCTCAAGAGGTGTGATTTTGGCAACTTCCCGTAACACTTCGGATCGCTTGAAGGTCACAATGCCACTAAGAGATAAATACCAGCCGCGCTTGATGACCTCTTTTGCCTCATCCATCGTTCCTGTAAAGCAATGTAAAACCAGGTTTTTTTGAGCGTAATGCTTATCGGCTAAGGCGAAAAAATCATCAAAGGCATCACGACAATGGATCACAACTCCAAGAGAAAGCTCTTGCGCTAAGGCAAAATACCGTTTGAGATAATCTTGCTGCGACTCCTTTTTTGAATGCTCGTAGTGGTAGTCCAGGCCAGTTTCGCCAATTGCCACAAGTTTGCCAGCGCGAGCTGCTTTTTCAAAGATGGGAAAAGCCTCAGCTCCTTCTTTGTCGACATCATGTGGTGTTGTAGCACCGACATTGTAAACCCAGGGGTTTTGCTCAGATAGGGTAAGGCCTCTTTCTAACGTTTTGGGGTCAGTGCAAATATTGGCGATGCGATCGATGCCGGCTGCTTTGGCGCGCTCTAGGATTTGATCGATTTGCGGATAGACACTATCTGCTGTTAAGTGAGCGTGGGAGTCAAAAAACATCTTTGTACCTCTAAGTTGTAAATATCTTTGGGTGTCACGCGGTGCACCACTGAAGGATTGCCTTGTGGATAAACTTTCTGTTTAAAGGGATCGATGAAGGGTTTTACTTTTTTGTAATCAAAACCGTAGACAAAATCTGTACCGGAAAAGTCTTGTTCCATTTCTTTTTCGATGAGTGCTTCCCAATTATCTTCACTGCCATGCCCCCAGCAATTCACCTTTTGAAGCATCTCTTGCTTTGACCTTACCCAGCTGTAGTGATGGACAAGCGGTTTTTGATCTTGACCAAGCACCATGTTTTGACCACCAAGCGACTTGATCCATCCCGATCTCTCTTTGGGATGTAATAAAGTGTCTGGGGTTACATACTGACGGGGCATTAAAACGGCGCTATCTGGCCAAGTCGTTGCTTGTAAAAAAGTTTCTCTGAAATACCAATAAGAGGCTAAGCGGTAAACATCTTCTTCCCAGGTCATTTGCATGAAACGATCCGTATCGATGATCTCATCAGCATCTAAAAATAGAACCCATTCGATTTGGGAATCCAGAAAATAAGTGGGGACAAGTCGGGAAGTGTTATGCCAGTGGTGGTGATAAAGCAGACTGCCTGGATCTATGAACTGCTCTGTGCCGTAAAGCCGATCAGAAAAAGCATATTCGACAAATGTGCATTCGGAGATGGTTTCGAAATATTTTTGGTTATTTTCTTTTGATCCATCAAAGCGATGATCACATAGCGAGATCAATATTTGATCGGAAAAAGGCAAAGCTGCTTCGATAGCATAGGGCAAAAAGTGCTCATCTAATGAGCAAAAACTGATGATGCTTGCGATGGATGGATGCTTCATGGTAGTTTGAGTTTAACATTTTTAACCTTTAGTTTTGTGAAATGATGAGTCCTTTTTTAACAGCTTTTGCAACAGCAGACGGCTTTGGTAAGTTAATTTTTCTAAGTTTATTCGCCCTTTCGATCGTGTCGTGGGTCATATTAGTGCATAAGTTTCTTCTGCTAAAAAAAATTGAAGCGGGATCGATGCAATTTGCAAGCTTTATCAAAGAGCAAAAAGAGAATCTTTTTCACTTGAAAGAGCATCACATGCCAAAGACAGACACCCCCCATCCCTTTAAAAGCATCTATTTTTCACTCAAGAAAAAAACCCAGGATTTTTTAGCTAAAAACCAATATTTTCAGAAGAGTTCAAATGCACCTGTTTACTTATCGAATACCGATGTCCATGCTGTGCAAAATGATGTCAGTGCCTCCATTGCAAAGAGCTGTAAAGAGCTAGAGAAAAACCTCTTCATTTTATCAACGATTGTAACGTTAGCGCCTTTTTTAGGTTTACTTGGAACGGTGTGGGGAATTTTAGTCGCATTTAACGAGTTGCAAGGCGGCGCATCGCTTGGATCAAGCACCGCTCTTTTAGGCGGACTATCGACTGCCCTAACAACGACCGTGCTGGGTTTACTTATTGCCATTCCGGCTTTAGTCGGCTACAACTACTTAAAAAATACCATTAAGCATTACTCCAAAGAGATGGAAGATTTTGGCAGCTATCTCACATCTCAAGTAGAACTGCAATACCGCCAAGTCGATCTCAAATGACAGATGATCCCGATGTTAATCTCACGCCTTTGATCGACGTTGTTTTTGTTGTTTTAATCGTTTTTATTTTAATTGCACCGCTGCTAGATGTGGAGAAGGTTGCCTTAGCAGAAGCTAAGCCCTTGAAAGATGAACAAGTGCTTCAGCTAAAAGAAAAAAGTCCCATATCCATTGTCGTGCGAAAAGATAATACTGTCCTTCTCGATGGAATGCCTGTAAAATTAGAAAACCTATCTGCATACCTAAAAAGTTTAAAGTCTCAGTATCCAGACGAGCGACCCCAACTATTCCACGATAAGGAAGCGCCATTTGGCACTTTTCAAGCGATAAAAAATGCGGCTCAGACAGCTGGATTTGATGAGCTCGATTTAATCTTGAAACCAAAATGATGTTGAAAAAGATTATCTATTTTGTTGTAGCTGCCCACTTGGGTGTGTTGCTATTTGCCATGGTCTCAATAAAAACTAAACCCGTCAGTCAACCAACACTCATTGCTGTCAAAACATACCTCCTGCCCAAGCCCGCAATTGCCCAGCCAAAAGAATTAGTGCAACCTAAAGCTAAACCTGCAAAGCCTGCACGTAAAAAAGCTAGCGATGTGATGAGTGAGGTGCAGAAGAATATTGCCAAAATAGAAAAAAAGAAAGATAACAAAAAGCAAAGTACGCAAACGGCTAAAGCGCAAAAAGACCAAAAAAAAGTAGCTCTTGAACCCGTTGAAAAACCAAAAGTAAAACCTCAATATCCACAGCTTTTGGTGCAAAAACTCAAAAGTGCATTGCATCTGCCAGAAGAAGGAGATGTGCGACTAGAGGTGACATTGAAAAATTCAGGTGAAGTGATTGAAGTCAAAGTGTTATCATCAAAAAGCCCTGACAATGCCACTTACCTGGAAATAGAAATTCCAAAAATGCGGTTTCCAATGTTTACAGCGGAGCTTTCAGGAAAAAAACAACACACCTTTACCCTAACGTTTTGCCATGATGATTAGATGTCTTTTCTTTCTTTGCCTTAGCCTTTTAACAGCAGAAGAAATCGTAGTGCAATTGCCAACGCAAAAACAATTGCAGCCGATTTATATCTCGGCAATCCACGCGCATAACAGCCCCTTTGATGCAAAATACTGCCAAGAGCTCGAAGGCATTCTACTATTTGATTTTGAGCACAACGGCAGAACACACCTCATGCCGCGTGTTCCAAAATATGAAACTGCTCTTGCTGACGAAAACTACCAAAAAGCTTTTTATCCCAAAATATGGCAAGACATTTCAGCGCCTTACGTAATCAAAGCTAAAATTGTGAACAAACAACTGCAAACCGCTGTTTATCTTTCTGCATCTTCTGTCATCAAACATTTCAAAGCTATCGATCTGACAGGAAGACTCTGTGATGATCGCAGATCGGTTCATCGATTAAGTGATGGAATATTCCAAGACATATTCAAGCAACAAGGCATAGCAGCAACAAAAATTCTCTATGCATTCCAAGCAACCAAAACAAGATCAGACTCTGAGATTTGGGAATGTGATTACGACGGTGGTAATCCTCATCCACTGACTAAAGAAGGCGTACAAAGCTTAACTCCCATTGCAGTTGGCGACGATCACTTTCTTTATGCCTGCTACAAATCAGGTCAAACTAAAATATTTGTGGGCCAAAAAGGTCAGCTTTTAGGCCAATCCTTTATCCATCTCGGAGGGAACCAATTCCACCCAACAATTAACAAAACCAAAAACCTTCTTGCATTTACATCCGATAATCAAGGGCGCAATGACTTATTTCTGCAGCACTTAACCGACGGCTGGCCATCGGGAAAACCCAAACAAATTTACGCCTATCCAAAATCTGTAACCGCATCACCAGCCTTTAGCCCTGATGGCCAAACGATTGCTTTTGTATCCGATCAATCGGGCAATCCCAAGATTTACCTCATTGACACACCTGATAATGCACGCAAAAGGCCTGATGCAAAGCTTTTGACAACTAAACACAATAGCTGTGTTTGCCCATCTTGGTCGCCAGACGGACAGAAAATCGCGTATACAGCAAAGATCGACGGTGTTCGTCAGATCTGGGTTTACAACGTAGCTGACGCCTTCACAACACAGCTAACCACAGGTGCCGGCAACAAAGAAAACCCCACCTGGGCACCAAATAGCGCGCATTTGATCTACAATACAACCGATGGCGACGTATACGATCTCTATCTTGTGCATATCAACAACGCAAAGCCGATTAAAATTACATCTGGCCCTGGATTTAAGCATTATCCGAATTGGTCACAGCACTAAGTGCAGATGTAAAGCGGTTTTACATCTGCAAATTTGGCTCTCAAACCTCTGACAACAAATATATTACCCTTGTTTTACAACGAAACAGTGACTACGCTTGCGGAAAAAATAATAAACAGTTAAAAATGCTACAGCGAGTGAAGGATCACTTTTGAAGAGGAATACCATGAAAAAAACGCTTTTTGCACTAGCACTTTGCTTCATCATAACGAGTTGCCAAAATTCATCGGGTGCCGTTTGGGAAGACACGAAAACAGCATCTAGATATCTGCAGAGAAAAGGAAAAGCCCTGTTTGGCAAAACATCAGAATCGCGCATGGTAGCCGAAGGTGATGACTTTTATGGTCCAATCGAGGAAGAGTTTATTCCACTTAAAGACGAAGATCTCAAAGCACATCTCGCTGTTCCTCAACCGAAGACAAGTCCCGGTGAGGGTAGAGTTCCTGGCATCGAAATGTTTGTCAAGCCAGCTGGAGAGATCGCTGCTCTATTTAGAACAATGCACTTTAATACAGATGAACATATCTTGAGAGAAGAAAAAGACCTACAAGGAATCAAACGGTTAGCTAGCCATTTGAAAAAACACCCCAATATTTATATCTTTGTCGAAGGCCATTGTGATGAGCGCGCTTCTGAAGCTTACAATTTAGCCTTAGGCACTCGCAGATCAAATTACGTACGTGAGCAGCTAGTTAAAGCCGGTGTAAGCCCAAATCAAATTTTTACAACATCATATGGAAAAGAGCATCCAGCAGATATGGGTCATACGCGAGCTGCATGGAAACAAAATCGACGAGCTGAATTTAAATTATTCGAGGGAAAATAGTGAAATATTTTTGCTTCATCATTCCACTGTTTTTAACTAGCTGTGCAGCAGCGCTTACTGGAAGTTCTAAAAACAGCCAACACCAAACAGAGATGGCGTTGCATAAAGCAAGAACGGATGTTGAAGAGCTGCGTTGTGATCTAAATTCAACTCAAGCGCAGATACAAATACTCGAAAATAAATTAGGTAATCAAGAACTTGCCCTTACTAGTCTAAAGCAAGATGCCATCAGCGCGCAACAAACCAAAATCGATGCCCTAGCTATCGCTATTGCACAGCTTGAAAAACAATACAAACAAGTGGGCAAACAACAATCTGATACACTCAGCGATTTAAAAGAACTCTCGACAAAATCTGGAGACACAAAAGTTGCACTGTCTCAATACCAAGAAAAAATCACCGAAGTAGAACACAAAATCGCTGCTCAAAATCAAAAGATAGAAGAAATTAGCAAGATTAAACAAACCGTAGAAGAACTTGCTGGCCTAGCATTCCAATTGTCTCAGGATCATAAGGGGGAACAATCATGAGTCAAAAAAAACGCATCTTACTAATCGAAGACGAAGAAGATATTGCATCGCTACTCAAACTCCAAGCAGAAGTTTTTGGATATCAGCTCCATGTCGAAGTCGACGGAATAAACGGCTTTAACGCTGTTCTAAGAGAAAAACCAGACTTAGTTGTTTTGGATGTCATGCTACCTGGGCAAAATGGATTTGACGTGTGTCGTAAAATCAAGAGCCATCCAGAAACAAAAAACATTCCCGTCGTCATTCTTTCTGCAAAAGCCGAAGAGCTCAATGTCGTTCTAGGGTTAGAACTCGGTGCTGACGACTATGTTCCCAAACCCTTCTCTCCAAAAATTCTTTTTTCCAAAATCAAAGCGATTTTAAGACGTGGCCGCGATACTGAAAAAGCGCAAAAAACACTCAGCTTCGACGAATTTACGATGGAAACTGACCGTTACCTTCTTCGTAAAAACGACAAAGTGATTAACTTAACCCTCTCCGAGTTTGGCATTCTGCGCAGACTTATTTCTAACCAGGGCAAAGTTTTAACGCGTAATCAACTTCTGAGCGATGTCAATAATGACGATTCGTTCATTGTTGATCGAAACATTGACGTTCACGTTGCTGCTCTTCGGAAAAAACTTGGTCCCAGCTTTAAGTGTATTGAAACCGTTCGAGGCGTCGGCTACCGTTTTACAAGTGACAAGCAGCCAGCTTAAACGTGAAAAATCGCTCTGCCCTTGCAGCTCTTTCCGTTTACTTTCTAGATAATTTTGCGCTAGCTGTTGTGTACCCCATTTTTACACCACTGCTCTTTGGTCAAAATTCTCACCTGCTATCCAACATTGGCACAGGCCGAATTATCTATCTTGGTATTCTCATCGCAGCCTTTCCCTTAGCTCAATTTTTTGGAGCGCCCATTATCGGTGGCTTTGCTGATCGACGGGGCAGAAAAAAAGCTTTTTTCCTAACGCTCATCGCCGAAATTCTCGGCTTTACATTATCTGCCTATGCCATCTCGCAAGCTAGCTTTACCCTGCTTTTTTTCAGTCGTCTATGGACGGGCTTCTTTGCTGGGAATCTCACCGTTTGTTTAGCCGTTTTCGCAGACCTTTACGGAACTCAAAAAAAGCGGTCGAAAGCTTTTGGACTGCTCATGATGGCAGGGGGGTCAAGTTTCATCATCGCCATTTTAGTTGGAGGATTACTATCCAACGCTAACCTAAATCCCAACTTCAATCCCGCCAATCCTTTTTGGATCACAGCAGCACTGACATTTCTCAATCTTTTAATCGTCATGTTTATCTTCAAGGAGACAGGGAAAAAATCATTACGTCATCCTTTTCGCAATCTGCAAAAAATTGCTACCACACCGGAATACCGCCCAATTCGCCGGCTTTACATCATCTACTTCTTCCTCATGCTCGCCTGGATGCCCACCTTGCAATTCCTCTCACCCCTCCTCTATCTTGACTACAACGCCACGCCACTCATCATTACAAGTGTTTTTGCCCTTCTTGGGATTGTGTGGGCCTTTAGCTCCAGCTTTGCAAACCACTATCTTATCAACCATTTTTCCAATCGTAAAATCCTGCTGTTTGCATTGCCAACATTTAGCCTTTGCCTCCTAGCTGCTGTCTTTCCCTATCGCCTCTTTACCTTTATTCCACTTATTTGCATCGCCGGCGGCGCATCGGCCATTGCCTGGACAAACACTCTCAGCTTAATCTCTCTTAAAAGCGATGCATCCCTCCAAGGCAAAGTGCTCGGTCTCAATCAATCAGTCGGCGCTCTAGCGATGATCCTAGCTCCCCTTATCAGCAGTTATCTCGGCTTAGCTAATCTCCACGTCATCTTTCTTACCAACGCGATCTATTTAGCTATTGCTTGCATCCTCTTCTCAAATGCGAGCATCCTTGCTAAGCCAAGTCCCAGGGAATAACATAATCGTCTTCGGTAACTGCATAAACTTCTTCAGCTGGAGCTATGATAATTCCCTTAGCAATCTTTTTTTTCGAATAATGTTTTCGAAATGCAGCCAATCCAGATGCATCTTTTTTTGTAGGGCGGGTTTTTGACTTTACTTCGATAGGAAATAGTATACCGTCCCTCTCCAAAATCAAATCAACTTCAGCACCGCTGTGCACATGCCAGTGATAAAATCGAGGAGGTGTCTCCATCAAAAAACTTTGTTTACGTAAATCACTTATCACCGCGTTTTCATAAATCAATCCCCAAAGTGGGTGCGAAGTGATAGCGTTCGGTGTAGAAATCATCTGAGAAAAACAAATTTGACCCGTATCAGAAAAATAACCTTTTGATCTTTGGCTCACTCGTTTGACAGCATTACCAAAGAAGGGCGGTATTTCAAACCACTCGAAGGTTTGAATCAGTAACTCTAACCATCTTTTGGACGTCTGCGGTGTAATGCCAATATCTTTCCCAAAATCTGTGTATTTAACCTCTCTTGCGATTAATGCTGCAGATAGTTTCACAAATCTTGAGAACGACTGCAAATCTGAAATATTTCCTAAAACACGCACATCTTTTTCAATATAGGTACTTTGATAAGAAAAATGATAATCAGGAATAATGTCGGCATCTAAAAATTGAGTTTCCGGTAAAAATCCTCGCCAGAGTTGACCATTTAACGTATTCGTTAAGTCAAGACGTTTATGCTTTTCTTTGAAAAACGCTACTTGATCAGTCAACATCCTTTTTAGCCAAGGTTCATCAGGCTGTACAGTTGCAATTTCCTGCAATGAAAATCCTTCAAGCTGCATTAATACAGCACGCCCTGCTAAACTTTCGGATACATTTTTTAGAACACCCCACTGTTGCGAACCTGTCAAAATATATTGAGAATTTGTTCTATCTTTATCGATACGGCGTTTAATCACAGGAATAAGCTCAGGGACAAATTGCACCTCGTCTAATATCAAGGGGGGTGGGTGATTATTTAGAAAGAGTTCAGGATCCCCTCTAGCATTTTGGATGTCATGCACAGGGTCAAAAACAACACATGGAATATCCGGAAATAAATGTTTTAAAAGTGTTGATTTTCCAACTTGCCTGGCTCCAATAAGAACCAAACACGGAAAATTAGCAAAAAGCTTCTTTAACCTGTTACTAATCAATCTGTTAATATACTTATGTGTCATACAAACCTTCTAATTTAACTTGATTTTAACAAATGCTATCACCGAAAATCAAGCTATTTCAATCTATATGCACCTTAAAAATAGGTGTATTTATATTAATTACTTCATAAATATTTCAACCTCAACCCTGAATAAAATCTATATTATTTAAATATTATTATGTTATTTATCAAAATAATGGAGGTAGTTATGAGATTAAGAATGATGTTTAGTGTGCTTGCAATTGCCGTTAGCATGCTGTGCGTATCTGGATGTGAAAGTAAAGCCGGAACGGGATTCTTAGCAGGTGGTGCCACAGGTGCTGTTGTCGGAGGTGTTGTCGGAGGCGGAGCTGGTGCTGCGATTGGAGCAGGAGCTGGCGCTTTAACCGGCGGAATCATCGGTGCTGTTTTAGATTCACGCGATCAGAGAAACCTGGAATCTCAAAGCCCCAAAACAGCTAGGCGGATCGATAGCGGTAAGCAATTGACAGTAGACGATGTCATCTCCTTGCATGATGCTAGTATTTCAGATGACAAGATCATCGAGCTGATGCAAAAGACTAATAGCCGATACTATTTGAAGATGAAAGATATCGATAAACTGCAGCGCGCCGGTGTATCTAATAGCGTCATCAACTACATGATGCGCACTTGAAAAGTTAAGAATAAGAAGATACAGTACGGGGTATGCAGACCACTGATACCCCGTCCTTAGATAAGCTCAAAGTCAATGAGCGACAGCGCCATGTCGATGAATACATGGAGCGCGCGTTAGGGCGCTTTATGCGTTTATGTAAAGCCCATGTAATGTTCCATTGTTTTTTTGCTCTTGTCATTGGAATCGAATGCGCTTTATTCAGTCTGTTTTTCTCTTTTTGGTCCCATTCATTTATGTTGGCATTTCCTTTGGCAGCCTTTATTTTAACGCTATTTATCTACATTGTCCTGGTTGCAACTTTTCAAACGAAAAAAACCGAACAATTTTGGCGACTAAAAAAATCGTATTTGGACGCTTGCGGCAAAACATCTAGGCACCTCGGAGTCTCTGAACACCATTTTTCGCAAGCTCGCTGTGCGGAGCGCCTCGTAGCTCTACTGCAACATCAAGAGCATCATTTTTATCCGCTACTCAAAACACCTTTGACTCCCAAGCTCAGTTGTTTTTTGCACTGGCGCGATGTATTGAGAATGAAAGAAGTGCTCTTGCTCAGCGCTATTGATCATTACATTCAACTTGTTCCGGATAAGCCCACTGATATCGAACTGCACACACATTTAGCCAATGCTTTTGTCTCTTTGTCCCATCTCTATTTCGAACCATCGCAACGCCTCAGAAAAGGGGAGCTTCATTACAGCGAAAAAAGCACCTTTGCAGGGGAGCTAAAAGACAAATTTGACAAAGCCTCAAAAAGTGCTGTAGAAGAATTTACCATTTTAGACACCTACGCACCTAACGATGCATGGGTGCATTCACAACTAGCGGCTTGCTATCACCACTTAAAAATGCCGCAAGAAGAAATCGCTGCGTATGAAAAAATATTACGTCTATGTCCCGAAGATTTAGATAGTAGCTATCGCCTAGGCGTGCTCTATTTTCAAGAAGGTTTTAATGCGAAAGCGTTGGAGATTTATCAGCATCTAAAACGCATGTCTTATCCCAAAGCAAACGATTTGCTTAAATTTTATAAAAGTTCTTTGCGGAAGTTACTTGCAAATTCTTCCAGTCTGTCGTTATAGTGACTTAAAAACTGACCTTACGCACAGAGGTGGATTTAGATGCGCCAGTGAAGGTGCCGAGATACAAAGAAGCCGACGAGTCAAACTCCAAGAAGTTTGGCGAGGAGGATGATGCAGTAGATTGGTGCCTGCTAGCTCCGCAAATAAATTCAGATATGTGCGTAAAGTCAGTTAAAAACACACTTAACACACAGGTGGGTCCATGAAAATTCGTTGGTTTGTATATGCAACATGTACGCTTATAACATCCCTAGCACCGCTGAGCGCAAGAGATCAAGTGAAAATCCTATCGATGCAACCTCAAAGCGACGAAGAGGCATTTCTAGTCAGACGCATCGCAGAGTTTTGGAAAGATGGCGATTACCAAATCGTTCAATCACAAATCATGACATTTTTGGAAAAATACCCCGATAGCCAACTCAAAGACCATTTAAAGGGAATTTTAGGCGATTTGTATTTGCAGAAAGACAACTACGATTACGCTCTCTCACTCTACTCCGAAATTGGTAATCGCGACGTACGAGAAAAAATCCTGATCAACAAATTGCAGTGTTACTACGAGCTCGGCAAATATGAAGCCATTACGCATGAGGGCGAGCCCTACCTATTACACAGCAATCCATCGATCGACGAGCGCAGTGATGAATTTCGTTTCCTCATGGCAGAAGCCTATTTCCGCAGATCACTGACTTCTGCTAATCCTGAGCAAAAACAACACCTATCAAATGCAGCTAAACCACTTTATGAATCACTTAGCAATACAGCGTATTTTGACATCTCAAGCTTTGCCCTAGCTGAAATTCACAACACACTTGGTGATTATCCAGAAGCTGCAAAAATCTACCTTGAGCTAGCCGAAAAATACACCGACCAGCGCGAAGAGCTCCTCTTCCACGCCGCCAATTTGCAAGCACAATTTAAGCCAGACCAAGCTATCACAACTTTTTCTACTATCATCGGTATGAGCGGAAATAGAGCTAGTGAAGCAACTTTTAACCGCCTGCTCATCTACTACCAACTCGGCCACTACAACGAAGTGATTAACGCATATGAAAACGTCGACAGCTTCATTCCAGAAGACAAACAGCCTCTTTTCAATCTCATCGTGGGAAAAAGTTTCTTCAGTGTTGAAGATTACGGAAATGCTATCCAGCACTTAAAATACTACACAGCAGTGGAAGAAGCAGCGACACCCTCCTTAAAAAATGCACTACTCATGCTCATGACAGCCTCTTACCATCAAGGCGATCCAACTCTTTTCAATCTGACATTTGATAGGTTCCGTGAGCAATTTTCAGACGATTCTGAAATGCCTAAAGCCATTTTTACACACGCTATGCTAGCGAAAGCTGCCGGAGACCGTATGGCTGTGCAAAATGATTTAGAACTACTACTGACTCGCTATCCAGATTACGACGATCAAGAAGGTCTGTTATTTGAATATGCTTCACTCACATACGATCATCAAGATTGGGGCAAGGCATACGAATCATTTAGCAGTTTTTTAAATTACTACGGCCAATCTGATCGTGCTAATATTGCGTGGCGCTACTTTTTCTCTTCATCATTAAATCTCTTTAAAGCAGCGAATACAAACGATGAAATCCATTACTCAAAAGGTTCGTTTTACGATGATCTCTCGCGTGTTTTAGATAACGATGGAATCTTGAGCGTCGATGAGAAGCGCGAATACCGCTTATTGCAAGCTAAAATTGCATATGAGCTTGACTTGTTCGATGTGGCTTATCGCAAACTGGAACATTACTTAAACGACTACCAGGATGACCCATCCCTTGCTGAAGCGCACTTTATCGCGGGTCTATCTTCAAAAGAGATCAATCACGACCTGCAGCCTGTATGCAAACACTTCGAACAAGCATTAGAGCTCGGTGCAGACTATTACGATACGGCAAGTGTTCATCTTGAACTCTACAATGCTTACCTCACATTATCTACACTGAGTCAAAGCGGCGATGCCTTCCTATGTAAAGCGGCTTTACATCTGTACGCTGCCATCTCAAAAGACACGCAAACCATTAAAGCTGAAAACCGTTTGTGGCTTGCGAACTACTTTTACGAACAAGCAAAAAACAACACATCGCAAGATGGTGAGCAGCTAGCAAGCCAGCGAGCTTTCTACCTGTTTAAAGGCGTGCTCGCAGATGAAAACACTTGGGAAGTCAATGCTATCGACGAAGACTCTCTCTTTCTAGAAGCTGAAACACTCAAACTAGCAGAGCTTTTAAACGAAAGGGGAGAATATGGACCCAAAATCACTTTGCTAAAAAGCTTAGCCACCTACCAAAATGCTCAACCCGAATGGGAATGGAAATTTCAACGGCACACGCTTTTAGAACTAGCTAAAACCTACGAACAAACTGGAGATCGCACCTCTGCTCTCGACACCTACAGCTTCATCACAGAGACATCGCAATACAGCCCCTCACCTCTATCTTATCAAGCGCTCTTACAAGAAGCACGCTTGCGTTTTGCTGGAATGCACGAACAAAGTAAAACCGAAGACAATCCTGAAATGGTAAGTGTCTTAAACAACCTCAAAGAGCTGCAAATCAAAAAACACGTAGCAACGGAGCCTTTGCACCTAGAAGCTGCTTTTGACTACGCCCACATTCGAACAAAACTTACAGCTAAAGGTGAGCGCGATGAGCGTCACTTATTCTTCTTAAAGCGGATCAAAGAAGACTTTAGTCCAAGTGACGATCCTATTTCACAAGAATACTACACAGCGCTACAACAAAACCCCGAACAAAACCATATCTTCCAGCTTTACATGCGCTTAGTAGACGCTGAAATCCTACAGCTTGAAGGCAAGCTTGCTTTAGCAAACAAAAACATCGAAGCTGCCCAAGAGCACGTTTTTAAAGCAGGACGTCTATTAGAAGAAGTTAGATCAGACAAAATGGCTACGTCCTTTGTAAAAACGCAAGCTAAAGAGATTAAAACCTCTTTAGACGAAATGGGAATTTAGAGACCCTGCTTATGAAAAACCGCACGGGAGCCTTCCTCAGTGCCTTGGCCATGTCAACAGCGCTGCTAGCTGAGCTAGCAGCGCCTAAGCGAGCGCGCGAGCATCACGTCTCGATCAATGCACTTCCTATACAGCACCCTTTTGAAGCTCTAAAGGATGAGAGCCAGTTCCCTTACTTTCCAAACAAAGCACTGCGAGAACCCGTTGTATTTTCAATCGATGCTTGGTCACTTTCACACTTTGTCATCACAAAATCCCATTCCTACAAAACACGTTCCCTATTTGTTCCATACATCGACTTCAAAATTGCAACGGCAAATCCAGATAACTGCAAAAAAATACATCTAGCCAAACAAAACTCATTTAAAAAAACATGGACACCATCAGTTTCACCTTTATGTGTACCCGATGCCGATCCGATGCAATTTCCGCTCATCGCATTTTTAGAAAAAAGCAAAACGCCGTCCCACTTAATCCAGCAACAAATCACACCCTATACCGTGACGCATCCGAGCGTTTCTAACTCATCAAGCTTTAACCTAGCTCCAAACGAGCCATTCACATTTTCCAGTCCTGCCTACCATAAGCCAGCTGCTCACCACCGGTTCAGCTTCTCTTCCATTCACCTGCAGGCAAATAACGATTCCGACTATCCATGGGTTGAAAACACTCTTGATTTTTTATCGCCAGATCCAAGCAACCAATCAACATACCTCACCTTATCAGAGCATCCGTTCAAAGACGTTTTAATCACAGCCTTCATATCACCATTACCGATCACATCCAGCACATGTTTTGTGCCCTTTGAAAAGCTTAGCTTTCCATCCCGCCTCCATAACGCCCCCATAGCAAAATTTCACAAAAAACAGCTTTCTGTTGCCGTTTTGCAACATCCATCTACTCTTCCAATTGAAGATACGCCATTTACCTTCACCTCCCCTCATATGCAACCAGAAAAAATTCACACCATATCAATACCATCGTACGATCACTTCCTTTCCGTTGCGCATTCGACCATGACTCCATCACCCATTACAGTTGCAGATTCGCTGGGCTGTGACGATGCTAACACACTTTTACGAGAACTCCCACACCACCGTCCCAAAGCCTACTCCTTCAAAAAACATCCAGCTTATGCTCCGATTCCCCACATTGACAGGCTTTTGCAAACACCACCTCAAGACCATTTGTTAGAAACAAGCCTCACAGCAAGCACGCAAGCTGCTGAATTTGCCTTTAATCAGTCAGATAAAATCAAACCCCTTGCACTCGGCATGGTTGGTCTAACTGTCACTCTTCCAACGCTCAAAGATGCTGGCTTTACAATCAAAAAAGACCACTTTAAACAAAACACCACATCCCTTAATCCACAAGACTATCCCAAATACCAGCGCTCTACAGTTAACCTGCAAGCCCTCATCGAAATGACTGACATGCCTCTTGCTCAGCTTGTCAAAAGTCCGCGCCCGCTGTTTGCGCTTAGCCACTCGAGGCCCCGTTCTATCGAACCTGATAACCTAGAATGGATCAACCAGGACATACATCTAAAAACGCTTATACTCGGCAGCGCTCCAACACAAATCCCAAGCTTTTTCGTTAGCAGCGCTCCAGATCCAAGAGCTATTTACCTGTATATGACGGCAAAACCCACGCCACCATCTCAAATGCATCGCTTTCAATCTCAGTTAGCAAATGCGATTGATGTACCTGCAGAAACTACCCTCGTTATCGAACAACCTAAACAACTCGCTTTTCTGCCATCGACAGAAACCTATGCCATCAATACTATCCCTGCTTCAACCTACATTTGTCTAAACCCGCCCACAACTTTACCAACTGAAATGCGCAAGTACAGACTAGATCGTCTGAACCTCTTTAACCACCTCATTGTAGAGACGGATCCGCTGCTGCATCCTGCAAGCACAAAAAGCATACCAGCCCAGCTCCAAGCTACACTCGTTGCTGACGCCAACCACCAACAAGCCTTAGCAAAAAAGCGCCTCACACCCGATCAATACATCCGCAAATACGGCCACTTTCCAACTCCCGAAAAACATACACTCAACGTAGACACCACTTCAATTCAACCCATTTCTCTTGAACCCATTCAGGGCGGCACCCCCTATCTATGGGAAGATCCATCTCTTGTTGAAGACATCCGATCGCAAGCGAACTTTGCCGAGCGCAGACATCAAAGACGCTCAGATAAACTCAACCGCAAGCACCGCGTAACAGCCACAAACTTAGCTCGCATTCCCAGCCTATTCGACTTAGAAACCGCCACGCTCAATCACGAATTTACAACACATGTATCGTGGCTGCCCAAAACAACCGACGGGAAATATCTGTTCTCCATCACCATGCAGCCAACTCCCAATACCCATTTTGAGCGTTTAGAGCAAAACGTCTACTTCATCATCGACAACTCCACATCCATCAACAAAGGCAAAGCAAGCGCCTACAAAAGCGCCGTCACAAGAGCTCTTCCCTACATCCATAAAGACGATCGTTTTAACATCTTTACCATCGACGACCAGCTCCACGCGATGAGCCCAACTAACCTTTCTGTCACACAAACCACCAAAACACTAGCCAGAGACTACTTAGAAAAACAAAAATTCTTTCACCCGTACAAAACATCTAACGTCTACGCTCAGCTAAATACCCTTTGCAAAACACTAGAAAACGTCCCCGGGCTACACACCATCTACCTCTTCACAGACGGTGACGGCCTACTCGATCTAAACAAACACCTAACCGATGTGAACACGCTCATTACCTCCAATAAAAACACCTTTAACATCTATCCTACCTGCATCGGAGGCGACAACCACATCTCCTTCATCCACATGCTAGCCACCCTCCAGCGCGGTGAAGTCATGCACTGTCCCACCCTAGCGCCTTTTCCACGCAAATTTGCTGGTTTTGTCAAGAAGCACCAACAGCCTATTGCCCGCGACCTCCATGCCATTGTCATGCCAACCGACCCAAATGCTAACTGCAAACTCTTTACAGAATCGCCCCGCCTGCCAACCTTCTATGCGAGCAAACCCCTTGTGATCTACGGCGAAATGGATACACTCTCCGATATCAACCTCATGATCCAAGGCAGATTCGGTTCATCCTTTGTCAACATTTCCAAAAAAATCACCTTCGACCAAAACACCACCAGCTCCCAATCCTTCCGAGCCCAAGGCGCAAGATTCCAAGCTGCCACCTACTTCCTCGAATTCCTACAAACCAAAGACTCCGATCCCCTTTCCAAAACCAACGCTCTCCTCCTTCGCTACGGCGGCAGCAAACTGCTGTAAAACGACTTTTACTTTTTCATCACTTTGGCTATCATTATTTTAAATGAGATGTAGGCGCGGTTTTACATGCAGGTAATTGCAGGAAAATTTAAAGGACAAGTGATCAAAGCACCGAGAGGCTTATCCACTCGTCCGACCATAGGCAAAGTCAAAAAGTCTCTGTTTGATATTTGTAAGCATGACTTAGAGGATTGTCATTTTCTCGATCTCTTTGCCGGCAGTGGTCAGATGGGTATTGAAGCTCTCAGCCGCGGCGGCGCTTCCGCTTGCTTTGTCGAAAAGAGCAGGGAAGCTATTTCCTGCCTGCTCAGCAATCTAAAAAAGTTAAACCTAACAGACTGCACCGATGTCTATCCAATTACAGTAGAGCGCGCCATACCAAAGCTTAAAGACAAATGTTTTGATATCATCTACATCGATCCGCCCTACGGCGGTGATCTTAAAATCCTCGACCTGCTCGATCAAAGCTCTCTCTACCATCCAAACACGCGCATCTTTCTAGAAGAGCGCTCCTCATGTAAACTTAAGGCTTTAAAACATCTTATCTATATTGATGAGCGCAAGTATGGCGACACAACTCTTTTTGAACTCAGACAAAAAACTAACCGATGCACCGCAAGATTCATCTAAAAAACCGTAACAAACAAGTGCAATCCTATATTTCCGATACCTTCGGTCGCATCAGCGCTCTTGAGATCTCAGTGATTTCCTAATCGAGTTTTTCGCCCAGCTTGTAGTGGGTTTCTAGGACGTTGCCGTCGCGATCGAAAAAGCGTTTGACGCCGTCTAGCTTGTCTTCGATGAAAGTTTGTTGCAGTTTGGGCTTGCCGTCGTCGTAGAATTTGTTGAACTTACCGTGACGCAAGTCGTTTAGGTACTCACCCTCAAAAACGAGTGTGCCATCTTGACTCCAGTGACGTGATAGACCATTTAGTTTGCCATCAACGTATGTATTTACAGCAGCTAACGTTCCATCTTTATAGTAGCTTTCTTCATCGCCGCACTTGAGATCATTTTGAAATAGAGCTTTTTTGAGCACCTGACCATTTGGGAAGAATTGCATCGCTAGACCCTGTTTTTTGTCACTTTGGTATTCCACTTCCATCGCGAGATGCCCCTTGGGATCGTAGAATTTGCATAGACCGTTTTTAAGCCCTTTCTCAAATTGGATTTGCGATAGGATTTTGCCTTCAGGTGTGAATTCTGTAACAGGTCCCTCGAAGAAATTATCAACGTAGTTAGCATCTAATGCTTTTTGCTTGGTGCCTTCTTCGTTTTCTGGATAGAAGATCTCGTGTGCGCCTTCACGTTTGTTGTCGACGTAGTGAAAGACGATCTCGCGCCCTTGCTGATCTTTGGAAAAGAATTTACCTTGCAGTTTACCAAAGGTGTAATTTGCATCTTCTAGCAGATCTCCTTGCTCGTTCCACATGCGCTTGGGTCCGTGCATGTCGCCTTCGCGATAGGAAAGTAGCGTGCGGATTTGTCCATTTGGATAGTATTGCAACTGCTCGCCATCTAATCTGCCAAGGTTATCATAGTGATAGTGGCGCGCCATGCGCTGCTCACCATTTGTATCAGATAGTTTGTAGTATTCAGCGAGGTCGCTCACAAGTTTGCCATTTAGGAAGTTGCGCTCAAAGGCTAAACTTCCATCGTCATGCCAACCTTGCATTTTGCCGTCGGGCTGGTTGTTTTTGTAAAACGCTTTGACTTTGCGCTGACCGTTTTCGTAGTACTCATCGTAGGATCCTTCACGTACACCGTTTTGGTAAACAGCGACTTCTTTTAATGTGTCTTTGCTGAAGAATGTTCGCGCGAGGCCATGCGCGCCATCGTTTAGGTACTGCGCTTCAAAGATGAGCTCACCATTTTCGCTAAAAACAAGGTGCTCTCCGTCTTTTTTACCGTCTTTGTAGCTGATTTTAGCTTTGATTTGACCATTTTCATGCCACTGGCGCTGCACGCCTTCTAAAAGTCCGTTACGGAAATTGTGCGCTAGTTTTGAGCTGCCGTTTTCATACCATTCAAAAGCTTCGCCGTCTTGATTGTCGGCAGTAAAGTACATGTCATATGCTGGCTTGCCATCTTCAAACCATTTTTGGAAGTGGCCATCTTTTTTCTGATCTTTGTAGGCGCCGATAGATTTAATCTGTCCATCTTCATAAAATTCTTTTTGCTCACCTTCGAACTGTCCAGCAACGTAGTTAAAATCCGCTTTAAGCGTGCCGTTTTCGTACCATTCTTGGAAGGGTCCTTGCTGTTTGTCATCGGCTAAACGGTAGCGGCTTTGCAACTGTCCATTTTCAAAGAAACTTTCAGCAGATCCTTTCATGTTGCCTTTTTTGTCATATGTCGCAAGAAATGCTTTGCGGCCGTTAGGGTGGTTTTTAAAATGTTTGCCCTGGGGAACGCCCATTTTGAAGCGTCCTTCACCTAGCAGTTTGCCGTCTTCAGAGTAGAAAACTTCTTTGCCCTCTTTTTTGCCGTCTTTGTAGGCAACGCGATAAGCTTCTCTTCCATTGTCGTGGTAGCGGATGTGCGTGCCAATGAGCTCACCCTCTTTGTAATCGCGCACCTCGACGATGCGGCGCTCATCGTTGTAGGCGATCACCGATGGATTGTGTCCATCTTTATCGAGTTTGCCGTCTTTAAAAAATTGAGTCGCTTTGGTGTTGCCATTTTCGTACCACTCGATCGCTTGGCCATTCATCAGACCATCAACATGCGTCACTTGCAAAGCTTTTTGTCCGCTCTCGTAGTAACGCGCTAGCTCGCCGTGCAGTTTACCGTTTTTGTATTCTGCCTGCTCAGCAATGTTTCCATTTTCGTAATGGCTAATTGCAGTGCCATCTAATTCGCCATCAACGTAATGCAGCTGCCTTTGCAACTTGCGACCAGAATAAAACGTTTGCAAGTAACCATGTGGCAAACCTTGCTCGAATTCACGCAATGCGGCCAGTTCATTCTTATCGCTAAACTGTACAGACAACCCATGCGGTACCATAATCGATTTGTGAAGCTCAAAAGCTTTAGAATCTTTACTGACAACGGCTAAATCCACTTCTTCATACGGCTTACCGTTTTCAAAAAAGCGAATGCGTTTTTGAGGGTGTTCTTGACCATCTAAATCGGGTCCATGAAAAATAATTTCTTGCGGGTTGCCGTTAGGGTAAGTCGCCACCATTTCAGCTCGCCATTCAGGCGCACGCATTTGCAGGTGCTTACTCAGCCTGGCCGGTTCCGGCGCCTTGGCCTCTCCAAACAGCACAGCACTTGATAATAAAACAGCTAAAGCAAATTTTTTCATGTCACATCTCCTACGATTAATAATTTTTCATTCTAAATCATCGTAGAAAAACAAACAACCAGCCTAGCTAGATGGAGTACATCCCTTATACAAAATTATTGGAAGAAGACGAAACGAAATTAAGATTTTAGATGCAGTTTAAACCCGAGGGCGAGCCAGCAGCTCGTCCGTAGCGAAGGTGGTCATGCCTTTGGGCAGACCCCCGAGCAAGGATTTAAAATGCGCTAAAAGATTATCTCGCTCGCTTACGAGATCTAGATTTTAGATGCAGTTTAAACCCGCGGGCGAGCTAGCAGCTCGTCCGTAGCGAGGGTGGTCATGCCTCTAGGCAGACCCCCGAGCAAGGATTTAAAATGCGTTAAAAGATTATCTCGTAAAAAAAAACGGGGCTTAGATAAGCCCCGTCTAAGGAAAAATTGAGTTTCCTTGAGCCTTAATTTTTAACGGTTCATCATTGCATGACGGCCCATCTCGCAGAAGTAGCCAAGCCATGTCATGAAGAAACCCCAAACGATCCACACGATTCCCCAGAAAGTTAGGCAACCTTCTGAACTGAGTTGTAAACTGACAAGAACATCCGGCCAGTAAAGTGCTAGTACACCACGAACGATTAGGAACCATCCGAAAAGTGTTACAAGCAGTGTTAAATCCCATACCCAGTGATTAAACATGGTCACAATTGTTAAACCTACAATGAGGTTAATGATGCCATGCAAGTACATCACGGTTGAGTTCGTTTTTAAACCTTTTGCAGCTTGCATTACCTTATGGCGATAAAACAAGTGCCAAATACCAACAATTAATAATAGTGGGCCAAAAATTCTGGCTAGATGAATTGCTGCAGCCATTAGCTTTTCCTCCTAATGAGTTTTTCTTTTTCTCTTTTTAACCCATCTATATAATAATAAAATTTTATTTTACAATTTTTTTTGCAGCAAATTTTTCTGGTAAAAGAGAGATGGTGATATTTTCTACGCCTTTTATGCGTATTTCTTCGTCGATATCATGCCATCCGTTGCCGTAAAAAAATAGGTTTTGATCGTCGGTGATGACTATGTTTTTGAAAAATAGTTCACTTGGAAAGGCGTTTTTCATCTTGAGCATTCCCGGCTCGTCAAATTGCCGGATCAAGCGCACGCCATCTTTTTCTTTGATTAGATAGAGATCGACATCAGCGCGCAGACTTTGTGCAAAGTGCCGCGTTAGAGTCAGCTCTTCACACAGTCTATCGACGCTAGAAAAAAATTGATGCCGCTTCCATAGCTGCTTGCCTTTAACACCAAAGAGCGAACCCGCCATAGCAATGAGTCCCACACAAAGCAGGATCTCAATCAGTGTCAGTGGTCGTCTGTTTTTCTTTTGTAACATGGCTGGATGTGACCTTAAAGGTGTCTTTAACATAGGAGACTTTATATTTTTCTCCGTAACCATCGACGATGAGTTTACCGACATCTTTGACCATGCCTGATTCTTTTAGTACGTTTTCAAAGTCTTTGGCCACAGCGTGCGGATTTAAACCGTTTAATTCACATTCCATGGTGAGGACTTCAGCGATTTTGGCTGCGGCGTAGTCTGTTTTGAATTGTTTGCCTTTTTTCATGCTGCCTTTCATGTTGTAGCCAATCACGCTACCGATAATTCCGATAATGAAGATGACGACCATGATTTCAAGCAGTGTCATGCTGCGCTTTTTTTTCTTTTTTAACATGTTGTTTCTCCTATTCTAAAAATGAACTAACGTCGGTAAGCGGCAAGAGGACCGACAGTAGTATCACGCCGACGATAACGCCTAGCACCAGTAGCACCACCGGCTGCAAGTACGCTGTTAGGCGCGTTAAATTTTTTTCTAGCTCTTCTGAATTTAAATCAGCGATCGAGCCTAGCATTTCGGCTGTTGTGCCGGCATCTTCTGCAATAGCAAGCATCCGCACAGCCGATTTGGGGATAATTGCCTGTTCTTTTAGATGCTCAGCTAGTCCCTTACCTTCCATCACTTTGCTCTCGCAGCTGAGAATGGCCTCTTCGAACATGGGGTGATGCATCACACTCCTTGCTAGTTGCAGCCCTTCGAGCAAGGGCACGCCACTATCCAGTAATCGAGATAGTGTTTTGCAAAATCTGATCATCACAGCTTGCGTTGTTAACTCTGCTATAATGGGCAGGTGCAATAGTAGTTTAGCACGTGTGCGATATACAGCGGGCTTTTTCCAGATCACCAAAATTCCAAGCAGGCAAGTCAGTATGCCAACAAGTAGATAAACGCCATACTCCTGCAGCCAATGACTGAGGCCTAGCACAGCAGCTGTCATCGGATGCAGCGGCCTGTCTTCAAATAATTCTGCCATGGACGGCACGAGAAAAAAGAGCAAAACGCTGATCACAATCAAGCAAAACGAGCCGATAAAAGCCGGGTAGATCATCGCTGATGTGACTTGTTTTTTGAGTTTTTGGCTGCGGCTAATAAGACTTGCAAGCTCGTCGAATACACCCGCAAGTCCAGCGCTACGCTCTCCAGCTGCGACCATCGCAATGTAGATGCTATCAAAACTTTTTGGATAACGTTTTAAGGCTTGCGATAGTTGCGTGCCGTGCTTGACCTGATCGCACAAATCGAGAAAAATAAAGTGCGCTTTGTGTCCTTGATATTTTTCTTCAATGGCAATCAAACTATCGTAGAGCGGCAGCCCCGCTTTGAGAAGCTGCGCTAGATCGCGCGTTAGATTTAAAACTAAACTTGGGGAAAGCTGGTGCTTTTTGCCCTTGCTTTTATGTATTTCAAGCATGGTCACTAAAAGCTTTTGCGCCGCTAGTTTTTCTCCTGCCATTTCGACCGAATCTGCATCAACGTAGCCTTTTTGCTTGTTCCCATTTGTTTTAACTGCTGTGTATTCAAAAATTGGCATGGCTATAACTCTATTTGACGCGTCACGCGCAACACTTCAGCAGAGGATGTTACACCGCAAATGGCAAGCTCGGCGCCGCGCGCTCTTAGATCGACCATTCCATCATTTAGGGCGATCCGTTGCAACGCGCTTGCGTCGGCACTCTCAAGCAACTGTTTTTTGATTGCAGGCGTGATCGACATTAGCTCGTACAAGCCTCGGCGTCCACGATAGCCCGACCCAAAGCATTTGGCGCAACCCATGCCGCGCATGAGCTTTCCAGCTTTTAGTTGCGCGCGCTTGATGCCTAGCTCTAACAATTCCTCATCGGAAGGTTTGTAGCTTTCTTTGCAGTCCGAGCAAATCTGACGCACGAGCCGCTGCGCTAGAGCACCAATCACTGACGATGAGAGCAAGTAGGGTTCAATACCCATGTCCACAAGACGTGTAATCGCCGACGGCGCATCGTTTGTGTGCAAAGTCGTGAGCACAAGGTGCCCAGTCAGCGATGCTTGGATTGCAATTTCAGCTGTCTCCTGATCGCGGATCTCACCGATCATCACAACATCTGGATCCTGACGTAAAATATGGCGCAAGCCTTTGGCAAATGTTAAGCCAATTTTTGGATTAACGCCGATTTGCGCCATGCCGGGGAGCTTGTATTCAACCGGATCTTCAATCGTCATGATATTGATCTCTGGTGTCTGCAGCTCTGAGAGTGCGCTATACAGCGTCGTCGTCTTTCCGCTACCGGTGGGCCCTGTGACGAGCACGATTCCTTGCGATTGGGTGATGCAACGTTTAAATGCTTTAATATCGGGCATGCCAATTTTATCAAGTCCTAGCGTCACATTGCCTTTATCCAAAATCCTGAGCACAATCCGCTCACCGTAAGCTACCGGCACGGTGCTCACCCGAAAATCAATCTCGCGTCCGCCGAGTTTTAGCTTAACGCGCCCATCTTGAGGCAGGCGGTGTTCAGCAATATCTAATTTTGAAAGCACCTTAATACGCGTGAGCAGCTGATTTTGAATCTCGCGCGAGGGCGTATGCCGCTCTTGCAGCACTCCATCGATGCGAAACCGCACAATCAGCCCGCGCTCTTGCGGTTCAAAGTGAATATCAGAAGCGCCTTGCTGAATCGCTTCGGCTAAAATCGCATTGAGCATGCGAATGACAGGGGAGTTAGAGCCCTGTTCTAAAAGATCGTACTCCTCATCGTTTGCTTCACCTTTAGCCTCATCTTCTAGATGATGCAACATCTCATCGCCCTGGGCGCGATAACACTTTTCAATCGCGCGATCGAGCTGACTTTTAGGGCAAAAAACCTCTAAAATAGGCAGTCCGGTTAAACAACGCACCTCTTCCATCGCTTGCAAGTCAGCTGGCTTGGAAAAAGCAACAACGAGCGTGCCGTCTTCTGTCTCGTCAATAGGCAACAAACTTTTTTGTTTAGCAAACGCGTACGGCACCTTGCGGCTGTGGCTGACCACGAGGGGCCGATCGATCACCTCAAAAGCCACCTCTAAGCCAAACCGCTCGGCAAGTTTCAGCGCCTCGATCTCGTCTTCGCTATTTAAAAGGGCGTACTTTGCATTCATTTTTTTAAGCCAAAAATCACATCAAAACTATTGGCTAGCTTATCTCGCTTTTGCCTATCTTGCGCTTCTTGAAGGCGTTGTAAAAATTCGGGGATATCGCCGGCGCGTTTTTTCAGCGACTCTTCTCTTAGCCGCTTAGCATCTTCGCTTGGATCGACGATCACATGCGGTGTGATAAATACAAATAGCTCGCGCATCTTATCAGTCATACGCGATGTACCAAACAGTTTTGCAACACCTGGAATCTCACCTAAAAACGGCAGCTTTTCATTCGTATCTTCAGCCGTTTTTCTGCGAATGCCGCCTAAAATTAACGTCTCACCATCTAAAACACGCACCTGATTTTCGATATTCGAGCGGTCGATATTGGGTTGATCCTCGCGCGATGATTCCTGCGGATTATCAAATGTAATATTGGTCTCCAGCGTCACATACCTCTTGCCATCTTCTAACTCTGGCTCGTGTACCGTTGGTGTAATCACCAAAACAATACCAAATTGATTACGCGTAAAAGACTTCTCAAATACCGTCACGCCGTTACTGTCAATGGGCGCCGCGCCATTATTGATCGAAATTTCCTCTACGATCGAAATTTTAGCTGGCGTCTGGTTAATCGTCGTAATTTGCGGTGCGGCGTTCACTCGAATATCCTCTTGAGAGAGCAAAAAACTGTAGGCCAAATCAAAAGCTGGAAGCAAGCTCGATGCTTTTCGACTCAAGAAAAAGTCCAAAATACCGGGATTTTTTGCACCTGAAAAATCTTCGTAAGACAGCCCTGCCTTGTGCTTTTGGGATGCCGCTGATCCAATCTTTAAAATATTGAGTCCAAAATTGTTTTCTGAATTTAACTTGCGCTCAAAAATCAGCACATCGATCTGTACCATCTTTTTTGGGACATCGAGTTTCTTAAGTAGCTCTTTGAGTTTTGGCAACGTATCGCGACGCACCACCATCATGATTGAGCCGGTCTTGGTATACGGAATAAAATTCAGCGATTTAGATTTTTGCACCTGTGAGGATAAACGCCCTGGCTCGATTGGCTTGGGATTTACAGGCGCAGGCGCTGTGGGAATACCAAACGAGGGCGGAGTAACATTTACCTCTACATCTGGTTTAACCGCGCACTTTTTCGCTTGCTCCACCGCACCTTCAACAGATGAGTGAACCAATGTTGAGTACACCTTTTCTAGCACATCGGATAAATCCACTGGATCGCTGTGGCGGCATGTGTACCAAAACACCGTCATCTCCTGCGGATCTTGAATTTGCGCTTCCATCTCCTTGATCAAACTCTCGGCGCGCTCTACCGTATCTTTCATGCCCACCAAAGCAAGCGATCCTTCCTGGCTCAGTGGCAAGATCGTCAAATGCGCCCCGCCCTTAGCCACTGTCATACGTCCCATGTCGGTCGATGCGCCAAAATATGCCTTAAGCACCTTCTCCATCTCCTGCGGCGACAACTTACTCAAGCTCACCACCTTCATGATTCGCTCCTGCCCCTCTTCCCAGACAGCATCGTACAAAGCAAGCAGCTTCTTGACCTCATCTACTGTGGATACAATTGCAACCTTATTACCGACCTGATGCACGTAAGTGCGCTTGGGGTCGCGGAATCGTTCAAAAAAATAAAAAACACTCTTGATATCTTCTGACTTTGGACTAAACACAAACAGCACGCGTTTATGGTCAGGAAAATGATCGAGTCGTTTGCGCTCAGCCAAAATATCGCACGTAGCCATCAGATCTTGCTTAAATTGATACAGCTGGCGCACCATCGGGCCCATCTGTTTTACGCCCACGCCATTTTGTGCCAAGATGACTTCTAACAACTCGCTCCATGACGGGCGGGGAATTGGCACCATCGAGTGCAAACTGATCTTTTGGTTCATCACCTCAGGTGGAATCACATACAAATAATCGGGGGCGCCGTACTCCATCACCAGCTGGCCAAGCGTCGACTCCTCCTGATCCCACAGCCCATAGCCTTCTTCGCCACGCTCTGCTTCTTCTACGTTTAGCCTGCGCCAATGATCTTCGAGTGCTGCCACATCCAAGCGCAAATGATTCACCTCATCGAGCCAATCTTTGACATCGCCACCCAGCGAATACGCCCGCTCGGCCTCTCTGTACGCCTGCTTTAAATCCGCGCGCAACCGCTCGAGCTCACCATTTAAATCTTTTAAAAACGCTGTTCCCTGATCTGCTGTCTCTTCATGTTTTTTCAGGCACGCCGCGCGTTTCTCCTCGATCGTCTCAGCAAAAAGATGCACGCTCACAGCGCACAGTAAAATCCATCTAATCATCAAAATCTCCCCCTGGAATCAACGCATTTAAAAAATCATCATCGTCATCATCGAAAAAATCATCATCATCATCAAAATCATACATGGGCCGTCGCTCCTTTGCCGGCTGCTTTTGCTTAGCCGATAGCGGCAGTTGCACAGCAACAACCTGCGAGCGCCTCTCATCAAACAAATGACCCAAAAACATCCACTGATCACCGATCTTTTCAACACCATCAAAGACAAACAGCTCGCCTTCGCTCTCACCCTTCACGCACGCCTCAAGCTCATCTATGCTTCGCAGCGTCTTCCATCCGCTCTTCTTTTTCTCCAGCCAATCGCCACGCTTAAGTAGCCTGCTCTTTTGATCCACCAAACACGACACGCAGCTGCGCGTGCGTTTGCGAATGCGGGTGAACACACCATCTAACTTCAGTTGCAATGGCGCCGTCTTTGTCACACCCAAACTCACCTCTTGCGCATCCAAACCACCTGGACTCCACACCTCCATCTGCACACGCTCTGGCGATATGCGCAAAACTCTAGCCAAAAAACATCCTTCCGTCTCCCCATCGGGCCTTTTCCAAACGCCCTCCTGCCACACCAAATCATCGCCGACACCAATCAACAACTTCTGATCTCCAGAAAAAAACCGAAACTTCTCCTTCTCCTCAGAAAACGACTCTCCACCATACAGCTGCAATAGCTGATCAGGCCCCAAAATCATCGCCGTCTTCAGTCCTACTAATGATTCTTTCATCTGAGGATTATGAGGCGGGTGCAACCATCTCGTCTCATCAAACTCCCACTCCACAGTCTCAGACAACTCCGGCAAATCAAGCGACACCAAACATCGCAAGCAACGTCCATCAAAAAACGGCATCACCTTCAAAGGCTTTGGCTCACTGCAAAACTGTACGCCCCCATCCACATAATCTAAAAAATACTCAGCACCCTCATGCACGATCATCTGCATCTTCGAGCTATTTAACCCTATGATCAAGGCGCCATCGCCATCGGGCCGCTGGCTCATTCCCAAAAACACAATCTCATCCTTCAATCCCGGCAATGGAAAACGGCTATCGGCTTCACGAAGTGCAAACGGCCCATTTCCGATCACAGAAAAATCTCTCTCATGTTCATCTTTTGGCAACTGCACGGCAAAAACTTCCTCGCGCAAATTATCGCCCGAAGACGCAAGCGGGAGCGCAAAAGCGCCCACACCTAGCAGCACCACTAACGCAACCAGCAAGCGATTCACCAAATCCAAAATTCTAAACACTTTTAAAAACGAAAAGTTTTCAATCTTCAAACTAAACCCTTTGCAACGGCTTTAGATTATCAAGTTCGAAAACAAAATTCAATAAGAAATAAGAGACAACCTAGCTGTTAAATTAAACACGCCTCTACAGTAACGCCTCTTGCTTAAAACGCACCCCGAGGTTAATCATACGCCTAATGGTATATCTCTTTAGAGACTCACGGTTGGAATCTATCTTGTTGACGCCACAACCATACTCTAAGCAATCCTGGATCGTATAATCGACATGAAGAGCGTTTAAGACTTTTGGAAATTGACGTAAAAATAAATCATCAGCACGGATAGATCGAGCTTGAAAAAATGTTGGGCATTCATAATGAAAACTTTGATCATATTCATTGGTGTATACAAAAACATTTGTGTGATTTCCAGATTCAAGTGAAAAAGAAACCTGTTCAGGTTTAACTAATATTACCCTAAAAGACTCAATTTCGCGGCTTAACTGATCATGTTCGCTTATATCCCACCTAAAAGTAATTTTATTTTGATTATCGTCAACTTCTACATCTCGGTCCTCTGTTTCGTTAAGGAAAAAGGCTGCAAAAAATAATTCTTTAGATTCCAAAATTTTATCATAAGATTCTCTGTCTAAGAGCTCTTTGACATAAGTTGTTGATATTTCAAACGTGGGCTCTCTCGGAGGGCTTCTATAAACGTGACCATCACTTCTTATTGTTGACCAAAAAGACATAATTTCTCCTTGTTTTTGAAGAGATTCTAGCGAGCTAAATGACGTTTGTCAATCCATCTACCGGATATGGAATGAGACGGTTGGTCAAAATAATAATTTGATTAAAAAACTACACACATCACAACTTCTTTGTTAAAAGAAAATTTATTAATTATTTTTAGTTACTAAAATGGTACAATCTATACTAATATGAAACTAAATATAAATAATCGATTAGATCCTATTACACAACAATGTGATTGGGCCACGCGCTGGGATAATGCACAACGGGTGGCCAGTATCGCCATGCCCTGGCTTGCATTAAATAGCAAATGCAGCGCGGCTATGACCGTGGGCAATGGTTTATTAACAGCTAGCGTGCATGTAAAACAACTAAAAATTTGTCTTACAAACGATAATAGTAAAGCCAGAGATTTACTCGATCCGGGCTTTAAGCTAATCGTGTGTATCTCGCAAATTGGACTGCAAATTTTTTCTCCAAAATTGATGGGAATTGCCCAGGCGGCTTCTCACGGATACCAAATAATTATTTTAACTAAAGACGGTATTGCCTACGCAATTGATGGAAACTTAGGCGAAGCAGGTCTATGCGGTTATAAAGCAATATCTAGCGGACTATACATTGGATCAACAATTTATGGTGGCCATGCTCTTTTAGCCTTATCTCTAGCTGCTCAAGCAACAAGTGAACTCTTATTTGCATACAGCCTAATAAATCAAAGTAGCGCCAGCAAACTTGATTACGTTGAAGCACTCTCCAACTCCCTCTTAGGCACCATGAGAATGCATCAAGCTAGCAGCCATGCGAAAACCTTTTATCGAAACAAATTTGGTGAGCATTTAACTCAGCGTGATGTCGCCAAATTATTTTCAGCATTAGAAAAAGATCGACGCAGTGCCAATCAACAAGACCTAAATTGTTTATGGCATGACCAAGATCGATTTGAGTTTGAACAATATCTAAAAGAAAAAAACATCTCATCGGAACTTGAAAATCTCGACTTTGGAAAGCTATCATACATCGAAGATGTCGCCTTTAATCATCTAGAATTTACCAAGTGCTCTTTTGATGGTCTTGAAATGAGCAATTGCTCCTTTGATCATGCCAGACTTTCTCAATCGACATTTTTAGGTTTTTGGGGTGAAAGCAACCAGTTTAAAAACACAGAGTTTGATCATTGCGTGATAAAAAATGCAAGGATGCTCAATACGATTTGGGAAAAAACCTCATTTGAAAACACGATCATTTCAAGATCAGCGCTAACCGATTCAACATTCAAAAATGTGAGATTTCTATCGACTGATGTGCGTGAATCCTATTTGAACGGCTCTCAATTTATTAATACCACATTTGATAAATGTGATCTGTACGCCTCAACCTTTTTTAGAGCAAACGCCAAAAACAGCAAGTTTATTGACTCTAAACTTATCGATACATTGCTTTGTGAAAGTGGCAACGAATTTAGAATGCTAGGCAATACTGTGCATGAAATTACCAAGCCTGTCATCGCCTATAGCACCAATCCCTATTGTATTTTAGATTGGGGCGATTTAGACGATCCGCTACTTGAATCAATTAGGCGCGCCGGGGCCCTTGTTCTGATCTTCGATCATGAGCCGAACGAGATTAACGGACAAAACCTGCGGAATGAAATACAGACAGCTCTACCCATACTTAAACCACATCAAGAAAAAAGTATTCCCATCCAATTATTTGAAAAAGCTGAGCCTGGATCAGAAGTTGCAAAAGTGCAAGAGTTAACACACAATGTTTTAAAATGGTGTGATGGCGTTTGCATCCCTGGAGGTAGCGATGTTGATCCATCTCTTTATGGCAAAAAGAACAATTTTGAGTGGTCTTTTTATGAGCAAGACATGATGGAAGCAGGAGCAGTCTATGAGGCAATGCAAAGCAAAAAGCCGATCGTTGGCATTTGTAGAGGTGCTCAACTAACTGCTGTTGTAGGTGGAGGCACACTGAAAAATGTCAACGGCCAGTTGGGCTACAAAACATTTGAAAGAACTCCCAAAGAGGGTACCAAAGAGTATCAACTCTTTGAGGAAATTTATGGTGATCATGAAATTGCTGGCATCAACGCACATAGTCAAGCAATAGACCGCGTTCCAAATGGATTTACTGTGCTAGCACAAATTGACGATATCCCAAAACTGACAACAAATGAGGACGGTTCTATTTTACTGAGTCAATTCCATCCGGAAAATTATGTTAATATGCAAGTCGAAGTGGATTGGGATTACATTTTCCAAAAATTTGCGCATAGCCCCACCCTCATTGCCAAAATCAAGGCCTTCATCGGAAACAGACAAATGCCAGTACAAAAAGATATTGATCGATGGAAACACTTCTTCGATTTTTATGTAAGTAAAGCCAAAAATTACCAGCAAAGCAAAACCCGCATAGCTGCCGCAGCCTAGATGTAAAGCTGTTTTACATCTGCCTATCTTTCTCTTTTTCAATTAGCTAGTGGAAAAATAATCAAAATCCGCTTATTCTTATACCCATGACAAAACATATACTAGCTTTTCACAAACTTCGTCTATTTCTGATGATCGGATGCGATCCCAGGGAACGGGTATTTCGGCAACCGGTCGATATTGATATGGAATTCTGGTTAAAAGAGCTGCCAAAAGGATGTCATTCCGATGAGCTAAACGATGTGATTTGCTATCGCGATATCGTGTTAGACATCCAAAAAGAGTGCCAGGATAAAGAATTCAAGCTCATTGAACGCTTGGCATACTTTATCGCAGAGCGATCTATCAAAACCGCTAAAGAGCGCACAAGTGATGCATTTGATATTGTCGTAAAAGTGACAAAAGTGCACCCGCCGGTTGAACACATCCATGATGGAGTTTCTTTTACATGCCATCTTCATGTGCAGTAGGCCTTGGGTCAAATCTGGGCCATCGCTTAGACCATTTAAGTTCCGCTATTAAAAAACTCTCAGCTTTTCTAACCAATATTAAGTGGTCAACGGTTTACGAAACTGACGCTTTACTGCCAAAGGGCGCGCCAGACTCTTGGGACATGCCCTACCTCAACATGGTTGTCATTGGAGAATCATCTTTAGAACCTTTGGAGCTCTTGGGTCAACTCAAGTGCATCGAAAAAGAAATGGGTAGAGTGCAAAGCAGTCCAAGATGGAGTCCTCGAGTGATCGATTGTGATCTGCTATATTGTGATGATCACATCATCGAAAGCAAGCATTTAACATTGCCACATCCAGGACTCTTAGACCGCTTTTTTACCGCTGTGCCAGCAGCATCTCTTACTCCCAATTGGCAGCATCCACAAACAAAGCAGCGACTGGTTGAAATTGCACAAACATTCAAGCCCTACTCAAGCTATTTTAAGCGATCGATGGCATTGCATCCCAAGCTAATGGGCATTGTGAACATTACACCCGATTCTTTTTCCGATGGCGGGCAATTTTTTGAACCTGACTTAGCTATAGAGCAGGCAGAGAAATTATATCAAGAAGGGGCCTACGTGATTGATTTTGGCGCTCAATCAATGAATCCCAAATCAAAACCTTTATCCTGGCAAGAAGAATGGAAGAGATTGGCACCCGTTTTATCTGGCTTTACATCAAAATCTCGTGATGTCAAAGTCAGCATAGACACAATCAATTTTGAAGTGGCAAAAAGAGCAATTGAGCAGTATCCCATCGATTGGATTAACCTTGTTTATTTCGATGCAGCCTTTTTTGAACTTGTGCAAGACCACAAGGTTGTACTAACTGCTGCGACTCAAAATGATGTCTATTCCATCATTCCATGGGCAGAAAAGCAAATAAACACCTGCTTAAAGGCAGGTCTCAAAAAAAGCCAACTGATTTTAGATCCAGGGATCGGTTTTTCCAAATCACCCATTGAAACATTTCAAATCTTAAACAAACTAGATGAGCTTCAAGCACTTGGAGTGGAAATTCTCGTCGGGCATTCAAGAAAGCCGTTTTGGCGTCATTGTCTAGCAGAAGCCACAGAAAATACCGATTTTAGCAGCTGTATTATTGCCTCTCATTTAACCGATGTTGATTATTTACGCGTTCACGCAGTTGAAAAGCATCAGAAGGCCTTAGTTTTATCCCAAATGATGATTGGCAAATAATTCTTATAATCGCTAAGGTAAAATAAAAAACAATAACGATTAGGGGGTCTCCTCGTGGCAGATAAAAAAGAAGGGGTCAGCGTGCAAGAAATTGAAAATTTTGCTCGAAAATATACGTATGAGGTGTTCTTTTCACTTATGTTCATCTTAGCAAGCTTTTTTTCCATGGTGATGTTTGGAGTCGCATGGAGCGTTTATCTAGCGTGCTTAGGTGGTGTTCTTGGCGTTTGGTTTCCAGCTAAAGTTGAAAAATTTGCAGGTTCTGCTTTTCAGTTTGTCAAAAAGCAGGCTAAGCCGACATTGATTGTTTTAGCCGTTGTAGGACTTGTAGTAGCTGTCTTTATTCCACCACTAGTCTTCTTTATTTTGGGATTGATGGGTGGTAAGACATTATTTCGCCATGCGATGCAAGGCGGAGGACAGAAACCTCCAGGTCAATGACCATCCTTTCGAAAAGCGATGTAATCGTCTAAACCAACATTACCGGTGTGAAAATGTTTGGCCAAGAGCTCGAGCTCTTGGTCTTTTTTATTGTCTGCGAGATATTGCTGGAGCTCTTTAAGCTCGGTTTGCTCAGCTTCGTAATTGCCGAGCTCTCTTTGCAATGCGGCAATGCGCAAGAGATTAAATCCAAACAAAACTTTTGTACCTTCTTGGCTTTGCAGGTCCAGTTTGAGCTGCTCTGATTCAGATAAAGCCTCTTTGTATTTGCCTTCTGAGATCGCAACAGATGTTTTGGCATAGCGAGTATGATACGGCGCTGCAGCACTTGTTCGCTTCAATGTCCGCAAGGCATAGCCTTTAGCTTCTAGACCTTTTTCAATCGATAGTAAGTGATTAGCAATCAATGCATCGTACTTGGCATGCAATTCGGGGTGCTTATGGAGCATTTGCTCTAGACTGGTTAGCTTTTCTTCATTCCCATTTTCCCACTCGTGGAATGCAGTTTGAGCGTTGAGGTAATCGATTTGATGTTCAGGCTTATGGAACGCTGCGTAAGAGATTAAAAGTGTCAAGCCAAGGACTGTTGAAATGCCATAGCGGATGAGATTACGAGTACTAATCACCCACAGCCACCATTTTTCCTTGAAAACCATAACTGATGCGATAATATCCTGATCTTTACGAGTGATTTTGAATTTCATGTCCTTAACCTTTTCAGTCTTAAGACATCCATTGTACCAAGCAAATTCTTAAAAGTAAAGATTTATCATGTATTTGATTATAAATAACTTGCGATAATCTCAGATAAAGAACGGTGCCCTGAACAAAAAGGCAGCTTTGAAATTTCATCGATTGATACCCAAGTATGGCCTGGTAGATCAGTCCGATTTTTGGCCTGCCAAATATGGGGATACAAAGTTGCTTGGTAGCGTGTAAAGCCGTGCTTTATCACATCCAACTCTTGGTCATACGTCACTTTACCTATCAGAGACTCCAGCTCTGCGCTTACTTGCTCAAGATCAATATTCTTATTCATCTCAAAAAATGGAAAATGCCATAAATCTGCCATGACTTTGCCTTTTTTTTCTTTTCGTATGAGTACGTGACCTTCGTGAAAAAGAATCCAAACTAACCGGTGTAATGACACAGTTTTTTGCCGCTTATTCCTGATGGGCAGCTGAGTCTCAAATCCTTTTGCAAAGGCTTTGCACCCAGAGGAAAGCGGGCATTTGCCACATTTTGGGACGCGCTCGCAAACCAGGGCGCCAAGCTCTATGAGGCCCTCCATCGTGTGATGAGGATCTATTTCAGGCAAGAGAGAGTGTGTCCGCGCTTCTATCCGCTTTTGCACCTTGGCCAAATCGATATTTTCTTCGATAGCATCGTATCTTGCGATGACTCGGCGAACATTTCCGTCTACAGCAGCGGCTCTTTGTTTATATGCAAATGCCATGATAGCTCCCGCCGTATAAGGACCTAACCCCTTAATTTTAAGTAAATCTTCTTTGTTAGATGGAAAACGTCCAGCGTGTTTTGTCATAATCTCTCTAGCCGCCGCATGCAAATTTCGCGCCCTAGAGTAATATCCAAGCCCCTCCCATGCTTTAATCACGGCATCAAGGTCAGATTGTGCTAAAGCTTGTGTGGTTGGGAAAAGCTCCATCCAGCGCTCAAAATAGGGAATGACAACGCTGACCTGCGTCTGCTGAAGCATGACCTCTGATACCCAAACCCTGTAGGGAGAGTGGTTTTCACGCCACGGTAAAACACGTTTGAAACGCATGAACCAGTCAGATAACGCCGCCATGTCCTTTTTTTCCTGATCCATTCTTGCCGCCCCTAGTCAACATGAGCAAACAGCATACTCCAACTCGCTTTTTCTAAAAAGTTAAGGAACAATTCAAGCTTGGCACGCTTTTTGCATATAGGTAATTAATGAAGGAGAATTTTATGAGTGATGCATGCCCTTTACATACCGCTTTAAAAGAGCAAATGAGCCTAGAAGTCAATACGATGCGTGATGCATTGAGCTTTGCTCATCAGATGGAATACGCAATCTTATCAGGTGATTCTGAGATGAATGCACAGCTAGGTAAGTTTTTTTATGAGACAAAAACACAATTATCTAATATGCGCCAAAACCGACAAGAGCTAACCACCAAGATCTTACACTTAGCATCGACCACCTCGCTAGATCTTCCGACAATTTTAACCAATATGGACGATGAAGATTGCGAGAGTGCAGCTCTTTTTGAACAACTAGAGCTTCTTGAATCAAAAATTGAAGATCAGGTGCGTCGCAATGAGCTGTTGCAACAAGCCGTTGATACTAGGCAGGAGCTCCCAAAAAGCCCTCCAGATGATGCTATGCAAATTCAGGCAGTTTATTCAAAAAAGGAAAAGCGTCCGATTTTGTTAACCGTTGATTTTCAAGACGACTCTGCACAAAAGAATTAGTCTTATGATATACTAGGAGCATGCGAGCTGCTGCTGTAACCAATAGCTTTACACACCCTGACCATCTAGCACCTCTTTGCCATATGATGGACATACCCCTGATCATTACTGATCCGGCGTTGTATGAGCTATCATTAAACCATTATCCACAAATTGAAACAATCTATTGCGATCACCTCAGCTTTGGCCATGATTTTTTAAAGACCAACTTTGACACACTTTTTATTTCAGGAAAAAGATGGACAACGGAACTGGCTCATCTGCTTCGTGGTCAAATGAGGTTTATCTATTGTCCGCATGGCAACTCTGATAAGACATATGGATTTAAACACATCGACCCCCATTTGCTACACGATATTCATCTCGTCTACGGACCGCAAATGCTGCGCTACTTGGACCAGCACAATGTGCTCGAAAAGATACAAAAGACTGTCATCACCGGTAATTATCGCTACAGATTTTACAAGCAATTTCAAAGACATTTTGACGACTTAGCAGAGCGAGAGATTTTTTCTCAGTTTGAAAAAAACCAACCGACTATTTTGTATGCGCCAACCTGGAAAGATTCGGAAAATAGCACCTCTTTTTTAGATCATTGCCAGTCGATGATTCAAGCTCTGCCAAAACATTTTAACCTGCTTATTAAACTGCATCCGTTGCTTGAAAAATACCAACCAGCTCACACCTACTACATCTTAGAGCACTGCAAAAAATATCCTAATATTCAAGCCTTGCTCAATTATCCCGCTATTTATCCCATTCTGAATCGCTGCTGCGCTTATTTAGGAGACTATTCATCGATTGGATACGATGTGCTAGCATTTAACAAACCCATGTTTTTCCTCCATAAAGCAGACCGCAAAACACCCTTGGATGTTTGCGGCATACCAATTGGCGAAAATCCATTTGATACCATCACGACTATCCAAACAGATGCATACAAGCAAGCTCAATACGAGCTGTACCAGGATGCATTTGGAGAAAAACGTACACCAAAAGATATCCGCTCTGATATTCTAGCTGCTATTCAAACAACAAGCCCGTTGGAGGTTGGATGAGAACACCTGTTGGATTTATTTACGGCCAGGCTCTCCATCATCTCGATCACATTGCTCCTTTGTGCATTCTTTTGGAAATGCCTTTGCTTGTCACAGAAGAGTCCTTGTCTCAAATAGCCAAAAAATACTATCCCACGCTCATCGTGTTTCATGTCGATGAAGTAGAACTTGCAAAGCATATTGCAGAGCACTACGACGTTGTATTTTCCTGTCTCCCAACCATGCTCCTATCTAAACTCCTTTTCAGTGTCAAACACCTCTACGGCAAGCACGTTCTTTCGATCTGGTGTCCACACGGCAGCTCTGATAAGGGCACAAAATCTCTTTCGAACCAGAGTCTCAAGGATGAAAAGTATGCATTGGTCTACGGTCAGAAGATGCGGGACTTTTTCCGTGATCACAATGTTTTTGACAATCTGCAGGGGACAGTTGGCCTTGGTAATTACCGCCACCGGCTCCATAGTAATGTAAAGCAGTTTTACATGAACTTATTTGAGACTGAAATCGCATCGCAATTTGCTGAAAAAAAAGAATTTATCCTCTATGCACCCACTTGGTCAGATGGGGTCGAGCCTACGACCTTTTTCGACGCCTGCCCAACACTCATCGACGAGCTCCCAGACGAGTATAACCTCATCGTTAAAATTCATCCCAACCTAAGCATTCAACACATCATGGAAGTGGAACGGATCTTGGCTAGATACGAACATCACCCATCAGTCCACTTCGTTTCCGAATTTCCCCTCATCTACCCTATTTTGGAAAACATCCGGGTTTACATGGGCGATCGCTCATCCATTGGCTACGACTTTTTAACCTACAACCGTCCTATGTTCTTCATCGGCCCAGAAAGAGAAAACCCTCTTCAGCGCTGTGGCCTGTCCGTCCCCATGGATTCAGTCCATGAGATCTATTCCATCATGGAAGACCATTTAGAAGAGGACCAAAGTGCCTTCCAAACAGCCCGTCAAAATCTCTACGATTACACCTTTGATCCAGCAGATGATGAAACAATCAAAAATGCTCTGACAACACTTATAGCAAACTATTTCGATACCTATTCTGAACTAGATGATCTCTAAAACTGTCTGACCAGCTTCTAATATATTGCCCATAATAATCGTTTTGCCTTTATCATAACCAGCAAAGGGAAAGAGCGCATATCGACCTAAAACGACCGTTTTTTCGAGGGTTGATCCACGTGCTAATATCGAAAAGTGCACAAGCGCCACGCGGCATGATTTGAGTTTGGTCTGTTCTGGCCAGAATTCTAAAAGCGAATTGAAATGAATCGTAAACAGCGTATAAGCCCCAAAGGGTCCTCCCACATAAAGAGCACTAAATGATGCGATGATGCCTGGAATATGCAGCATGAACGTGGTGACCTTTTCATCGTCAGCAAGTGCACAGATGCCAATTGAAGCTAGCGTCATACCACTACTTATGAGAAGCCGCGCTTTTAGGGAAAGTTGTTTATGCTCACTATTTTTTAAAGCAACATTGAGCAATCCAAGAGCATAATAATTTGTTACGAGATGGGATAAAATAGGCAGTTTTTTTGTCGGACGGTAAAGCCCATGTGCTGAGCCATAGTAGACACCTGAGATTAGTTCTTGCATAACTTTTGAGGCACAATCCAGGTTGCGGCTTTATCGAGTAACCAATCGCATAGGACCGCAAGCGCTGCCGCAGGCAGCGTGCCTGCTAAGACCAGTTTTGGCTGCATGGTGCGCAAACCTTGCAAAATAAGATCACCGAGACCGCCAGAGCCAACAAGACTTGTGAGCGTGACAAGGCCTATTGTCCAAACTAAGGCCATACGTATGCCCGCCATGACAACGGGTAACGCTAGAGGGATTTCTACCCAGAAAAGTTTTTGGCGCTGCGTCATTCCCATTCCATCAGCAATTTCAATCATGGAATGACTCACTTGTTTGAGTCCAGTGTAGGTAGAGCTGCAGATAGGTATAAACGCATAAACAGTGAGTATAATCGTGGATGGTAAAACGCCAGTTGTCGGCAGAGGAAGAATGGGTCGAATCACGGATAGGAGAACGATAATCAAAGCCATCAGTGCAAGTCCTGGAACGGTTTGCAAAATAGCGATAAATCGCAGGATAATTTCAGCTAGTTTTTTAGAACGGATGCGAGCTAAACGGATACCCAGGGGAACAGCCAAAGCCATTGCAATGAATAGCGAAATAAATGTGAGCTCTAAGTGATGGAATGTTTTAATGACAATGTCCTCTAACATGCCACCTCCTGCTTTTCACGCATGAGCAAATCAATAATCTCATCTAGAAGAACATCTTTTCGCAAAATGCCATAGTAATTCTTGCCAGAAAAAACCGGCAATGAATTTTGTCCTGTTTGTTTAAATAAGTCTAACGCCTCGATTAGAGAGTCGCGGGTTGTCAGCTTGTACCCCAAATCCTGCTGAGGTTTTGTTTGTAGTAGCTTTAACCTTTTTTTCAATGTTTGTGTCAAAAGAGAGAGCTGAAAACGGTGATGTTCGATAAATTGATAAGCAATCTCGTTGTGGGGATTCTCAATCAGCTCTTCAGGAGAAGATAATTGGATAAGGCTGCCTTGATCAAGTAAAGCGACGCGATCGCCCATCAAGACAGCTTCGAACACATCATGTGTAACAAAAACCACGGTTTTTCCCAAATCAGAAAACAATTGTTGACACTCTTCTTGCAGCTCGCGCCTAGTGATAGGGTCAAGAGCTCCAAAGGGCTCATCCATGAGAATAATAGGTGGATCTGCACCGAGTGCTCTTGCCACACCTACACGTTGCTTTTGCCCGCCGCTAAGCTCATGTGGATAGCGCATTTTGACCTCTTCTAAACCAATAAGGGCTAGCAAGTGGTCTACTCTTTCTTCAATATCTGCAACATTCCATCCCTGCAACTTAGGAGCAAGCCCAATGTTTTCACAAACGGTTAAATGAGGAAAAAGCCCGATAGATTGAATCGAATAACCAATTTTACGTCTAAGATCGATGGGTGATGTGGTCATAATATCTTGACCATCCACCCAGACATTGCCTGAACTTGGCTCCACGAGACGATTAATCATTTTCATGATGGTTGTTTTGCCGCTGCCACTACGCCCTAAGAGAGCCAGTGTTTCACCTTTCTCGATGTTAAGGGATAGATTGCTGACTGCACTTAAACCATCTTGAAAATGTTTGCTGACACCTTCAAAAAAAATCATGACGCTTAGGATACCAAAAAGATGCTGTTAACCACAACTTATGACTGACCTTACGCGCATATCTGGATTCATTTGCGCGTAACATCAGTTATGAGATTACCGGCGGCATGGAGGGATGACGTGGACAGTTGCAAGCTCGTCTAAATTAGCAACGGCCAGCTCTACGGTAAAGCGATAGGTAGCGTCGCCTTTTTTAATTGTATCTACGTTTGAAATAGCACCAACGATTAGTCCAGCTGGAAAAACGCCATCTAATCCAGATGTTTGAATCAGATCACCGACATTAAATTGAGATGTGTCGCTTTGAAAAAAGCCAAGACCCTTCAGCTTTTGATTTCCAAGTCGCCAAAGAGGTTCACTTAAACCTTCGACAAAGCCTTTTGCTGGCCGTGCAGATCCGTCCTTGGTCACAATCTGCTCCTGGATGCGATTCAAAACCTGAACACTTGCAGCGCAGTCATCATTTTGAAACAAGTGTTGCTGAAGGGGAAGTAATCGCACAAGCGGGTCGATATGGTCTAACAAAAATCTATGCTGAGCTTGATGGTTTGTAATAGTCACGGCAGGTGTTAATAGCCTGTCTGTGATCAATCTGACTTTTGAGCGGTTATGACCAACATATTCAACAAGTCCAATCAATGCAGATCCAGATATCACCGGGCTATTTTCTGCTACTAAGTCAAAACCTATCCGTTTATTTTCACAGCTTCCAATATCGATCCAAACAAAGCTACTCCAAGATGCTGGTTCGCGAAAAACGACCCTCGCAGGCAGAAACTGACTCTGTTGTTGCAGAGCTGCTTTTACCGCACCTACTCTCTCGTCGGATAGTCTTTCGTTTTCAGTAATGCTTTCCAAATGCTCTTCTTGTTCAAGCCAAGCATACATTCGATCAATTTGGGTGCGCAGAGTTAAGTTTTCGATTTGTAATTTTTCGACTTGCTCTTGCAACTTTTGAGATTGAATTGGTGAGGTTGTCGATAGACTAGAATGCGCAATCCATCTTGCTGTCTTAAAAAGAGGGATCGATAGTCCTACAAAACCAGAGCGCAGCAAATTAGAACCTTTTTCAGGCATACATAATGATAGAAAAAGAAATGCTCCTAAAATTAAATATGACCGAAAAAATGGTTTTTTCATTCCAAAACACTCGCGATTGAGTCAGCTACGTAGACGACATTTTGTTCATTTAGCCCTGTTACATTAATGCGGCCCGACTGAGTCAAATAAATAGCTTTTTCAGTTTTTAAACTTTCAATATGATCTTTTGTTAAGTCCAGGTAGCAGAACATCCCATTGCGCTCTTTTAAATAACTAAAATCGTGATTAGGACAAGACTTTGCTAAAGCATCTGCTAGGTGTTCACGCGTGGAATTAACTCTTTGTCTCATATAATTCAATTCATCTTCCCAGATAGATCGCAAATGAGGATCTGATAACACGTGAGCTGCTATCAATCCACCATGACGAGGAGGATTTGAATATGAAGCTCTTGCAATAGCTTTTAAATGACTTATCACACCACTTTTTTCAGATGTTAAAACAAGTAAAGTCCCAACACGTTCTCCATAAAGCCCTAAGTTTTTTGAAAAGGATTGGGCAACAAGCATGGAATGTCCATCTTTTGCAAAGAGTCGAATAGCTCTCACATCTTGCTCTAATCCTTGACCAAACCCTTGATAAGCTAAGTCAAAAAATGGAATTAGCTGCCTGGCTTTACATAAATCAGAAATTTCTTTCCATTGCTCCAAATCGGGATCTGCACCACTTGGATTATGGCAACATCCATGGAGAACGACAACACTACCTTTTTCTGCTCTATTTAGGGCCTCAAAAAATGCATCAATATTAAGAGACTGGGTTTTCTGGTCGTAATAAAAATAATCTTTGACCATAAAGCCTGCGCTAGAAAAAACATTATGATGATTGACCCATGTGGGCTTTGATACATAGACAGGCATCTTAAGGGTTTCAGCAAGTAAATTGGCTCCAAGACATAGCGCTCCAGTTCCACCTAAAGCCTGTATCCCACAAATTGCTCTTTCACAGTGATCCTTACCAAAAACAAGATCAATCGATCCATCAATTAGGGCTTGATGACCGCTAATCGATAAGTAATCTTTATTTGTTTCATTCTCGAGCAGTTTTTTTTCAGCTTCTCTGATGCTTTTAAAAACCATCGATTTGAGCTCAGCTGTTTTGTAAATACCGATGGTTAGATCAACTTTTTCGGGTCTTTGATCTGCTGCTGCTTGAGAACTGATAAAAAAAATAGGGTCAGGGGGAGTGATATCGTAACGGTCAAAAGGGTCGAATACCATGCAAGTCCTTGTCTTGTTACCCCATTATGTGGTAAAATGGACATTCCCCACAAGGGGCGTTAGCTCAGTTGGTAGAGCGCAACAATGGCATTGTTGAGGTCAACGGTTCGACTCCGTTACGCTCCATACGATCAACCCATTCTGAAACTTATCTTCTGATAACTAGTATCACTCGTGTTCGATCATTTCCATGAAAGCTTCTAAGTGTTTAGCTCGCGTAGGATGGCGCATTTTACGTAGCGCTTTAGCCTCAATCTGACGCACGCGCTCTCTTGTCACGTTGAATCTTAAGCCGACCTCTTCCAGAGTTTTAGGTTTACCATCGAGCAGGCCAAAGCGCTCGATGAGGACTGTTCTCTCTCGATCTGTAAGTGTTGAGAGAACCTCACCCATTTTGTCCTTCAAAATCGCATAACCAGTTGCTTCTGATGGTGATTCCGTATTTTTATCTTCTAAAAAGTCACCAAACGTACTTTCACCATTATCGCCAACTTCAGCCTGGAGGGAAATCGGATGTTGAGCAATTTTGTAAATCTCGCGAACACGCTCAGGAGTTAAACCAAGCTCATCAGCCAGCTCTTCTGGAGTGGGTTCACGGCCTGTCTCCATCATGAGCTTTTTTGCACCCCGCAGCACCTTATTGATCGTTTCGATCATGTGCACTGGAATACGAATCGTGCGAGCTTGATCTGCAATCGCTCGTGTGACTGCTTGGCGAATCCACCAAGTGGCATAAGTTGAAAATTTGTAACCTCGGCGATATTCAAACTTTTCTACCGCTTTCATAAGGCCCATGTTGCCTTCTTGAATCAGGTCGAGGAAAGACAAACCACGGTTAGTGTATTTTTTCGCAATCGAGATAACGAGACGGAGGTTGGATTCGACCATTTCGCGCTTGGCTTCTTGGCTCTTATCCATCCAACGTTGCAACATACGCACGTCTTTTTTAAACTCGTCTAGTGTGCGGCCTGCAGCTAGCTCGCGCTTGTAAAGCCGGCGCTGTGCTGCCTTAAGTTTAGCTGCTGCAAAGCGGTTTTTCTCTGCTCTGGGCACCAATTCTTGAATTTCTTTTTCTAGAGCGGTAAATCGCTCATACGCTGCCATGATGACTTCACCAAAGTCGTCAATAATATTATGGCGAAAGTGCATGCGGCGAAGATAAGCTTGGGTACGAATACGGCTCTTTTCGATTTCTTCAGTGATTTTAACGCGATCAACTTTTTTCAGCTTGTTATTACGCAATTGAACAAGTTGTGACTCTAGCATTTGATCTTCTTCGAGCAACAGTTCACGTAATCTTGGAAGTAGTTTTAAAAAGACAGCTTTGTCTTCGATTTCTTTTTCTGCAATGATCTTGTCGAAGCGATCTTTTCCTGAAACAAGGTAGTGACAGATTGAAATGGTTTCTCTAGCAGAGTAGCGAAAACGCATGATAATTCTTTCAATTTGAAGCTGCGCTTTTTCAATACGCTTTGAAATTTCAACTTCTTCTTCACGCGTGAGTAGAGGAACCGATCCCATCTCTTTGAGATACATGCGTACAGGATCATCCGATGATCCTTCAGTGCGCTTCGGTAAGCCTTCCATCTCTTTGGCTTCTTTCTTCCGCTCTTTTTGTCTATCCACTTCCGCTTGATTGAGGATTTGAATATCCATTCCACTGAGGTAGATCAACACGTGGTCAATCTGCTCAGGGGAGTCGAAAGTCATGGGAAGAATTTCGTTTATTTCTTCATAGGTGACAAACCCTTGATCTTTAGCAATTGCAACAAGTTCTTCAATTTTTTGTTGATGCTGAGGGTCAAAGGTTCCAAAACTGGGTTTGCTCATAGGCTCCTAAAATGAAAATGGCACTGCCTGGGAAGGTAATTGTCTCGCATTGAGGCGCTTTTTGTCAATCCCCCGGATCATATATATTTAGCACCAAAAAAACAAACATTTCTTTACAATCGGTTATCTATGCAACTAATAGCGCTAGAAGACGGAAAAAGCGTGATTGCGCTTTATGCCCAAAAAGGGAAAGACTACACCTGTCCCGGGTGCCAGGGAACTGTTCGTTTGCGAGGAGGAAAGCAATATCAGCTGCACTTTTTCCACCCTAATCCAAAAACAAACTGCACAAATCACAGCAAAAGTCCTTACCACCTACAAACCCAGCTCCGGTTAAAAAAAATATTTCCCGATGCACATATGGAACATTACTTTCCTGAAGTTAACCGCTTTGCTGATGTCGTCGTGCCATCAAAAAAACTCATTTTTGAAGTCCAATGCTCACCGATCTCACTATTTGAAGTGAGAGCCAGACAAAAAGCGTATGCAAGAACGGGGTATTTATTGGTTTGGATTTTGCATGAAAAAAATTTTAATAAGCGAAGATTATCCGATTCTGAAAGGCATCTGCGAAAATTCCCAAGCTACTATACAAACATTGACCCTAGGGGAAAAGGGTGGATATACGACCAACTCGAGCTCATCTCAGATGTAAAGCGGTTTTACATTGGCAAAAAATGCCCAATTCATCTAACGCAACACTATTATTTTAAAAAAGATATGTTTCAAAAGTCCCCCAAATCTTTGACTGACAGAATTGAAAATTGGCCCGTTTTTTTCAGTGGAGATCTCTTGTTTCGTATATGGCGTGATCCTGATTTTTCCGACCTTTTAACCCATTTAGAAAAAAAAGGAAAAAGACAAAAAACTAAAAAAATATGGATAACTCTTTTTAAAAATATCGTGGCTTTACATGATAAACATTTAAAAGCAGCACTTCTACGCAACGCGAAACGCAGCTAGATACCGCTTCAAGTACAGAAAATAAATCGATACGGCAATACCAATCAGCATGTGTAGTAATATTTTTAATGGAAAGGGTCTTTGGAGCGTAGATATTGACGGCTTCTTAGGGTTATAATAAGTAATCCAGTTGTCGGCTTTCCAATTCTGCAGATGCTCTTTTGCAGCCAATTGATTAGTAAAAGTTATTTTTTTAAATGCTGTCGTCCCAGTAAAAGCTTGCTCGTTCAACCAATAAGTGTATTTAGCATATACAATGAATTCACCCTCTTTGACCTTATCGATACCCCATGCTGTTACTTGAGCAGGTGTTTCGGCAGTCAGGGTTTTGTATATATAAAATTGTTTAAGAAATTGACAGCCATACCAACAGACCATTCCGAAGCTCACACCTAAAAGCAGAGCCCATACGATCAATCCCTTTTCAATTTTTATCTTTGCTATCGACATAATTCCATTTTGCTGCTACACTAAGAGCACATAAACCGATTAAAACAAGGGCTATTGAATAATGGCAAATGAAAAAAAAGGAAATGGCGAAAAAGACAAAAAAGTCCAAAAACGCCCGACTGCTTTAAAAAGAGACATGCAAAATATTCGTAAACGCAACCAAAACCGCGCGTTTAAATCTAATGTACGTACAACGGTTAACGGTTTCGAAGCCGCTCTAGCCAAGGGTGCAGAAGAAGGCATTGCTGCTCTGAAGTCGATTTATAGCTTAATGGACAAGGGTGTCAAAAAAGGTATTTTCAAAAAAAATAAGGCTGCCCGCGTTAAAGCTCGATTCACAAAGAAGACTGCTGCTACAGCCAAGTAATTTTTAACAGCGTAGACTCTCGTACAAATTTTCCGTCTTCACTACGGGACTTATCTATGGATAACGTCCCTTGTTTCAATTAAAAAATTTGAAGAGCTCCTTTGATTAACTTCTGTCTTTAAATCTACTTCGGTATAAATAACCTGAACTCTTTCCATATAATTATTTTTTCAGTATTAAAAAAATAATGGTTATGTGGAATTCTCATCTTATCGCTTCTCAAGGAGTCATCATTGGTGCAGATAAAACACAAGAGTGGATGTTAGGCTGGTGGTATGCACATTACAAAAAATATTGTGATTACCCGATTGCTATCTGCGACTTTGGACTATCGAAAAACGGCTTAACAAAAGCCAAACAGATCGGTACAGTACTTGACTTTGACAAGACCTCTCTACTAAAACTATTTAACAAAACCCTTTGCCCTAAAAAAGAAACCTCCTGGCAAGAGCTTTACTCTGGAAAACTTCAAAACATTCATCCCATCTGGATGCTAAAGCCTTTTGGCTTAGCCCATACACCTTTTGAAAAGACAATCTGGATTGATCTAGATTGTCAGATCCAAGGTAAGTTAGATGACATATTTAGTTTTATTGACAATTCGACTGGCTTTACAATTGTGCCAGAGATGCCTGATTATCAAAGTTTGCTAGAATCTAAAGGTTATTTGCTGCCTGGAGAAATCGTCTACAACAGCGGCGTGATTGGGTACAAACAGGGCTGTAAAATTATTGACTTATGGAAAGACGAGGTTCTTTCACACCATACAAATTATTTAGGAGATCAAGACGCTCTATCTCGCATTATCCATCGTCACCGTCTCCCAGTTCATCGCATGCGGATGGGATACAACGCTAGGCTACGCCATGCGCAAGACCCATCTACTGTTATCGTCCATTACGTCCACCTTTGGGGAAAAAAATACATTCTAGAGCAAATGCTGCTTAATACAAAAAACTAACGCCTTGTAAAATTGGCAAGTTCCATGCAAATGGGGTCAATAAGTTGCTTATATATTTCTTTAGATTCTTTTGTCGATCCGTTAACCATAATCGTAAAAGCCAACTCTTCGCCGTCTTTTGTGAAAACATATCCACAAAGATTGCTAACACCTGTCATCGTACCTGTTTTAGCACGCAGTTTTCCCTGCAATGGCTGCAGACGGTTTTTTAATGTCCCATCAATGCCTGCCATGGAAAATGTCGTTTTAAACTCTGAGCCAATTGAGACATTGTGATGAGCCCAAGATAAAAATTCGACAATTTGCGCGGGTGTCATTAAATTGTATCTCGATAAACCACTTCCATCTAAAAGAACCATGTCAGATGGTTCTAGTCGCACCTTATTTGCTAAAAACTCTCGCAAAGCCTGGCTTCCAGACTGCCATGAACCTGGAGGACCTTGAACTTCTTTGCCTAAAGTCTTAAATAAGCAATGTGCAAAAAAATTATCCGATTCCTTGCACATTTTTTGACCGATCGATAGCAGTGAGTCTGAGGAGTGCTCTGCAAGAACCAAGGCATTGACAGGTGTCATGCCTTCTTGCACGGCTCCGCGGAAAGTCATTTGATGTCTTTTAAAAAACTCTTTTATAATCGATCCAGCCATGATCGCCGGATCTTTTATTGGAACGCGCCGCAGCTGTGGCGCGCTTTGCAAATTCAAATTTCCGGCTATTCGGATAACAGCTTGTTTGCCTTTGTTGTCAGTCGTAATTTCTAATTGCTTACTATCTTGAATATTTGAAAGCGTCAATGTCTGGTTATCAATAAGGAATGGCAATTCAACGTTAGGCAGATCGCTTAAAACAACAGCAGGTGCTGATTCAGCATTAGCCGGTCTGATCCAGATGTCAAAACAGCTTTGATTGATTGAAAGCGCGCTTGGAACGGCTGATGAAACAAATGTCGTATCTTCAACCATCCATCCCGGAGCCAGCGCTGTTGAATCAAAAGCAGAAGCATCGACAACAAGTGACCCCTTCACTTCTTCAATACCAATCATATGTAAATTTTTAACCAAGTGCTCTAAATCATTGGTCACTAAACTAGGGTCTCCGCTCCCTTTCAGGTACAAATTGCCATGCAAAATGCCATCTTCTATTTTCCCATCGGTATAAATGCCCGTTTTATAGGCATAGTCAATACCTAGAATATCGAGCGCAGCACCTAGGGTTAAAATTTTAATCAAGCTGGCAGGGATAAATCGTTGTTTATGATTTTTGCTGTAGATCCGCTCATTTGTTTTGACAGAAACAACATCAATACCTACAACTGCGCCTTTTTCAGCATGGTGAATAATGCGTTCGATATCATTTTTTAAAATCGTAAGCTTATCTCGAGTGCCAGCGAATAAGGGAATGTATAAAAATGTAATTAAACACAAAAGATTCGTTAATCTACGCATAGTATTTCTCCTAGTCTTTCAGATAAACCAGCAAGGCGCATCACATTATTTTGAGCGCACAATTGCACAGTCTCACAGCTTCCTGCAATTGTCAATTGGCTTTGAGCCCGAGTGACAGCAGTGTATAACACACTTCGACCAAAATGCTCAGATCCCGGAGGTAGCAGCAGATAAACATCCTCATACTCACTACCCTGGCTCTTATGGACAGATAAAATATAAGCAAGCTCAAAGGGTGGCGCCAGTGCCTTCGGTATAATCTGATCCTTAAATAGGACCTGTTCTTCTGGTCCATGAATCCAAATACCCATATCTCCATTACTAAGACCTAAATCAGGAGCATTACGGGTTACAATAATGGGAATTGCTAAGCGATCATTCTTTTGTATATTGCCTTTGATGATCTGAAATAGTGCACGATTTAGCGCATCACACCCTAGCTGTCCTCTTCTAAGTGCATTCAAAATCTGGAACTTTTTTGCTTCCATAAGCAGCAGCTCAGTTGATATGTGGTCGTCTAGTTTACGAGTAAACACTGGGTTTACAATATTAACTAGCTCCCGTACGGGAGGAATATCTATGCGTGGAAGGTCTTCAAATGAGCCTTTGAGTATTAGGCTTGCTATAGCTTGCAAATCTTTCTTATCTGTTCGCATACAGGTTGTGAGTTCGCTATAGCCTGTCTGTTTTGTTTTTTTGAAAAAAGCGCATAATTGCTGAAAAATGTTTCCCCCTTCAACCGGAGGCAGTTGGTTTGCATCCCCAACCAAAATCAATTTAGTCTCAGAAGAGCAAGCTTCGAAAAGCGTTCCCCACATACCAATATCAACCATGGAGCATTCATCGACAATGACAACATCATATGGAAGTAAAGAGGGCGTTTTCAGTACATCTTTAGCACGCTTAATTCCAAGGAGCTTATGAAGCGTTCCAAAGAAAAATTCTGGGTTTACAATACTTTCACTTAACTTGCTAACAGCTTTTCCAGTGGGTGCTGTAAGCGCTATCCGCTTACCTGAAAACTGTTTGACAATGTGGGAAATCGTGTGTGTTTTTCCCGTACCAGGCCCACCTGATATCAAAGTGAGCGCGTGAGTAAGAGCGCTTGAAACTGCATGACACTGCATTTGATTCAGGCCTTCAATTGCAGCGCTTTCCATCTTGGTACATTGCTTTAGTCTTCTGGCTATTGGCAAGAGGAGCTTTGTTTCTAGATGCCAATAGCGATGGAAATATAGATGAGGTCCTCTTACTTTGAGCAAACGATCAGCTAGGTCACCTTTTGCAAGTAAACAATCAGGTAACCGCGCAATAGTTTCTTGAGATATGTCTATACATATGTGGCCATGACGCGTTTTTGCCATCATCTCAGCTAAAAAACTTCGTAGCCAGCTGTCATTTAGGTCATAGCGCCTCATGATCATTTCAGCAAATGCCTGATCAACTTCAGATATTTCGATAGTGGTAGATACCATGGGTTTCCTCGTTTTCAATTCCCCTTAAAAATACGTAATAAGCTCCGCCGTAAAAACTGCTAGCAGGCCGGCTCTCATATTTTTGTAACCATTTTACAAGTGCTGCTCCATAAATACGCGCTTGTAAGGTGTATTCATGGTGTTCCATCGCATTACTTAAATTCTTTGCTGTATAGTCATCTGCTGATTCTCCAAGCCAATTTGACTTCCAATCGATAATATAGGTTTTGTTTTCATATTGAAAAATCAAATCGACAAATCCTTTAATCATTAAATCAGTATCCATCGGAAGTAAGAATTCCATCTCTTGAGTGATGGCGTTTTCTGGCACATCTTTTAGGGAAAAACCGTCGATGGGAGTTTGCATGATCCCAAAAATAATTTTTGCTATGACCACATCCCACTGTCGTAGACTAGAGCACTTCAATTGGTTTTGCACGAATTTTTGAATGCGTGTGATTTCACTATCGCGGTATAGCCCCATCTCGATGGTTTTTTCCAGAAGATGATGCAAAAGCACTCCTGTGTCAGCTCCTGCTGGCAGGGTATGTAAATTGAATTCTGTAAAATCTTTCGATTGTCTTGGAGCATTGAAATCAAATTCAGATGTAACGAGCCCAGAATAAGACGAAATTGAGCGTCTCGCAAAATGAAGTCCATGCGCTTTTGGAGGAGCCAGTTGGGGTTTCTCTATACATGTAAAGCTGGGACTTTGAATTGTCTCATTAAGTTCCTCAACGCTTATACTAGACGAGGTTAACTCTTCTAAATCCTCAAAACCCTCAAAAAACTTTTCAGCAGGAGACGCACAAAACGGCAGAGATGGCTTTCCTGATGTGCTAATGACTGGCAAATAAACACGTCTTTTGGCTCTTGTTAGCGCAACGTAAAATAGTCTTAGTTTTTCTGCTTCGAGTTCAAGATCTGCAAGCCCACTATGTCGACACCCCATTCCCAATGCAAATACGACATCAAATTCAAGTCCTTTACTCATATGCGTTGTCATGATGGTGACAGCACTCTCATCAAAGACTTTGCGCTGTCGCATATGAGGATGGTGATCTGGATTGATCTGTTTAAAACGTTTAAATACCTGATGCAAATCACGCATCGAATGAGGTCTTTTACCTTCTTCTTCCAGTAGCAGTTCGATCAGGTGAGTGAAATCGACATAATTTTCTTTCTCAACTGCAAGCAGCTGAATCAAATTCATGTCGTGACCAAATGAGTAAGCTTGCGCTGCATTGATAAACGCTGCAAACCCTTGCGTTTCCCAGATCTCTTTAAACTTATGAAGCTCTGAAGAGATGTCAACAATGCGTTGACCATGATTTTCCGGCAAAAGATCTAGATAATTCCAAGCGACAATAGGAGCTGATAAAAGCTTTTTAATGGCTCCAAGGTTACTCGGTCTAATGACCGCTTCTAAAAGAGCATTCAAAAATAAATAAACCTTAGATGCGCATACGGAAATACCACTTTGTGTGATTGCAGGAATGCCAATGCGCTTAAAATATTTCTGGAGGCGCATCGATTGATAGCGGTCTTTGATCAAAATGGCAAAAGATGAAAATCCCAAGCCCAACGCTTTGATCTCAGATGCAATGTATGGAAAAAGTATTCGCTCTTCGAGATCCTTTGAAGGTACGCTACGTGCCTTAGGATCATCGATTTTTAAAATATGCACAGCTTTTTTATCGTCACCAAGCGGCTCAGTTTCTTGGCTTGATAAAACCGGCTGATAATGAATACAAGCCTCTTTAGAGGGAAGTTGTAACCAGCTGCCGGCTTTTTCATGTGCAAACAAAGTATTGAGCCCATCGATGAGCTCTTTTGAGCTTCGATAATTCGTATTGAGCATTTTTCTGCTTTGTAAACCCAGTTTTTCTTGCGCTTTTAAATAGGTGTAAAGATCCGCTTTTCGAAAGGCATAAATGGACTGTTTTGGATCTCCAACCAGATAAAATGCTGGAATTTCACTACTGGGAAACATGAACAACTTTTGAAAAATCGACCATTGAATAGAGTCTGTATCTTGAAATTCATCGACAATAGCTGCTTTGTATTTTTGCCTGATTTTTTCTGCAACTAAAGGGTTTTCTAAAGCACAGTGCATCTGCTGCAATAGATCATCGGGAAAGATGACTCCATGTACTTCTTTGGCAACTTCAAGGCGTTTTTTGCAAAGCACACCCATATGTCTAAGAATATGATCTGGATTGATTGCCTCGTCAATTAAAGGATAAATATTTGCAAGAATCCAAGCATGGTACAAAGGTAAAACCTTTTCAAAATCTCTTTTTTTTCGATTGTCCAGGTTCAATTGCAAGATCAAGTTAGGACTAGATCCCAAAAGCACATCCATTTGATCCAATGTGATCTTCTGCGATTCGATGATCTCAGCTAAAAGCTTAATTTGTAGCTCAATTGATGATATAAATGCTCCACTGCGATCACAAACTCCTTTAAATTGACCTGTGATAAGGCAAAGTTCGTCAAACACACACTCTGCTTTTTCAGGCAGCATATTTAAAGCTAAATTAAATTGCTTAAGCGTCTCTTGTACTGGTAGAGCAATAGGCTGAGCTTCATCGTCCAGTTGAGAAATTCGTGCAATTAATCTCTGGATTTTACCTCCACATGCCTGGAGTACTCTTTCAATTTGGCTGGGGGCAAACAACTCAGGCTTTATTCCTGTTCGCAAAAAATCTTTTATTTGCGACTCGCGAAATGCAAAGGTCCCTAAATCATCTGGGTTTGATAGATCAAGCGAAACTCCCGCTTCAAAACCCTCTTCAAGCAAAGTGCGATGACAAAAGCTATGAATGGTATAAATCTGAGCTTTGTCAAAGCAGCTAAGTGCTAAATTTAAACGCTCGATCGCATACGCCTTGTCTTTTTCGCAAAGATCTAAATACGGATATTTAATTTCACCCTGCTCTAATGCTCTAAGCCCTTCTCTTAGTCGATTTTGAATGCGTTGTTTCAGCTCTCTTGTAGCAGCTCTTGTAAACGTGACAATCAAGATTTGATCGATATCGATAGGGTCTTTTTCAAGTAGGAGTCGCAGAACAATATGCTCAATCGTAAAGGTTTTTCCAGTACCTGCGGATGCTTCTAGAAAATGATGTCCCCAAAGATTTAGGTTTTGATCTAAGCAGTTGTAATTTTCCATCAGATTAAATCCTCAAATACGTATTGCAAATCTTTTTGCCAACGTACAAACAATGCCGCCTTATCGATTCTATCATCATCACCAATGGCCCATTTAAAATAAGGATCTTCAAGATCGGAAGTTTTCAAATCATTCGGACACTTTGTTAAAAAAGCGCTTGCCCATCCAGGAATAAACGGCGAGGGATCTATTTGAGCTCTTAAGAAATATTCTATGTAACGTTGCAAAGCCTCTTTGGCCTTTGTTTGATCAATTTCGAGTTTTTTACCGTCCTCCAAAAACAATGCTTGGGGCTTGCAAACATCCAAAACACCCAAGATGAGCATAAGGGGCCATATTTTAACTTGGTTGGAAAGGTCTGCCCTACTCTGAACGCATAAACCTTCTGGTGATACATCCGTTATGTTTCCATGAATAGACACACCAGTTCCATCAGATAACGTTAATTCAAGAGCATGTAAACCCACTTCTTTTTCGCCAATGTAAAACTGCTTTACATCTGCTTTATGTAGCTGTATTTGAAATAGATCTGATTTTTTAACGTTAAATTCTTCCAGTTTTTGCTTGAAATTTTCAGCATGAATCTGAAGACGTTTTCCCGCAAGTTCACCAAATCGACCAAGTGGCAACATTCCAGAATTTTGAAGACTTGATATCACCTCGCCCTTCACGCCGTGTAACAGGCTTTTTTTAGCTAGAAAGTGGTGCAAACTAGAAAGTTGAAATTCTCCATCTTCCTCTTCATACTCCAGGTAAACACCTAACCGTTTTTTTATAAAATAAGCAAGAGGATGCCTTGCAAAAGCTGCAATATCTTCAACACTCAAATGAGTATCTTTTGGGATTATTTTTCTAGATTTTTCTGCTTTAGTAAAAAATTGAGGAATCAAATGCGCTGTTTTTTGCTCATCCATTGCTGCAATGGAAAATGCGTTTTTATCATATGAGTTAAAATCAGAATTACCTGAAAAATAACAGGGGTTGAACCCTTGGTTAGGGTGGTAAATGGCCAGGTCTAAATGCACATAATTTAAAAGCTCTTGTGCCACAATCGATAGTCCCTGAGGTTTTCCATCAGCGTCAGAGTTTGAGAGGTAGCTCACGCAGAAGGTATCGCGAGCGGATAACACAAGCTCCAAAAACAAATGCCGGTCCTCATCTGCATGGCTAGGGCATGGATCACCACTATAGCCCATCTCATCAAGCGGATTTGAAGTTGGCAATCTAGGGTAAGCTCCATCATGCAGTCCTAAACACCAAACTAGCGATGCAGGACAAGCCCGCCCAGTTTTCATTGAGCAAAATGGCACTGCATTTAAATCATTGCCGTGCACAGTTCCCGTTTTTGTTTCTAAGCTGTTTTTTAAGCGCTGCCAAAATGAGTCAAAAGGCAATACATAGCTATTTTGACATGATAAACCTTCTAATGCGTCAGCAAAGAGTTTATAGCCTCCGGGATCGATGCTCGGGTCGATAAATTGCATTGCAAAAGATGAAAATCTTTTTTTCCAATCAGTGAGAGTCATAGGTTCGAATGATTGCTGCAAACTCTGTATCAAGCAAATCCATTTACCAAGCGTTTCTGCAACAGAATTTTCAACTAAATCGAGTGGATGTAGATCGCATGGCTCGTCCTCATTTGCAATGACAGCTAAGCCTGCAAGTAATCCATCAAAACAGTATCGCCATGTTCCTAAATCAGACTTTTCTAGCATAGGGTCTTCAAACTCAGGTAAAGCCAGCAGTTGATCTCGATCTTCATGATCTAAACCCCAGTGCACACCGCAGTCTTTTGCCCATTTCTCAAGTAAAAAAAGATCTTCTGTTGAAATCTGACACTGTTTTTTTACGCACGGGTTTGCAAAAAAATCCAAAACATCCTGCGGCGAGGTTCGGCTCTTAACAAGATGCATCAGTCCTTCTAATGCTTTCAAAAAAGCCCGATCGAAAAGTTTCGGTACATCGTGAATGACAAAATTAAATGGACACTGATCCCCAAAAACTTTTTGGATATAGGGAACATACTCTGCGATATTAGGCGCTAGAATAAGAACATCGCATGGTTTTAGTGGCTTATTAACAAAATGCTCTATCAGTCCGTTTTTTAAGATTTCAATTTCTCTTAACTTAGTTGGCGCTGCATGAATTTGAAGTGTTTTATCCATGGGAAAATCAGATCGTTTCTCTGAATAAAGAATGTCATGCTGGATCTTCTCAAGCAGGGTCCCATCGTTTGCATCTTGATAAATCTCTGTATGAGGGTGTTCTTCAATTTGTTTGAAGGTGTGTTTAATTGCCCAATTAGCAAGAAGAGGATTGCGATCTTGCAGATAAGAATCTAAATCCATTGTTTGCTTTTTTTTGAGAAGAGCCAGTCGTCCAGAGTCCGATAAAATATCTCCCCAAAACATTTGGCAAGGAGAAAAAATATAATGATGTATCGGATCCAGGCTTTTTTCTATAAACCTAAAGTACAAATCGGGAATAGATGAGAGCGCAAAAAAGTGCATCTCGCACATTCTTTTGACTGGGCTAAGATTTGAAAACTGCATGTAACTTTGCATTTTTATTGTTTGCTGCCAAAGCATTTGTTTCCAGCCACGTATCTTTAACCATCTTTGCAGGAAATCACCGCCATAGCGATTCATTTTCATAAAAGCTCGAGCTAAATGATCGGCTAGATGACGCACGCGATCTTGTGTATATTGAGTCGATTTCTCTGGCTTTACATAAGCAATTAATGGTGCAAAAATTTCAGATCGACACTCTTCCGACCTTAGAATTTGATTTATTTCTCCTTCTAAATTTAGGGATAAAGAGCTCTCAGAAAGAAATACAGGTTGGTTAGCTAAATATTCAATAGCAGGCATTAGACCCATAAACTTTACTCCCATGGCTACGCCACATGCAGGATCATCCGCTAAGCTTCGTTGAACCCAATCTTTAACGTGATTACTGGGAACGACAATAATTTTTGGGGTAAATGGTTTTGAGGACAAAAGCTGATCCTTGAGGACCTCTAGTAGATTTTCCATCCTATTGCTGGCAAAACGTTGGTGTGTCATAATCCTGTATTATGCTCAAAAGATCGATTTCAAAGCACCCTATTGCTTTTCTCAACATCACTCAATTTTTAGGAGCCCTCAATGACAACGTATTTAAGTACCTGATTGTCTTTTTACTTATTAATTTATTCGGGGTCGCAGCTTCCACTGATATTCTTTTTTGGGTCGGTGTCATCTACGTCCTTCCTTTTCTTTTATTTTCATCGAATGCGGGAATTTTAGCCGACCGCTTCAGCAAACAACGCCTCATCATCGCATTAAAGCTTCTCGAAGTCCTGATCATGATTTGCGGAATCATTGCTTTTGCTTATCAAAATAGCATTGGCCTCTATATCTTGCTGTTCTTACTTTCGTTGCAAAGCGCCCTATTCAGTCCTCCTAAATATAGTATTATTCCTGAACTCGTTGAAAGAAAAAGCATCTCTAAAGCTAATGGCATTATTACTTCCGCTACATACCTTGCAATCATCGTCGGCACTTTTTTGGCTTCATTTATCACCCAGATCTCAAATGAAAATTTTGTGCTTTCCGGACTTGTCTGCTTACTGATCGCTGCTGGAGGGTTTGCTACCTCTTTTTTTATCCCTCATGTTGAGCCCAGACGCACAAAGCAAAAAATGACACCTCTATTCATTCGTACGATTTTTCATACTTTATCGCATTGTCGTGAAGTTCCCTATCTACTCACCGCTATTATTGGAGCCGCATTTTTCTTGTTTGTTGGTGCCTTTTTTCAACTCAATATTATTCCCTTTGCGATCAATTCGCTTGGAATGGATAAAGTTGGTGGTGGTTATTTATTTTTAGTCTGTGCGATTGGTATCGCAATAGGCGCGCATCTTTGTGGAAAAATTTCACATAAGCAAGTTGAAATCGGACTTTCCTGTCTTGCTGGTATTGGCATGACGTTGACACTCATCGGTATTTATTTCCTACAATTTAGCTTAATTGGTGTCATTAGTGCGCTCTTTTTCATTGGTTTTATGGGAGGGTTCTTTGTTATTCCATTTGACTCATTTGTGCAAACCTACAGCAAAGGACATCATCGAGGACAAGTCATCGCTGCAAATAATTTCATCAGTTTTTGCGGAGTATTATTTGCGCCTCTGACAATCTATTTGGTCAGTGGTTTTCTGGGGTTAAGCGCTGCAACGGGTTTTCTAGTCATTGCCTGTTTAGTACTTCTCTTCACTTTATTTTTGTTTTTTCGGGCAAGCAGTTTACTTCTAAACTTCATCGCTAGGCATATGGTCTTGCCATTATGGAAAGCGCGCATTCCAGTCAAGATACAACAGCCAGCTATTCGCATCTCTCATTTCCGCACTCTGGTCTTTGTCTGGGCCTCAACGCCATTTTCCCGGCTTTACATGCATAGACCCAAACACGCCTTTTTCGGATTCATATTTAAACTTTTCGACTCGATTGAATACATCTCGAAGCTAGAAGAACAAAAACTCGATCACACTCTGAAAATCTACTGGCATCCCGTACAAAAAAAGCTAAAAGAGCTTCCGCTGGCTACGTTATCTACGAAAGCCGGCCGAAGGACTCTTCTCATCAAAAAAAATAGTTAACGCGAGTTGCGGATCAACTGTCTATGAGATGGCCTAGATTTTTGATGAGATTTTCAGAAAAATCTACGTAGGAAATAGCCAAAAGCTATCTTCAAGTAGTTGTTCCTGGAAAGATCGCAAAAAGATAGGTTATATCATGGGCAGTTGATCCGCAACTGGCGTTAGTTAATCTGCTTTGGTTTCGTCGTCTTGCGATCGAGGGTCCAATTCAGGTCCCAATGGAGATTGTCCAGACATTGGCATAAAATCTCCTTGTTTGAGCTTTGGAACGGGTTTGTAGCGTATAAGAGAATAGCACCCCATTGCCGATAAAAGAGCTCCCAAGGCGCCAATAAAAACAAACAACCCATTTGGTGGCAGGCTATCAATGAAAATCGGGGCAAGTAAGGGGCCGACTACAGCCCCAATACTGTAAGCAAATAGCAGAACTGCTGTAACAGATGTCATATCGCTTGATTGAAAGCGGTCTGTGACGTGAGTAATACTTAGGGGGTATAGGGTAAAAGTAAAACCTCCAAGAAAAAAGACTAACGCGTAGATAATTCCAGCTTGCATTTTGAAAAATACAATGCCAGCGCAAGGTGCTATGGTTAATACACTGATTAAAAACAAAATTTTTCTTCTGTCGAAAACATCAGAGAGATACCCGAGCGGCCACTGCAAAATAAAACCGCCTGCAATAGCTAAGCTCATTGACAGTGCTACTGATATGTGTAGCTCATCTGCATAGGGGGGTAAAAAGCTATAAATTGAGCTAATAATAATTCCAGATATCATACATCCCAAGCACCCAAATGGAGAGCGCTTAAATACGTGAAATAATCCTTTTGTATCAGTGTCTGGCAGGTCGGGAATTTGTGTACGAGTAAACGTAACTGGCATCATAGATAAAGACCCTAATATTCCAACGACTAAATATGGCGTTAATGAGCGCATATCAAGCGCATCAACGAAAAATTGACTGACCGCCTGAGCTGCATAAAGAGCGATCATGTAAAGAGCAAGCAGCTTGCCCCTTGAATCATCGGGGGCTATGATCAAAAGCCAACTCTCAATCACAACATAAAGTGAAGCAATGCATAAGCCCTGAATAAACCTCTCAATGACCCAAGCTACGGGATTAATATATATACCTTGAAAGAGCACAATAGCTGTACATAAGCAAGCAAAAAAAGCATATGCTCGAATATGACGAATACGTTTGATTAAATTTTCAATCTTTAAAGCACCGATTAAAAAACCAGCGTAATAAGCTGCTTGAACTACCCCAATCACGGTAGCATCGTACTTTGCCATATGTAGACGAAGGGAAACAAAGGTAGTAAAAAAACCTCCACCCAACATGAGCAAGGCGATACTAAGAAGAGGTGCAATCGCTGACTGTAATGTTTTACGCATCTATTAAAACCTTAGATCGGCCGAAAGCGATCCTCCTATTTCTCCTATCATCCTTACCTCAAAATTTAAGTCAAATCCTCGTTGCAATGTCAGTCCAGAACCTAGAAATACAACAACATGTGTTCGGCTTTTTAACTTTCTTGGATTAGAATTAAACCCAAAACCAGCCAATTTTGGTAAATCCTTCAGTTTAACTGTCGCGCTCTGATAGCTAAGTCCAACGTAAGGAAGCGCAGGCCCCAAATGAGCTCCAATATTCCCTCCGATCTGCCAATTTTTGTATTGGATAAATGAATTTCCAACCAAGGCAGGTTGTTTATTTTGCTCTATTTGGTCCACGTCCATCCAAGAAACAAGGCCATTAGCATTTACACCAATAGCTACATAGGACCATTCGATAAGCACAACTCTAGCTCCAAGCCCTCCAGCAAATTGAGATTTGGTTTCAATTTCGAATATCGTATTGCTTATTGGCCTTTGACAAAGTTCTGCTTTCATCACACCCGTTTGACCATAAAACTGAAATCTTTGACCAAGATTTACTGCTAGCTCGCCTAAATGGCTCCAGGTTTCAAATTGGTTAACATCTTTTCTAAAACCTTTTTTAGGACGTTTAACTTCCAAATTTAAATCATGGATCCATTCACCTACATATCCAACTGTTGCACCCGCCCAAGCATCCTCAGATGTCCAGAAGCCCTGCTGCGGAATTTGTGGTAAGTATGGGTTTCCAAATTCCAGAGAAAAGCCCTGAGATAGTGAAAAAAAACAAACAATGACAAGACATCTATAAATCATGCTCTCTAGCTTAAAGCTTTTTGGTTTTTTTTCGTATCATCAGATGTAAAACCGCTTTACATCTGATTTACAGCACTCAAAACAAATGACTTAAAATGACACCCCACGGTTTTTGTGATGAGCCATCTAGATCTTTTTTCCATATATGCATTAATCTGGGATTCTTAAATTCAGGATCTGATCGCCATAAATCCATTTCCAACGTGCCGGGATTTAGAGCAAAAGCAAAAAGCAATCCTGGCCAATTGGAATCTGCAAAAAAAATGGGATGAGCTCCGGGTAAAAATTTAACAAGCACAGCATCGACTTGATGAGCTAACAATGGAACCTTTGCTACAACCTTGCGCCTAAATTCAACTGGTGACACTGTGTGTTGAAACTGCACGCCTTCTAATCCAAGAGCGTTAAGTAGCATTCCTTGCTCATTAGGCGATAGCCTTTGCTTGAGATAGTGATCTTCAGCCGGCTTGATCCAGTTGTCTCTAACCCAAGTATAGGTAAATTCTTTTGACACCCATGCTTGTTTAAAAGTTTTCCAAAAAGGCATTAAACGAAAGGCATGCGTCGGCGAATAAGCAAAAAGTGGCAGGTCTGTATCTGTTAATCTAGAAGGGGCGCCTTTTAAAGTCTCAATCAAAAAGATCAATAAATCTAAGGGGCTTTTCACGATTTTTTGTTCTTTGCCTAACGATCTTTCGGTACGAAAGTAACATTTCAGTAAGTGCTCCATGGACCCGCCCGACAGATAACTCCACGGAGTCAAGTGCGTAGCACCCGTCTGGGCTTTTCGGTGCATTACCTTAGCACGTTTTTGCGCTGACCCTACAAATCCATCCATTTGCACATGCTGAATAATCAGGGTCGTTAAAGCTTCTATTGCTTTTTTGCCTTCACTCCAATCGCAATCTGCAATCAGCTGATTTTCTGTCATACGAAAAAAATCTACTAACGCCTCGATATATTCCCGATCATTGTAAATCAAGCTCCACTGACTCGTTGCCAAGCGACCATGCTTGTAAACCAACCGAAATCCAGCTGGACTATCGGCAAAAAGCTCTGGGTTTACATCAATGATTTGTGGATCAAACACCTCTTGGAAATACATTTCAAAATAGCTTCTATAACGCTCCATGAGATAGTTAAAAAATTGAGCGTAATTTTTTGCCTGAACTTCTGCTTGATCTCGATCCGACAAGCTTTGCTCAAATTGATAACTTCCCACGATATGCTCGCTGCGGTGCATTCTCGCTTGAGAGTAGGATGTGGCATTTTTGAAGAACCGCTCCGCTGACCTCATCTGCCCATAAGATGTTTCTACATCTCGCTGACGCTCCAAAATCTCCTGATTAACACGATCTAGTTTATCTGACACAAACTGATAAACAGCCTGTCCAATTCCTCCTGATTGCTCTGGGTCAAATCCCAATGCAGCTAGCAAGTTCCATTTATACAGCTCGACCTTGTACTCACAAAAACTAGCTAATGTGTATTCCCAAGCTTTCAAAAAAGCATGTTCAGTCAGTAATTTGTATTTTTGACATGCGTCTTGCGAATCCAGAACCTCTCTGATTGTGTGACCTCTCAAGTTAGGCTCGCTTCCATGTAAAGCCGATAAAATAAGTGGATCATTGCTCTTTTGATAGAGCCGATCTAGTTCGACCTCTCCCCACGAAACGCATAAGGGGGCAATATATTCCTCGCCATTAAAAATACGCTTCAATTGACCTGTTTGCATAAGTTCCAGGCCATCTTGAATAAACAACTCTAAATGATAGCGCTGCACGTTCATCGCAGGAGCAGTAGCAAAACATGAGCCCACATTTTGTCTCAGAGGTGTTAAGGCCGCCGATAGCAACATGACCGGAGCTTGATCTTTCTCCACTTGCAAAAGCTGGTCTGGAAAATCAGGCGACACATAAGCGCTTAATACCTTTTTCCAAAGATGGGGACTCTGATTTAAGGTGGTTAAAATAGCTACTTGGTGCCCGCCCACGAAAAGATGCTCACTTTGATCACTTGATTCCTGATAAAATTGGTCAACTTCCTGAGTGATCTCTAGCAATTTATCTGGGTGGGCAATTAGATATTCAGCTAACCGGCGCGCTCTCCATAAGCCCTTAAAGCCAAGAGGCTCTACAGCACCTTTGGACAACCTCTTTTCTTCATCAAGATCTAAAATATTTTCTAACATGAACCGGTAACTCTTGAGTTTTCACGCATTCTCTATTAAACTATAGCCTGGCTAATATTAAAACTCAGGTCACAGATAATATGTTGATATACCACGATGATAAAGAAATTCAAATGCATGATGGCTGCAATGCTAAAGAGCTGGCAGAAAAATTAAATTTAAAAGATCCCCATCAGGCCTTGGCTGCTTTAGTGAATGGTCAAGTCAAGGACCTTACCCATGAGTTAAAATCAGGTGATAAAATCCACTTTATCTCTTTCGAAGAAGAGTTGGGTAAAGAAATTTTTTGGCATAGTTCTGCCCACGTTTTAGCCCAAGCTATTTTAAGACTTTGGCCAGAAGCTGAGCCCACGATTGGTCCCCCTATTAACCAAGGCTTTTACTACGATTTTGATAACCTGCAAATTTCCGAGGACGATTTTCCAAAAATCGAAAAAGAAATTCAAGTCATCCTAAAAGAGAATCACAAACCAGAGCGCACGTTGTTTGAAGACAAAAAAGCTGCTTTGGATGCTTTTTGCCAAAATTCTTACAAAAAAGAACTCATCAATAGTTTCGAGGATGACAGTCCAATTACTGCATACCGCCAAGGGGAGTTCTTCGACCTTTGTCGTGGTCCCCACCTTCCCAATCTCGGTAAAATTAAAGCGTTCAAGTTGACCAAAACATCAGGCGCTTACTGGAGAGGTGATAGCAAAAACGCGATGCTAACCCGCATCTACGGTATTTCCTTTCCTGACCGCAAACAACTCAAAGATTATTTACATTTGATCGCTGAGGCAAAAAAACGAGACCACCGTGTCCTTGGCAATAAACTAGATCTTTTTTCTTTTCGAGAAGAAGCTCCAGCCATGCCTTTTATTCACCCCAAAGGGATGGTGATATGGAACCGTTTACTCACCTTTTGGCGGGCTTTACATGCACGAGCAGGTTACGAAGAAATCAAAACACCTCTAATTTTAACACGTGAGTTGTGGGAGAAATCGGGACACTGGCAACATTATCGCGAAAACATGTACACCACCGAAGTTGAAGAAAAAAGTTTTGCTATCAAGCCCATGAACTGCCCTGGATGCATGCTGTACTACGCTTCAAAAGCACACAGCTACCGGGATTTCCCGCTAAGAATTGCCGAACTTGGCCACGTACACCGCTTTGAACCCTCTGGGGCTGTTAGCGGCATGTTTAGAGTACGCAGCTTCCATCAAGACGATGCGCATATCTTCATGACGCAAAATCAGATTAAAGACGAGATTCTAAATGTTTTAAAACTAGTTGAAATAACATATGGAACCTTCGGCCTAAAATACACCTTCGAATTATCTACAAGACCCGAAAAAAAGAGTACCATTGGTTCTGACCAAGATTGGGAGATTGCAACACAAGGTCTGCAAGACGCTTTAGAAGCTTATGGTCATCCCTATAAGGTCAATGAAGGCGACGGTGCTTTTTACGGCCCTAAAATCGATCTGCATATACAAGACGCCCTAGGCAGATCGTGGCAATGCGGCACCATTCAACTCGATATGTCCCTGCCAGAGCGCTTCGACCTCGAATTTACAGACTCTGATGGACAACATAAGCGTCCCATCATGATTCACCGTGCGATTTTCGGCTCATTGGAGCGATTTTATGGCATTCTAGTCGAACACTTTGCTGGGAAATTCCCTCTATGGCTAAGCCCCCGTCAAGTTGCTATCATTCCAGTAGCTGATAGGCATAATGATTACGCTCTTTCATTGGCAAAAATGCTACGAGAAAAAGGGTTTGTAGTCGATGTCGATACCTCAAATGAATCGGTAAGCAAAAAAGTTCGTCTTGCACAAACAATGCAAACCAATTATATGTTAACCGTCGGTGACCAAGAGGTGGAAAATACAACCATCACTGTCAGAACGCGTGATAACGTAGTACACGGCGAAGTTAGGCCAGACGCATTGATCGAAAAATTATGCAAGGAAGTTAAGGTTCATGCCCTCACATCAAGCTATAGCAACTAAAGACCCAGAAATCATCACTGTTAGCAGCTTTAAAGGCGGCACAGCCAAAACATCTACAGCTCTGCACTTAGCCTCTGCTTTAACAAAATTCCACAAAAAAAAGGTGCTTTTAATCGATTTTGATGCGCAAGCCAACCTCACAACGGGCCTTGGCTTTGATCCCGACAGCCAAGACAGTCTAGCTCCCGTCTTGCAAGGTGAAAAAGCGCTTGAAGAAGTCATCTTGCGTACACAGATGCGTAATTTAGACCTAATCCCAGCCGATTCATGGTTAGAACGCGTAGAACTCTCAGGAAATTTAGCATCCGATCGTTATTCGCACGAGCGCTTAAAACAAACACTAAAAACAACTGCATACGATTTTATCATCATTGATACCCCCCCCTCACTTTGCTGGCTTACTGAATCAGCATTGATTGCATCAAAACACAGCCTAGTCTGTGCCACACCAGAATTTTACAGCGTTAAAGGTCTACAACGTCTATCACTTTTTATGCAAAACATCTCAAAGCGTCACTCCCTAAACATTCTCGGTGTGGCCCTATCCTTTTGGAATAAACGGGGAAAAAGTAACGATGCTTTTTTAGGTCTCATTGAATCCACTTTTCCAGGAAAAGCTCTCAAACAAAAAGTAAGGCGCGATATTCAAGTTTCAGAAGCATCGATTCATGGCAAACCTATATTCGATATTGCACCTAAAAGCCGTGCCTCAGAAGATTACATCAAGCTTACAAAAGAAATTCTTAAGCGGATAAAACAAAAGTAAATAGGAGACATTATGGTCAAGCTCAACACGCTGCTTACAGAAAGATTCAAAAAGCGTCCTAAATCCGCAGAAAAAATGCAAACCCTAGCTGACCGTACAGGCGCTGGAGAGCTCTCCAGTTTTGGAGGCGTTTTTCGCGTCTCAGCCCTAAGTGAACACGAGCACGAACACCTACATCAACTCCTAGAAAACTACAAAGACAGCGAAGACCACGACACCACAGCCGACCTGCAAAATCTCTGCAAGATCACCTCAGAAGTCAAAGCCATCAACAACCAAGCCGTTGTTCTCCATGGAGAGCGCATCCAAAAAGCGCAAAATCTGCTAAAAAACTACCGCGATGGCGCCTTTACCGAATGGATGATCTCCTCCTACGGCAACCGCCAAACACCTTACAATTTCTTGCAATACTTCGAGTTCTACACCTCGCTCTCTGACATGCTAAAAAAGAAAACAGAAGACATCCCTCGTCAAGTCATTTACGCCCTAGCTAGCCGCACAGGTGAATTTGCAGATAAAATCCAGGTCATTGAAGAATTCAAAGGTGAATCCAAAGAAACACTTCTCTCTCTCATACGCGAAAAATTCCCCCTAGTGAGTTCAGACAAGAGGCAATCAAGGCCAGCCAAAAAGCTCATCACATCCCTCAAGCGCTCAATAGCTGAAATACAAAATAACTTCGATACAACACCGCGAGAGAAAGACAAGATCAAGGCCCTCATCACCCAACTTCGCACCCTCGTTGAAGAGTAAGCATTAAGTTTAGATTGGATTGCTTGTATCTAATGGCTCGCATAATTGCAGTCTCATAGTAGCTGCATAACCCCTTTAAGCTCATCGCATATACTATCCCGATCGGAAAGCTATTAAAACAAAGATTTGATTAATAACCTTCGTGTATGCCACCCTTTGCAAATATGAATAACATGTTCCAGTCGCAGAAGAGGTTTCAGCTAAAGCAGCCTTCTTTTACAAGCTTTAGTGCCTTGCCATATTTTCAAAAGCTCAAAAGGAGATAGACGTATGAGTTGCCAAAATTTAAGAGTATTTTTACTGGTTTTATTATTTCTTTCCCAGACGGCTTTTACATCTGATACTTTTGATAAACAAACATTTATTAAAGAGCTTAAAGCAGACAAAAACAAGGCTAAATATAAACTTCATAAACGCGCGCTTTTAACCCTTAGTTGTGATGATTGCGAATACATTCCCAAAGTTCCCAATGCGGGCAAAATCTTTAAAAAAGATGGGGTCTCGTATCAGCTCATGCACAACGGCATAAAAATTATCGAGAATTCCTATTGCTTCATCAAGGGTTCAACGTGGATGAGCGATATCATAGCTGGGTTGAGAGGCCATCATGAGCCACAAGAAGAAAAGGTTTTCCATGAGGTTTTGAAATTTATTCCTTCTAATGGAGCGATGATCGAATTAGGAAGCTACTGGGCATACTATTCTATGTGGTTTAACAAATGCGTTCCGAACGCAAAAAACTACTTAATAGAGCCTGTTAAAGAGTACTTAGACGCTGGAAAATTGAACTTTCAAGTGAACAACCTCAAGGGTGAGTTTTTTCACGGCTATGCAGGTAGGATTAATAAAAATTGGCCGGGAAACCTCAGGATCAAAATAGATGATTTTTTAGTAAAACACAGTATAGACCACCTCAACATTTTGCATAGTGATATCCAAGGAAGTGAACTAACAATGCTAAGAGACTGTCAAAAATCCATTGATCAAAATAAAATTGATTACTTTTTTATTTCCACTCATGGTAGAAAACAACATTTAGGTTGTTTAAACTTTCTCAAACGAAATGGTTTTATAATTATAGCAGAACACTCTCCTTATCACAGTTTTTCCTGTGATGGTTTAGTTGTTGGCAAAAGACCTGGTGTGGCAGGACCTGATAGCGTTACGGTTTCAAAGCGCCATAAAAATTAAAACTTATCGTTATTACCTAAGATAACGATTAATGAAAAAAGTAGCTGTTTTGTTATTTTTGACGAATAGCTTGCTAGCACATAACGTCACTCAGCCCTAAGTGAATACATGCACGAACATCTGCATCCATAGAAACACTTCTTTCTTTCATACGCAAAAAACTCCCCCTTGTCAGTATCAAGGCCCTCATCATCCAACTTCGCACCCTCGTCGAAGAATAGTTTCTAGGCCATAGACAGAAACAGTAATAAATAAAAAATTAATTTTTTGGTAGGTTTTTTTTCTAAAATTTTGCATAGTTGGTCGTACATGCTAACTCGAGGGCCTTATGATCAAAATCTTATGCTTGTTATTTACTTGTAGTTTTCTTTTTTCGCACGACTTGAACATTATTAAAGATATTCTTCCGGCAAACTGTGTCATTCTCGATTGCGGGGCAAACGATGGGGGATCGTCGCACGAATTAGCAAAAAAATTTCCCATGGCAACTATTTTAGCTGTCGAAGCTGACCCAAATATCTATGACGCACTAGCCGCGTCTGTAAAAAACAGCGATAGAATTCTTCCCTTCAATTTAGCCTTAAGTGACAAAAACGGCTCAATTTCTTTTTTTCCCAACACGCTGGATAGCAAAAGTAACAAACAGGGTTCTTTATTACCCGCCTCAGAAAAAAACTGGTATTGGAAATACGCCAAAGTTAGCCCTCAGCCAATAACTGTAGAAGCAAAAACACTTGATGACTTTTGCTTTGATAACGGTATTACAGAGCTACATTTCTTATTTTTAGATATGCAAGGAGGTGAGTATCAAATGTTGAAACACTCAAAGCAAGCATTAAAATCTACCATTGCGATCTATACAGAAGTTTTATTCGAGGAAATCTATAAAAACTGCCCTCTGTATAAAGACTACAAAAAATTATTAAACGATTTGGGCTTTGAAGAAAAGCAACTATGGAAACGGCATAAATCCTGGGGAGACGCTTTATTCATAAGGAAAGAATTTCTATAGCCGATGAAAAACCTAATTTAAGAGGACAACACTTATGATTACAAAAAAACAGAAGCTGACTTTTTTACTTGCTTTGATATTCTCACAATTAATATTCGCTAATAATACCTTTAACAAAGAAGTATTTGTTCAATCGCTAAAGGCAAACAAAAATAAAGCTAAAGAAAAATGGCATAAACGGATGCTTCTAACTCTAAGTTGCGATGATTGCGAATACATACCAAAAGTGCCTAATGCAGGAAAAATCTTTAAAACAGACGGTGTTTCTTATCAACTCATGCATAACGGAGTGAAAATTCTAGAAAATTGTTATTATGGCTCAAAAAATTCTACTTGGATGACAAATATTATCATGGGATTGCGAGGTCATCATGAACCACAGGAAGAAAAGGTTTTTTATGAGATTTTAAAATCAATACCTTCAGATGCAATTATGCTTGAGTTAGGCAGCTATTGGGCCTACTATTCTATGTGGTTTGGAAAGACCATTCCAAATGCAACAAACTATCTAATAGAGCCCTGTAAAAGCAACTTATCAATTGGAAAACGAAACTTTGAGTTGAATAATCTGACAGGAAAGTTTTTCCACGGCTACGCGGGCAGAGCCAAGCCAAACCAATTTAAAGGGGTTAAAAGATTTAGTATAGACACTTTTTTGGAAGAACAAAATATCCCTCATTTAAATATATTGCATAGCGATATTCAAGGGGGTGAATTAGAAATGCTTAAAGACTGTCGTCAATCTATAGATTTAGGCAAAATTGATTATTTTTTCGTATCTACACATTCTGAAAAACTCCATTTAGATTGCTTGAATTTTCTCAAAAAGAATAACTTAATGATTATTGCAGAACACTCTCCAGCTGAAAGCTATTCATACGACGGATTGATCGTCTGTAAACGTTCAGGTGTAGAAGGACCAGACAAAATTCAAGTTTCAAAGAAACCTTAAGGTGTTTGAAAATAACGCGGACTGAATAGCTTGCTTTGTAGCATCCAACGGTTCACATAAAGGCAATCGAAAAACACATTGACACCGCTCTAAAAGGCTCATCGCGAACTTTACCCCAATAGGGTTCACTTCGAGCCCAATCGCCTGAATAAGGGCTTTATATTCGCTATTAATGGCATCAGCCTCTTTCCATTGCTTTTGTAAACACTGCTCGATCATTTTATTCCACAAATCCGGAATAATGTTAGAAACAACCGATACTGTTCCTTTAGCCCCTTTTTTAAACATTTCCAATGTTAGTGCATCATCGCCACAAAGAACTGGCACGGAGACAGTTTGGATAAGCTTCTCAGCAAAAACCAAATCGCCAGAAGCCTCTTTAATTGCTTCCACACCCTGTATTTGACTCAAGGTTAAAAGTTCATCCACATTTAGAGACGTGCCTGTGCGCTTAGGGTGATGATAAACAATAACCGGTAGGCCCTCTGCTGCAATAGCTTCAAAATGCTTCAAAATGCCTCGAAAAGGAGGCTTATTGTAATAGGGAACAATGGCTAAAATTCCATCCGCTCCTAATTGCTTGGCTAGTTTTGTTCGTTTCACAGAGTGGTGCGTGCAACTGCATCCCGCCCCTACAAAAACAGGAACGCGAGATGCGGCATTGTCTACAACCGTTTGTATGACGATTTGTTCTTCATCAGGTGACAATGACATTCTCTCACCAGTAGTCCCAAGTACAACGATCCCCCACTCGTTATGACTAAAATTAGAAGCTAATTTAGAAAGCGCTTCTAGGTCCAATTGCCCATTTTCTAAAAAAGGTGTTATTATTGCTGTGTAGCTATGAACATCCATATACTCTAGAGTATACTCTCATCTAAAAAATAACTTCAAAATATTACGTTGATTATTTATCCTCAACTCAACTTCATCTAGGAAAGCAGTATGTTCCATAAATCCATCTACGCAGTTTTTATACTAGGAAGCGTTTTTTTATTCTCCATAAACAAAATTCCTCAAAATTACACCTACCCTTTTCGAGATATAAAAAAACCTATTGTTCCTCTTAAGGATACAAAAATTATCATTTTATCTACTTACAGAGTTGGAAGTACACTAGCATATATGGTTGCTCAATATCTTTTTGAAAGCGAAATTGGCCCTTGGGACTCTAGATGCAAAGTAGTTGCTAAGAGTCACAACTTCTATGCTTTTAAAGGCGCTTTAAAAACTCACCCAAAAACCCTTTTTGTTATTCCTGTGAGAGACCCCATGAACACGCTCTCTTCTATGGAAAGACTGCATCCTTCAAAGACTCCTTCAAGAACTCAACAAAAAGCTCAAGACATTCTCAATGATTATAAAACTATTGTAAATTTCACACGTAGTATTCCATCAAAAAACATTATTTTATGCCGATATGAAGACTTTACTCGTGATCTAAGATCGTTGGTTGAAAAATTTGAAGAAAAACTTCATATAACGGTCAGTGAAAATGAAAAAGCCAAAATTAACATCTTGTTTTCACGCTGTGCAATGCAAAAGCTTTCTGATCAGCTTACCTTATTTTCTCGATTCGACCCAGTTCTCGCCATTCACGGCAATCATATTGCAAAAGAACCAAGAGACCTGGCTCAAACAATTTCTGAAGACTTTTATAATGATTTAAAACAAAAATTCCAACCAATATATGAATTCATAGAAAAAATTAAATAATAATCTGTAGTTGATTTTAATTTTTAATTTTTATATCATTCATTTCAATTATGGAATACAAAACATATCTAAAATTTCTGTCACAAATTACCACCACCGAAGTAGGATGCTTTATTGCGTGTAAAGTTAAAATTTTCTTTAAGTGGCATTCTGAACAAGGCTTGCTGACCTTTTCCAGCACTCTAACTGGAGAGTCCCTTCCACTCAGCTCTCAGGCAACAAGGACGCTAAAATGGCAAAAGGATCAACCTTTTTTTGAACAACAAGGTGAAAATTTATTTTTATCTCAAAATGTTCAAGGCGTCCCAACATTTGTTGAATTTAGAGATCTAATTAAAAATTTTATTAGTGTTTATCAAGAGTTTAACGACCAGTCTATGGGGTCTTTGTCCCAACTTTTAAGATAGTTGTTTATTTTTGAAAAGTGACGACATCCAAAAAAGCCCTCAGCTGAATAGGGTGATGGGTGTGCTGCTGTTAGAACTGCATGAGGGTGCGACCTGGTTTCTAATATTTTTTCGCATTTTTCTTTTGCTGAGCGCCCCCAAAGAACGAATACAAGGGGATCCTGGCGATCGCAAAGCTTTTCGATCACTGTATCTGTAAACTGCTCCCATCCTTTACCATAGTGAGATTTAGGCTGTCTTGCACGCACTGTCAGCGTAGCATTGAGAAGAAGGACGCCTTGATCAGCCCATTTCATCAAGCTTCCATGCTGAGCTGGAAGAATTGACAAATCATTATTTAACTCTTTATAAATGTTTTGGAGAGACGGAGGGACGCGAACGCCAGGTGCAACACTAAACGACATTCCCTCAGCCTGATTAGGGCCATGGTAGGGGTCCTGGCCCATAATGACCACCTTGACTTTATCGTACGGAGTGTGTCTAAAAGCATTAAAAACGAACTGTTTAGGTGGGTAGGTCGAGTATCCTTGTTCGGCCTCAAGTGATAGGAATTTTTTTAAATCCGCAACGTAGGGCTTTTTTAACTCATCCTTGAGGATTTCTGCCCACGATTTTTCCAAAGTCATTTCATTCATAAAAGCCTCTTTAATAAAGAAGATTATACTCACAGTCGATTTGATTCAAGTGTCTAGTTCTTGACTGTTTAAACCCAGTGAATTACTCTTGTTCTCATCTTAACTGGATGTAGCGCAGCTTGGCTAGCGCACTAGCATGGGGTGCTAGGGGTCGGAGGTTCGAATCCTCTCATCCAGATTTTTCCACTATTCCTTGTTGATAACTTGTTGACGAAGTGTAAACACTCTTCTTAAGCATTTTTACTGTCGATATCCTCTTGGTTATGATAACTTCATCAACCCACTATCAACATCTTTTGCTTCAATGAAAACCTCTAAGTTTTGAACATTTCAACAGCCTCTAACTACTACTACTCATTCATTAATATATTTATAGGAAGAGCTTGGAAGGGTTGTCTATTATTCTCATAAAAGATAAGTTTGAGGTCTTTAAACGGAGGCTTTCATGATTCGATCTTTTGGTATAATGCTACTGTGTTGTTTAACGTTGTGGTCTCATGAGAAGGTTGTGATGTTTCCATGCATGATGAACAGTGCCCAAACGTTTTTAAACGAGAAGCATCCAAATCCATGCATTCATGTTTGGCCGAAGATAAAGCACAAATTAGCTGAAAAAGGCATTGAACTTATCATCACAGAAACAAAGCACGTTGGAAAAAGGTTATTAGCTGATCCGGAGGTGAAATACTACATCACTCACAACTGTTACAGCCAAAGAAAGACGTTTCTGAGCAAAATTCCAAAAGAAAAGTCAGTTTTGTGGATTTGGGAACCAGCTACGGTTAATCCAGAATTCTATCGTCAAGAGCTGCATTCTAATTTTGCCAAAATTTTCACCTTCGATGACACACTCTTGCAAAGCTCTAAATATCTCAAATTTTACCATCCTCATAATCTTTCAATGATCGACTCTGTGGTGCCGTTTGAAGAGAAGAAATTTTTGTGTCTAATGAATGCCTGTAAAACGGCTAGGCCGCGCAAATTATGGTTAAACTATTACGCGGAAAGGCTGAAGGTTATCAATTTTTATGAGAAGAAAAAACCTGGTGAACTACATTTATACGGACGGAACTGGGGAAAACACCCAAGTGCCAAAGGTGTTGTCGCAGACAAAACGGCAACGATAAAAAATTACAAGTTTTGTATATGCTACGAAAACACGAACACTCCTGGCTACGTGACAGAGAAGATGTTTGATTGTTTTTATGCTGGGGTTATTCCTGTCTACTTGGGTGCAGAAAATGTGACTGAAACAATTCCTGAAAGTTGTTTTATTAACAGAAGGAAGTTTGAGTGTGATGAAGCTGTTTATCAATACATGCGCGCGATGGATAAAGAAACCTATGAGAGGTATTTGCAAAATATTCGTGAGTATTTAGCATCTGATCAAGGATACGTTTATACTCCAGAGCATTTCATCGAAAGTTTTATTAATTGGGTAACAAAATGAAACCAGATGCGTTTTTTTCACAAGCTGATGAGCTATTCGACGGTGTAAGTTTCGTTTGGGAGGCTTTATCGAAGATAGAGTGCTATTTGTCTGGGTTTACTTTTGGTAAGATCGATAGCCCACTTCCTGAGGGCGTGATTTTGCTCAATCGAGAAGAGATTATGATTGGTTCAGAATGTGTTATAGAACCGGGAGCTTTGATTGAAGGACCTTGCCGGATAGGCTCTGGGTGTGTCGTTAGACACGGGGCAGCTGTACGCAAAAATTCAATTCTACGTGAAGGTGTTATTGTTGGGCACGCGTCAGAAGTGAAGCGCTCTATTTTGCTTTCAGGGGCCAAGGTTCCGCATTTTAACTACGTTGGAGATGCGATTTTGGGATGTGACGTTAATATGGGTGCTGGGTCTAAGTTTGCCAACTTGAGATTGGATGGAAACGAGATTATTGTTCATCATGGGGGCAAAAGATACGAGACCGGACTTAGAAAGTTTGGGGGTGTTTTAGGAGATGGCTGTCAAATTGGATGCAATTGTGTGCTAAATCCAGGAACGTTGATTGGACCAGGAGGTGTCACAATGCCTTGTACATCAGTAAAAGGAGTTGTTTTTGAATGCTTGAAATGAAAGAAGCTTTTGAAAAAGCATTAATCGAAGATTGGAAGAAGTATGAAGCTCAAAGCGGGCTCCACGTAGCTGTAGAATATGCTTTGCAATCGGGCGGAAAGCGGTTTCGACCGTTGATCGTACTCAGTGTGGCTGAAAGCTTAGATGCGATGCCAGCAGCTATGTGTGTAGAATATTTTCATACAGCATCTTTAATTGCTGACGATTTACCTTGCATGGACGATGATGATTTACGTCGAGGAAAGCCATCTCTGCATAGAGCATTCAACGAGACGACAGCATTGCTCTCGAGTTACGCGTTGATTTGCGCTGCGTTTGAGAAGCTTCACGAAAATACCCAAGTGTTAACGGAAAGGCTGGGAGATCAGCAAGCAGACAGAGTTGGCATGATCGCTTTAAAACAGGCGTCTAAGGCTGCCGGAATCGAAGGGGCGACTGGCGGTCAATTTCTTGATCTTTTTCCACCAGGCGGCGATTTAGACACCTTGATGGAGATTTTAAAATTAAAGACGGTAACGCTTTTTGAAACAGCATTTGTTTTGGGCTGGCTTTTTGGTGGAAAAAGTGTTGATAAATTGGACTGTGTGCGTAAGGCTGCGCATCATTTTGGGTTGGCTTTTCAAATAGGTGACGATTTGGCCGATTTAAATCAAGACAAGCCGGGCTCTGCGAACGTTGCAATCGAGCTAGGTGTAGATAAAGCTGAACTGTTGTTTTTAGACGAGCTAAAAGGCTTTGATGCGTGCCTTGAATCTCTGGGTTTACATAGCGCAGGGCTAAGCGCCCTGCGCGATATGATGGTTAATCAACTCGCTCCTGCAAGAGCTGGCTGAGGGGCATCTAATCCCACTTTTTCTCGATATTTTTTGATGACCGTTTTTTCGATTTCTTCAGCCATTTTGGGATTCTTTCTAAGCTCTTCTCTAGAGGCCTCGCGACCTTGACCGAGCTGCTTGCCTTGGTAGCTAAACCAGGAGCCTTTTTTCTCGATAAGCTTATATTCGACGCCTAGGTCCAAAATGTTTCCGAGACGTGAAATCCCTTCGTTAAAAAGAATATCGAATTCGGCGATTTGAAATGGAGGTGCCATTTTATTTTTCACAACTTTGGCTTTCACGCGGTTTCCAATATCCATGTTTTCAGCGCCTTTAATCGCTCCAATACGACGAATATCAATGCGAATGGAAGAGTAGAATTTAAGAGCTCTACCGCCAGTTGTTGTTTCGGGACTTCCGAACATAACACCAATTTTTTCGCGGATTTGGTTAATGAAAATTGCACATGTATTGCTTTTTGCAAGTGAGGCTGTCAGTTTGCGCAGGGCTTGTGACATCATACGCGCTTGTAATCCAATTGAGGCGTCACCAATTTCTCCTTCAAGCTCAGATTTTGGGACGAGAGCTGCAACAGAGTCGATAATGATAACGTCTATGGCATTAGATCTAGCTAGCATTTCTGCGATGTTGAGGGCATCTTCGCCACAATCTGGTTGTGAAATCATCAAATTATCGATATCTACACCAATACGCCTAGCATAGCCTGGGTCGAGTGCGTGCTCTGCATCAATATAGGCAGCCTGGCCGCCAGCTTTTTGACAACTGGCTACAACATGAAGCGCTAAGGTTGACTTACCAGAAGACTCCGGTCCATAAACTTCGACAATACGACCTCTAGGAACGCCTCCGATTCCAAGTGCCATGTCAAGAGACAAGGCGCCTGTTTTAATGGTTTCAATCGATCTAGTCGCTGAGTGTTTGCCAAGTGTCATGACAGCGCCTTCTCCAAATTGCTTTTCAATATGTGAGAGGGCCAATTCCAATGCTTTTTTCTTTGCTTGATCCTGTGGATTGGACATAAGAGCTCCTTTTATGGTGTTGGTCTAAGATTGGCTGCTTTTGTTGTTCTAGTCAAGACTCGAAGATGTAAAACCGCTTTACATTTGACTAAATCTTCTAAATGTAAGTGCATTAGAAAAATGAGCAAAAAAAACTTATCCATGTAAAGCTTGGATAGTTGAACAGGTATAGAAAAGAAACCACCATGAGGTTAAAAGAAGGATAGGGGGAACGTGTATGCATCTAATCGGCGATATCGGGGGCACCAAAACTCATCTTGCTTTAGTTGAGGGTGACAGGTTTGTAAGAGATCAAAAATTTCCAAGCCGTGATTTTCAAAGTCTTTCGCTCATTATCGAAGCTTTTTTTAAAGGTGATGATACGCAAGTAGAGAAAGCTTGTTTTGGGATTGCTGGTCCGGTAAGAGATGGAAGGTGTCAAGCCACGAATTTGCCTTGGATTGTCGATAGCGCAGAAATCGCTAAAGAGCGGAAGATTCAAAACGTGTATTTGATTAATGATTTAGAGGCAAACGCTTGGGGTCTCAATGAGCTATCAGCGGATCAGCTATATGTTCTTAATCAAGGCGATTCTAGCGCTAAAGGAAACCAAGCTCTTATTTCTGCTGGGACAGGACTTGGTGAAGCTGGCATGTACTTTGATGGAAGAGCACACCTTCCTTTTGCAACAGAGGGGGGGCATGCAGATTTTGCTCCACAAACGGATTTAGAAGTAGAGCTCTTGTCATATTTGAAGGAAAAATTTGGGCATGTTTCTTTTGAGCGCGTTTTATCAGGCCCAGGTCTAGCAAATATTTATCAGTTTTTAATCGATACTCAAAAATGTGTGGATTCGGTAGGTCAGATTGCAGATGAGTCTGATTTGCCAAAGCTTATATCTGAAAAAGGTGTTTCTGGAGAATGCGATACTTGTAAGCATGCTTTGGATATTTTTATTTCTCTATACGGAGCAGAGGCTGGCAATTTGGCTTTAAAGCTTCTTTCGACCGGTGGTGTTTTTTTAGGAGGTGGGATTGCTCCAAAGATTCTATCTGTCATAAAAAATGGAGGATTTATGGAGTCCTATCGTAATAAAGGGCGGTTTTCTGATTTGTTGGGAGCCATTCCTGTGAAGGTTGTACTAGAAGAGCAAACTGCTTTACTGGGTGCAAAACACTATCTATCAAGAGTATAGGTTTTTAATTAAAAATCTGTTTAAAATATTTATTATATAATATATGAAAAAGAAGAAAGAAGGGATTCTATTAAACCCCTGAGGAGGCAAAATGGCGCTTCATCTCATGTGGAATTTAAGGGAATCCAAAAATAAATAATAAAAATTGTTTTAAAAATAATTGTTATTGTTTATAGGGGAATTATAAACAGTCAGAATAATTGACATTAACACCCATGAGGTAAGAGATGAAAGTAAGCATATTTAATAAGGTTGCCCTAGCCTTAGCTTCTCTTGCTGTAACGTCTGTCGCTTTTTCAGCGTCAGATCTTCACTCGAGAGTGGAGCAGCTTGAAAAGCAAATGGCGCAAGTGGGCACCGAAAACGCGTTTGGCGGCTATGGCGCTCAAACAGCGAATGCCCGCCCAACAAAAGATAACAACAACTGGTACATTACAGTTGATGTGCTTTATTGGAAAGCCGGTGTTGGCGGAACTGAGTTTGCATACTCAGACAACAACCCGCTACCAAGCTACCCTGTTAAGGGTCGCACAAAAGACATGGACTTCAGCTGGGACTGGGGCGCTAGAATTGGCCTTGGTTATAACTTCTGCCACGATGGTTGGGATTTATATGCTGAGTATACATACTTTAGCAATGGATCTAGCAGCTCGACAACTGGCGGTTGCAATAGCATCATAATGCCACTACGCGGTGGAATTTGTACTGCAGCTGATCCACAAAACGCTCAGACGTTTTTCGGAACAAGAGCTAAGTCACAGTTTGACTTCAACTTTGACAGTATCGATTTAAACTTAGGCCGCAACTACTTTTTAAGCAAGTACTTGTCTATGCGTCCATTCTTTGGTGCTAAGACAGCTTGGATTGATTTAGAGCAAGTAACACGTTACTGCGGCGGTTCAGGTACTACAACATTTTGTGGTCAGACGATCACTTCTCTTGGACCAAATACTGTTAAAATCAACGAAAGCTCAAATTTCTGGGGTATTGGCCCTGAGCTCGGCTTTAACGGCAAGTGGCATTTAGCTAAAGGTTTCAGCTTCTTCGCTGATGGTCTAGGTGCTCTTCTTTACGGTTACTTCGATGTGGACCACAAAGAAAAGTTGACTGGAATTGACGGTCGTAGAATCAAGCTAAGCGGAAACACTCACAAGATGGTTCCAACAGCTCAAATCTTTGCAGGTATCGGATACGATATCTTCTTTGATTGCGACAGACAGCATTTCGGATTCAGAGTTGGTTATGATGGCCAATACTGGTGGAGAGCTAACCAAATGTTAAAAATCGATGATGCAGCTCCTCTGAAATATGAGAGATGGTCAGAAGATGTTAGCATGCACGGTCTAACAGTAGATTTCCGTTGGGATTTCTAAGCTAGACGAGCAAAGATATTAAGAATTGAAGGGCAGATCCGACCTCTGCCCTTCACCCATTTAAAGAAATAGCAGTGGATAGCAGTTTCATTTGTGAAAGGCAAAAATAACAAAATAGAGTTCAGGAAGAAGGCGGCGCTAACGCTTTTTGTAATTTCAGCGGTAGCGATTCTTCAGATACTCGGTAATTTTAATGATGAGGGAAACATGAATAGTAATATACTGAAGAAGTTGCCGGTTGCGGTCGCTGCCTTAGTGGCGTCTTCAACAGGAATAGCTGCCTCAGATATGGAATCTCGTGTCGACATGCTTGAGAAACAAATGCAGCAGGCAGGCACAGATAACGCATATGGCGGCTTTGGCGCTCATACAGCGAATGCTAAACCGTCAAAAGAAGAATGCAATTGGTTCTTAACTTTAGATGTGCTTTATTGGAAGCCGTTTGTAGGTGGCACAGAGTTTGCATACACTGATAATAATCCAACAATGGACTATCCCATCAAAGGCCGAACCAAAGAGATGGACTTTGGCTGGGACTGGGGCGCTAGAATAGGGCTCGGTTATAACTTCGATTTTGATGGTTGGGACATATATGCCAACTATACACACTTTGGATCCGGCGACAGCAAATCCGTCAGTTCAGGTGGATGCAACAACAGCTTAGTTATTCCTTTGCGTGGAGGACTTTGTCCTGATCCCGCTAGTGTAAATGCTGGAACGTTTGTGGGTACAAGAGGAAAGTCGCAATATGACATTGACTTTGACTCTGTTGATGTTCAGCTTGGTCGCAATTACTTCCTAAGTCGAGAGCTTTCGTTGCGCCCATTTTGGGGTGCGAAAATTGCTTGGATTGACCTAAATCAAGTAACAAAATTTTGCGGAACAACTGGAGTTACGCAACCCATGTTTTGTGGTGTTGATATTATTCCACTTGGTCCTAATACCTACAAAATTTCGGAAGACTCAAACTTTAAGGGTGTGGGCCCGGAAATTGGTATTAACTCAAAGTGGTTTCTAGGAAAAGGCTTTAGTTTCTTTGCTGATGGCTTAGGAGCTTTATTGTACGGATTTTTCGATGTAGATCATCGTGAAAGCTTCAGCTCTAATAGCACTCAACGCCTTAAGCTTAGTGCAAATACTCACAAAATGGTGCCAACAGTGCAGATTTTCAGTGGTATTGCGTACGATCTCTTTTTTGATTGTGATAAACAACATATGGGATTCAGAGTGGGCTACGATGGACAATACTGGTGGAGAGTTAACCAGATGCTAAAAATCGATGATGCAGCTCCTCTGAAATACGAGAGATGGTCTGAAGATTTTTCTATGCATGGTCTGACTGTTACAGGCCGCTGGGACTTCTAATTTAAAGTTCAGTGGTTGTTTATTTTCACCGGCTGGGAAACCAGCCGGTTTTTTTTTACTTAACCTGAGTTCCGGGTTTTGATTGTTTAGATTCAGAGCAGCTAAGATACCTGAAGATGAATGATATAAACCCGAAACTCAGGTTACTTAATTTCGAAACCTAACGCCTCTGTAGAACCGGGTTGCTCTGTAATGCTCGTGTGATCAATACGTGTAAAGCCAGCGGATTTTAGCTTGCTTAAAAGAGCGTGGGCGTTATCTTGATTGCCATCTAAACCAATCTCTACTGTTCCATCTTGCATGTTTCGCACATAGCCTGTGAGATTGAGCTCATGTGCAAAGCGTTGAGTGGTTGCTCGAAAGCCAACACCAATGACATCGCCCTGGATACGGATTAGCAGCATGCTAGAGCCTCTTCGGTATGAAAAGACGTTTGCTCCCAATCATATGATTCGATCACAGATCTTGCAGAACTAACGGACGAGGCTTTATTGAGCGCCTCACGAAGAGCTTTTGTTCCACTACTTTTTTTGAGGTACCAGCAACCGATTTTACGCATTTCGATCAAAGATTTGCGGTCATTATGATAGCTTTCGATATCGTCTAAATGGGAAAGCAGGATTTCGCGGTAATCATCCGAGGTGCGTTGAATGGGGGGAAGGCCTGATAAAGCCCGCGTAATGTCTTCAATGATCCAGGGCTTGCCCAGTGTTCCCCTGGCAAGTAATATCGCATCACAGCCCGTTTCTTGAAACATACGAGCGGCGCTTTCGGGGTCGAAGATATCGCCGTTGCCGTAGACCTTGATGCTCGATGCCTTCTCTTTACAAGCTTTGATCCAATCTAGATTAGCCTGGCCTTTGTAACCTTGCGTGCGTGTGCGGCCGTGAATAGCAATGGCGCTAGCGCCAGCTTGCTCTGCAATTTGAACGATTGTAGGTGCATTGATTTCGCACTCATCCCATCCAGCACGTATTTTTACGGTGACCGGTATATCGACGGCTTGAACCATCCGATGAAGAATCTCCCCGATTTTTTCAGGGTGCTGCAGTAAGCCGGATCCACTGCCGTCTTTTGTCACTTTATCAACGGGGCAGCCACAATTGAGATCAAGTACATCAAATCCCATTTCCTCGATCAGTTGTGCTGATTGCGCAGCGATATCGATGTTGCTGCCGCAAATTTGAGCTCCAATCGGGTGCATATCATTGTCGTAATCGAGAATACGATAAGTGTTGGGATCAGCGCGAATTAACGCCTCCATTTTGACCATTTCGCAAAACATGAGACCTGGTTTGTAGCGCTTGAGCATGCGGCGCCATGTTAGGTTTGTACAACCAGCAAGCGGCGCACAGATCACATTAGTGGGTAGGGTAAGAGAACCAAGTTGCAAGGAATGAATCATAGGGACGATAAAAGGCCAAGAATGAGAGTTTGAAGCCCTTGTAAAACGATGAAAGCGACAAGAGGGCTAAAGTCAATGCCACCAATAGGTGGGATGAAGCGGCGGAAAAGATTTAGGTAAGGGTCTGTATAAAAGCTCACAAATTTCATAATTTTACTCTGTTGAAATTGGGGAACCCATGAGCCGATAATACGCACAATAAGTAGTATAAAGTAAATTTTGAATGCCCAGTGGACAATATACGCAATCATAACCAAAGTGTATCTGAAATTTCTTAAAAAAGATAGACTTTTGTTAAGCGAATATCGTGTGATTCAACAGGCAGTTTTGAGATAAGTTGTTCTTTGAACCCGATACCGTACATGGGGATAGTTAAAATACCTTTTAAAAATCGGTCAAAGTGTCCTAAACCGTAACCTAACCGATTGTTGTCTTGATCGAAGCAAAGGCCTGGTACCAAGATGCAATCTAATTTTTCTTTTGCAATCGGTTGGCAAAATTGAGGATTTGGCTCTAAGGGACCGTGATCGGACTTGAGAAGCTGGTTTTCAATGTCAGATACACCATAGGCGTGTATTTGATGGTTATCCATCCTCGGAAGGCATAGACGGCCCTCGCTAGCTAGTAGTTGGTTTAAAGGCCAAAGATCAATCTCACCGTGAAAGCTGGAAAAAGACAGAATGCAAGAGAATGATTTAAGAGAAGGATAAAGCTCACTAATTAGAGCTTCTCTAGCTATGAGTTGTCGATTTTTTGGCAATTGCTGCCGGATGAGTTTGTATTGCTCGCGTAAGATGGTTTTATTCAAGGGGCTTTCCATCTTTATACTCAATTTTTTTTAGAAAAAAACCATCAGCATCATGTAAAGCCGCAAAACCGTTGCCGTTTTTGATAACTGTAATAGGTTCTTTGCTGCCTTTTTTCATGTAGGAGCCCTTAACGAGCTGACCACTCTCGTAATCTTCGATCAACATCAAGCTACCATCTTTGTACCAAGCAAAGTTATGCCCGTGACGCATGTTGTGGCACATCTCTTTTTGGCTTTCTATGACACCATTTTCAAACCAGGTTTTGACTGTACCGTGAATTTGATCGTCATACCAAGAAATAAGCATTTTAGGCTGACCGCTTTTGTGATAAATCCATTCTTCACCATGTTTTTTTTCATTGTGAAGGTGATATTCAGATTTCAAAAGACCGTCCGGTGCATAAAGTTTGACTAAGCCGCTTGGCAAGCCTTTGTGATATTCGATTTTTTTTGATAAAGCCCCATCTTCAAAGATGATTTTTTCACCATGCCCATGGCGGATTTCTGCTATGCATTGCCCCTTTAGATCAAAATAGGTTCCTTCGATGAGTTTATTGTCTTGGTAGGTTTCTCGATATGCAGGAGATAAGCCGGAGCCTTGAAATTGAGAGATGCCGTTTAAATTTCCTTTATCGAAACTTTCACTGCCGATTACTTGGCTTTGCTCATCATAGTGAGATATGGTGCCTTGGATGCTACCTCTGCTATATGGAACGTGGCGTTGAATCTGTCCGTTAGGATGGTAGTAAATAGAGGGACCCTCCAAAAAACCTTTTAAGTAAGAGATTTCAGCGACAAGATGACCTTGCTCATCCCAAGCTGTATTTTTCCCTTCGAATATCCAGTCGTCTTGAGCATTTTGGGTTAAGTCCCCTTCTCCTTCGATGACAGTAGCTTCGAGTCTTTTTTGACCCGTTGGAAAAAATTCACGATAGAGACCATGAGCGCGCCCATCCAAGACTTCCAGATATTGCCATAGTTGGCCGTTGGCATGATATGTTGTGATAAGGCTTGGCACTTTACCAGTGTCAGTTTTTTTCAAGGTACGTGTAACTTTTTTGTAGGGCTGTGAGCTTAAAAAGTCATTTGTTTGCAGCGCTTTGATGCGTGCACCTTCGCTAATTGTTTCTGTTAAACCATTACGGTCGATGATGTGTATGCTAGCAATTGTATTTTCATCCGAGTTTGGGTGATTACAACCAATGAGAAATAGTAGGGCACAAAGAAATCGTTTCATCGCGCATCCTTTGGTAAGATAGGTTCTCTTTTAACTAAATCGAAATCAATGGCGTATGTATCACGATCACCGGTTGCAGTCTGTTTTGTAAGTGAAAAACGGGTGAGCTGCAAATTGGGACGTCCGACAGGAGATTGGATGGGACCAATTGGCACACCTTCAATGTATGCTAAAAGTTTGTGAAGGTCTTCTCGGTCTACTTCGACTGGAGTTAGAAGTTTTTGCTGCGTCTCTTGGGTTAGCCTCGATGTATGGCAATCTATCTGAGATAGGCGCAACCGATTTAATTCAGAGGAAAGTTTTTGCAATCGATTGTTTAGGCTAGCACACCTAGCAAAAGAGTTATAATTAGCTAAGAATTTCAGTTGCTTAACTTCAGGCTCTAAAAACTTCATTTTTTCCAGATGAGTTTCTGTGTAAAACCGGTCGGAATTAGCATAAAGCTTTAAGAATGTATGCTCATTATTTTTATTGGTTAAAACTTTGGCAATTTTAGGTTTTAAGGCAAAGTATTCTTCCTGTAAGGCCTCGAATTTTTCAGATTTTTTGTAGTAAGAAAATAAACAGTAAAACGTTGGCATGAAGGCTGCACAAATAAAAAAAACGAGGAATGCAGGGCGCAAAAGAAAATGCTTCCATGGGAAAGTTTTAGAAAAACTGAACTTCATTTTCGATCCTTTTTCATTGAGAATTCCACAGAGTATCCATTAGAGGACCTTTCAAAGCGAAGAGGATGAGATTGATCAACTAAGGGACAGTCATTTTGAAGATAATCTTGAACTTGTTTAGCAATACTGGGATCTGAAATTTTCATGTAAAGCTGGATAATTCCCTCAGAAGGTGTAAATGGCTTATTGAGCATGGGATACTGAAGGAGCTGATAATTGAAAGATTGGATATTCACGTCTTTGAATATTGGCGTTTCACTTAAGGTTGCTAGTACGTGACTCACAAGGGGCATATCTGAAACAACGGGAAAAAATCCTTTTTGTGCTCTCAGGATGTTTTTTAGACGGTCTATTTTGTACTCTATTCGCTTGCCAGGGTGCTTTTCATGCGCTAGGGCAAAGGATGCAGGCGAAAGCTTCCGGGCTCCGCCCCAGCCCTCTATAAAAGCATTAATATCACGCTCGAGTTGAATTTCTTTTCGATATAGAAGAGCTTTTGTGAAAAAAAGCGAAAAAAAAGCTAGAAGAGAGGTCAGGAAAAAACAATAGCAGAGTTTTTTACCAAGCCTTCCTAAATGTGCTGAGGGCGTAAAGGGATCTTGGCGCATTTGCACTGTCTTGTCATCCTGTTTGGCTGTATCAAGTGCCAAGCCAATGGCGATAGCAAAAGGAGCTTTATCGGATTCGTTGCGATCTTCTATTGGATTTTCAATGATTGGATCAGATCCGAAAAATTCGTTGAAATATCCAAGAGAGAGCCCATTCATATGTAAAGCGGTTTTACATCTGTCTTTGATAAAGTGAATACAACGATCTAATTCTTTGAAATAGCGGCTTTTGAGTTTGTGCACGTCGTTTTTTTTACCTGAAAAAATATCAGAATGATTTTTTGGAAAGGATTGGTTGGGGTTTTCGCTATGCCATATTTCGATAAAATGACCATAGCCAATCGGAATAGATGTAGAGGTAGATAATTGATTGTCTATGATGGAGATAAGCGATGTTTCTTTATTTCCAAAAAATACAGCAATTAGGTTCGAAACGTCTGGATAATAGTGTTTGCAGTAGCGCTCGAGTGCAGTCGCATTAGATGCTACCCAGCTGCTGCTAATCCCACGGTCTTGCAATAGTCTTAAGTGCGCTTCAATTTTGGTTTTTGGACTTGCGATAATTTGGGCGCTTGTTGAACTTTTATCAATAGAGTGAAGGCTTGTATTGATGATGAGATCGTCTAAGGGATAAGGCACTTGGTGTTCAATTTGAAATGGAAGGGCTGCTAAGACGCTTTTTCGTTTGGCAAGAGGGATGTTGATCGTTCGAATCAACGTGTCATGGCAGGATAATCCGGTTGTAATTTCAATTTTTTTTTCAAAAAAAGATTCAGAGAGCAATGTGTCTGTTTGCTTTAAGGATTGGATTTCAAATGCATTTTTGCGCTTTTTTATCAGCGCCAGGTGCATTAAAGAACCATCAATATGAAGACCAATATTGGACATTGCGGTAAACCTAAATCTAAATAGATCTCTATTATACCGACTTAGTTAATTTTGTGGTTGAAAAGAGCCTTGATTTTGATTTTTTGGCACTGGACAGATGCGTAAACCTCCAGAGCCGCTTGCTGTGACAAAAGATCCAACTGATACATTCGTCCATATTCCATACTCCTTGCCCTCGAGACAATACCAGATTACCGAGTATGGAGTATCAGAGTAGCCTACCATACTGCTCGTTTGGTTATCAGACCAAACCACTCGATGTTGGGGGCTGAGGACGACCTCTCCTAGATTGACGCCTGTTGCAGAAAGAATGGCCGCTCTAAGTTTAAATGGACTGTCATTAAAAAGTGTCACCGATCCTGCAAAAAGAGAAGCTGAGGACATAAAGAGTAAAAGTAGTTTTTTCATATCTATTTATCCATAACCGATATGAGGTCTATTCTTCAAGATATGCGTTTTTAAAATCTAGACAACCCAGCGATGAAAGAGTCTCATTTTTTAATTTTTCATTTTTCACATAAGTCATGGAGTAAGTATAAATTGGGATGACGGGCATCTCATCGATGATGATTTGCTGGGCTTTACATAACAAAGAGCTGCGTTTTTGCGCGTCTAGTGTACTGTAAGATTGGTCCAGCAGTTTTGCGTAGGCGCTGTTTTCCCATTGAGTATTGTTCGTTTTGGCAGATTTTGATTTAAAGACTTCAAGAAAGTTGATTGGATCGGCAAAATCAGCAATCCATGACTCTATGGATAATTGATAGTCTTGCCTAGAGATGCGATCAAAGTAGACTTTGGATTCTACAGCTACAAGCGTAATCGTTAGACCTAAAGCTTCTTTCCATTGATTTTGAATGGCTTGAGCCATTTTATGTCCACGGTCTCCAGCAGCATACAAAAGTGTGATGGGATGCGTGGTAGTAGAAAAAAGTTTTTTTGCGGCTTGCAAATTCCCATCTTCAAAAAGAGGGGCTGTTTGCAATTCTAAAGATGGGGGAACGATACTTGTAGAGGGAGTCTGCCCTCCTTGTAAGACGTGTTCTACTAACTCTTTTCGATTAAGAGAGTAGGCTAAGGCTTTTCGCATATTGACATCTTGAAAGGGCTCTTTTTGTGTATTAATTCTAATCCAATTCGAGCCTAGAAAAGAAGCAATATGTAACTGGTTGTTCTGCTTTAGAGCGGGAATTGTATCGGGTGAGAGCGTTGAGTAAGGAGATCCCTCCCAATCTAAGTCCCCAGTTTCAAACATTTTCAGTGCTGTATCTTCTGATACCATGAGCATGAGTAATCCATCTAGCAAGACGGAGTTGCAGTCCCAATAGTGAGGATTTTTTTTGGCTTCAATGGAGTCTTGGTGTTTCCATTGCGCAAGATAAAATGGTCCGTTTGAGATGCGGTAGTCTTCAGATTGATGAAGAGGAAAAAAGATGGGGCTAGTAAGTGCTTGTAAAAAGTAAGGTATAGGCGTCTCTAGATTGAAACAAAGCGTGACATCATCTAAGGCCTCAACACCAAGTTCAGATAGAGGCAGTTTGCCTTCTTTAATCGCTTTGGCGTTCTTGAATATGTAAAGGGCATGAGCGTTGTCTGTAGGGAAATCTGGGGAAAGCGTCGTTTTAAAGCTGTGGAGGAAATCCTGGGCGGTTACGTTGTCGCCATTTGACCAGCAGTGGGGACGCAAGGTAAATGTATAACGCTTGCCATCTTCTGATACGGTATAGCTTTGAGCAGCGGCTAGCTGAGGCTTATCAGAGCCGTCGATACGAGTTAACCCTTCGAAAAACATTTTAGAAAGGCTCACGTCATTTGAACTTCTGGCTTTACGTGGGTCTAATGTTTGAGGCTCAGAGCCGATGTTAAAACGCACCACTTGCTGGCGCGTCGATTTGGGCGCTTTTTGACAAGATGTGAATAGAACAATCGTTGCTAAAAAGATGGATTTGAGCATGAAACCTCCTGAAAATCCGATTGTGCAATGATGCCTCAAAAAACTCAAGTAGAAGGTAGTGCACAAAAATAACCCTGTTCTAGCTTCAGGGTTTCTGATCATTTTTTAGCAGGCGGTGCAGATAAAGAAAAAGTTTGGTAGATTGGGTCGGTAGGATTTTACAGCTTATGAATAAACCATTATTTGGGGATAACATGAAACAAAACAAAAAAATATGCTTCCAACTTACATTTATTTTCTTATGCTTGCTTTTTCCAGTTTTTATTTTTAGTCGTCAGCCAGTAGTAATACCGTCGTTAAAAGATGGAGTTATTTTTTTAACAATACCTCGTAGTGGGACTACATGGACAGGTATGTGTCTTCAGCTTACGACAGGTCGTAATTTTTGGAGTATATTAAGATATCCTTTTAGGCCTAACACTTCATCAACTTGGGATATTATGGGTCCTCAAATCCCGTCAAACAAAACCCCTATTTATCATGCTCACTACCCGCATCTAATAAAAAATATAAGTAAAAGAAATAAGTTAGTTATGACAACTAGAAGCTATAGAGAGTTGATTATTAAGTGGTCTAAATTAAATTGTAAAAGTGAATTAAAAAATCTAGATTTAAGTCAGAAAACAATTAATCAATTATTGGAATACTATGATTTTTTTGAGAGCTGGCCGTCTGAAAATCGTCAGTTAATTAATTATGAAGAAATGGTAGGTAACCCTGAGCTAGCTTTGAGCAAGGTATTAGATTTTTTAGATGAGCCCAAAGATAAACTAAACGTGTTTCTTAAAAATTTAGAACATTATAGAGAACTTGGTATTTCTATCTATCAGAACAGGCAAGCTTTACGAGGTGGTTCAATCTCGAAAGGTGCAGACTTAACTTTTCACTCAAAAACAGTCTCTCAAGTTATGCTAGATGAAATCGATTCTGCCGTAGAAAGCGCAGCTACACCTTATATATGGAATAAGTATCTTGCCAAATATAAGGTGAATAGTAACAGTGATATACTGAAATAACCTCGCGTAAGTCATTAAAAATAAGCCCATGAATTTAGATGTAAAGCGGTTTTACATTTCGTCTAGACGTTTTTGAAAGATGCCGTGCAAGTAGTCTTGGTAGGCTTGATCTTGCGTGTGTGGTTTTTCTGGGAGCGTGTGGTTTTTGCGATGACGTTTATTGAGATATTTCAAAAAACTTTCAATGGATTGTGTTTTAGCAAACCGTTGTTTGCACTGTTTTTGCAGGCTTTGATCCGAGGTTACAACAGTGATATCTTTGGTATTTTTTGACTGATCTAGAATTTCAAGTATGAACCGGTCCGCGCAGATGCCGTGGGGGGAGAAGACGATTTCAACAGAGGAGCGCTCATGGGTATGCGGAAAGTGCGCTTGATGAGTTGTTCCGCTATCAAAAACAAGAGAAGCTTTTATTTTTAGGTTTTCTAGGTCTGAGGTAAGTGAGTCGATGAGGTCTTCGCGGGTTTTTTCGACGGGATTAATTTTATCGGTAAGAAAAAAAAGTAGGTTGTAGGCATCAATTATATAGTGCACGGAAGTGCTTCAAGGGAGGGCATGATTTTATCGAGCGCTTTGCGGCGATGTGAAATGCGATTTTTGGTATCAACATCAAGTTCAGCAAGTGTTTTACTGTAGTCCCATTTGACAAATAGAGGGTCATAACCAAAGCCTTGCGATCCTCGCTCTTCAAGAATAAGGTAGCCTTCACATGTTCCACGGACACATTTTTGTACACCATCTGGATTAGCAAGTGCCAAAGCGCATTCGAAGTAAGCAGATCGCTCTTCTTCGTTGAGATCTGCTAGCGTCTCTTTTAGTTTGTTGCGATTATCTTTGTCAGAAGCATTTTTTCCTGCAAAGCGAGAGCTGTATACGCCAGGCTCTCCACCAAGCGCTGGCACAACGAGGCCAGAGTCATCGGCTAGCACCCATTTGTTTAATGCTTTGGCAGCGTGCAGGGCTTTTAAGCAGGCGTTTTCTTCAAATGACAATCCAGTCTCTTCTGGCTGCTGGTAATCAGGGAAATCAAGTAGGGTATAAAGATCGAAAGCTCCAAACGCTTTTAGCATCTGACGAAGCTCTAGAGTCTTGTGCATATTTGTTGTGGCTAAAACAAGTTCCATGAGTTTCACTATAGCTTATGCGAAGTAATTTCGAATAGACAAAATCTTAAGCTGCGTGCTTTGATGCTCAAAGCTCTCTCCCACTTTTTTACCTTTCATGTTCTTTGCGAGTTTGGATTGAAAGGATAAGATGTTTTTTTCAGGATCAGCATCCCACGGGCCTAAAATGGTATAAGTGACTTTGTTGTGTTCTGGATCTTCGCATTCAACGACAGTACCTACGTTTGCGCCAGTTTCATCGATGTCTATTTTTGTCATAACTCTAGAATTTGCCATATTACCAGAGAGAAGTTTGAGCTCGCTCTGCAGTCTGTCACGTCTTTCACACGCAGCTTTGAATTCAGCATTTTCTCGTAGATCTCCATGTGATCTGGCTTCTTCGATCTCTTTAGCATTTTCGATCATTTCAACAGATCCAATCTCTTCGATACGTGTTTTTAATTTGTCTTTGCCTTCTTGCGTTGTCCAGATGGTGAGATCTTCTTCTTCTCGAACATGAATTTTTCGCAATGATTTTAGTGATGGATGAACAACTTCTGCCAAAGAATGCAGCGTTTTTAGATCATGGTCGTCGATGGAATGGCATTTTGATGCAAGCAAGAGAGTTTCTTGGACTGACTCTTTTGAAGCATCGTGCATGATTTTTCTAACGATGGAAAAACGCCCTTTTGTCATGACCCCAATCATTTTTTTCACTGTATCTTTATCGCCGGCTCTTTCTAAGTGATTCATAAGAATGAAAAAGGATTCGAAAAATTTTGCTCGGCCATCTGTCGTATTGAAAGGTAATGTGTTTTTTCCGAGGATTTTTTGAAAATACCAAAGAAAAGTATTGGGGTATTTTTCAGGATGAGCTAAGAGCTCTTGCAGTTTTTGTTCAATTTGATTGCCAGATTCTTTCATAAGATCTGTCAGGATAAGCTCTCGGAGTGTGGATGGATCAACAACGAGAAATAAATCGTGGAAGATTTGAATCCAATCAGGTCTGTGGGCTTTGGCCATTGTTAATGTACGTTTCTTGAATGCAGTGAGATCAATGGCTTCAATTAATTCACGTGTTGCATTTGATGTGATTATTTCTTGAATGGGAGGATAGTTTTTTTCATCACCAAGATCTTGAAGGAAGTAATGGATTTGCAGTTTTTGCGCGGTATCGACTTCTGGAAAATCTAAACTATCACTCAGTTGTTGTTTTAGGGTCTGTTTAAAGCTTTCATTTTTGAGAGTTTGAGGAAAATCGCGCAGGTGTGAGAAGACAAGTTGAATAAGATGATCAGGGCCGGGTTTTTCTTCTAAAGCTTTTTGAAAACGTTCTTCGTGTGGCAACTCTTCGTCTCTAAGTGCAAAAACGCCTTTTGTGTCGCTTGGGCTAGCAATTTTGGTGTCTTTTTTAAGTTTAATGCGCGCTGTTTGCCACCATTTAATCCATTCGCCTTCTGGTATGACTAAATCGCACATTTCGTCTTTGATATCCGAGGCACTTTGAGGACCCAAATCGCGCAGAAGCATGTGAATCACTTCGAGAGGATTTTCTTTGGCTCTGTCTTCTAGATAATCAGGTCTTCCAAAACGCAAGGCGAGGAAATGGTCAGAGGGGATCGGAATAAGCGTGTTAAAGGCGTTTTCAAAACTGAAGTCTTTTTGGCCAGATACGTAGTCAAATTCTAGGCTAATCTGCTGTCTTAAGAAGGAAACTTCCATGATTTCTCCAACGCCCCATCCCGCTGAGTGGAAAACGAAGTTTCCAGGAATCATGTGCTGCAAAAGTTCGTACTTGCTGATGGCGCCTCTACATTGTTTTTGATCGCGCAGTCCAATCAATCGCATGTTTTCTACAAATTTAGGCTCTTGCTCGTAGAGCCTTTCTAAATAATCGATAGCAAGCTTGATAAGAGCTGGTGAATCTGATGTCTGAATGTCAAAAATCAATTTGATGATTTTGTGAGAGATTTTGGGATCTTCGATTTTCTGCCATAATTCTAAGCCTTGTTCGACGTATTTACCGAATGACTCTGCAAATTGTGACTCTTTTGCAGCTACTAATATCCGCCGAAATTCTTCGGTATCAACTTCGTCTCCTAAACAGTACTCTTCCCACAAATTGAGAAAAGATGGATAGTTGTTGCTGCTGATATGACCTAAGAATTGCTTGAGATAATCCATATTTGCCTTTAATGTGAAACTACGTGATTGAAGTATAGTCAGATGGGTATTAATCTTCAACGATATGGACATACGAATAAAAAGAGGCTTAAAAATTCCCCTTTCGGGAGAGCCTAGCAATGAAGTTAAACAGGCACCATTTCCAAAATTGGTGGCATTAGATGTTTCTATCCACGAGGCGCTTAGATTTCAGATCTTAGTCAAGCCAGGAGATAAAGTGCTTGTGGGTGATCCAGTTTTGGCAGACCAAAAGATGCCAAGTCGTCTTTTTGTCTCTCCTGCATCTGGCACCATTAAAGAAATTATTCGCGGTGAAAAAAGACGGATCTTATTTGTATCGATTGAGACAGATGCAGAGCAATCAGCGAAGGTTCTACCTGCTCTAGAAAATCCAGACGCAGAGGAAATCGTTAAACGACTGCTAGAATCAGGGCTTTTTACTTCTATTTATCAGCGTCCTTGCAAAAGACTTGTAAACCCAGACGTTTTACCAGAAGCTATTTTTGTCAAAGCATCAGAATCAGCGCCTTTTTTGCCTTCCCCTGAACTAGAAATCAATGAGCAAAAAGAAAATTTTACAGGAGGGCTTGAGGCTTTAAAAAAGTTGACAAAGGGGGCGGTTCATCTTGTGTCTGATGAGACCATCTCCTGCCCTGAAGGTGTACAAAATCACACAGTTTCAGGATTGCATCCGCGTGCCAATGCCTCCGTTCATATTTATCATATCCATCCCATCAAGAACCCAGAACAAGTGATTTGGACGCTCACAGCTCATACCGTTATTGCAATTGGCGCGATTTTAAAAGGAGAATTTTACCAATCAAAGTTGATTAGCTTGAGCGGTGAAGGGGTTAAAGAGCAAGATCGTATGGTTTATCGGGTTATCGAAGGTTCAAGTATGAAAGAACTTTTAGAAAACCGAGTCATCGAGGGAGAGTTGCGGCTGATTTCAGGCGATCCGCTTATGGGGCATGCAACATCATGGGACGGCTTTTTAACTCGTGATGCATTCGCCGTGTGCGCATTGCCGGATCAGATAAAGCGTACCTTCAGTCATTTTTTGGGACTGGGAGTAAAGCGCTATACAGCAACGCGCACTTACCTATCTGCGCTTTTTTCGGCAAAAGCCCGTTCTTTTTCAACGAGTCAACATGGTGAAGAGCGCGCTTTTGTCGATGGTAGCTATTACGATAAAGTGATGCCTATGCGTATTCCGACAATGCAGCTTGTCAAAGCACTTATCGCAGAAGATTTTGAAAAGGCCGTTTCTCTGGGTTTACTTGAGGTGGACGCAGAGGATTTTGCGCTTCCGAGCTTTATTTGCCCGTCCAAAATTGCGATGACAGATATTGTTAAACGAGGGCAACAGCTCTACGCTGAGCAGTATCTGTCTTAAGAATTTCAATAAGTCTTTTTGCTCCGTAAGTAAAGACGATATCAGCACCTGCGCGTTTAATCGAAAGAGTTACTTCGTAAAGTGCTGCATCAGCATCTAAAATGCCGCTATTTGCAGCTGCCATGATCATGGCATATTCTCCTGTAACATGAAAAGCGCAGATGGGTACAGGAGCAGATCCACGCATGGCTGCAATGACGTCGAGATAAGAAAGTGCTGGCTTTACAAGCAGCATGTCTGCACCTTCTCCCAGATCGAGTTGAGTTTCAATTAAAGCTTCCCGACGATTTGCAGGATTTAATTGATAGGTTTTTTTATCTCCAATCTGAGGGTGGGAACCAAGAGCGTCCCGATAGGGACCATAAAATGCAGATGTATATTTAGCTGTATAAGCGCAGATACTAACATCGGTAAATTGATTTTGATCAAGCATTCCTCGAATAGCACCCACTCTTCCGTCCATCATATCGCTCGGTGCGACAACATCAACACCAGCTGCTGCTAAAACAAGGGCTTGCTGCGCTAGCACCCGCACACTGGCGTCATTGATGACACATCCATTTTCATCGATTAAACCGTCATGGCCATGCGTTGTATAAGGATCAAGAGCAACATCTGCAAAGACACAGAGAGACGGAAATTCAGCTTTGATCTGTCTGATAGCTCGTGGTACTAGGCCATCTTCATCGAGTGCATTACTTCCCTGCTCATCTTTTTGCTCAGGGTGAATGCAGGGAAAAAGCGCTATAGCTTGCACGCTTTCAGAGTGCAAATATTCAATGTCTTTCAAGATGATATCAACGCTTTTCTTGGCAATATCGTCAATGCCACAGATCGGTTCATTGATCCCGCTGCCTTCAGTGATTAAAAACGGCGCAACAAAGTTTTCGGGGGTAAGGCGTGTTTCCTGAATGAGGCTACGGATAGCTGGGCTTTTGCGATTGCGTCTTGGTCGTCTTAACATGAAATCTACTCTACCATTTTTTTACTTGATCCATCAAGGGAATATGTGCGACCCTTGTGTAAAAAGGGCGGCAATTTATGCAAGAAAATTACGAAGAATTTACCGAGCAACAGTTAAAGATTTTAGAGCGTTATGTTTCCAATACGTCTAGCAATATTTTTTGTTTGCGTAACCTGCCAGAGGTGATTAAGGGAGCTTTATTCTCCAGGTATTCACGCTCGAGTTTGGGATTGCGTTCTCTTTTGCTTAAGGATTTTGTCTTGAATGAAGAGACTGCATTTTCGGCGATTGTCGGAGAGCAAGCTGATGGGGATGGAGAAGAGCAAGTGGTTGCGATCAAAAAAGCTCAAAATTTTTATGATCGGATTCTGGATGGCTATGGCGATGATTCGATTGGTGAGTTGGGCGGAGCCCACTTAGCAGTAGAGAATGTCTCGATGATTGCTGCAAAGATTGTCGAAGATGCCCGTATTGGCGGATCACCGCTAGAAAAATCGACAAGGTATATCTATTTTGACCAAAAAGTAAACGGAGAGTACCTCTACTACCGTGAACCTGTAATTATGACTTCTGCTTTTCGTGATGAGTATATAGAGACATGCAATCACCTTTTTGAAACTTACAGTAAACTGATTCCTCCATTAACCGAGTATATGGAAAAGAAGTTTCCCAGAGAACATGATGTTTCAAATGTTGCTTACACAGCTGCGCTTAGAGCTAAAGTTTTAGATTGTTTAAGAGGATTATTACCCACTGCAACGATGACTAATTTAGGCATGTATGGCAATGGTCGCTTTTTTGAAACGTTGATCCAAAAACTCAATACTCACAATCTCGCAGAATTACAGGATGTCGGTAAAAAGGCATATGAGGAATTATCGAAAGTCATCCCCTCGTTTGTTCGAAGAGCAGAAGTTGGGCATAAGTATCAAAAAACATTTAGCGAGTTTCAAGACCAAATGGTGGGTGAACTTGCAGGGGTAAGCCAAGAGTATGCAAAAGATTTAGATGTCATGGAAGGGCCTGCTGTTAAACTTGTTGATTGTGACCCAAACAGTCCACAAAAAATTGCTGCTGCGCTGCTTTTTCCTTATGCAAAATGTGGTTTAGAAGAATTAAACGTGTGCATGGATAAAGCATCTAATGATGAAATTGAACGTATTTTGGAAGTGACGTGTGCTAACAGGCAAAACCGCAGGCATAAATCGCCCAGAGCTTTAGAGCATGCTTTTTTCACATTTGAGATTGTGGCCGATTTTGGGATTTACAGAGATCTGCAACGCCACCGTATGCTGACACAAGAGCGACAAGTGCTCACATGTGATTTAGGTTATTATGTCCCTGAAGAGATACAGGATACGGATATGGAAAGCGACTATCGAGAGGCAATGGATAGAGCCAAGGTAACTTACGAAAAAATCGCAGCAGATTTACCTGAAGAAGCTCAGTACATCGTCCCTATGGGATACAATATCCACTGGTACTTCCATGTCAATTTACGCGCTTTGCAATGGCTCTGTGAGCTGCGCTCATCGCCAGCGGGCCATCCGATGTATCGCAGGGTAGCCCAAGAGATGGCAAAGCAAGTTTCAAAAACCATTCCACAACTAGAGCGTTTTTTCAAATTTGTCGATTATGAAGGCTACGAGCTTGGCCGAATGGGGCAAGAGATTCGCACAGTAGAAAAAAAGGCAAAATTAACGACATGAAAAGTAAAGTTTTTGGCGGGATGCTTCTTTTGACAGGTAGCTGTATTGGAGCAGGCATGCTTGGCTTGCCTATTCTCACCGGCATGGCTGGATTCTTCCCGACGATGGTTATGTTTTTTTTAGCATGGTTTTTCATGACTACAACAGCCCTATTGCTTGTGGAAGTGAACTGCTGGTTTAAAAAACCGGTCAATTTACTTTCGATGATCGAGCATAGCTTAGGTAAATTTGGTCGCTATATGGCCTGGGCGCTTTACTTGTTTTTATTTTATGCGCTCTTAGTAGCTTACATGGTGCTTAGTGGTAATCATTTTGCAAAAGCTGTTAATGGCGTCATTCCCGATTGGGTGGGAACGTTGTTTTTCGTTGTGCTATTTGGGTGGTTAATTTATCTCGGTACACGTCCTGTGGACTTAGTCAACCGTGTGCTAATGTTCGGTAAAATTGCAGCCTTTATCGGCCTAACTTTTTTGGGATTGCAGTACATTCAAGTGAGCGATCTGACATACAGCGAGCCCTCAATGGTCTTTATTGCATTGCCCATCTTGATCATTTCGTTTGGCTTTCACAACATGATTCCGTCCTTGAGCGCCTACTTGGACGGCGATGTCAAGCGCATCAAGCAAGCCATTATCGGAGGATCGCTACTAACGCTTGTCATTTATTTGATTTGGGAAGTTGTCGCCCTTGGTATTTTGCCACCAAAAACTGTATTTGCAGCCTTTCAGCAAGATATTGACGCAGCGCAAGCTATTCAAGACTTTTTGCACAGGCCAGTGATTGGATCGCTTTCGGGTGCGCTCGCGTTCTTTGCGATTTTAACTTCATTTTTGGCTCAATCGCTTGGGCTGTCTCACTTTTGGAGAGATGGCTTAAGCGGAAGAAAAAAGCCTCAAAGTGAAAAAATCGAAAATTTTTGGTATTGCGGGTTAACGCTCATACCACCTCTTGGTTTTGCTATTTTGTATTCAAATATCTTTTTTGCAGCGATCAATTTCGCCGGTGGCATCTGCGCTGTGATTCTGTTTGGGTTATTTCCAGCATTGATGGTTTGGAAGGGTCGCAAAAAAACCAAAGCGGGATATCAAGTATGGGGAGGAAAACCTCTTCTGATTTTTGTCGCAGCGTTTGCTTGCTTTATTTTATTTTATCAAATGAGTCAAATGATGGGATTAAAGCTTTTTCCCTCTTCGTAGATATATGATGTTAAAAATTAATCACTATTTGGGCGGAATTTTTCTTGTCAGTGGGACAGCAATAGGCGCAGCTATGCTCGCTTTGCCTGTGATGACATCAGCTATGGGTTTTTTCCCTTCTATGGTGCTGTTTTTTATCTGTTGGTCTTGCATGCTAATTTCAGCATTTTTCTTTCTCGATGTTAACCTAAGTGTTAAAGGCGAGCCGAATCTTATTTCAATGGCAGAGCGTACGCTTGGGACTTGGGGTAAAGTCGTTAGCTGGATATTTTATTTGCTACTGCTTTATTCGCTTATTGCAGCCTATATTGCAGGAAGCGGACCGGTTTTTTTAAGCGCCATTCAGACGATCACAAGCCATTCGGCGCCTACTTGGGTTGGATCATTTATGTTGCCGCTCATTTTTGGTGGGTTTATCTACTTAGGCACTGAAGGTGTCGACGTTGTCAATCGCGTTTTAATGTTTGGTCTAATCGTGTCTTATATTTTACTTGTTTTCACTATTCCGTCGCACGTTGAAGGGCAATTGCTTTTGCATATGGATTGGAAGCCCTTAGTGCTGGGAGTCCCCTTAGCGATTACATCCTTTGGCTATCATGTTATCATTCCCACTCTAACTACCTACATGAATCATAATCGCAAACGGCTTAAAAGAGTGATTATCATTGGAAGCCTCTTGCCGCTTTGCTTTTATGTTGTGTGGCAGGCGTTAGTTTTAGGGGTTGTGCCGCTGGATGGGTCACATGGTTTATTTGCAACGCTCAAAGCTGGCGAGGCATCCACCATCCCCTTATCCTATGCAATCAAAAGCTCCTTTCTTTCCAAGACAGCGCAATTTTTCTCCTTTTTTGCCATTACAACTTCATTTTTGGGTCTTGCGATCTCACTATCAGACTTTCTTATAGACGGCTTAAAAATCAAAAAAAGCTGGGAAGGCAAACTTCTTGCCCTTGGGCTCACATTCATTCCGCCCTTGCTCTTTGTCCTCACCTACAAACGCGGTTTTATTCTTGCTTTAGAATACGCTGGGGCTTTTGTAGCTGTGCTGCTCTTATTTTTACCTGCTGTCATGGCATGGAAGCTCAAAACGCCCAAATTTTACCAAACAATAAAAGCAAAAATTTTAATGATCTTCATCATTTTTGTGGCGATAAGCGTTGTGATTATTGATATTTTAGAACAGCTCGGCTGGCATGTTTCGTCTAAAATCTGATTTTAAACCGAAAGGTGATCAGCCCGAGGCGATTAGTGCGCTTTGCAAAGGCCTGAAAGAAGACAAAAGAGCACAAGTTCTACTTGGAGTGACAGGATCTGGTAAAACATTTACCATGGCAAACGTCATTCAAAATGTTCAAAGGCCTACACTTGTCCTAGCACATAATAAAACCTTAGCTGCGCAGCTTTACCAGGAATTCAAAGCATTTTTTCCAAATAACGCTGTTGAATATTTTGTGTCCTATTACGACTACTACCAACCAGAAGCTTACATCGCCAGAACAGATACCTATATCGAAAAAGACATGTCGATCAACGATAACATCGACAAAATGCGCCTTTCTGCTACGCGTTCGTTAATTGAGCGGAAAGACGTTATCATCATTGCCTCCGTTTCATGTATCTACGGCTTGGGATTGCCAGAATACTACGTACAAATGAAGCTCGACTTAGCGGTTGGAGAGAGCTATCGGCGCGATGAGGTACTCGTGCATTTGGTTAAAATGCAATACGATCGCAAAAACTTCGATTTAGAACGAAAATCATTTCGTGTACGTGGAGATATCGTCGAAATTATGCCGGCGTACGAAGTAGATATCGCTTATCGAATTGAATTTTTTGGAGATGAATTAGAGCGGATAAGCCGGATTGATCCTTTGACTGGCAAAGTAATTGAGACGCAAGAAAAACTCACAATTTTTCCTGGATCTCATCACGTAACACCGGAAGATGTGCAATTAAGAGCAAGAGAGACGATCAAGGCAGAGCTTGCTGATCGCGCTGACACCTTTGAAAAAGAAAACAAACTCGTTGAGCATCAAAGAATTTTGCAAAGAACCAAATATGATTTGGAAATGATCAGAGAAATTGGCTTTTGCAAAGGCATTGAAAACTACTCACGCCACTTTAGCATGCGGGGGCCTGGTGATCCCCCGCCCTGTCTACTCGACTACTTTCCAGACGATTTTATCATCTTTGTAGATGAATCTCACCAATCTCTGCCGCAAGTTCGGGCGATGTATAATGGTGATAGAGCTCGCAAAGAAGCCTTGATCGAATTTGGATTTCGTCTTCCATCAGCTTTTGACAACCGCCCGCTAAAGTTTGAAGAATTTTACAAGCGCATTGGGCAAGTGATCTACGTATCGGCAACGCCAGGGCCGTTTGAGCTTGAAGAGACAGGTGGAGAAATCGTTCAGCAGATTATTCGTCCGACAGGACTGATCGATCCTGTAATTGAAGTGCGGCCAGCTAGCGATCAAGTGGATAACTGTTTAGAAGAAATCAGGCAAGTCATCGAGAAAAATCACCGTGTTCTTGTGACAACACTCACAAAAAAACTTGCCGAAGATCTAAGCCGCTACCTCGAAGAGATCGGCGTAAAAGCCAAATACTTACACTCAGATATTGAGACACTTGAAAGGGTTCAAATCATCAAAGATCTCAGAAAAGGAAAGTTCGATGTTTTGGTGGGAATAAACTTGCTTCGGGAAGGGTTAGATATCCCAGAAGTTGCCTTGGTGGCTATTTTAGATGCCGACAAAGAAGGTTTTTTGCGTAGTGAGACAGCCCTTGTACAGACCTGTGGCCGTGCAGCAAGAAACAGTGAGGGCAGAGTGATCATGTATGCTGATAAAATGACAGGTTCTATTCAGCGTGCCATTGAAATTACCAGCAACCGCCGCAAAGTGCAGGAAGATTACAATAAAAAACATGGAATCACACCTAAAACAATCAAGCGAGAAGTGGCAGAAGATCTCATCGAAACCTTTACCGGTGTGTCATCAGATCAAGAAAGACCTGTTATGGATAAACTCAACTCCAAACAAGTGTCACTTAAAATCAAAGAGTATGAAAAGCTTATGCGATTAGCTGCCAAAGAGTTGCGGTTTGAAGACGCCGCTAGATTACGCGATGAGCTCAATTATTTTCGAGAGCTCGAACTACTAGAAGATATTAAATAAACTTTGAATAAATGACTTAATTTGTTAACTAGAAGTTAGAAAAGTAAATAAATTAGGTTTGATATGAATAAATTTGGATGTAACCTACTAGCGCTGTGTATGATTTTTGGCGGGACGTCGGTATTAGCAAACGAAGAAAACACCTCGCACCTAAATGATCGCCTAGAAGCTGCAAAAACAGATGCAAAACGTTTTAAATCAGCACTTTTACGCGCACAAAAATCCAATCGTGAACAAGTTGAAAAATTGACAAGCGAACTTAATTTGGCGACATCCAAAACCTCTGAGCTTGAAAAAGAAATCGAAGGCATGCGGAAAGAAAGCCTAAGCCGGGTGCAGACGCTCAAGCAAGAGCTTGAACGAATCCAACATAAATCAGCCAATCTCCAAGTAGAGCTCAGCAGCGCTAAGCAACATAGCCATGAACAGATAGCTGAATTGACAGCTCAATTAACATCTTCACGTCTAGAAGCTGGAAAAGTCAAAGATGAGCTTTTAGCTGCACGCAAAGGCAATACGACTCAAATCGATAGTCTAGAGATCGAGCTGAAAAACGCTCACACCAAAATGAACGGATTAAAAAATGAATTAGCCGAAGCTAAAACGCTTAATGCAAAACAATTAAAAAACTTTACTGCCTGGCTTTACAATGCCAAAAATGACGCAGAAGGGCTGAAGCGCCAGATTAGCGAAGAGCAAAATAAATTTAGTGATCAAGTCAACCAATTGCAAGCGCAGCTTTCCTTAGCAAATCAAGAAAAGTCAGATCTCATGTTAGATCTTGCTAGAGCAAAAGAGAATCATCAAGATCAACTGCTCACTATGCAAGAGCAAATAATCATTGCTCAAGCACAGCATGAGCAGATGAGAGAAAATTTCCAAAATGAACGTAGCTTGCAATACTCTTCAAATAATCAAAATCAGATGAGTTATCCCGAATCGATGCAGGCTTGCTGCTGCCCACAACCGCTTCCGCCCATTGTATGCTATAGGCCAAATGTTGAAGAGTCCACTAGCTGGATTCGTGGTGAAATTCTTGTTTGGACAGCAGAAGCTGGAACGTTAGATTTTGTCATTCCGAACTTTCCTGTGTCATCTACACCGCTTGGTCAAACAGGAGAGGTTGAAGAAGCAAAATTTGGTTGGGATCCTGGATTTAGAGTCGAGGTTGGGCATCGGTTTAGACCTGATTTTTGGGAACTAGCCTTGCAATATACCTACATCAATATTGATGGCACAGACAGCTTTAGTAGACCATCAGATCCAACTCGCGTACTCATGCCGACCAAAGACAATGTCTCAACGCAAGCAACCGATTCAGCAAGAAGCAAAGTTGATCTATTTTACAACGTTTTTGATCTAATGCTAGCTAGAAGCTTTCTTCCCACCAAACAACTCATCGTTCGTCCCACCATGGGACTGACAGGGACTTGGATGGATCGTGAAATGGATGTTAAGTACAACGGTGTTGGAAGTCCGTCAAATGAAACGCATAACCGTGACAAATGGGAATTCCATGGTGGTGGTATGCGTGTTGGAATCGATCTAGATTGGTATATAGGCTCAGGCTTTAGCCTATTTGGCAAATCCTCTCTGGCGGCGCTCATTGGCTACTACAAAAACACCTTTGAAGCAGACACTAACAATGCTGGCAGCAACCTACCACCGGCCACCATCGAAAATGCTAAATACGATGATCAGCGCATTGCCACTCACCTGCAAATGCAGATGGGGCCGCAATGGGGCAAAATGTGGAATGATGTTGGAATTCTCATCTTTGCAGGTTATGAAGTCAACGCGTGGTTCAACGTAGAAGAGATGCGTTATAGCAACCCAACGAACACTACATCAACCATTACACCCCGCCATACCGTGATCAATACTTCAACACTTGGCATGCAAGGCTTCGTCGGCAAAATCCAACTCAACTTCTAATCTACCAACGCAGATGTAAAACGGCTTTACATCTGTTAAAGCGAAAAGATAGTTGAGACTATTTTGAAAGATGGTCTTTGAGTGTACCCGCCAGCTGCATCATGTCGATCGGCTCAGCAAAGATTTTTTTAAGCTTTTCATCCGGGATAATACGTCGTTTGTTTTTGGGGTCTTGAAGATTATTCTCTTTGATGTAAACCCAGAGAGCTTTTGTGACTTCACCACGTGTCATGTCTTTTTTACCGATGATTGCAGCGAGGTCTTTGGAAAGCTTGTATTTTGGGCCTCCGCCAGTGCGCTTGGCTCCTGGTTTACGAGCTTTTTTTACATAAGCTGTTTTCGGATGCTCTTTATACTTTTCTAAAACCTGATCCACTTCATTTCCGATCACATCACAATCGGGGTATTCAGTGCATGAGAAGAAAGTTTTTCCGTAACGTGACTTGCGCTGAGTAAGCTTGCCGGTGCAACCAATAGCTGGGCAATTAGGCAGGTCTTCAGGTGGCAATTCGCCTTCTTTTTGAATATTGACAATGCCCTTGCAGTCAGGATATTTCGTGCATCCCAAGAAAGGGCCATAGCGGCCATGGCGAACTTGCATTTTTTCACTGCATTTAGGGCAAGGTTGATCCCAATCGAAATCCTTAGCGTAATCTTCTTTATTAAAGTTCAAGCCTTCTAGTGGAGCTGTAAAGCCACAATCTGGGTAACGCGAACATCCGTAAAAATACTTGCTTTTTGCCCAAATCTTTTGCAATTTAGAACCGCATTCTGGGCAATCGATATCGGTGTCTTGCTTTGGAACATGAGCTTCTTTTTCTGCTGTTTCCAAGAGAGGATTAAACTTATCCCAAAATTCTCGAACAAAAGCTTTCCACTCTCTATCGCCTTCAGCAATCCCATCGAGGTCTTTTTCCATAGACGCTGTAAAGTTAACATCCATGATCATGCCAAAACTTGTGTCCAAAAGCGCTACAATCACTTTCCCAAGTTCAGTCGGCTTCAAATAGAGCTTCTCTTTTGTAGTATAAGAGCGGCTTTGGATTTTATTCATGATCGTAGCGTAGGTAGACGGACGGCCAATACCAGATTTTTCAAGCTCTTTAACAAGGGAAGCTTCACTAAAACGTGCTGGAGGTTTTGTAAAAGCTTGTTCAGATTTCACTTCGACAAGTTTTAAATCTTGGCCTTCTTTTAAAGGTGGCAGTAGATTTTCCTTTTCTTCGGTCTCTTCGGAGTCGCTCTTTTCTTGATAAGCGGCTAAAAAGCCATTAAACTTGAGCGTAGACCCGGTAACTTTTAATTCGACATTCGCATTTGTTTCAATTAGAGCTGCAACCGTATCATAAATGGCAGAAGTCATTTGCGATGCGAGGAAACGTTTCCAAATCAAGCTGTAAATTTTGAACTGATCAACGTTTAAAAATTTCTTAATTTGCTCTGGTGGATGCGCTAAATTAGTTGGACGTATCGCTTCGTGCGCATCTTGCGCTCCTTTTTTGGAGGCGTACTGCTTGGGTTTTTCGGGCAAATATTCTTTGCCGTATGTTTTTTCAATAAACCCTCGCCCATGTGTGATGGCTTCGTTTGCAACGCGCACAGAGTCAGTACGCATATAAGTGATCAAACCTTCTGTACCCTCGCTTCCTAAATCGACACCCTCATAGAGGCTTTGTGCAATCGACATAGTGCGCGATGCAGGAAATCCGTAGTGGCGGCTTGCTTCTTGCTGCAGGGTCGAGGTGATAAATGGGGGAACTGGATGCCGTTTTTTCTCTTTCTTTTCGACTGCACCTGTTTTGTAGCTAGCACTTTTTAGTTTTTCAGCAATTTCTTTTGCAGACTGCTCATTTGGTATTGTAATGCAGCCTTTTTTCGGCTCTTTTTCAATTCTTTTTCCGTCTACTGTATGGAGACCTGCGTAAAATGGCTTACTACCATCTTGCAAAGTAGCTCCCAAATTCCAGTATTCAACGGGAATAAAAGCGTCAATTTCCTTTTCTCGATCGACGACGAGTTTAAGTGCTACAGACTGCACGCGCCCTGCTGATAAAAAGCCATCTTTGCCTTTTTGCACACGTCTTTGTAAAAGTGGTGAAATTTTATATCCGACGATACGGTCGAGCAGGCGTCTTGCTTGTTGCGCGTCTACCAGATGCTGATCAATAGGTCTTGGATGTTCGATTGCTTCTTGCACGGCATCGCGAGTGATCTCGTTAAAAGTAATGCGTTTGATCTCTGTCTTTTTTGGCAGGATTGCAGCGATGTGCCAAGCAATAGCTTCTCCTTCACGGTCGGGATCGGGCGCTAAGTACACGATATCTGCTGCAGCTGCTTCTTTTTTAAGCTTAGCGATGACGTCTTTTTTTTCGGGAAGCGTTTGGTAGACAGGGTTAAAATCATTTTCGATGTCAATGCCAAAGCCTTTTTGCGGCAAATCGCGAATATGGCCAACCGAAGACTCAAACCGAAAATTCTTTGGCAAAAATTTCCTCAGAGTCTTGATTTTAGTAGGGGACTCAACAATAATCAATGACTTGGCCATATCTTCCTTCTATTTGAAAGCCTAAAAAAAGACTATACCGATCTATCGATCATAGTTAACTTAGCAAATTAAAAACAAGAAATGAAAAAATTTTATCGATCACACATTATATTAAGACATTAATAATTAGTTGGTTATTGATTTCCATCTAGGATTGACTGTCAATCGAAAAACCATTATAGTTGCGTGCCTTTTAGGAAAGGAGCTTTCGATGTTAAAAAAATGCTTGTCAATTGCGGTGCTTTTAGTATGCGGGGTTTTTGCAGAGCCGGGGCAACCGCAAGCACCTGTTGCTTTACTTACCTATCCCCATTCTGGTACTCAGTGGCTCACCTATTGTGTCTGTCAGCTTACATACCGTCCGGCTTATGTTCTAAATGAAAAGATGTGGGACTGGAATAGCTCTATGCTTCAACTTTCTCCCGATCAAAAAAAGGCGGCATTCTACCATACACATAGGCCGGAGTTTTTAACCCACGTTCACGAAGATTTTAGAAAGCATCAAAATGGCAAACTACTGATTGTGCTTAGAAACTTTAAAGAGAGTTTATTTCGGAGAGTAGATACGGCAGAGAAAGCATTGAGGCTTGTCCATAGGGCAAGCAAAGGGGAAGGTGATTTTTATAAGCTCATTCGAAATTTAAGCTATTTCCAAACCTTCCCACCTGAAAGAAGACTGCTTATTTACTATGAAGATTTAATTTTAAGTCCAAAAGAAACACTTCAAAGCATTTTAAATTTTACAGGTGATGAAGCAAATATCGATGAATTTATTGACGAATTAGAGACGCATAAGGAAAGATGTTTCACATTCTATAACACAACCCCATCCCTTCCAGGGACGCGTTCATTTGGAAAACCAAAATTTCATAGTTTACAAACGGATCAGGCAGATTTAAAAAAATTAGATGTCTTATTTAAAAAACATTTCTCGGAATTATGGCCGTATTTTAAGAGGTTTCAGTCTTAGTTTATTGCTCATCTGCTTTGGATGTAGCAAACCCTCTAAAGTAGGTATTTTTCAGTGAGCGATTCAACCAATATCTGAATACAGGCCAATTACTGCGGTTGTTTTATCCGATACCAACGAAAAATTATGTGAAAAAAATATAGGGGCAATTTGTTCCAATGTGCAGCGATTTAGCTTCTATGCTTCCTATGATAGAGATGGTAAAAGGACATGTGCTATTTATTCCTCAGATGCTTTATATTTAAAACCAAAGCAACCCCATTAACGATCAATATCGAGATGTTGAACTGCAAAAACAAATCAGCTCTGAAATTCGTGCCAATGTACCTTATAGCCCTATTAGCGTTGATCTTTGGGCTTTCAGGATGTGTCAAAAATAAAGACAGCACTCTGAAACTGACCCTAGACTCAGAATTTAACGAGCTTGTTGGAAAAAATACGCCTTACTGGAAGTATGTTAGCTCCGATAAAGATCATCAGATTTTAAATGCTTTAAAAGCCGTTTACCAAAAGAACCATGCAGCTCAATACGCACAAGAAGGGAACTATAAAATTCCCAAAGTGGTCCATTGTATCTGGCTTGGCCCAAGACCATTTCCCCAGGCATCGGTTGAAAATATGCGGACATGGGTAGCAAAACATCCCGATTGGGAATTCAAATTTTGGACGGATCGAAAGCGCTTGCCTCCTTGTGCAGGTTTTAAAGTGCGTCTTGTTCAAGATGCAGATTTTTCAAGACTAAAAAAATACTATCATCAAGCGACAAATTGGGGAGAAAAGGCTGACTATCTGCGCTACGAAATTCTATATAGAGAAGGTGGCGTGTATATTGATCACGATGCGAATGCTTTGCAAGTATTTGATAAGCTCAACTGCGCCTATGACTTTTATGGGTGTACGGAAAGCCCTCACCCTCCGGTTATTGACATGGCTGTCACTGTGGGCAATGGACTGATTGGAACAAAGGCAAAACACCCTATTTTAAAGGGTTGTTTAGACTACGTTGAAAAAAATTGGCAAGAAGTAGAAAGTTCAGGACGGCTAAAGACGATATCGCATGAGCCAACTCTTGTCATGGAGAGGAGTTATATCGCATTAACACGATCTATCATGGATTATCTCAATACAGAAGGAAATAAAGACATTGTGTTTCCAGCAAGTTATTTTTTCGCCTGTAAATATTTGCCGTCATTCTATTCGCACCATTTTTATGCAACGGCTTGGAAAGCGAAAGATACCTGCCGAGCTCAGCAAAGATTAATCAATGAAATCACTAAACAAAGTAAGCGGAATATGGATGCGAATTTGTTATGCAATGTCTTTGCAGGAATTCAATTAATTCTTGTGGTTGGAATTATTTTTATACTGAAGAGAAAATATGCAAATCGTTAAATTATTATTGTTTTTCATGCTGCCCATGGCGCTTATCTATCCATCTTCAAGCAACTTAAGCTTTGATCAGCTATGTGAAAATTCAAATATGATCGAGACGAAAGAAGATTATGCGCATTATGATGTGTTTAAAAAAAACTATGAGACTAATATCAAATACCTGGATAACAGCAAAACCGTTGATACAATTCCGAAAATTTTCCATTTTATTTGGCTTGGAGAGCGTTCGTTGCCCAAAGAAATGTGCCACTGCATACGTTCATGGATCAAGCAACACAGTGACTGGAAGGCCTATTTGTGGGTAGATTTCCCTCACCCTTCACCAGATAAACGGTTGCAGAGAAAATCTATCCAAACTTTAGCAAAAATGATGCCTTCTTTTTTTACTAAAATAGACAACAGAGCGGATCAAAGTCTTATTGTAAGGATGCTTGCCCTCAGAGAATTTGGAGGTGTATACCTCGATGGTGATGTGCAATGTAAAACCTCGATTAATGAACTCATTTCAAAGGTCAATTTTGTCACATCTATATCAATTCAAGAACAGCCCATTTTAAGCAGCTCTGTCCAAGCAATGCCTTTTTTTATTGGCTCGAAGCCGCATCATCCTATTATTGATCAAACGTGGAAGACAATGCTTAAAGGTTGGGGCGAGGTTGAAGATAGTTTTAATGGCGATGATCAGGAATCATATGTCTATCGCTCAGCTTACCATACGTATATTCCATTCACAGAGGCCTGCCTCACCAAAGCTTGTAATCTCGATTTGATTTTGCCCTCAGGATATTTTTCTAAAACAGGGACTTTCGGGAGGCATTTAGAATTAAAATCTTGGACCTTTAAGGACGAGGCTTTAGAGGAGGTCATTGAAAGCAAGATATTAAGTTTTCTAAAACATCAGAAAAAAACCCATCAAGCACTCCTTTACACTGGTGGATTTTCTTGTCTCATTTTGTGCGCATTAGGAGTGGTTGTATTCATGAAAAAAAGCACAGGCATACCCAAGTAACCTGAACTCTTTCGTTTTGATTGCTAAGATGCCTGAAGATGAATGATATAAACGAAAGAGTTCAGGTAAGTAAATTCAAAAAACAGTTTTTAGGGGCGTCGGCTCTCGTGCAAATTTTCCGTTGTTATTTGCAATTCTGCAATCGATGAGCTTATTGATAGAAATGAAAACTTTAAGGAAAAAGATCTAGAATCAGAGAGCTATCGATCGGCTTATCACACTTATTCTTCGCTTACCAAAGCCTGTATAGCAAAAGCTGGAAAATACGACCTAATTTTACCAGCTGCCTATTTTTCAAGCGAAGGAATACTTGGGACGCATCTAGAACTCAAGTCATGGGTGTCTCAAAAAGCAACATATGACAACATTCTGGGTCAAAAGCTTTCCAACTTCTTCGCGCAGCAGAAAAAACACCGCAGAACGGTCCTTTATATTTGCGGCTTAAGTTGTTTCGTTCTTTGCTTTCTAGGAGTATTTTGTGTGAAAAAAGTTGCAAAATAAAAATATCTGAGCCATCCTGGCCTCTAATTTTTGGAGGTTGTTGGTATGAGATGTTTGAGAAAATTACTAATGTTACTTTGTTTTGTCAACTGCTTTGCAGTGATGGGAATAGAAGCAAAAAAACCCATAGCTGTAGTCATCTGCTCTTACAATAACCGTAAGTTTTACGAAAAAAATCTAGAGTCAGTCCTTAATCAAAATTATCCCAATTACCGTATTATTTATACCGACGATTTCTCACCTGATGGAACGGGTGATGCTGTCGAAGAATATATCAAAGGACATTCCAATGGCCATAAAGTTAAACTCGTACGTAATGAAAGAAGACTTAAAGCGATGGCGAACTTATGGCACGCAATTCACTCGTGTCGCAATGAAGAAATTGTTATTACATTAGATGGGGATGACTGGCTTCCTCATGATAATGTGTTAGAGGTTGTAAATTCCTATTATCAAGACCCAAACGTTTGGCTTGCCTATAGTAATCATACAAGACATCCAGATGGCAAAGGAGGAATCTCACGGCCAATGGGCCCTGATGTTATCAAGAAACGAGGTATTCGTAATTATCCTTATGTTGTCTCACATTTGCGCTCGTTTTATGCAGGATTGTTTAAACGGATCAAATTGCAAGATTTAACTTATGAAGGTGACTTTGTACCTACAACATACGATCTGGCCATGATGTTTCCCATGCTAGAAATGGCTGAAGGACACATTCGCTACATGAAGGAAAAATTGTATGTATATAATTGCATTAACCCCATTAGCGATCACCGAGCGAGTCGAGAAATGCAAGGGACTATTGACCGATATACAAGAAAGCTCAAACCTTACTTACCGCTTACAGTTGACCCAACTCTTCCGTTAGATAACGAAAACAATCAAGTTGATATTGTCGTTTTTTCATACAACAGGCCCATGCAGCTCTATGCCTATATTGAGTCATTATACAAAAACGCGACCAATTGTAATCAGATCACAGCTATTTATCGCGCGTCAAGTCCAGAATATGAAGAAGGCTATGCTCAAGTCACGCAAGCTTTTCCAAAAGTGAACTGGAAAAAACAGCTGTGTCCACCGGGAGATTTCCAAAAGCTTACACGAGATGCTATATTTAACAGCAAAGCCAAATTTGTGGCTTTTGCAGTCGATGATATTATAATTAAAGACAGCATAGATTTTGCGCAGACAACTCGTCTGATGAATCAAACGCTAGCTTATGGCTTTTATTTAAGGATGGGAAAAAATATCAACCGTAGCTACATGGCAGGGAAAAAAGACCCTCCTCCCAAAATGATGGCTGTCGAGCCTGGTGTTTACGCATGGCAATTTTCACGCGGTGGCGCTGAATGGGGCTACCCTAATACACTTGATATGACTGTTTACCGCAAGAGTGATATTAAAAATGCAATAGAACAAGTCTCTTTTACGAATCCAAGTTATATGGAAGGTAAATGGTCTAAACGTGCCGATAAATCAAAAATTGGGCTTTGCTATGAGCTATCGAAAACAATCAATATCCCGATGAATGTTGTGACAACTTTTAAAAATAAAAATTTTGGAATTTACTCTGTAAAAGACCTCTTAACGAAATTCATCAAAGGGTATAGAATGGACATCGATGTTATACAGCACATGGTCAACAATTCTCCGCATGTTAACGTTCTCCCAGAATTTAAGCAGCAATCGATTTAAGCTTCTATTGCTAGTTATTTGCTGCCTTACAGGGTGCAAGAGCTCTGAGCGCAAGACTAAAAATAAATATTACAGTTTACATGATTCCTTTTTGGATTTGGAAGGGGTAAATACTAAGTATTGGAAAAAGGATATTACCCTTAAAGATCAGCAATTGCTGGATTTACTAGAGCCTATCTACTACAAATTTAACGAATTGCAGTTCAGTAATCAAGATGCCTATAAGATTCCGAAGGTGATGCACTTCATTTGGCTTGGACCAAGGAATTTTCCCGCCACATCCGTTCAGCATGTGCGTAGTTGGATAGCACACCATCCCGACTGGAAAGTGATATTTTGGACGGATCGGAAACGCCAGATTCCATGCAAGAAAATGGAAGTGCGGTATGTGGATGATTTTTCGTGGACAAAATTAAAACACTATTATGACGGCACGTTGAATTGGGCAGAAAGATCTGATTATTTACGTTATGAAATTCTAGCCAAAGAAGGAGGGTTTTATATTGACCATGACGTTGAATGTGCAGCGACTATTGATGATCTCGCAAAAAACTATGATTTTATTGTAGGGCTAGAACTCCCACACCATTTAGTTCAAGGCTATACGATTACTCCGAGTAATGCTTTTATAGGAGCCATTCCAAACCACGGCATTATCCAAGAAGTATTTAGTGAAATTGAGAACGTTTGGAATCATCATCCTATGGCTTTTACCCGCGATCGTATTGAACAGTATGATCTTGTCATGCAACGCAGCTATATGCCATTGACCTACGCAATATTATCCAAAATTCAATCAGCGCCTGGTATAAATATCGCTTTTCCAGCTTTTTACTTTTACAGTAAAGATTCCATGCCAGGTGGATACGCCATACATTTATTCGCGACGACCTGGGCCTTTAATAATAAAGAAAAAGTCATGAATAAAGACATGTATACATTGAAATACGCAAACATTAAATGCGGCGTTTTTTTTCAAAAATTTAAATTACTTTTGATAGTTATTGCTGTTTTATTTTTAATACAACTCCTGTTGATCAGCAAAAAGAGAAACCGCATATGATTAAGCTGCTAGCACTGCTCGTATTTCTAATTCATTCGCTGGCAATTGGGATAGATTTCCAAGGTGGATTCGGTGACAAGCATCCTCTGCTCGTAAAAAATCTAACACAAGAAGATTTTGATAACTATCACAATTTCGAGCACTTATTCAACCAATTAAAGGATGAAAACGAGCTCAATCTTATTCCAAAAAAACTGCATTTTATTTGGCTTGGACCATATCAGCCTCCTAAACTATATCAAGAGAACATTCTTTCATGGATAGATAAGCACCCAGATTGGCAAATTTATTTATGGACCGATCGTCCCATCGAGTCTTTTCACCCTAAACTTGAACATCGTTTTTTTCAGAGTCAGCAATGCCTGGATTTAGAAAGTTGCTTTTTACAAACGCTCAATTACAGTGAACGAGCAACCATTGCTTCATATGTATTGTTAAAACAATTTGGCGGGGCCTATGTCGATTGTGATGTAGAGTGTTTTCAGGCAATCGATCCGCTCATATCCAAATGCGATTTTTTTTGCCCGATTGATTTTTGCCCCACGTCCTGCTTAAGCAGTTGCATAAATGCAGGTAAGCACGTCATCGGCAGCACTTCTCAGCATCCCATTATTGATAATACCATTCGAAGATTGAAAAAAAACTGGATGACTTATACCCAACTATTTCAGGGCCAAGGAAAAGAACCAGATTTTTATCGACTGAAATACCGTTCTTTATTGCCTTTTTCAGAAGCCGTTATGGATTTTCAGAATATCACGGCTCAATCGGTTGCTTTACCTCCGCTATATTTTACCACCATTGGAGCAAAAAAAGGCCTATACGGCCATCATTACCAAATGCACACGGTTGAGAGTACTAAAGCAACTATTGAACAGCATTTGAGCCATAAAATAAATAAACTGATTAAAAAAAACCGGAGTTTGTATACGATAATCCTGCTGTGCCTTTCGGGTTTAGCTCTTGCTCAGCTCCTAGTCACAGGGAAATTATTTCTTAATGTAGTGAGAATAAAAAGATAAATGAAAACAATTTTGCTGAGCGTCATTGTACTTGTTGCAGGGACTTTACAAGCAGATGTATGCGCTTTAACTGAACTGATTCAGTCTTATAAAAGGCCTGTAACAGTTTTAGGGCTATCAGGCTTAGATGAAGATCAGATCGAGGAGGTATGCACGCATTTTCCAGCATCTATTTTTATTACAAAAATGACAAGCAGTGCTCAAACAAGCCAGACAAACAGAATTATTTACTTAGATGATTTGACTTTAGACAGATCTGATGCCATGAGTGCTCATGAACATGTTGATATCACGTACTTTTTTGGCAGCTGCTTCTATAAGCAAAAAATGATCCAAAGTCTTTTGCAACTTACCGACCACTTAATGATTGAAATGCCCGTTGATTTGTATGACCTACTCAGTGATTTTTTATTTAAAAATCATGCACAAATTGTTTCTCACAACGAGGGACATTTTTTAATTTTACTAAAACGCTCGGAACCCAAAAATTTTTGGCCAGTTTGGGATAAGGCATGTAAAATTAGCATCCCGTTAATGGTCTCTTATCATTACGCATTAATCAAGAACTCAAAACAGGCTCAACCTTTAGCGCCAGGGTTATCCCTATATGGGTACAAATTAATCAATGGCTGCTACCCAAGCACTGAAGAGCTCACTCACTTAATATCAACATATTCATGGAAACAGCAAGCTGCTTGTCTGCCCTGGAATATCCTATTGCTTGGAAAAAAAATTCAGTGGCAAGAAAGATTTAAAGAACCAAAAGCGTGGTCAAAAATAGGTGTAGAATCAACAATTAAAGGATTAAAAATAAAAGATATAGATAAATATAAAGCGTACACGTTGAATCAACAAAAAACTATAGGGATCTAGGCTAATGATACCTGGTCCAACCGAAAATCTAGAACAATTTCAAAAACGCCAAACAACTCTTTCACAGGCTTTTGACAAATTTAAGCAAAAATATCCAGACCGTACGATTCAAGATATTGATGGGTTTCCTGTATATATTGGAAAAAAAGGTCTCAAGCTTTGGGAGGCTGGGGCATTATGGATTTACGAAGATGAAAATGACACGCGCGTGCCTCTAATACAGCTAAAAACTTGGAATCAAGAAGTCTTTAATCATGAAAAAGTGCATGCTCAGCGTTTAGCATTTGATGAATCAAGATTTGAAGAGCTCTTGGCTTATTATACGTCTTCAAAAAGATGGCGTAAAATTTTTGGTCCGCTTTTCCGTAATCAAATAGCTGTATGGATTTTTTTGGTTTGCTCCTTTCTGCCAATAATACATCTATATCTAGTTATATTACCTATTGGGTTTATATTCACTCAGGGCATACGACTGTTGTATGATCGAAAAAAATTGCTGAAAGTTATAGACAAGCTGGGATCCTTTGATAAAGCCTTGTTTCTTACCGATAAAGAGATTGGATTATTCGCAAAAATGTCAAAAAAAAATATTTTGGCATATCTTAGAATGCACGGAAAAGATAATTTACGTATTTGCAAATTGATGCAACTTATGTCATAAAAAATTTAAGATGAAATACGACTTGCGTAAAGTTTTGCTCTTTTTCCTAATGCTTGTTTTACCAGCGTTTATATTTAAAGAATATCACGTATTAAAATCAGCAAGGGAAAGTTATGTATCTACACCAGCACCAGTCGTTTTACGAGAACAAATTGATCATAGATTTGTATTTGTTATCGTTGCAAACGATCGCGCTGATTTTGCAATTAAAGCTCTAAGTTCTATCTTATCGCAAGATTATGAACGTTATCGCATAGTTTTAGTAGATAACCATGTTCAAGATGGGTCGTTTCAAGGAGTTCAAACATATCTATTTAAAAAGCATGCCTTCAGAAAAAACATCACCATCATTAGACATCAGCAGCAGCAGCCCTTCGGCAAAATACTGAAAGAGGTATTGAAAGACTGCGAGAGCGACGAAATAGCCGTCTTACTCAATCCGTCTGATTGGTTAGCGCACCAGGGAGCCTTAACGGCTATAAACGAAGCCTATTCCGATCCCGAAGTTTGGCTAACCTATCCAGCGAGCTTAGAGTATCCGTCTTATCGAAAAAAACCTTTGAATCCTCAAAATATAAAAGCGCACATCCGTAAACCCTATCGAACGCCTTGGATGGAATCAGGCATGCGTACGTTTTACGTTCACATGATGCAAAATATGAATTTTGATGAAAATTTGGACGAACATGAGTTATTTATGCCGATGATTAATTTAGCAAAATGGCACATTCGATATATTCCTGATACTTTATACATTCAAAATCGTTTAAAGATGCACAACGCATCTACACGTATGCAGATGGGACTGCGTCTAGATGAATTAACAAAAAGCATCCATACGCAAAGTCACCTTGCAAGAGCAGGAGAGATACCTATCAGCGCAAACACTAAGGCAGACATGATTTTATTCTCAACGAACCAACCTTTTCAGTTAGGAGTATCGCTTGAGTCTGTTTACAGGTATGTTCGAGGAGTTGATCAGATCCATGTCATGTACGATACAGCATCTGCTCACAAGCAAGCTTATGAAGACTTAAAAAAACGGTATCCAAAAGTCATTTTCAGAGAGCAAGATGCATTATCAAGTGAATTTAAACCGATGCTAATGAGCCTGTTAAAAGATACTTCTAACCAAAATGCATACATTGTCTTAGCTACCGATCGCATGTTGATTAAAGACCCAATCTACTTACAGGATTGTACTAATGCGCTATCGCAAACAAAAGCTTTTGCATTTTTTTTAGATAACCAAGCGATCTCGATTGCCCCAAATTCAAACAGTGTGAGTAACCGTATTCACATCATCGAAATCGAACCGGCAAAAATTGCAGAGCCATTTAATATGGTGATTTATTCAAGGGCCGATATTATTCAAGAGCTTGACAATTTAGACTTTAAAAACCCGAAATCACTTCTTAAATCCTGGTCACAGCATTCTGATACGCGACGATTAGGTCTTTTTTATGACGCCTGCAAAGTATCAATGATGCACTAAGGTTTTTCTGACAAAAATCGCATCACCATGGAACTCATTACAGTCTTGAATACAAACAAAGCCCTTCTCTTGAAGCCATTTTTTATATTGAGCATATGGCAGAGTTCCTTTGTACAGAGGTTTTTCTGAAACCTCTGTTTTGATTACCGAAACGCGTGACATGGCATAAGGGGATGCATTTAAAACTTGAAATTCGTTCCCCTGCAAATCTAACCAGAGAAAATCTATTTGACTAATGCGATTATTGCGTGCCCAATCATCTAATGATCTTACTTTGACTTGTATGCCTTGATCGAATTGAATTTTTTCATCCAGTTCTTTAGGCCAATTTGTCTTATCTGGAGGAAATAAAGAACTTTGAGCATCACATATTTGATTAGGTTGAGTCGAGGAGCTTAGATAAAGCGTTTGGCGACAACTTCGCTCTCCCAATGCAAGCTGGTAAGTATGAACCTTTTTATACTTTTTGGTTCTTTTGCATAATATTCGATAAACGTCAGGGCGCGGTTCAAAAGCATGAATAGTGGCTTTAGGCCATTTTTTGATCATTTTAACCGAATCTGTTCCATCATGAGCACCTGCTTCCAGAATGATAGGATCTTTTTTTAGATATTTTTTGACTAAATTTAACTCGTCATCGTGCTTATCGGCATATAAATTTGATAGAAGTAGTAGTAACACAAAACATTGTGCCATTATTTTACCCATGAAGATGCCCATAAATGTACTGCAAAAGCATAATCAGGAAGAAATGGTTTTAACACATTAAATTTCTGATTTTTCCAAAAGCGGTGTCGAAACTTTGGGGAAAAGTATTGCTGTTTTTTTCTTATTGAATGATACATTAAAATAATAATTCTCAATAATCTAAAGTTAAGGGATGTCTATCATTTAGGGCTTGGCCTTCGTAATCCATAAAGTACGAATGAGTCTTGCGCATGTTAAGGGTATATTGTTTATGCCCAAAAGTTCGGAAGGCATCTCTCCAAATTGTGAGAGTGTCATTTGGCACAGCTTGAAAAGGCTCATATAAATCGCGTCTAACTAAAAACAAATTAATAGTTGCGCAAACAGGTTCATAACCCATTTCTTTTGCTTTATTAATTACGACTTGAAGAGGCTGGTTAATATTTTTTTGCGCGATGCCTTGGGGAACTTCTTTGTCATAGAGAGGATGCCAAAATAAATTATTTTCGATACAAATCACTTTTGGTCGGCACTTTAAACTTTTTAAGATATAATAATCGCATCCATCGATGTCTATAGACAAGAAGTCAATTTCTCGGTTGGGAAAATGCTTTGCCTTTATTGCATCAAAAGTCATGCCTTTTGGAGATTTTTCATTCCAATGAACAAAATTATGAAGACATAAGATATTCGGGGCAGTCTTATAATTTTTTCTAAGTTTATTAAACCATTTTATATCTTGCTCAATATAAGCACCGTCCCATCCCTTTTCGTAAAGTTTACGAGTATTAGAAAGGTAAATTCCATCGCAACCACCAAATTCAACAAAAAACCCTTTATTGATATTCAAACGGCGAAAAATCTCTTCAATAATTCCATCTTCGCCAAACTGTGAATACTTCCATGACGCAAAATGATTTAAACTATTCGGAGAAAGGCGATGTTTGTTAAGGAGAAAAGCATTTTTGCAGTTTTGAGGACCTTTTAGTAATTTAGCCTCAACAACATTAAACAAGATTGCTGATAATAGGAAAACTCCTAGAGCAGATTGTTTTATAATGTATTTCAGCTCACATGCGTTTGTAATCACATAGCGAAATAATTTCGACAAAGACATATTAAATTCGTTTTTTAGCATAGAGTATCCTATGTTGTACTTTGATTTATTTTTTTACATGCAAAAAAGAGCCGAGCTAAAATTGGAAGGTCTTTACCGAAGACTAGGAATACGTGCAATAGTTTCATTCGGGTCATTTTTCCTTGTCTTTTTCGAACTTTAATGATTTGGATAGGGGTTGTTTACATATTTGAGTTTTTTGTAGTGGGCTTCGAACGTTATGCCAAGAGGTTGCCCAAAGGTGAACTGCTAATGCATGTTCTGATAGGTACTGTTTTATGACATCAAAATTTTCTTTTGACCAAAATGCGTGGCGCAATTTGCCTGGAAAGGGATAATAATAAATGTTGGGGAACAGAATGATGCCGGAAATATCTTTGGAAAGATGCTGAGTAATCAGATCAGTAAATAGATAAGGGCCGGTAGCTTTCAAGACATCAATAGCCTTTCTAATATCTTGTTCGCCGGCTCTAGCTTCAAAACAACGACATTTTTTCATCGATTTTAAGTAGTTTTCTAAGATGGGATGTTCTGGACAGGAACCAATGATGCCCGTCAAGACATCTTTATCAAACATTCCTGCATAGAAGTCACAAGTGTGGTGTATGACATCATGCGGCTTTAAACATAAAAAGTCAGTATCAACATATAAGCCGCCAAATTTATACAAAATCTCTATTCTCAGTATATCTGATTTCTGGCCATAGTTATGGGCTTTGTTTATCAAATTGCCGGTTACGAGTGGAAAAGAGCCAATATCTGCATCAGTCCAAAGCTTATGCTCCCAACCTGGGTGATATTCTTTCCATGAATCTACATATCTTTTAAAAGTTTCTGGGAGTGGTGATCCTAGCCAAATGTGATGAATGATTTTTGGAATGCGCGGGTTTTCACTAGGTTGCGTTTTTTCAAAGTGGTTGTTTTCGTATGCAGCAATGAAGTTTTCTGGGTTTTTTAATTTAGACGGAATAGTTTTCTGAGGAAAGCCCTCTTCGAAAGGAAAGAAATCTGCATAGAGACACTTGCAAACTATGCAAATGAGAATCAAATATTTCATAGATCAAGGTTACGTTAAGAAGAGATTTGTTTTCTAGAAAAAACTGATGGAATATTCAGTTTAGCGCGATATTTAGCAACGGTACGTCTTGAAATTTCGATGCCGTTTTTACTGAGATGTTCTGCAATATGCAGGTCGCTAAGTGGTGCATTTTTATCTTCAGATTGCACGCATGACAAAAGAGCTTGGAAAACCGAATCAATGTGATGATCTTTATCGAGCTTGACCCCCGTTGTAAAAAAACCTAAAGGTAAAATTCCGCGAGGTGTGGAAATGAATTTGTTTTTTAGGATGCGGGTAGCTGTTGTGTAGGAGATTTCAAGCTCGTCTGCCATATCTGCAAAAGAAAGAAATGAAGGAGAAGCTGATACTCCGAGTAAATACTGCTTTTGGTGCTTGATAATGAGGTGACCAACTTTTTTCAGCAGTTGATTGCGCCTTGAGATAATGCGGTTTAGCCATTTGCCACGCGCTAGCCAGGATCTGACAAACGGTTCATCTGCAACTTGTTTGAGATAACCGCTCTGAATCTCAAATTTGGGTAATTCTGCATCAGCATCTTCAAGATAAAGCTGGCCATTTATATCCGAGATTTCTAAGTCGATTGTAATGGCTCGATTTTCGCTAGGCTGAAAAATCGATCCAGGAGAGGGATTTAATAGACGTATTTCATTGTTGATCAAAGATAATAGTTCTTGGTGTTTGATCTTGTAGTGTTGGCATAGCTTTGTGTGTTTCGATTGGATGAGCCAATCCCAGTGGTTTTGAATGATTCTGTACGCTAAACTGTTTTGACTATTTTTCTTTTCAAGCTGTAGTAAAAGCGAATGTTGAACATTTAATGCAGCAATTCCTGGAGGATCTAACTGACTGATTAGATAGGCTACCGATTCGATTGTTTTGGTATGCGTCCCGCAAAATGTTGCGATGTCTTCATGGGTAGAAGTAAGAAAGCCTCTGTGATCTAAAAAGCCGCATATTTTCTCAGCTATAGCTCTTTCAGTTTGTGATGAGAAAAGAATCATAAATTCTTTCTTTAAAAAATCATCCAGTGTTTCTTGGACTGCTGCTTCATTTTGGGGGTATTCTGGAATGTATGTGCTATTACTTTTAGGCTCAAGCAGAGGATTTTGGTTGATTTGATCACTTAGCCAATCAGAGAGCTCGCATGTGGGCATTTGCAGCACTTCAATAGCTTGGCGCATTCCGAGCGTCATGACAAGTCGCTGCTGCTGTTTGTTGTAAATATTTTGATTTCGCGTCATAAAAATAAAAGATTGTTTATTTATTTAAATAACAAAAAAGGTATTTCTTATGAAGAGCAAGGATTTATGCGAAGCTTCTCAAAGACATCCTTCAAATTATAGTAATTACTTACTTGGCAATGTAAAAGAGGTTTCATAGGTAATATAAATGGACAGTTGGTTACTGTTTTGTGATGATCTCCAATTTCTTTCCCCAATGGCGGAGAAATATAGCAGCCCTTGTTAGCTAAACCAGCAAACAAAGAAAAAGCACTTTCGCTGCCAATCAAACCCGGAGCAAAAACCATCGTCGCAAAATCTTCAAGGGTTGAATTTGATTGAACAATAACTTCGTGACCTCGGCTATGTAGATATTTTATAAAATCGTTCAAGTACTCACGATTGACATCTTCAAATTTTTTGTTAGAGAGCCCATGATTAAAAGTAATATGCCGAAATGAGTATAAAATGAGTATTTTACTTACATCGACTCCTTGCCGCTGTAAGCGATTTAACGCCGCATCATAAAATGCATAATATTGAAGATGGTGCGCCATATTTCGGCAAAAAGGAACATCACTTAATCTATAATGAATAACCGGTAGGCAATTAAGGGGCTTTAGCTGTAATTCTTCTAGAGCTTGAGGGATGATTTTTTGCGCAATTTCACTAATAAGCATATGATAGTCTGAATAGGATTTTGAATGATCCCAAACGTATGAGTTCCAATTATGTGGGTTCCATATGTATTTAGCGGGAATTTGCTTTATTTTTTCCAATTGAGATTCTGATAAAGAGAATTTTTCATTGAGCAATTGAATGAATTTTTTATCGATAGCGCTCTGTTTTAAGAAAGGCTTTTGATAAATCGCTTCGGGTTTGTTTTGGCATGCAGCTTGAAACTTAAAAGCAAAAAACTCTCGTAAACTAGTTCCTAAGCGGAATTGGATCGTTCTTCTTTCTGTAGCTGAGAGGGTAGCTAAGGTACAACAAATCAAAATTAAACTTCTGAGCATGGAGATCCCTGGTTTTTATAAAAAACTTTAAGAGAAATTTGGCAACAATGTCAAGATATTAGCATTTTTTTAGCTTGGCGAATTTTGCGACAAGCGAGCGAGTGGTGCTAGTACTAGAGAAGAAGACATCATAAGTTAGTCCATGCGATGTGGCATAGGAGTGTTTAACAGTTCCCATGCCAAAATCTCTGTGGGAAACAAGCGTTCCAGGTGGGTATCCTTGTTGCTCATCTTCATCAACGAATGATGCGTCGTCAAAAGTCGATGTTTCACTATAGTCAATGATGAATTCACGCGATATTTCAGATAAAAACCGACTAGGTTGCATGTACCGAGGTGTTCCCCACATGTAACGGTACCTGGCTGCAGAAAGATAAAGATGTTGTTTTGCTCTTGTCATTCCCACATAACAAAGACGGCGCTCTTCTTCTAAATCCTCTGGTGAATCAAGGCTATTGATATGAGGGAACAAACCTTCATCTAGGCCAACGATAAAAGTGACTGGAAATTCGAGGCCTTTCCCATTATGCAGCGTCATGAGTTGGATCGCATCTCCATCAAAAGATTGATCTGCGGAGCTGGCTAGACTAAGCTCTTCTAAAAAGGCAAGTAAAGTGGGGTTTTCTCGGTCTTTGCCCCATTCGATACCTTTTGTGATCAGCTCATCTAAGTTAGCTTTGCGATCTTCCATGCTTTCAGGATCTTCTTTGAGGACTTGCAAATAACCAGTATCTTCAATTGCTGAAATAATGAGGTCTTCAATAGATAGGTTAAGTTTATCTCTCAACGTGGAAATCGTTGATAAATAACCAGAAAGACCCTCTTGCTGTCTTTTTGTCAGCTTCAATTGCAAGGGCAGGTTTTTACATAAAGTAAGAATGGGCGTTGTCGTCGTCTCGGCAATATGGGCAAGTTTGGCAAGGGTACTTGGTCCGATGCCTCGTTTTGGGAGGTTGATAGACCTTGCAAAGGATAAAAAATCCGAATCGGAAACGAGCATGCGTAGGTAAGCCAAAACATCTTTAATTTCTCGTCGCTGGTAGAATGAAACTCCCCCGACAATCACGTAGGGAATATCGTATTTTAAAAGCATATCTTCGAAAATACGAGATTGGGCATTCGTGCGATAAAAAATGACCATATCCTTTAAGCAAATACCGTGCTCTCTTTTGTGGTACATCAGTTTTTCGTGAACAAATTCAGCTTCCTGTCCATCTGTTTCAGCAAGAAACAATCCGATTTTTTCTCCGTCTCCAAGGCTGCTCCACAGAGTTTTTTCCATGCGGCTTTGATTGTGAGTAATGAGAGTGTTTGAGGCATTTAAAATCGTGTTGGTGCTGCGATAGTTCTGCTCCAACTTAATGACAGTAGCCTGGGGATAGTCGGATTTGAAATTGAGAATGTTTTTGATATTAGCACCGCGCCAAGAATAGATTGACTGGTCGGGATCTCCAACAACACAGACGTTTTGATGCTTAGCAGCTAGGGCTTGAATGATGCGGTACTGTGCCTGGTTCGTGTCCTGATATTCATCAACGAGAATAAATGACCATCTATTTTGATAATGATTTAATACGTCTGGAAAAAGATCAAAAAGTTTGACGGTCAAAAAGAGCAGATCATCAAAATCAAGAGCGTTATATTCCTGCAATTTTTGCTGATAGAGCACGTAGACAGCTTTGAGCGCTTGGCCAAGTTTGTCGCGACCTTCTGGAATATCACGCGGCTCTAAAAGTTCATTTTTGGCGTTTGAGATGGCGGTTTGAAGAGTCCGAGCGATTCCTTTCTCCTCCTTTAACTCAAGCGTTTTTACGCAGTTTTTAATCAGCTGAAGGCTATCGTCAGCATCGTAAATTGTGTAGTCGTTTTTATAACCAAGATGAAATATAGATTCACGTAACAAACGGGCAGTAAGTGAATGAAAAGTGCATGTCAATACTTCGCGTTGAGTCATCGATTTAACGCGGCGTTTCATCTCTAAAGCTGCTTTATTTGTGAATGTTAATCCCAAAATTTCAGCGGCAGGAACTCCGATATCTATTAAGTGGGCAATGCGTGATGTGACAATGTGCGTTTTTCCAGTTCCAGCCCCGGCTAGGATGAGCAAGGGACCTTCAATGTGTTGAACAGCTTCTTGCTGCTGCGGGTTGTTTTGTTGTAAAACCATATGGCCATTATGGGCAATCACATATTAATCATGCAAACTTCTCTCTAGTCTAAAATAATCTTTGCAAAACATTTACAAGAGGCGTACAACGGCTACTTAAATTAATCAAGCTGCAGGAGGCTAGAGTGCTTAATTCCAAAAAAAGATTCATTTTATTTTTCATCTGCCTTGTTTCGGTTTGCAATGCTGCTCCTCACCGTTGGCAAGAAAAAAGCAAGCGCTCTTTAGAGCAAAATATGCATCGAATCTCGCCTGAAAGTTTAAATCGTTATGCAAAATGGAAATACTCTCAATACGGCGAAGATGGAATCATCGAAGAAATTTTTAATCGTTTAAATATTACTCAAGGTTTTTTTGTAGAGTTTGGTGCTGCGGATGGAATTTTTGTTTCTAATACCAGACACTTATGGGAACAGGGTTGGAAAGGTGTTTACATCGAGCCAAATAGGAAAGATTTTCTCAACCTGCAAAAAAATTACCCAGTAGATAGCGGGGTCCAAACTCTTGACTATTTTGTTTCGTGGGAGGGAAATGCAGGAAATGGAGTTTTATTTGATGATATTAAGGCGAGGCATTTCCCTAGCCAAGAAATTGACTTTTTATCCATAGATGTCGATGGCGCTGATTACTATATACTGAAAAGCCTGAAATGCCGTCCGAAAGTGATTTGTATCGAAAACAATTTAAAGTGGCACCCTTTGTATACCAAAGAGGTCCCAGCAAACATTGCTTTGAAAAATAACCAACAACCCTTAGCCGTTTTGATAAGCGCAGCAAAAAAGATGGGTTATGAACCAGTTTGCATGACGATTAATCTCTTTCTTGTAAGAAAAGATCTGTATCAACCGTTTAAAATGGTGCCAAACGACACATTGACACTTTGGAGAGATGCTTTTCGTGTTTTTCACGGAAAAGATAAAATGGTGAATCTAAGGAAAAAACAAGAACATTTCTTTCGTCTAGAAGGAAAAGAATTAAACCATCAACATCCCATTACGGAGAACTTTTAACCATGCGTATGGTGACATTTAAAAGCATATTGTGTTTGACAGCTGTATCTTCTTGTTTACTCTTGAGCAAAGGGACAGCTCAAGAATACAAGAGCAATACTGAAAAAGCATTTTACGAGAATAAACACCGGATTTCACCAAACAGTTTAAATCATTTTGCGTCGTGGGAATATTCGCAGTTTGGTGAAGATGGAATTATTGAAGAGATTTTTCGCCGTCTGAATATTAGTAAAGGATTTTTTGTTGAGTTCGGTGGTTGTGATGGCATTTACCTTTCTAATACACGTAAGCTTTACGAAAAGGGGTGGGACGGCGCTTATATTGAGCAAGATAAGACATGGTTTAACAAACTTAGAAAGAATTATGAGACTGCCCCGAATATTTTGTGCCTCAATTATTTTGTAAAATGGAGAAATAATAATCAAGCAGGTATATTTTTTGATCAAATTAAAGAAAAACATTTTCCAAACCAAGATATTGATTTTTTATCGATTGATATCGATGGTGCTGATTATTATATTTTAAAAGGTCTGAAGTGTCGTCCGAAAGTGATTTGCATAGAAAATAATTTATTTTGGCATCCGCTTTTCTCTAAGGAAGTTCCTGAAAAAGTTGTACTGCGCAATATCAATCAGCCTCTTCAGCTTGTTATTAATAAGGCTCGTGAAATGGGGTACGAACCGCTTTGTGCGACAATCAATCTTTTTTTAATTAGAAAAGATTTATACGAATCATTTACAGATCTACCAAATGACGATCTTATTATTTATAGGGACGCTTTTCGCATCCTTCCTAAAAAATACAGACTAAATAAACGATCTGCGAACTCTTGTTTTGCCAACTATGAGGGTAAAGACTTAAATCACATGCATCCAATTACTGAAGGTTTTTAAAGTGTGGGTTTGCGGAGTTCTCCTTCGCGGATGCCGAGATTGCCATAGCGGTGATAATTGGCGGAGATGGAGACTTCGCGGATGTAGTTTAGGAGCTCGTAGCGTCCATTGACAAGGACTGGGGATGCACAGATAGTGCAGCCTTCTTGACTGCAGAGCGTTTGCAAGTCTTTTGAGGGAGCAGAAAGAAGCCGCAGGCGGCGGATGTCGTTATTTTTAATGCGTTTTAAAAGGTGCTTTTCGTCTTCTTCGATTAACGTGCAGGATGGAAGAAGTTCTTGCCAGTTTGCCTGCGATGGGAAATTAATTTGGTTTTTGTCCCAAGAAATTTGAAGAGAAACGTTGCAAGTAAGAGCAGCTGCGAAGACGCGCAAGTAATCGATGGGTTTGTTCCCAGATTGAAGACGGATGGCAACTTTTTTACGTGGAACATACTGAAAGAGGTTATCTTGACCGATGAGTTTAATACGGTCTTTTCTATTGCCTAGGCGTTGCCACCAGAAAGCGTAATTGGAAAGGCTGGCGTACCAAAGGCCTTGTTCTTCAGCTGTGAGATCGAATTTTTCTAAAAGTGGCGAAAGATTGTTGACAAGCTCTCCTACCGGGTATTTCTCTTTAGGTAGGCCGACTTGGTTAACGTGAAGAAATTGCGTTAGATAATTGCTGCCCCCGGCTTTTGCCCCAAAACCAAATGAGCTTTGCTTAGTTCCACCAAAAGGTTGGCGGCGGACTATAGCACCAGTTATGGTGCGGTTGATGTAGAGATTGCCTGCCACGACTGATTTTTGCCATTTCTGCTGCTCGCGCTCATCCAAGCTATGTATGCCCGCTGTTAAGCCGTAGCGTGTGCCATTAGATAGCTTAATGGCATGATCGAGATTGTTTGCACACATGATACCCAGCACTGGACCAAAAAGTTCTGTTTGGTGTGTAAAGCTGCCTTTTTTAACTCCGAGCTTAATGCCTGGAGACCAAAGATGAGGATTTTGTGAATCTTGCTTAGGTTCTAACAACCATTCTTCACCAGGCTCGAGTGTTGTGAAGCCGCGCAGCAGGTCTTTATTTGGTGGGCGGATAAGGGGGGTTATTCGACTGGATAAGTCCCATGCAGAGCCAACAGGCATGGATGCTGCTGCATCGCGTAGTTGTCTTCGAAACGACGCGTCATGATAAATTTCTTTTTCACAAATGGCTAAACTTGCCGCGCTGCACTTTTGCCCGTTGTGTCCAAATGCTGAGTGGATAAGGTCTGAGATGGCCTGGTCCTTATCGGCCATAGCAGTGATAATCAGGGCATTTTTACCGCCTGTTTCTGCGGCTAAATCTAGATCAGGTCTGATGGTTAAGAAATGTTGGGCTGCTTTAGTTGAGCCCGTGAGGATAGCACCTGTTAGACGTTTGTCAGAAATAAGGTTTGTACCTTCTGGCTCATTTTGGAGAAGCAAAAACTGTAAAACGGTTTTAGGAATGCCAGCTTCCCAGAAGCATTGAGCTAGCAAATGGCCGCAGAGAGCTGTTTCTTTTGCAGGCTTAAAGAGCACGCAATTGCCAGTAATAAGGGCTGCAATGATGCCTCCTGCAGGAATTGCTATAGGGAAATTCCAAGGTGTGGCTACTAAATATGTGCCTTTGGGTGACCATTCTAGGTCAGGTGTAAGAGCAAGTTTTTGCATAGATTTGGCATAATACTCAGCAAAATCGATAGCCTCTGACACTTCGCCATCTGCTTCTATAATAGATTTTCCCCCATCGAGGATCATGGAGCCGATGAGATCAGCTCTTTTTTCTCGTAGCACTTGCGCCAATTTATGAAAAAGTCCGCACTTCTCTAGAGACGGTAAATTAGCCCAATAGGATTCATGCCCTTTTGCAACGATGAGAGCTTGGTCGATTTCAGAAGAGGTGGCCAGAGAATAGCTGTAAGCTGGAGTTGAAGGGTCAGATTTGTCATAACCTTCTCCATCATGGGGAGCGTGGTGAATGTCTTGGCCACCGATGACAAGTGGCAATGGATCGATTGTTTTATTTTTCCAACTCTCGATAATCGCCTCAGCCCATTGGCGATTGTGAGGCAAACAAAAATCTGTATCGGGGTCATTTTCAAAAGCTGAGCCTTTTTCAGGCATCACTGGTGGATCGAAACGATTTTGAAGACGGCGAGGAGCAGTAGAAACAGTTTCGACCTCTTTACAGCTTTCAGCAAACATCGTGGCTTGGATATCCCATTCATCAGAGCCAGGCTTAAGACCAAAACTATAGCGCAAAAAATTATCAGGGCCCGTATTTTCATCGAGTCGACGAAATAGGTAAGCGATGGCATTTTGAAAATCAGCTGTAGTTGCGGTTGGGCAATAAAGTAAAATCGATCCGCTGATGTTTTGAACAACTTGTCGAATATGGTCACACATACCTTCTAGCATCTCAAAGGAGACGTAGTCTTCAACATTGCGCTCTGCACGCAAAATGAAAGCATAAGCAATATCGAAAAGATTGTGGCTGGCAATCCCGATATTCACCGCAGTGGCATGTTCAGGAAGGCAGGACAGGTCGAGCATTTTTTTAAAATTAGCGTCGGTCTCTACTTTGTTATGATAGGGAGCTCTTTCCCATCCAGAAATCGAGCTTTCTACATCCTCCATGGCGATATTTGCACCTTTGACGATGCGTACCTTAACAGGAGCTCCTCCTCTTGCGATGCGCTCTTTTGACCATTCAATAAGCTCTTTAAGCTTGTTGTAGGAATCGGGTAAATACGCTTGAAGGACAATGCCAGCAGAATAAGATAAAAATTCAGGTTCATCGAGAACTTTTTTAAAGACTGCGACAGTCAGGTGTAGATCCCGATACTCTTCCATATCTAAATTGACGAATTTTGGAGAAGTTGTTCCATCGAGGTGGGTATAGGTGTGTTGCATAGCCGTATAATAGAGCTGACGCAAACGTATACTGAGTCTTTCAAGCGTATCTTCCCAAGCTAGGTGATTAATTTGGGAGTAAATTGTGGTGATCTTGATTGAAATATACTCAATTGATGGCTCGCTTAAGTCGTGTAGATAAAGATTTAACCTGCGCTGAGCTTCTTGCTCTCCTAAAATGGCTTCACCTAGATGATTAATATTCATCCGGATGTTTTGACTTTTGCGTTTGGCTAAGTGGCGATTAAGAGCCTCGTGGTCTCCGGAGACAATCACATTTTCTGTATCTTTTCTAAGGGCACGCCTAGCTAGCGCGACAAATAGACGAGGGAATGAAGGCCCCAGCATGCGAAAAGCAAATAATTTAAGTTTTTTGATGGGTGATAAATAGCGAGGCAACCCATACGTATCGATCAAATAGCAAATTTGCTCGGCAATTTTTGCCGAATCATTCGATCTGAAGCAACGATCAGTAAAAGCTGAAGTAAAAGCTTTTCCACGTTGGTCATGCATCATTTGATAAAGCTCTGCTTGACGCTTGGTTTCGCTCCTAGTTTGGAGTCGCAGAGCTTCCCTTAGCATAAAAAGAGCTAAATTTAAGGCTTCTTTTTTGCGTCGATTTGGAGTTAGGTCAGTCTTTGCAACAGAAGAGAGTAGTGCCTTGGCTTCTTCTAAATGTGGGGAATCTTTCTCTGTCATGATTGTTTTTTTCTCGCTTTTTAGCGATAACTATACTTATGGCTGTTAAAATTTTTGCATGGTTGCTTCCTTTTTTCCTCTTTGGTGAAGTCACCCTCGGTGTCGATTGCTTCTTTCATGATGGGCATGCTCATCTTCTCAAAGGCAAAAAAGTTGCTCTTGTGACCAATCATACCGCTATTGACAGACAAATGCAATTAACAGCGGAGCGTTTTTTAGATGCTCCGTTTATTTTGGCAGCGATTTGGACTCCTGAACACGGCTTTACAGGTAGCGCCTACGCCAATGAGAATGTAAAAAATTCACAATTTAAGAATAAAATTCCCATCGTTTCTCTGCACGGGGACATACGTCGTCCTAAAAAAGAGATGTTTCAAGGCATTGACGTGATCATTTACGACATTCAAGACATTGGATTGCGATCATATACCTATGCTTCGACTTTATATTATGTGATGGAAGCTGCCTCTGCGCAAAATGTTCCTGTGATCGTTTTGGATAGACCAAATCCACTGGGTGGAAAACTTGTCGATGGCCCCATGCTAGATCCGAAAATGCGCTCTTTTATAGGCCATTTGAATGTGCCTTATTGTCATGGAATGACAATTGGTGAGCTAGCTACATTTTACAATAAAGAATACATGATCAAGTGCGATTTAAAAGTTGTAACCATGCAAGGATGGAGGCGCTCTATGCGCTTTGTAGATACGCATTTAAGTTGGATCCCGACAAGTCCTAATATGCCTGAGAGCACAACGCCCCTATTTTGCGCTACAACAGGAGTTTTGGGGGAGCTTGGCATTGTCAATATAGGGATTGGGTATACGCTTCCATTCAAAATTGTTGGAGCCCCGTGGATAGAAGCTGAAAAATTTGCAAAAACCCTCACTGAGCAAAAGCTTGCAGGCGTGCGCTTTATACCATTTTACTTTCGGCCATTTTACGGGCTTTACAAAGCAGAAGACTGCCAGGGAGTCCTCATTGATATCATCGATTTAGATACATTTGAGCCTCTCAAAACGCAGTACATGATCATCGGCATGCTCAAAACGCTTTATCCAAAAATCTTTGACCAAAAACTCTCTGCGCTCCCCTCCTTGAGAAAGGAACTCTTCTGTAAAGTCAACGGCAATACCGAGATTCTAGAGTTGTTGCAAAAAGAGCGTTTTCCTGCCTGGAAATGTATGAATTTCGATGAGCAAAAGCGCAAAGAATTTGAGACAAAACGTAAACAATACCTGTTTAAATCCTATGACTAATCAATTTTTCTTTTCGAGCGCAGCTGTAAAATACAGTCTTTAGGATCGTGATTGTGAATTTTCAACAATTTTGGGCCATAGGCACACTTATCCAGACCAAGTTTTGAAAAAATAATTGAAATTAATAGCTGCTCTGGAAAATTTTTGGGCCAATCTAATTTTTTATCTGTTGTATCATGCCAGATTTTTAGAGCTTTATGGCAGTCAGGGTAATTAAAATTGAAGCCTAAAACACCAGATGCAATATGACGATAACGTCCAACTTGGGTATTCGACAGTTTAAATTCATTGGTCAAAGCATTGTTCACATAATTTTTGAAGGGGAATCCACTATAACGATACAAGCATGGATGGGTATCTAAAAACCGAAATAGAGGGGCTAAATCCTTGTTAACTTCAATGATTGAGTCAAGCCACAAAACTTTCTTGTAACCCAAATCAAATGCTTCTTGAATAGCGCATACTTTAAACCCGTAGCCGGCAAGTGCATGCCTCAAGCAACCAGCATGAGCGTTTGGCCACCCGCCTTTTTGGTAAAGCAAATGTCCTTTAAATCGAGTTTGCAGCGTTTTGAAAAGCAGGCTCGGCAAGTGATTGTAGGGAGGGTTTAAAGAAGAGTAAGTTACGATACAAACGCTTTTGTCTTCAGCAGACGTGTTAATGGGCAGGATATGCAGTTTCGGTACTTCAGTTAGCGATTCATCATAGATACGAATCGGACCTGTTCTGTATGCATAGCCCTTTTGGTTTATTTCGTCTTGTTTGCGTGCTAGATCTTCATTTGTGATTACAAAAAGAGAACTTACAACAGCGATCAATCCTAAAAAAAACATGTGCAAATTCTAACTAAAAGAAAATTGAATGGCAAGCCAACCGTCTTTTTCCCATGTTTGGTAGATTGTAGCGTGAGGTTGGTAGTGATCGACTTGATGAGACAATAGACCAGAGCACAAAAAGGTGCCTTTAAAATTTTTTAGGAAAGGATAAGATGCGAAGACAGATTCTTGGTCGGGCAAGATCATGTTCATCAAAATTGTGTCGATATCGGTCCAAGTTGGATCGATTGTTTGTGAGTAGATTGGGTTTATATTGGGGGCGTTTAGCTGCATATTTTGCTTGGAATGCGTCAGTGCTTGGGGATCGATGTCGACAATGTAAAACCGCTTTACATTACAATGAAGAGCGATGCAGTCTAAAACACCACTGCCTGAGCCGATATCTAAAATGGTGTCGCCAAGAGAGATTTCTTGCATGGCAATTGCCATTAGTTGCGTAGTTGGATGAGAAAGGTCTCCAAATCCTGGTCCGGGAAGCAGTTTAACTGTCTGATTACCGACTTTAAAATGAGCATGCTGTCCATCGAAATTGGGTGCAAAACTTTGCCACTGAGAATGCCAATCAATCGTTTCGGACTCTTCATATTTTAGCTGACTAAGCTTGGGCAGACAGCGCAGCGTTCCAAGACCGCCGATGGTAATTGTTTCTTCTTCTATCGTATAGAGGCTATGTAAACCCAGAGTTTCAAGCTCGCTTAAAGCGTCCTCGACAAGCGTTGTATCAGGAATAGAAAATTGGTAATGCATTAACGAGAGCGCCAAAAAGCAGGGGTTAAAATAATCAGAAGAGCAAAGTACTCGACTCTACCCATCAGCATCCAAAAGATTAAAATGATTTTGGAAAAAATTGGCAAAAAAGCGCAGGTGCCTGCAGGACCCGCGAAGCGAAAGGAAAGCCCGACATTATTGATGCTACAGCCGACAAGGCCAAGTGCTGTTTCAAAGCCAATCCCGTTTAAAAGGAGCAAAACGATGCCAAGAGCAGAAAAGCAAATAACAATCCAAAACATAATGAATGCAGTAAGACTCGTTTTTTGCAAAACTTCGCGATCGCCGATTTTTAGACAGCGCACCGCATCAGGTCTAAATAATGACTCGATCTTATGTCTAGCTGAGCGGAACAAAATCAAATGTCTAGCTGATTTTAACCCCCCTGTTGTCGATCCCGACATTCCGCCGATATACATCAAGATGAGCATAGCAGCTTGAGCCCCAAAGGGCCAATAGTCGTAATTCACAGAACTAAATCCTGTGCAGGTTAATGCAGAGATGGCTTGAAATGAGCCATAACGAATCGATTGAGTAAAATCGTAATTGGGAAAGTAGTTTGCAAATGGGAGATTGATATCCCAGATATCCCATGAGACAAGAGCGATTCCGGCAATGATTGTTCCGATAAAGAAGAAAAATTCAGGCTCATAGAATTTATAAATTTTACCCCGCAGCAAATAAAAATAGAGTGCAAAGTTGATTGCTCCTAGCACCATAAAGATCATGACAATCGATTCTGTCCACGGATTGTTGTAATAAGCTAAACTGGAGCTGTGAATCGAAAACCCGCCAGTAGAAATCGATGATAAAGATAACGTAATCGCATCAAAGACAGGGAGTTTGGGATTTGTGCCGAGAAGCAGTAAGATTTGAAGCAATGTAAAGCCAAGATATATCTTCCAAAGAAGCCCCATCGTTTCTCTTAACCTGGGAACAAGCGTTGAACTATAGGATCCTTGGTAGGGTCCTGGCATTTCAGCTTCTGCCATAAATTTCCCCCCAATCAAAAGTAGGGGAAAAATGGCAATGAAGAGGAAGATTATTCCCAAGCCTCCTATCCATTGTAAAAAACTGCGCCAAAATAAAATACCGCGCCCGACAGCCTCAAAACCCTCTAAAATAATTTTGCCGGTTACAGGGTTTCGCACAGGGGTGACTGTGCCAAAAAATTCATACGTTCGCATAGTCAGCTTGGGAAGAGTTAGGGTAATGGGAACTTCCTTTCCGGTCTGAGGATTGTATTGCTTGGGATAGATGATCGATGAGCCGGTTGTTGTTAGACCCGACATGGTTTCAAAAACAGCATCGATTGGGTTGGTTAAAGTTTGTGAAAACATAAACGGCAAAGCGCCTAATGCGGTCGTGATCATCCAAATGATCATGACAAGCAAAATGCTTTCTCGCTTGTAAAGCTGCTGTTTTGTTTTTCTACCTATTAAATGAAAAATAAGAGCAAAGCCTAGTGTGACAAGGATCGAATACACGAAGGCCATTGTAGAGTGAGGCTGCGGGTGGGTCACAGGATCAACAAAAAATTGAAAGTAGATAGAGACACATAGGGGGATGAGCAAAATTAAGGAAAAGAGACCGAGATAGAAACCGAGAATGCGGCATATGGCGCGAGTGTACATCGATTCCTCTAAAAAAGCTTTTGGAGCTCGGTTACGTGTTCAGGAGCTGTGATGACAATCACAGTATCACCCGGGGAAATAACGCTGCTTCCCTTTGCAATGGCTATCTGTCCGCGGTTCTCAATCAACGCAATTAAGCAGTTTTGCGGAAGCAGTGGCGCAAGCTCACTAATGGGCATGCCAGAAACTTTAGTCTCTTGGGAAACTTTCAGCTCGACGATTTTAGCACGGTTATCGCAAAGAGAGGTCATTGATGTTACAGCTTCGGTATGTACGATAGGCACAATACGATTCGATACACACAACTTATCTGAGACGCTATAGTGAATGCCAAGGCGACGTAAAAGATGTGAATAGCTTGTGTCAGAGACGACTGTGATCACCTCAGAGCAGCCAGCTTCTTGGGCGATTGTCGCTGCTAAAATATTACGATCAGTCGAATCTGATGCTGCGACGAATACATCGATTTGATTGATTTTTTCTGCAACTAAAAAGTCAACATCAGTGGAGCTATGATGTAAAATCGTGGCGTAAGGCAGTGTTTCTGCTAGATGCTTACATGTATTTTCATCACCATCAATGATGGTCACATCGATATGATGACCATGTAAAATAGAACTTAAATGCTGCGCTGTCATCGATCCGCCTGCAATAGCAACGGACTTAACAATCTTTTTTTCCACACCGAACATATCGGGAATTTTTTCTGTAGACTCGCTGCTACCGATAAATGTGACTTCGTCACAAGGTTTGAGCTGATCATGGCCGTGCGGGAAAATCACTTGATCTCCCTCATGTCTTCTAATTAGACCAATGAGGATATTCTCTCCAAAATTGAATGCTGAAATAGGCTTATCACCACCACTCCATTTTTCTGGAATGCGTAGCGTGAACATTTGAACCGCTCCTTGCGCAAAGTTTTCTGCGGCAATCGATCCCGGAGTAGTGATGTGTTTATACAAGTCTCTTGCGACGATGAGATCTGGCGCGATGAAATGATCGATGTAAAAAAGCCTGCCAAAATCGACACGCGCGTGATCGAGCAAAAAGGGTTTGGAAATTCTGGCGAGTGTTGTGGGAAAGCCTAAATGTTTAGCAATGGCACAAGATGCTAAATTTGTTTCATCGCGGCTTGTTAAAGCGCAAAAAAGAGATGGATTTTGCTGAGCAATTTCTTCTAAAATTTGCCAGTCTGTACCGCATCCACAAATGGTGGCTACATCAGCAGATCTTGCAAACCGCTCTAATTTAGATCCGTCTTCATCTATAAGGATAACACTTTTACCCTCTTTTGCCAGTACAGAGGCTAAGTGGGTGCCGATGGATCCAGCGCCAATAATGACAATACTCATATCCCGATAATTACACATATCTATCATTATTTTGAAGCTTGCGAAAAAAACCAAAATAGAAGATAATCATCATAACCTATGCACCGGTAGCTCAACTGGATAGAGTACCTGGCTACGAACCAGGAGGTTAGAGGTTCAAGTCCTCTCCGGTGCAATGTATCTTCAAAAACAATCCTCAGGTCCATTTGCTACCAACGCCTATGTGATCATTCATGAGAAACAAGCCCTCATTTTCGATCCGGCCCCGGAAAGTGCTGAGTGGATATTAGACACAGTAAAAGACCTGCACGTTCAAGGCATTTACCTGACGCATTCCCACTGGGATCATATTGGTGATGTGGCGCTTTTGAAAGAAAAACTTAACGCTCCTGTGTATGTCCACACACTCGATAGTAAAAATTTGGAAGATCCTGGCAGTGATGGTCTGCCGCTCATGTTCCCCATTCAAGGCGCAAAAGCGGATGGTTTTTTAACCGACAGACAAAGAATAAATTTTAATGGACACGTGATGGAAGTTATCCACACGCCCGGCCACACGCCAGGAGGCGTTTGTTTTTACATAAAAGAAGAAAACATCTTAATTTCAGGCGATACGCTTTTTAAAGGATCGATTGGCAACCTCTCATTTCCCACAGCTGATCCAGATGCGATGTGGCAATCATTGGAAAAGTTAGCTAAACTTAGGCCCAATACAAAAGTGTACCCCGGACATGGGCCAGAGACAACCATCGGCGTTGAAGATTGGCTAACCCGAGCACAAGAAATTTTTAGTTAAAAGAGGATAATATGAACAGTTTATTGATTGGAAAAAAAGCTCCTAAATTTTCAGCAAAAGCAGTTATCGGTGATCAAATCATCGAAAATTTTTCGCTTGAGCAATTTGAAGGCAAGAAGTACGTCGTCTTTTTCTTCTATCCTCTCGATTTTACATTTGTGTGCCCAACTGAGCTCCATGCGTTTCAAGAAAAGCTTGCTGAGTTTGAACGCTTAAATGCAACCGTTATCGGGTGCTCCATCGACAGTCACTTTAGCCACTTAGCTTGGCTAAATACACCTAAATCAAAAGGCGGCATTCAAGGCATTAACTACCCCATCGTTTCTGATATCAATAAAACCATCGCTAAAGATTATCACGTCCTTAATGAAGAAGAAGGGATTTCTTTTCGCGGTCTATTTTTGCTCGATAAACAAGGCGTCGTACGTCACCAACTGGTCAATGACTTGCCCCTCGGCCGTTCGGTTGATGAGGTTCTGCGTCTTTTGCAAGCTTGGATTTCTGTCGAAGAGCATGGAGAAGTTTGTCCTGCAAACTGGACCCAAGGCGCAGCCTCGATGAAACCTACACAAGAAGGCCTTGCTGCTTACTTTAGCTAAAATATACACTTGCAACTAAACAATCTTTTTGAGTATTTTTGCCCGAAATACCCAAAGGTAAGCATATTATGGTATTGAGTTGCCATCCCAGAAGACGAAGTTTAGAGGATTTGTTATCTGCTTTTAAAGATGGCTGTTCCATTCAAGTAGACCGAGGTGCTCGTAAAACACTCGTCGAAACGATAAAACAAATTTCTGAAAAGCAAATTAAATGCACAGCTAGTTCAGGCGAAGAGTTTTGTCTTTGTGAGAGGACAGTATCAAGCGGGTCCGTTGGAATTGATATTAATGATCCGTTTGAAGATTTTGTCTCTACACTCGCTTTGGGTGATGCGTTGCATATTCAACAATCGAAACAAGCACACGCGGGATTGTTAGTTGATGTAAGTAACAAGCTTACAATTAGAACTGGCGAAGGAAAACTGGTAGAAATTACAAGAAAAGAATTTAATCAAGATGACGCCCAAATAAAAAAAATAAGCTGGGTTGAACTTTTGCATGTGAAAAATCAAATCGTGTACGTTCATAAATACGGCTACTTGACTCCTGATACAGACATAGGAAATTCCATCGTATTTCAAAGATCTAATGGCTGTTTTGTGACTATTTCAAACAAGCAAATGAGAGAAAAAGGTTTTAAAGCCTATTTATTGAATACTGAACAATGTCAAGGCAAGAAATGGTATTGGCAAACTTTAACACCAGACCATTCTGGCAGGTAGAGATTTAGTTTTTGAGTTCTTGTTCGATTTCGAGGAGGCGGTTGTATTTGGCGATGCGGTCGGATCTGGACAGCGATCCGGTTTTAATTTGGCCAGCGCCTGTTGCCACAGCTAAGTCTGCGATATAGGTATCTTCTGTCTCTCCTGATCTGTGAGAGATGACGGTTTTGTAGTTATTTTCTTTGGCTAAGGCGATTGTTTCTAGCGTTTCTGTAACCGTGCCGATTTGGTTAAGTTTGATCAGAATCGAATTGGCAATGTGATTATCGATACCTTTTTGCAAAAATTGGCTATTTGTGACGAAAAGATCATCACCGACAAGCTGTACTTTTGAGCCGAGAGCGTGCGTTTGTGTCTTCCAGCCGTCCCAATCGTTTTCATCTAAGCCATCTTCGATTGTATCAATGGGGTAATTGGCAATAAGCGTATCTAAATAGGCTGTTTGTTCATCGGCTGTTTTTTCAGAAAATGATTCTCCTGCTTCCTTTTTTTTGCGCTCGTAGTAGAGATCTTTGTCTTTATCGTAAAATTCAGAAGCAGCGCAATCAAGAGCAATGGAGATGTCCTTGCCAGGCTTATAGCCTGCAGCTTCGATCGCTTGTATGATAAAAGCGAGAGCTTCTTCATTCGATTTTAAACTAGGAGCAAAGCCGCCTTCATCACCGACTGAGACGGTATAACCGGCTTTTTTAAGGAGTGATTTTAAGGCGTGAAATGTTTCGGCTCCATAGCGCAGGGCTTCAGCAAAGCTTGGTGCTCCAATTGGATGGATCATGAATTCTTGAAAATCCAAACCACTATCTGCATGCACACCGCCATTAATGATGTTCATCATCGGTATGGGCATGGTGTACGGGCCACCCGAAATTGAGGTATAGAGCGGGATATCTTGCGAGCTAGCAATGGCTCTGCTTACAGCTAGAGAGACTCCAAGGATGGCGTTAGCGCCGTATTTGGATTTATTCGGTGTGCCATCAGCCTCTAACATTTGTTGATCGATAAGCGCCTGGCTTGTAAGCTCTGCACCTTTCAGAAGAGAAAACAGCGGGCCATCGACATTAGCAACAGCTTTTAAAACACCTTTTCCTCCGTAGCGTTTGGGATCGTTATCACGCAGCTCTAGCGCTTCATGCTCACCTGTGGATGCACCCGATGGGACAGCGGCTTTGACGTGGTCGCCATTCGATGTGTGGAGGTGAACTTCGATGGTGGGATTGCCTCTTGAGTCGAGGATTTCTAAACCGTAGAGTTTTTCTATATAGGCCACAGCATTACCTGGGTTTGTGTTTTTCTTCCATACTCGCCATTAAAGCCGAGTAGGAGTCAAAACGCAAGGGGGAAAGTGTGCCATTTTCGATGGCTTTATGCACAGCGCAATCCGGCTCATGCATGTGAGAGCAGTTGGGATAGGCGCATAGATGGCCAATTGTGTGGATGTCTGGAAAATAGAAGCGCACATCTTCAGGTTTGATGTCCCACACGCCAAAACTTTTGATGCCTGGGGTGTCGACACAAAAGCCCCCGTCTTTCAACCTGATAAGATTGGCCGATGTTGTTGTATGTGTGCCTTTTCGAGTTCGCTCCACAATATCGCCGGTTTTGAGCTCTGTGCCTAAAGCTGCATTGATAAGAGATGATTTGCCTACACCTGATTGACCTGAAAAAACCGATGTTTTGCCCCTCATAAGCTCCTTTAATTCGTCAACGCCCTCACCTGTCACAATACTGATTTTCAAAAAAGGGAAACCTAAATCTGAATAAGCCTTGCAAAATTCGTCGTAGAGAAATTGCTCTTCTTCGATAGAATGTGGATCAATGTATTCAGGGGGATTTTTTAGCAAATCGATTTTGTTGACGATGATAACGGGTTCCATGTTGCCTTTTTTGGCAGCAATGATGTAGCGATCGACAAGCGTTGGCTTTAGAGTTGGTTGCAAAACCGAGGATGTAATTAAAACATAGTCGATATTAGCTGCGATCATGTGCTCGCGTCTTTGCGATAACGTTTCAGCGCGGGATAGGTGCGAGTAGCGTTTTTCTACGAAGACAATGCTGCCTTCTTGTTGCCCAGTTTCGAGAACATGAACGAAATCGCCTACGGTCACGAGATTTTTAGCCTGTGTTTTCTCTTGTTTGAGCGCGCCGCGCAAAATGCAAAAGTAAGGTATGCCATCTAGATCAACAATGATGCCATCGGATTTGATCGAAAGGACTCTACCTCGTTTGTGGTCTTGGTTGAGCTGAGGTGTGGGCACATCTTTTGGTTGATCGGTTTTTTTGTATTTGGATCGATCCTTGGCTTTTAGGATTTTTCGCTCTTTGCGCGTTTCCCGTTTGCCTTTTGGGTCAAATTGTTCTGCGTAATCTTCATCTGACCAAGGCATAAAGCAATATTCCTCCTGCAACGGCTACGTTAAGTGATTCGCTCTTTTCTGACATAGGTATTGTAATTGGAGTGCAGATTTTTTTAATTTCAGGATGAGCGCCTTTGGCTTCATTGCCTAGCACTAATGCAAACGGCTCAGAGATTTTGGCACTATCAAGAGGCGTGCCATCTAAAGATGCTAAGACTTTGGTGATGGATAATTCAATAAAGTCTTTAACGGATCCTTGTTGTAGCGGCAAGTAAAATGTTGCTCCTTTAGCAGCGCGCAGAGCTTTGTCGTTGAATGGGCAGACGCCATTGATGAGATAGCCGCCATCATATCCAAGGGCTAGAGCTGTCCGTAGCAGAGTGCCCATATTACCCGGATCGTTGATATGGTCGAGCACAAGCAGCCGTTTTTTTTCTTCAAGATTTTGATATGTGGGTTTTTTTATGAGTGCACAAACTCCATCTGTCGATTGTAATCCTGTTATTTTTTTGATAATGGCATCTGTGGTCTGATAAATATGCTCGGCGCTTGGAAAGTCAGCACAGTCGAGGTCTTCTCTTAAAAAAAGTGTATATAATGAAAAAGATTGACTCAGTTCTATAATCATTTTTTTCCCCGTGATGAGGACATGGTCCTGATCTCCTGGAGACTTTCGTATTTTGACGCAAGTCTTGACGATTGGATGTTGTAAACTCTTAATTGAAAATGGTAACATGTCGAACAGAGGGGTTTTTTAGTATTATTTTACTATATGGGCGATTTTAATCAAAAACAACCAGATAAAATTCAAGGTTCGTTAGCATCCCGTGTGCTGACAGTTGCTTTGACCATGCTTGTTGTGCCTCTTGTTATCTATTCAGTCATAAGCTTTATTCACGATTATGAAGACGAATTCGAAGATATTTTTTTATCGATTCGAATTTTAGGGGATAGCCGAGCAAGGCTCTTAGATCAGTTCAATCACTTAGAGTACCGATTTCTAGATCTCACAAACGAGCTAATTGAGCTCAAATCAAAAGAACCGGGCATGACGCCGGGACAATTGAATGCCTTTATCACGCAGCTTCAGAAAGAACAGAACGTTTCATCGATTTTCTATATGAAAAAAGAAGCTGATAATCGCTGGATTTGTACCATATCTTCAAATCCCCATCTTTTGGGCAAAGATTTTAGCGCGTATGTAGATAATTACACTTTGAGCCAAGAACACCGCGCAACCATTCGATGGGATCCTGATCAACATGATGGTTATTACGTCGTAAGCAAACGCATCTATTCACCGGAATCTGCAGAAATCACAGGGATGCTCAATATTGCATTAACCAATGAAGCCATGATGAAGCGTATTGAGATCATTCATAAATCGAAGGATCCAACGCTCGTATCGATGTTAGGTCCCAGTGGTATGGTTTTTTTAAGTACTGAAAAGGACATGGTGTTTAACCAAGTAGTTGTTGAAGGTGAACATCGGAAAATTTTAAGGGGCGGTCCACCAAAAGAAGTGATTGTGTTGAAGCCTTATGAATCCAAAGTCAGTGATGCGGATAACGATTATACTTTCGATGTTTCAAATCATGAAGAATATGGGGTTTTAGTGCCCATTCAAGGTTCCAATTTACGATTGCTCGTTTCAATTCCGAAATTTACTGTGCTTCAACACTTTGAAAAGCATCTGTATGACTTAGGGATTTTTATGGGAATTGTGATTGTCATCGGAGGAGTTGGTACTTTTTGGCTTACTCGTCGCATGGCAAAGCCATTTAATGTTCTTTGTAAGACGATGATTAAAGTTCAGCAAGGGGATTTAGAGGCAAGATTTAATGAGCAAAAAATGGGTTTTGAGATCAATGTGATTGGAAAAATTTTCAACGAGATGATTAACACGCTTTTATCTCATATGCGTGAGGCAGCAAACGAACGCGTTGCAAAGGAAACCTTAGCAAGAGAGTTGCTCATTGGTCAAGAAGTGCAAAAAGCCATTTTACCTAAGCAAGTTCCCGCTTTTTCCAACCTCGATATTGCCTCGGGATTCATTTCGGCAAAGGAGGTTGGCGGAGATTTCTACGACCTATTTACTGTACAGGCTGGGGGTCAAGATAATCTCATGTGCGCTGTTGCCGACACGGCTGGAAAAGGCATATCGGCCTGTTTTTATTCACTGGGCTTGCGTAGTATTTTACGCAGTTATGCAGCTGTCTCTTCCAACTTAGGGCAAATTCTTACACAATCAAATAATGCCTTTTGTCATGACACAGGTGATTCTGGTGTATTTGTCACAGCATGGGTGGCATTCATCGACGAGAAAAATAAAAAGATGATCTATTCATCCTGCGGTCACCCCCCGGCGCTGCTCAAGCGAAAAGACGATGGCATAGAAAAGCTTACCACGCCTGGTATTGCCCTCGGTGTCGATCACCTGGATCACGTTCAAACAAGTGAAGTGCAACTTAATTCTGGCGATGTACTGATGCTTTATTCCGATGGCATTATCGAAGCGCATAGCACAGCAAAAGAGCTCTATGGCGAGGCGCGTCTTTTGCAATTTTTAGAATCTCACGCATGCGATGATGCTCAGAAAATCGTCAATGACCTTTTGACTGATGTAGGTCGCTTTACAACAGGCGCTGCCCAATTTGATGACGTGACAGTTCTTGTCGTTAAAATTCTTTAAGGGGTTTATATTTAAGGGTAAAATCTAGATGTAAAGCCGTTTTACATAGGCCAGATGTCGGTTGTTTTGAGCTTTTCTAGGATTTGGTCTGGTGTTTCAAGATGATCGTTGATGGATAGCTTTTCCCCGAGGGAGAGAAGTTCACCCATGGACGGACCGGGCTGAATACCAGCGGAGATTAGATGAGAAGATTGCAGAATCGGTTTACCGTTCCGCATGCGTTCGATGTTTGTTTGGAGTTTGGATTTGCGTTCATTGATTTCTTGCATGAGGAGTTGTTCATCGTCTGGCGAGAGCCTACAGGCTAAAACATGTAACGAGGTGTCAAAATCAGGATGCGATAGGATTTTGACCCAAGCGTAGTCATCGAGATATTTGCCCATGTTTCCTGGCTTTACATTCAGTTTTTCAATTTTATGATGGAATAAAGTGAAGTCTTTGACCTTGTTGGAGACTTTGAACCGGTCGCAAAGAGCTAGTTTTTGCTCAATTGAGGAGTTTGGAAATAGCTCTAGTAAAGATGCAATGGTGGGACTCATCGTTGAAAATTTGGGTAGATGACTGACGCGTTTTTCCACTTCTTCTAGGGATACGTTTGTGAGAATGGGGAAAATGGTTTGTAAGAGTCCTAGGCGATGCATGCTGATGATGGCTTTATCGAAGTGTGGGTATCTGGCCATTTTTTCAAATTCTTGCCAGATGCGTTCGATAGCGACTGCGTTTAGGATCTCAGAGGCATGCAGGGCTATGGCTTTTAGGGTTTCCTCTTCGATAATAAAGTGAAACCTTGCAGCGTAGCGCACAGCGCGCATCATGCGCAGGCGATCTTCTGCAAAACGCTCATCGGGATTACCGATGGCTCTCACGATGCCTTTTTCAAGATCAACTTTTCCACCGACATAGTCATGGAGCTCATCTTTCAGTGGATCGTAGTACATGCCGTTGATGGTGAAATCGCGCCTCTTTGCATCCTCTTCAGGTGAGGCTGGATCAATGCCAATTGGCCTTCTGCCGTCGATGTAGGTTCTGTCTGTGCGAAATGTGGCAACTTCAAAGTGGTGGCTTTGCAACACGACGATAACAACGCCAAAGGCTAGCCCGACAGGAATGGTTTTATCAAATAGAGATTGGATATCATCTGTTGAGGCGGAAGTGGCGATATCAATATCATCTGAGGGAATTTTAAGTAAAAAATCGCGGACCCAACCACCGTTAAAGTAGGCAGTGTATCCTGCCTTGACTAAAGCTTTAACGACGGTTTGGCCCGCTTCGAGATGTTCTTTTGTCATACACCCATTATATGAGAGTACTCAATTGAACCTTAGCGTTTTTTCTTAGCTGTTGTTGTTTTCTTTCTAGGAGCAGCTTTTTTCTTTGGCTCTGGCTTCTTTTTTTCTTCGCTCATCACGTTGTAAAGATAAGCAACTAAAAGACCCCAAAGACCTCCCCAGAAAAATGACCAAATACCGCCGACAATTCCGCCCCAAAATCCTGGTTCGAAACCGACATAAACCGACGACATCACGCGGACATATAGATCGCCCCAACCTAATGCGGCAAACCAGCCCGTTAAAATTGCAGCTGCGCCACATACAATACCAATTGCAAGGCCGAAGCTCCATACATTCAATTTTTTCATCAATAACCCTTTGTTTTGATTACTCTTTATAACTATCAATTAATAGTTATATTGATTAATTTCAAGTAGTCTTTATAAAATATTTTGGGTATGAAAGAAAATCACTTGACTATTGTTAGGTATTTTGCGGTAATGTTGCGATTATAAGATAGATTCGAGGGATGTCATGAAGCTTTGGTTATTTTGTGTATTTTTTGGTTTTCGAGTTTTTGCCTCATCTGAGTTTACTGAGATCAAAGCCTTCTGTTGGGATTATTCGAAAGAAGAAATGACTGTGAGAAGTACAGCGCTGAAGCTGTCTCCGTGCATTGGACATGCAAATTTTTATCTGATGAAAGGCAATGATCTTGGATCTGAAGATTTTTACACACTGACTTTAACGCAAGAAGATGGTCAGAATATTCATTTTATTATCAAGTCAATGGCAAAAAGCGGTTGGTTCACTCTCCTCAAGAAAAAGTCTGAAATGGAGCGGTGCGGTGATAGTGTACGCCATGTACATCCATTGAGATTTTTAGGTTTTATTTTTTCGGACCCTCAACGCAAACACTATATGCATATGGTCAAGAAAAGCACCATTAAGTGGTCACAGTTTAAGGGTGGCTTATTTCCTAACCTAAAAAAAGAATTTGATCGTGGCCAGCTCTATCCTTATTTGGCAGGTTTTGCAAAAGCAGTTGGTGTTGAAAAACAGCTGCTTGCTCATTACATTCAGCGTGAAGATTGGGATGGGTTTTTAAATGCGCTATTGTGATTTTAATTCTGTATTTATATTCCTTTGCAATAAAAACTCAAATTATTGTGGCAATTTATGAAACGTAAAACGTATTTATGGGGGATTGGTATTTTGGTCGTAGCTGCCACTTTCCTGCTGTTGAATCTTGAAGAGAGCCTCGAGGAAGAATTCACGTATATTGCAAAACAAACAGAGTCTAGTTCTCCAGCTAAAGAAGTGTCTTATTTGGATTTACCCTTATCGGATGTAGATAAGAAAAACATCTACGAGCTTTTAGAGCCTTTAGCAAATTGGTCCTTGATTTCTCTTGGATTTAACCGCGGTAAGATTGAAGAGCGGGGGGCTGCAACAAAGGATATTCCGATTTTACGGTATTTGGCCTTTGTCAGGATGACTCCTGAACTGCAAGTTTTTGCTCAAAAAATTCGCAGGCGATCCAAAATTTGGAAGCCGTTTCAGCAAGGATTTACTAAGGGCTTAGCACATGCCGATTCAGCAGGCGAAGTACGCCCATATCTTACCAGTTTAAGTAACGATATTGGTGCTGATGATCACACGTTGTTAGAACTAGCACAAGCAGGCGATTGGTCTGCATTTTTAAATACTGTGCTGTTTTCAAAATAGCTTTTGGCTTTGTTTTTGAAGATTGAGGGGGTGACAATGTGAGCACCTTTATGTGCCTCTAGGTATTTTGCGTTTCCCTTTTCCCAAAATGGAATGCCATGGAGAAGTTGGTCTGATTTTTTTGATTCGGAATGGATCCAAATACGGCCTCCCATAATCGAAAGCAGCTCCATAGATGTAATTCCCCCAGAGCGCGTCAGTGTGGCATCACTACGAGCAAATAAAGGCGCAATGACGGAGTCATCTTGAAAAGTCAGTGGAATAATTGTCAGAGAGTTTGAAAAGCAATCTGCTTGTAAAATTTGATTACACACTAAATTGAGCAGGCTTTTTTTGGTTCGGTGCGATCTGCAAAAAACAAAGAGTAAATCATCTCGTATTGGCGCGTTCTCTTTTTTAAGTTCCATAAAGGATTGCACGTAGCTAAGTGTGGCTTTTTTTGCAGGCTGAGACCCTAGCATCAAAGTTGAAACGTACGCATTTGGAGGAATAGTGATATCGAGATAAGGTTTGCAGTAGTCATAATCAAGATGGCCTTTATCTAAAACGGATTGAATGAGCTGCCATTCGCTATCGGAAGAAATTCTAGGTGCAATAGTACAGCTTTTGTGTTTGGGAAGAGGGTCAATATCTTTAAATTTAGGACGTAGAGGAAATTCGCTGTAGAGGATGTTTTCAATAGGCAAACCGGTATGCTCATCCCAGAAATCTTGTTCTGTTTGGCCATCTGACAATAAGGGTTTAGTTGTGATGAGGTAAATGGATTTGCGCTTGGCGGCTTTCATTTTTTTGATAGGTTGAAAGTAGTGGCCGGCTTTGTCTGTTGGCAAATCGACTAAGACTTTTTCGTAGCGCCGTGCGCGGTTTTTTAGTTTTTCTGCAAGTACAAATGCAGTTAAAATCGCAGATGTTCCATTGGGTTGGGTGTCAATAACTAGATCAATATCTTGGAAATAGATAAGAAAAAAAGCACAGAAAAAGGTAGGCATCCATGTGAATAATCCCACAAGGTGCATGTTACGAATCATCACTTTTTGAAAAGCCACATCGCCGCGCTTTTGAGCAAAATTCCAGCAACCTGCCAAAAAGCCGCCAAGTCTTTTGCCTAGCCAGTCGAGTAAAATATCGCGTTGAATGATTTCAAGACTTGGATCTTGCTCTTTAAGCTCATGCGCCTTGGCTTTTGCTGCTTGAAGATGCCCTCCACCGCCCGATGACGTAATGATGAGACATTTTTTTTTCAAAATTACTCCTTTATGGATAGAAGGAATTCTGTATTGCTATTGGTTTTTTTCAGTTTTGACAGCAAAAGTTTCATGCCATCGACGGGCGATAGGTCAGCTAAGCCGCGTCTAAGAATATAAACTTTATCCAACTCGTCGGGATGGAACAGAAGCTCTTCTTTTCGCGTGCCGCTTTTGTTGATGTCAATGGCTGGGAATGTACGTCTTTCAGCCAGTCTACGGTCTAGGACGAGTTCGTTGTTACCCGTGCCTTTAAACTCTTCAAAAATGACTTCATCCATGCGGGAGCCAGTTTCGATTAGGGCAGTTGCTATGATCGTAAGTGATCCGCCTTGCTCAACGTTACGTGCTGCTCCAAAAAAGCGTTTGGGTTTGTGCAAGGAGTTTGCATCTACACCACCGGATAGGATTTTGCCAGAGTGTGGTTGTATGGTGTTGTAAGCTCTTGCAAGTCTTGTAATGGAGTCCATCAAGATGACAACATCATGGCCGTACTCAACTAAGCGTTTAGCTTTTTCTAGCGCCATTTCCGCAACTTGAACGTGCCGCTCTGGCGGTTCGTCAAATGTGGATGCAACGACTTCGCCTTTAACGTTCCGTTGCATGTCAGTCACCTCTTCAGGACGCTCTCCGATAGGCAATACAATGAGAGTAATCTCAGGATGATTGATCGCAATAGCATTGGCAATATCCTGCAAAAGAACGGTTTTACCTGATTTTGGTGGTGCCACAATCAGTCCTCGTTGTCCTTTTCCAATTGGAGCTGCTATGTCGATAACGCGCGTTGTCAGCTTCTCTTTATTTGTTTCCATGATAATGCGTTTATCAGGATAGAGAGGTGTTAGGTTGGAAAAGTGGATGCGTTCTTTGGCTTTCTCAGGTGATCCACCATTGATCAAGTCGACTTTTTGCAGAGCAAAGTATTTTTCTTTCTCTTTTGGTTGTCTTAGCGGGCCGTAGACTGTGTCACCAGTTTTGAGATCAAATCTGCGGATTTGAGCAGGAGAGACATAGATATCTTCAGCAGAAGGCAAATAGTTGTAGTTAGGAGAACGTAAGAATCCAAAGTTGTCGGGAAGAATTTCTAGGACACCTTCACCTGCTAGGACTTCGTTTGGCCTTCCAGATAGCGTTTTAACGATTTCGAAAACCATTTGTGATTTAGTCAGTGAGGCCAAATTCGTGAGTCCTAAGTCTTTCGCAAAATGACTGAGCTCATCGATGTTCATCTGCTGCAGAGCAGAAATTTTTGTCGTATTTACAGGGCCGGTAGGCTCTTGGGGTTGCTGATTTTGTTTTTCTTGTTTAGCTGGAGCTGGCATAGGCGCAGGGGGTTTTGGCATTGGTTTTTCTTGTTTAATTGGAGCTGGCACGGGTATAGGGGGAGGGAGGATTTTACTGCCTTGGTTTTTGCTCTTTTTCTCGTCAGCCATTGGGGTTTATGCTCCTAATTTTAGGTTTTGGATTTGACTTTTTAAATCATTATATGTGCCGTCATTAGTAAGAATGATATCGGCATTTTTAGCTTTTTCTTCTTCAATCATTTGGTAATTCATTCGCTTTTTCCATTCAGGCTTATCAGGCTTTTGTTGTCTTGTGACGCAGATAGTGAGATCGAATAATTTTTGCCAGTTGCATTCAAAAAGCAGAGGAATTTCTGCAACAAAGAGAGAGTGTGTGTTAGCTGTTTGGATGTTTTCAATTGTATCTTTGATCTTTTTTAATATGTGTGGGTGAAGAATCTCTTCTAATGATGTTAGTTTCTTTCCGTTGTTAAAAACGATATCTGCTACTTTTTGACGGTCGATTTCTCCATCCGTTATGATTTCTGGACCGAGTAGCTGAATGATGTCTTGACGGCAATCGTCAAGGATAAGCTGGTGAGCGATCTTATCTGCATCGATAATAAAAGCTCCGCTATCTGCAAGGATTTGGCAAACTGTGCTTTTTCCTGCTCCTAGCGTTCCAGTTATGGCTATTTTCCTCAATTATAGCAGTCTCCCCAATTTTTGCCAATCGAGATGTCTACTTCAAGGGGCACTATTAGCGGATAAACTTTTTCCATGATAGGCCTGACGAGGTTTTCAAGGTTTTTTAGTTGATCTTCAGGTGATTCAAATAATAATTCGTCATGAATTTGTAAGACCATTTGACCTAGTTCTGGTTTATTTTTCAGCTCTTTATCGATCTCAATCATCGCCATTTTGATGATATCAGACTGTGTTCCTTGGATGGGAGTATTCACTGCAAAACGTTCGGATGCAGCTCTTAGATGAGGGTTTTTGCTTTTGATCTCAGGAAGAGGTCTGATCCTACCTGTCATCGATTTGGCTAAACCAGTTTTATATGCATCTAGTTTGCATTTTTCGATAAATTTTTTAACTTTTGGATGGGTTTCAAAGTAAACAGCGATAAAGTCTTTGGCTTCTGCAAAATTCATGCCCAGTGATTGTGATAGCCCATAAGCTTGCTGGCCGTAGAGGATGCCGAAGTTGACAGCTTTTGCTTTTCGCCGCTCATCGGAAGTGACGTTACTAATCGGGATACCGAAGATAGCACTTGCTGTAGCTGCGTGAATATCGTGTCCTTTTTCAAATGCATCGATCAGTGATGGATCTCCAGTTAAATGAGCGAGAATGCGCAATTCCACTTGCGAATAGTCAGCGGATAAAAAGCGCCATCCTCGTTTTTCCGGGACAAAAGCCTCACGTACTTTTTTGCCCTCGGGTGTGCGGATGGGGATGTTTTGCAAGTTGGGGTCTTGGCAAGATAGGCGACCGGTTGCTGCAACCGATTGATTAAAATTGCAATGGATACGATGTGTTTTCTCACAAATTTGATCGGGAAGGGAGTCAACATAGGTGGAACGCAGCTTTTCGATCATGCGATAGTCGGAGATCTCTTCAATAATAGGATGCTCGCCTTTTAAGCTTTCTAATACAGCAGAGCCTGTTGAATAGCCGGTTGCTTTTTTGCGACCCACAGTCCGCAATTCTAATTTGTTAAATAGAATATCGGATAGCTGCTTTGGTGAATTGATGTTAAATTCTTGGCCTGCAAGTTTGTAGATTTTATTTTTTAAACCAGTCAAGGTTTTGGCAAGATATTTTGATCTATCTTTGAGTTTGTCTAAATCGATGAATAGACCTGCGTGCTCCATGCGGAGTAGAACCCAGATGAGAGGCAACTCGATATCATAAAAGATTTTACCCAGTCCTTTTTTTGTGAGCTCTTTTTCAAAGATGTCTTTGAGTTTGCAAGTGTAGTCGACATCTTCGCAGCAATAATCACTGACCGTTTCAATGGGTACGTTGTCCATTGTTTTTTTCTTGGTAGGAAGCAGCTCTTTGATAGGCGTTTTCACGACATTAAAATGCTCCAACACATTGTGGTCGAGGCTGTGGCGGTTGCTTTGCGGGTTAAGCAGATAGGAGGCTAAAATTGTATCAAATGAAATTCCTTCAATTTCAATTCCAGCATTCATCAAAACATGGAGATCATACTTGATGTTGTGACCAAAAAAATCGATCTTCTTATTTTCAAGCAAGGGACGCAGCATTTCTTTTGCTAGGTCAGGGCCAAGATTGCCATTGAATGGAACATACCAAGCCTCACCTGACTTGTATCCGAGGCCAATACCGACGATTTTAGCGTCCATCGGCTTCCAATGTGTGGTTTCTAAGTCTATGCACAGCTCATTTTTTTCGGATAATTTGCCTACAAGGGCTGAAAGCTCTATCTCTGTGTCGATGAGGTGATACTTGCCTTTTGGCGCTCGTTCTACACCTGTTGGTATTGGTTCAGATTTGGACTCTTCGCGCTCTTCAGGCTCTTCTCTCGATCCGCCAATTTCTTTTAAAAGCGTGAAAAAACTCATTTCGCGATACATCTCAGACATTTGCGTATGATCAGGCTCTTTTATGAGATAAAAGTCAGATGTTGTGGGAATTTTCATGTCAGTGTAGAGGTTGGCAAGTTTTTGACAGATTAAAAGCGTTTCTTCGTTGTCTAAAATACGCGCGCGTTGCTTTTCATTTTCGATGATATCAGGATTTGCTAGCATTTTTTCGACGCTACCATATTTTGTGAGAAGGTCGGCGGCTGTTTTCTTTCCAATGCCCGGAACGCCGGGAATATTATCGGAAGCATCTCCCATAAGCGCTAGATAATCTGCGATTTGTTCGGGATAAACGCCGTACTGTTCCTTAACGCCTTTGCGCCCCATGATTAAGTTGTCTTTGTAGGTATTAACCATGACGATTTTATCTGTGACAAGCTGCGCTAGATCTTTATCATTTGAGCACATAAACGCTTTAGAGCCTTTTTTTGCAGCCCATAAAGCCACAGCGCCGATCGTATCATCAGCCTCCACACCTGGAAACTCTAAAGTCGGAATACCGGCGCGCTTACAATAATCAATGGCATGGTCGAGTTGCGGAAAAAGATCTTCTGGCATTCCGGTGCGGTGCGCTTTGTATTTTTCGTAAACATCTGTGCGTGATTTCTTGTTATCGGGGCCATCAAAAATAGCAACGAGGTATTTGGGATCAAAATCTTTGATGACTTTTTGGACCGAGCGGATAAAACCAAACAAGGCATTTGTCGATTCACCCTTATCATTTGTCATATGCCTAATGGCAAAATAAGAGCGAAACAAATATGCAGCCGCATCGATGATGTAGAGTTTATCCATGGTCGTATAAGTAGAGAAGTTTATGGCTAATATTTGTGTCATACAGCCACTTCAGTTTATCTAATCCCAAAGCTTTGCCTTCAAGCAAATCTGCAATAAAGAACCGTTGCGGTACAAGTTCGATCACTTGGTATTTTTGATCTTGTTTAATGCCAGCTTTTTCGCATAGGGCTAAAAGCGCTTGGCTGTAGCTGCTGTCTCCATTATCGACATAGCCTAAAGATGCGGCCTTGGACGCGTCAAAAACTTTGGCGCCGTAGTCATTAATCAAGTTATTCCGATCAAGACGGGGATGGCTTTTCACGACGATATCGACAAAACGGTTATAGTCGTGATCTACGATTGCTTGAATAGAGTCAGCTTCTCCGGGTTGCCACTGCTTAAAAGGGCTGAGCGCATTTTTATCTTTACCAGCAGTCAGTGTTTTTTCCATGACACCATGTTTTTGCATCACATCAAAAATATTAAAATTTGGACCTAATCGCACTCCAACAGAGCCAATCACACTCACAGGTGTGGCAAGTGATTTTTCAGTGCTGGATGCAATATACATGCCACCAGATGCGCACATGCCATCGATATAGGCGTAAACGGGCACGTTAAATCGTTTTTGATATTCTTCTAGCGCACGGTAGATTTGATCGGAGTCATTGACAGTTCCACCAGGTGTATTCATATGGAGCAAAATGCCTTTTACGCGTCCTTTCTTGATCATGGGACCTTGTGAGTCTTGCAGTTGCAGTTCAATATTCTTGCCAGTTAGCTTGTCCATTCCGATGACGCCGTGAATGTTGATGCGTAAAATAACAGGTGTGTTGTGCGGCAATAGCTCTTTATTCCCTTCTGCATCGGGTGCGACAAGGAGGTCAGTTTTAGCAGTAGGAGAGCTGCCGCCTAAAAAAAGCAGAGCGATGAATCCGACAACAATGATGCCAATTAAAAAGCCGGCAGCGCCAAATAAGGCTTTGCAAAAAGCGCGCATAGCAGACAGCATTACAGATTCTTGTTGAATTTCCATACAGTGGCCTCACAATCTTTGTACTTTAAATTGCCAGTCTAAACCAAAGTGCTCTCAAGCAAAAGGTTTTTCTTTTAGGCTGGTAGCAGGAGCTGTTTTGAGCTCTTTGTCTGTAATAGCGGTGACGCAGCTGTCGGACCAAACGTTGAGAGCAGTTTCAACCATATCAAATAGAGAGTAAAGCGGCAGGATAAGGCCCATTAGCTCTAAGCGCACATCGAAACCTACGAGGAATGCACTGGTCAAGAAATAGCATCCCATGGGGACGCCCGCATTGCCGATCGCTGCAATCGAAGCGATGCCAATCCAAGGCAACATCTCAAAAAGCGTTAGCTGATAACCAGAGCTTGTTAAAACAAAAAGCACAGTGATCAAAATAAAAGCAGCGCAACCGTTCATGTTGATCACAGAACAGAGCGGAAAGCTAAACGAGCTGACTTTGGGGTCAATTTTGGCTTTTTCAGCACTTGAAAGAGCAAGAGGCAGGGCAGCATTTGAAGACTTGGAAAAGAAAGCGGTTGCCAAGGCCGGTAACATAACTTTTGCAAGCTTAATCGGTGAGATCCCTTTGGATTTTAATAAAATGGGAAGAGCAACTAATCCTTGGATCAAATTAGCGCCGATGACGGTAAACGTGTAGAGTAAGAGCGGGCCAAAATCCTTATCCCCTGCTCGAAATTGAAAGGCAAACAGCGTTGTAAAGCAAAAAACGCCTATCGGTAAAATACGGCTAATACCACCAGAGATTTTCAGCAAGGCTTGGAAAAGAGCTTGGAAAACATTTTGCAATGGATCTTTATGCGACTTGGGAAGTTTTAGAATGGCAAAACTTAAAATAGCTGAAATAAAGGCAATGCCGACTACGTTGTTGCTTGCAAAAGCTGTGACAATATTACTGGGTACAAGTGTTTTAATGAAAGTGGCGTAACTTGGAAGCTTTAGATTTGGAATAGGAGTCGATGGAATATAGCCTGTTGCTGCGGGTTTGATTAGCACAAAGAGTGCTAAGCCAATTGCTGCAGAGATTAATGTCGTCATGACGGTATACGTCAAAATTTTGCGCAAAAGCGTTTTGGCTTCGCCAAGCGAGCTCATATTAGTAATTGTTGCGACTATCGAGAGGAAAATAACGGGCAAGCTAATCAATTTTAAAAAATTGAGGAAAAGTTCAGCAACCAGCCCTGCTGCTGGGTAGAGGCCTGGAATGGCAAGCACGCCTCCAGCTATACCTAAAAAGAAGGCTAATAATATGAATAAGTTCGATTTCATTTAACTATTTTAAGATAGGGAATCAATTTTATCGAGAGAAATTTCTTTTATATGCGTATAAACTGGGCCGGGGAGAGAGTTGAGGTCGACCCACTTGTGAGATTCTAAATTTACTTTACCTTCAAAATCGTCTACTAGCACAAAGAGTGTGATGTAATGTTTATCTAATGGGTCAAAGACCTCACTTGTCCATGAAATCTTTTTTGTTTGATGGGCGGTTAGGCCTGTACCTTCTTGCAGCTCCTTCAGGGCGCAAACGCTCGGGCTCTCTCCAAAGTGGAGGCGCCTACCAGGCAGATGGCCTGTGTCCTTTTCGACTAAAATCTTGCCATCGCGGATCACAATGGTCGAAACCCCAATGCGAGGGAAAGGTGACTGGCTTGCCACTAGCGAGAAAAGTCCGATTAGAAAGGTCAACATGATGAGTGCTACTTTACGCATGGCTACAAGCTTATGCTAAAGTGCACACAAACGTCAACTACTTTTTTTGAATTTGAATTCTTTCTGCTGTAAAAAGTTCGTATAATGCCAAAAGTCCCATAGCGATAAAGACAAAATAAAAGCTAGAAGGAATATCAAGTTTTACTGTTAACGCAATTAAAACGAGAAATTGGAGAGCAGTAGAAATTTTGCCCCACAAAATCGAACGGAAAGAATAATTACGCCATTTGCGCAATGCTGTAAGATAGATAGCAAAAAGAATTAAAGCTCCATCTCGAGATAGCATGGCAGCAGCTTGCCATAGCTCCAGTTGATTTTCTCCGAGTAAGACCGCCAAGCAAACATAGACAAAAAATTTATCCATCAAGGGATCTAAAATAGCACCGAAACGCGTTGCTGTATGGGATCTTCTAGCGATGAAACCATCAACCGAATCGGTAAACATGGCTAGAACAACGGCCCATAGCCTTGCGATTGGAGATCCAAAAGCAAACAATAGTGCAAGCGGGGCTCTAAGAGCACTCAGACAATTTGAAACCGTAAACATATTACTTCGAAGTTTTTTTCTTCTTATACCAGACAAATCCAATAACAGCTACAGCGAAAGTTGAGAAGATGGCAATATTGAACATCTTCACATAGCTGACTAAAGCTGAGTAATTGGAGCAGGCTGCAAAGAACGCATAAAAAGCAAGTGATGCCCAAATGCCGCAGGCAATCAAGTCAAACAGGGCAAATTTTACAAACGACATACGAGACAGGCCTGAGCTCATAAAAATGCAATTACGGACACCAAAAGGAATAAACCTTCCGACGATAAACGTCATAAAACCGTACTTTTGATAAAAACCCTTAGTTTTCTCGATGCGGTTTTCGCTTAAAGCAGAGCGTAAGATGGGGAGCTTGATCAGTTTTGGCCCCACAGTGCGACCTAGCCAATACGCGATCCAAGCAGAAAATACGCATCCGGCTAAAGTGAAGGAAAAAAGTAATGCGATTTTATCGGGCATGATATTAGCAGCGAGTAGCGCGCTGCAAATCATGACGATATCGATACTGATAGGAATGCCGAAACCAGCTAGTAAAATCGCACCAAAGATGAGCCAGTGGGCGTAAGATTGATGAGCAGAGATAAAACTAGCTAAAGCTTCCATGACCTAACATACCGAATGTGAATGAAAAAGCGGGGATCTGGAAAGGAGGCTCCCGAGCCCGCATTTTGCGTTTACTTCGGTATATATAATAAAATTACGATTTGTGTGGCTATGCATATTTTAACCAGCGCTAGCTGGAGCTGCAGTATCCAGATCGGGGATTTCTCTTTGTGTTTCAGTTAGGTCTTTAAACTGTCTGCCAAGAGCTTTGGTTGCAATAATCCAACCACCTACAACAAAGAGGAGTATGACAGCAATGTAAGGGGTGCTCATCGAGACTGTGCCAAAGGTGAGCAACAGGCCCGAATGAAGCAGCGAACCGCCTGATTTTCCTAAACGAGATCCTACGCCATCGATAGCTGTTTTTCCTTTGAGCTTGCACTCTTCGCTAAGAGGGATAAAGGACATCTCTTTTGTGGCGTCAAAAAGCGTATATTTACACGACCTTGCAAAACAGTTTTGGATAGTACCAAGAATAACTCCAAATGCTAGGGGTGTCATGCCAACGATTGCCGCTAACGATCCCATTCCAAAATCCTTGAAGAGAAGGAAAGAGAAAAAAGCAACGCCTGTTACAAGCATGATTACCGGCGTAATCATCGCGCTAAATGTCCAACCGTAACGACGAATACTGCTGCCTGTAACGAAAAGGGCCATAAATGTGGAGAGTACGCCCATGATGGCCATGATATTACCCATATACGCATTGTAATCGGCAGCTGTTGGGCACACCAGTTTAACCTGATCCTTCCAAACAACCTCAATCATATTGAGTGCGATGTTGTAGGCTAACACGATGACTGCAATACATATTAAATATTTGGATTTAGCTAGGTAAGCAAAATTTTTACGCATACCCATCTTAATCTTGGGCTTAGTTCGCCCTTCTGCAGCTTGAGACGGATCGATGACATTTTTGCAATACCAACGATAAATGCCCATAATGACAACACCAATGACAATGATAACGCTTGTAATTAGCATCAAGGAATAGCCCCATGGATCATCAAAACGACTAAGAGCAGCGGCAATCCACCCACTCGAAAGAGAAGCAGCAACGAGGCCTCCGATCGTGGCGAAAATATTGGCAGATAGGCCAAAAATGGCATAAAACCGTTTAGCATCATTGATATTAACGACTTGGTTTGTAAATTGCCAGAAAAGGACGGTCATGACCATTGTGCTCCAAAGCTCGGACATGACATAAAAAGCGGTAAATGTCCAATTACGCACCATAGCAATCATCCCGTTAAATCCTTTAGGTAGAGATGTTTGCAACCTGTCGGCTAGTTCATGAGGATGCAGAGTGTCCTTAAAAGGGTAGATCACAAAAGCAAAGAGGGCAAAAAAAGCTAAAAAAATACTGATCATGACAAAAAAAGTGCGCTCTCTACCAAGTCGATTCGAAATACGGGTGAAGAGATAGGTAACTAAGAAAGCCATTGGCAGAACTGCCCAAACCTTGATAAATGGAATGGCCTCGGCGCCTGAGGATGGTGCAGTGATCACCAGGGCATCTTTGGCTGCACGTAATAAACTATAATTGAAACAAATCAGGCCATAGATAAGGAATAAGGGCAAAAACCTTTTGAGCTCAAAACGATGTATCGGCCAGATCCAACGGCGGAGCTTACCAAATTCCATTAATTGTCCTTAAAAAAGGTGTCAAAACGAGAAACATCTCCAACAACTGATATGCCTTCAATTATACGGATAGAAAGATTGTTTTCAAGATAGAATATCAATTCCAGGAAGATGGCCGTGCTCAATAAATTCTAGAGCAGCTCCACCACCAGTTGATATGTGAGTAAAATTTTTACTTAACTCTAATTGATTGACCGCAGCAACAGAATCTCCACCACCTACAATCGTATCGGCATCTAAACCAGAAAGAGTCTCGGCAATCCCTTGTGTACCCTTAGCAAACTCCTCAAACTCAAAAATGCCCATGGGACCATTCCAAAAAACCGTAGCGGCTGATTTCAAAGCTTCGGACCATTCTTTAACGGTTTCTTCGCCGATATCCATGCCTTGCCATCCATCTGGAAGTCCATCTTTAGTCGGGACTGTTTTAAATTCTGCCTCGTCTGTAAACCCACGGCCAATCATGATGTCCTTTGGAAGCCACAATTTAATGGCTTTTTCTTCGCAAGTCTGCATAATGCGGCGCGCCTCATCCAGAAGGTGGTCATCGCAAAGAGAGTTGCCAATTGGGATGCCAGAGGCTTTTATGAAAGTAAATGCCATTCCACCTCCGATGAACAATCCATCGACTTTAGATAATAGCGCATTTAAAACACCTAGCTTTGACTCAATCTTAGCACCGCCTAAAATAGCGTAAAATGGACGCTTAGGCTGCAAAACCAAAGGAGTTAAATGGTTGATTTCCTTTTCCATCAAAAAGCCGCCTGCTGCTTTATCTTGGAATAAGGATGGTAGCAAATACGTTGATGTATGTTTTCGATGAGCTGTAGCAAAGGCATCATTGACATAAATTTCTCCCAATTCAGCTAGCTGGCTTGCAAACTCATCATCTGGAGACTCTTCTTCTTTGTGAAAACGTAAATTTTCAAGCAATACCACATCGCCAGGTTCCATAGCCATGACAAGTGTTTGCGTTGCTTTCCCTATACAGTCGGGTGCTAATTTAACATCTCTCTCTAGCAATTCTCCTAGCCTGTCAGCGCAAGGGCTCAATGACGAGCTTTCATCTTTTGACCCTTTTGGCCGTCCAAGATGGCTCATCAAAATGACTTTGGCGCCTTGCTTGATTAGGTACTTAATCGTTGGAAGGGCTTGTCGAATACGGGTATCATCTGTGATATTTCCAGACTTGTCCAGCGGGACGTTAAAATCGACGCGCACAAGCACACGCTTTTCTTTTAAGTCTAGACTCTGCAGAGAGGTCATCGGCATCTTTATCTCCTTTTCTGGGATAGTTTACCGGAAAGAATTATTTTTTAACATCAAAGTGATAAAATCATAAATCGCTGAAAGGGTTTGATGCTTGTGTAAAGCCGCGCCCTTTCTTTCTTTTTTTGAGCTCTTGGTTGATTGAAGTCGAAAGATCAAGATCGAAATTTTGATGGCGAGCCCATTGCAAGTACTCGAGAGGAATTTCGCTAAAGGGTCTGCCCTTATGTTTGCCAAGTGGCATTTTTGAAAGCACAATAGGGCGTTTGAGTCTTTCGAGAATTTGTTCAACGGTTGTGAATTTTGTCACAAGGTGTTTGAAAACTTGGATATTCACGATGACATCACTCATGGCTCGGTGTGCGCCTTCGGCTGGAATGTTAAAATGCTTACGCAAAGCTTCAAGCGAATTAGAAGGGCTTTCGTCATAAAGTCTTGCGAGCCGTAGTGTATCGATGAATGCTAAAGTATGAAGGTGGTGTGGAATATTAGCTTTATTTGCAGCATTGGCAATGAGCTCAATATCATAGCTAATGCTGTGGCCGATGATAGGGCCTTGTCCGATAAAATCTAAGACACGCTGCAATTCGTCTGCGATTTTTGGTTTGCCTGCGATCATGCTATCAGTAATATTGTGGATGTCAGTTGATGCCTGTGGGATCGGTATTTCTGGGTCAATCAATGATTCATAAGTTGCTCTTGTTTCATCAAATGTGAAATCAATTCCGGCAACTTCAATGATGCGGTCGTTTTTTGGGTCTAGGCCTGTAGCTTCACAGTCGACACAAACAAAACGGGCTTTTTTTAGCAGCGTCATTTAAGCTCTTCTTGAATTTTCTGAATTAAAGCACTGCGCGCTTTTCCATCCTTTATCGAGTACAGGACGTAGGGTAACACATTCGAAGGCCCTAATGCTTCTAAATTTTTTTGAATTTGAGAGTGTCGCTGCTTTTGGTTTAATTTGTCGCATTTTGTAAAAACAATCAGAAGGGGTTTTTTAAAATGTCTTGCCCATTCAAAAAAAGCTAGGTCGTCATCGTTGGGAGTTCGGTTAAGGTCGAGTAAAACCAAAAGAAGCTGTAGATCTTTACGAGTATGTAGATAATCCTCAATCAGACCTCCCCAATCTTCTCTCATCGACTTTGAAACTTTAGCGTAGCCATATCCAGGTAAATCGACCATGGTTAGGATATTATCGATGGTAAAAAAGTTAATGAGTTGGGTTTTACCTGGCGTGTTAGACACCTTTGCTAATTTTTTCATTTTGAGCAAATGATTGATCAAAGAAGATTTACCTACGTTGGATCTACCAATTAAGGCGATCTCTGGGAGAGATGAAGCTGGAAATTGACTCTTATCTGCAGCAGATAATTCAAATGTTCCTTGTTGAAAAAGAAGGCGTTTCATACGTAATTTTTCTCTTATTATTTCCTATCACATCAATGGTGATTTTCCATGCATGTGGAGGAATCACATCTTGTATTCTTTCTGACCACTCGATCAAACAAATCGCGCCATGACCTAAAAATTCATCAAAACCTAGCTCAAAAAACTGCCTAGATGTTTGTAATCTGTAGAGATCAAAGTGATGAACATTTCCATACGTTTGGCAATAGTTAAAAGTTGGGCTCGTGATGTCATGTAACGGTGTGTTTGTTAGTTTAGAAACCAGCGTTTTGATCAAAGTTGTCTTACCGGCACCCAAATCCCCAAAAAAACAGACGATATCTCCGAGAGATAATTCTCTTGCTAGGTCTATTGCAAGATTTGCAGTTTCTTCAATATTTTCTGAAATTACGCTTCTTCTAGCCAAAGCTCTACGTGCTCTTTAAACTCGGCAAAATTACCTAGGGCCTCAACAAAGCTATTGATTTTAGACTCTTCGAGATGTTCTTGGATAAAGGCCAAAAGTTTTTCATCGATTGTAAAGCGATTTTGACTTGGTACTTCGCTTAAAGATAGTGGCTTCAATTGGTTTTTTACAAAATCATCAACCACGCCGTCTTTACTATTGAATAACTTGCCGCTAATCGCAGATGAGAAAACGGTTTTAGTGATGGGGTCTTTACCTTTTTGAATATAATTTTTAATCACTTCCGGGTCTTCAGAGATAAAAAAACGTTTAACTTTTAGGCCATCATGACGCTCGGTATTTTCTGGACATTTCGACACCCAGTCGTAAATGGCATCTTGAGGGTTTGGGTGAGTGTTGTTTCCAAATACTTTACCTGTAAAGGGGCAAATATAGACGCGTTTTGTTTCCGCATTTACGCTTGGCTGACCAAATTGAATCTTGATCTCCGTTTCGCGCCATAGCTTGCCTTCTGCTCCCAAACGATCTGTAACTTCAGCAGGAGTGCTGTAGATCGTTTTTTCACGAATGTACAATACGGGTCTAAGTTTATGTTTTTTTTCCAAAAAGAACAGGTAGGTGCTGACCAGATCAGCTTGTTGCTCGTCCTCTAAAAAATCCTTTAATTCTTGCTTTAGGTTTTCTGGAATCTCAAATTTTGCCATGTCTTGCCTTTAAAAATTTATTTGCTAATGCTCAATTTTACCTAAGAGACCCCCTAAAGATCAAGGTATTTATCGATTAGATGTAAAACCGCTTTACATCTAATTTAAGTTGTTTATAATCAATAGCCTCAACGGATTAAATCATTTTTTGATTCATATGGCGCGGGCTGTTGAATAGGGATAGAAATGCTGGTTGAATTCTAAAAGATCATCTGGTATGATCTTTAAAGAGAATTTTTAGTTTTAAAAAATAGGATTGCTTATGAAAACAGTCACTCAAGAGCAAATCGCATTAGAAGAAATCGATATCCCTGGATACGAGAGAATTATTAAAATTCACGATCCAAAATCAGGATTGAAAGCCCTCATCGCTATTCACGATCCTACACTTGGGCCAGCCCTGGGTGGTACGCGTATTTTTCCTTATGCTAATTGGGATGAAGCACTATTTGACGTATTACGTCTTTCTAAAGGAATGACTTACAAAGCGGCTGTTTCAGGACTTGGTCTTGGCGGCGGAAAGAGCGTTATTATCGCAGATCCTAAACATCATATAACCCCAGACCAGCTTAGAGCTTTCGGTAGAGTTGTCAATCAGCTAGAGGGAACATACATCTGCTCAGAAGATATGGGTTGTACAGAAGAGCATCTTAAATACGTTCGCGAAGAGACGGAATATGTTGTGGGGCTAGCGCATCCTAAATCAAGTGGTAACCCATCGCCTTTTACGGCATACGGAGTATTTCGCGGTATTCAATCAGTAGCTCAGCATGCCTATGGTTCTGACTTATTGCAGGGAAAAACGATCGCCATTCAGGGGCTTGGCGCTGTTGGAGAGGCTTTAGCAGAACATCTTTTTTGGGCTGGAGCTCGCCTGATTGTGTGTGATCGAGATAATGAAAAAGCGGAAAGACTCGCAAAAAAATACGCAGCCACAGTGTGTTCGCCGGATGAAATTCTTTCGGTAAAATGTGACATTCTTGCTCCTTGTGCTATGGGAGGTATTTTAAATAGTGTCACAATCCCTAAGTTGAATTGCCGAGCCGTTGCAGGTGCTGCGAATAACCAACTGCAGAGTGACAATCACGCGATCGATTTGATTCAACACGGTATCATCTACGCACCTGATTTTCTCATTAATTCAGGCGGGTTGATCAACGTATCTTTTGAAATCGAGCCCGAAGGCTATAACCCAGTTCTTGCTCGTGATAAAATCGACACGATTTACGAGCAACTTCTCACGATTTTCGAAATCTCAAAGGATAACAAATGTTCGACACATCAGGCGGCTGTAGAGCTTGCTAGTTATCGTTTGCGCTATGGCGTTGGTAAACGCGGTAGCCAACTTGTTTTCCATCACGACTAAACATGCAAACATTGCAAAAAAAACTTCAGGATTTAGCCGCAAAAGCCATTTTGGCTGCATGCGGCGAATCTATTATTCCTGAGATTACCACAAGTTCACATGCTCACTATCAATGTAATGACGCCCTAAAGCTAGCCAAGGCTGCAAAATGCAACCCACGAGAGCTTGCTCAAAAAATCATTGACCATCTTGATTCAGAGGCCATTGAAAAACTAGAGATTGCGGGTCCTGGATTTATCAACATCATTTTAAGCCCTGGTTTTTTGTCTGAGGAGCTGATCAAACAAATGGGTGACCCTCGTTTTGGCGCCCCAGAGATCAAATCCCAGCGTATTATCGTTGAATTTTCATCACCAAACATCGCTAAAGAGCTCCATGTGGGTCACTTGCGTTCGACTATTATTGGAGATGCCTTAGCAAGGCTTTTTGAATTTTTGGGTCATGATGTGTTACGCCTCAATCACGTTGGCGACTGGGGAACACAATTTGGCATGCTCATTTGTTATATGAAAGAAAATGCTTCTGATGTTTTATCCGGCACAAGAAATGCTGAGCTCTTCCAATTGATGGAGTGGTATAAAGCCTCAAAAAAGAGATTTGACGAAGATCCGGACTTTAAAAGCCGTGCTCAAAAAGAAGTTGTTGCCCTGCAAGGAGGCGATCTTGAGTCTATTTCTGCATGGGAAGCTATTTGCGATATTTCACGCCAGGCATTTGAAGAAATCTACGGCCTACTCGATGTTAAACTAACCATGCGTGGCGAATCGTTTTATAACCCTTACCTTGCTGATACTGTGTCAGATCTTAAGTCCAAAGGCATGGTCACTGTCTCTGACGGAGCAAAATGCATATTTTTAGATGGTTTTAAAGGACAGGATGGAAACCCCTTCCCGATGATTATTCAAAAATCGGATGGTGGATTTAACTATTCCACAACTGACATGGCAGCGATGAAACACCGCGTCCATGAAGAAAAAGCAGATCGCATCATTGTTGTGACTGATAATGGGCAAAAACTCCATTTTCAGATGATCGAAGCAGCAGCCAAAAAAGCAGGCTTTTTAAAAGATCAATTTGAACATGTGACATTTGGTGTTGTTTTATCAGCATCTGGCAAAAAGTTTAAAACGCGTGAAGGGGAAACCGAAAAACTCATCGATCTATTAAATACTGCTGTGCAAAAAGCAGAAGAAATTTTCCAAGAGCGCCTGCCTGATTTAGATTCAGATGAAAGACATCAAATGGCTAAAATTCTTGGCATCGATGCTGTTAAGTACGCTGATTTATCGTGCTTACGCACCAAAGATTATACCTTCAGCTACGATCGTATGCTCAAATTCGAAGGCAATACAGCAGCCTTCTTGCTTTACGCCTATGTGCGCATTCAAGGCATCAAGCGTCGCATTAATAAAGATATCACACCTAAGATTGCCCTTAAGCATCCATCCGAAATTTCTCTGGGTTTACATATTAGACGCTTTGGTGAAACGTTAGAAACCATGAGCCGCGAGCTACTGCCCAACCGCTTAACAGATTATCTCTATGAGCTATCTGAAAAATTCCATGCATTTTTTCGCGATTGCCATGTTGAAGGTACACCAGAAGAATCAGAAAGATTAGCCCTCTCTGAACTAACTGGTCAGGTGCTCTCTGCTGGCTTAAACATTCTCGGCCTCAAAACACTCGACAAGATGTAAGTTGTAAAAAAATCAATGATGCTTATGGTGAATATCATGAGACATTTGTGCTTAACATGCGTATTATTTACATCAGCTGTTTTTGCATATTTTCCCACTCCTCAAGAGACCTCGCTTAATCGCAGTCGTCTTTTGCAACAGGGATTGAGTCAAGCCGAATGCGCAGGGATTCCTGAAGGAAATTTTGTTTATTTTTTCCATCCCAAGGTTTTGCCTTGGCTAGAGCAACCTCTCAACGCAGATCGCATTGCTATAATTAGTCAAACTCTCAAACCACACCTGCGCATTCCTTTGACAAAAGAAGGTTTTACGATGGCCTCTGTTCGCAAGCGAGAGGGGGAGCTAGACACAACGAATTATTCTGCAATCTGGGTGCGAGACGCTTGTTGGCATTATTATGGATTAAAAATCGATCACCCAGCTGATGCAAAAAGGCTCATTCAGAGCCTTCTTCGGTTTTACAGCGCGCAAAGAAAGCGTTTTATCAATGTGATCATGCATCCAGAAATTGCAAATAACTGCATGGCTTTGCCACTCATTCGATTTTCGAAAGATTCGCTTAGTCACCATCAGATCCAGGGTGATGATCAGGTATGGAATCACAATCAATTTGATTCACATGGACTATTTTTGCTCGCACTGTCCGATGCAGTGACATCAAATATTTTACCAATTGATGAGCTATCAGAAAATGATTATGAATCGCTGGCTTTATTCCCTGTTTTTTTTACAGCTCTGAATTATGCAAAGAGAAAAGATGTCGGGCCGTGGGAAGAGGTTCCGCTTTATAATGCATCATCGGCAGGACTTGTAGCAGCCGGTGTCAAACGCATGATAGATGTGTTCGGACATCAGATGGATTTTGCAAGAGGGGTACAAGCCCTTGGCAGGCAATACTCCATGCTGCGCCCTACAATTAATCAGGCCTTATCGCAAAGCAACATCAATACGCTATACGAAGATGGAATAAGGCGAGTTGAGTATAATCTAAGCCTTGGTGGAGAAGCTCCTAGCATTGAAGGTTATAACCGGCAAGCTGATATCGCTCTTCTTTTTCTCTGTCTAGTTGAACATACTCCTTATTATCATAACGCAGAACGCATCAAACAAATTCTGAATATAACAAAAAGTTTGGTTGGTCCGTATGGTGTCAATCGTTACCACGATGATGCCTATCAAGCTCGTAATTACTGGATCTCTTCTGAAATGACGTCTAAAATATTGGGCTCAAATACAAAAGAAAAGCAATTTATTACGCGCTTTCAAAAAGGCTATATGCCCAATCAACAGCCGCTCGATGCTCAATGGTTTTTTGACGCCAATTTTGCATCTATCTACTACCAGCTATCACAAATGGAAACAGATCCTTTTGCAAAACAGTATTATTTGCAAGAGGGAGATGTACATCTAAAACGGGTGCTTGGGCAGTTAACAGGGCCAAAGAGCGTCTCTGCAAGCGGTGAGAAACTGCCAGAATGGCAGCTAGCTGAAAGCATTAATTTTGTAGATATTCACGGGCAAATCACTGCTTTGCCGTCACCCATTTGTCCATTGAGCTGGGCTACTGCTGCACTTCAAATGGCTTTAAAAGATGCCCAAGCAGCACACAAGCATTAGTTAACGGATGCTAGGGCTGGTTCGGTTTGAGGGACTCGGCTGATATCGGCACCGAGTGCTGATAGTTTAGTTTCGACATTTTCGTAGCCGCGGTCGAGAAAATGTAAATTGGAAATGTGGCTGGTGCCAGGGGCGGTCAGTGCTGCCATCACGTAGGCAAAACCAGCACGCAGGTCTGGGATAGCGATGTCGCAAGGTGTAAGAGGTGTGGGGCCCCGGATAATTAAACTGTGCTGGTAATTAAGCTCGGCAAAACGGCAGGCTCTTCCACCGAGGCATTGGGAAAAGAGCGATAGATCAGCACCCATTTTTTTTAGCATGTCTGTATAGCCAAAGCGGTTCTCGTAGACAGTTTCATGAATCACCGATGTGCCTTTTGCTTGTGTAAGTAAAAGGACAAATGGCTGTTGCCAGTCGGTTAAAAACCCCGGGTGTACATCAGTCTCTAAATGCAAGCCGCCTTTAAGGGGACCTTGATAAAAGAATTCTATGCCATCTTTTTTTACGTGATAGCCGCCACCGATTTCTCTTAGTTTGTTTAGAAAAATCATCAGATGGGCTTGATCGGCGCCTTCTACAAAGATGTGCCCTTTTGTGCCGATAGCTGCCATGCCAAAAGAGGCAGCTTCAATGCGATCTGATATGACAGTGTGCTCAACCTCATAAAATGTTTTGGTTTCTTGCACATGAATTGTACGGTCCGCATCGACGTGAATGATAACGCCTAAGTTTTGTAAAAATAGAATAAGGTCAATGATTTCAGGTTCGATGGCGGCGTTTTTGATAACTGTTGTGCCTTTTGCTCGGCAGGCTGCTAAAATCGTGTTTTCTGTAGCACCGACTGAAGGGTAAGGCAGATTGATGATGGTTCCCTTTAATCCATCGTGGGCTCTTGCAAAATAAGCGCCTTCTTTTTTCATCTCGCGCAGCTCAATGGTTGCTCCAAGAGACTCTAGGGCTTTGATGTGAAAATCAACGGGGCGCTTGCCAATTTTACAACCACCGACAGTAGGTACAATAATATCTTCATCAGTGCGCGCTAGCAAAGCTCCAATCATCAAGATGGGAATGCGATTTGATCCAGAGAACCTTTGTGGAATGTAGGTCGATTTTAGCTCTTTTGTGACAATTTCAATGATACCGTTTTCTTTATCCCAAATGATTTCTGAACCGATTTCTTTTAATAGATCAATTGTGACTTCAACTTCAGAAATTGTGGGAACGTTGAAAAAGATGCAGCGTTTATCCGATAAAAGTGAGGCGACGAGCATTTTTGTGATGGCGTTTTTCGCGCCAGCGACTCTGACTCTACCTTCTAAGGGTTTTTGGCCATTGATTTTTAGAACATCCATGCCCTTAATTAACCATTGCAGCGTTCATTAAGTCAAGCTGCATTTTAAAGAGCGGTAATCCATCGACTTGAAATGGCAATAAAGGTGTTTGAGCATCTTTTGATTTGACAAATGTCATCTTTAGTTGCGGCTGTTTTAAAATACGTGATAATTCAAGAGCCACCCAACCCATCGTTTTGCGAGGATTGATTTCTGTTATATGTTCGCCGCCGTCATATGTAAAGCCATCGATTCCTATCTGTCCAAAAAACCCAAGTTTTTTTGCTTGTTCAAGAAGCGGCATGTGCATGTCAAAAAACGAATCTTTTGAAACTTGTGATCCACGATAGGTGCCAAATCTATTACATTCCATGATTGTTGATCCGAGGTATTCAATTGTTTGACCAATGGTCCATTGAGAACTATAATCACATTGCTTCTCTACCCACGGTTCTCCAATGACAGCATCACCTCGTTGCCATTCCTGATGACAAAATTTTAGAAGATCCTGCAGATGTAAAGCGGTTTTACATTGGATGATGCGGTGCCCTCTGCCCGCAGTCCCGTAGTTGGCTTTTAGTACTTTAGGCCAAAAATCTAAATCTAACCACGCGTTTAATTTTTCTTCGCTATGTAAAGCTTTTGCATTTGGTAATTTTGGCACCTGAGAAAAAGTAAACGATTTTGCAGCTAACTGTTTTACAATCGCGAGATCCGGAATGCGGTATTTAATATGATGCTTACCAGCCCAAGCTTGAATAGCTAAAGAGGCTCCCCAGCTCTCAATGTGCGTTATACCGTCTAAATTTAGCTCATCAAAGTAGATCGGTTTGGGATAGGCTGGTCTGATCTGCTTTAGAGATTCAAAATAATGCTTATCGGGTTTGTGAAATAGAAGAACAAAATCTTCTGGGCTTGCATAGAGAAAGGGGAGAAATTGAAGTTGAATGTGAAATGACTGGCTGGAAAATGATGCCTTAAGCTCACTTGGGCAAAGGAGTTCTCGTTCAAATTGCGTGTTGGCGATGTGTAGTATTGGCATGGCACTTGATTAGGTAGTTTTGCTTATGATAGCCTAAATACATGATTGTAGGAATAGGGCAAGATAGTCACCGGTTTTTAAAAGAGCGCACAGATAAAAAATTTGTGATTGGGGCTGTCTCATTCGATGATGTGCCAGGTCTGGATGCAAATTCGGATGGCGATGTCATTTTACACGCGATTTGCAACGCGATCACATCAATTTCAGGTGTTCCAATTTTAGGAGGCGTTGCAAATGAAATGTGCATCGATGGAATCACTGACAGCAAGGCTTATGTTGAAAAAGCTTTGAAAACGCTCAATCAAACCATTGTTCATGTGGCCCTTTCTGTTGAAGCCAAACAGCCACGTATGCAATCTCGCAGTGACGAAATTAGGCAATCAGTAGCGAGTATTTTAGATCTCAAGTTATCTCAAGTTGGTTTGACGTTTACATCTGGTGATGAGCTAACAGATTTTGGCAAAGGCTTAGGTTTGCAGTGCTTGTGTATTTTAACTGCTCAATAACTGACCTTACGCGCATATCTGGATTCATCTGCGGGTTAGCAGGCACCAATCTACGGCATCTTCCTCACCAAACTCTTTGGAGTTTGCCTCGTTGTCATCTTTGTATCTTGGCGCCTCCACTTGCGCATCTGAACCCACCTCTGTGCGTAAGGTCAGTCAATAGACGTCTAAAAGCAGGCGCTTTTCTTTGCGCATATTTTTGATGTACCCGCCCGGATCAGAACAATTTTCAACGATAATATTTTCTAACACGTTTAAAACATCTTTTGCCATGCGTTTGGCATCACCACAGACATAGAGGAGGGCTCCGTTTTCTAGCCACTGCCATAGGCGGTCTTTGTGTTCCATTAGCTTGTGTTGAACGTAATGTTTTTTATCTTGATCTCGTGAAAAAGCGGTATCTAGAATGAGCTCACCGTTTGCTTCCATCTCTCTAAAAAAATCCTCGTAGTAGAAGTCGTAGTTTTTTTGTCTTTCACCAAAGATCAGCCAGTTTTTTCCAGGGCCACCTTCGCGCTCTTGCAAAAAGGCTCGGTAAGGGGCAACACCTGTGCCAGGGCCCACCATAATGATTGGCGTGTGTAGATTTTCTGGCAGTAAAAAGTGTTTTGTTGCTTGGTGGTAGAGTGGAATGGGAGTTTTTTCATCAATTTGATGGCAGAGAAAATCGCTACCTACACCAGGAACTTCGCGAGTTCCAACAGGATGAGTGAAGGTGGAAACTAAAAGGTCTATGCTATGAGGAGATGCCTGCATAGATGAGGCAATGGAATAAAACCTAGGGAGCATGGGAGCGCAAAGTGTGCAAAATTTTTCTACCGAATCCTTGTACAGACCGATTTCTTGCAGGCAGCTTACAAGGTCTGGGAATGATCCATCTATGCCAAGGGACTCTAAAAGTTTTTTTGGAGCGCGGTTGATGTTCACTCTTTGCGTTATAAATTCGTGCAGGGTCACAAGTTTTTTTGACCTGGGATCGATAATTGGGGTATCAGATGGGTGATCAAAATAGGAGAGAACGTTTGCAACAGCGTCTGGTTGGTTAGACGGCATGATAGCAAGTGTGTCCCCGGGTTGGTGTTGAATACCAGAATCTTTAATATCAAGTGACACGTGATAGGTTTGCTTTGTAGAACCAAGTTTATTCAGCACATAGCGCTCTTTTAGGCGTGCTAGAAAAAGGCGATCTTTGGTATAGACTGTTGTCATAGGAGGGAAACTGTGAAGGTTTTGGTTTTATGCATTTTTGTATCTATCATTTGTATGTCGTGCGGGAGTACTGGTTATAATCGGCACTACATTATTTCAAACCCGATCGAAGAAGTGCCAGAACCCCTTACCCGGTAGTTTTTTCCACTAAATCTTTTAGCTCTTTGCTATTCCAAGCTTTTGTTAGGTTGCTCAGTTTTTTATTCGAAATACCGCCTAAAAATTCAATCGCTTGTAAAAACCTAGCGCGAGTGCGGTCCTTGCCTAAAATTTCAACCGAGTCAAATAGTGGTGGGCCTGTGGGCTTACCGATAAGGGTTGCAAATAGCAGGCGCATGACAATTTTTTTGTGATTCACGCCAAAATACTCAGCAATATCTCTTGATGCTTGCTCAAACCCTTTGCGGCCAAAGTCTTCGAGCTCTTCCATTCGCCAAATCATCGTTTGCAACAGATACATAGCGGTATCATTTGTGATTTTTCCAGATGTTAGGCCTTCTTCAGTATAGGGGATGTGATTAATGAAGAAAAATTCGCACAATTCCATAAATTCGCCAAAAGTTTTGATGCGTGTATGCACAAGGGGCATCAATTTTTGCATGAAGTCATCATTAAAGCTCCATTCTTTGAGGCGGTCCCACAGTTTTTCTTCTGGAATATTGTTGATTAAGTATTGCTGATTGATCCAATCGAATTTTTGAATATCGAAAAATGCGCCCGAGATCCCAATGCGTTTTGGGTCAAATTCACGAATAAGTTCATCCAAGGGGTAAATCTCTTTATCGCCGGGCATGCTATAGCCCATGAGCGATAGAAAGTTGATGAAAGCTTCTTGCAAATAGCCCGAGTCGCGGTAGTAGAAAATGGATGTGGGGTTTTTGCGTTTCGAAAGTTTTTTGCCATCGCGTCCTAGTAATAATGGCATGTGCAAAAATTCAGGTGGTTTCCAACCGAAGACTTCGTAAAGGAGTATGTGTTTTGGCGTAGAACTGATCCATTCATCACCGCGAATGACGTGTGAAATACCCATCAACTGGTCATCAACTACGTTAGCGAGGTGATAGGTAGGGAATCCATCCGATTTAAGCAAAATCTGATCATCGATATCGGCCCATGGCGTTGTAATGCGTCCTTTGATGCCATCATCAAATACACAGTCACCTGTTAAAGGGACTTTCAATCTGACTGTGCAAGGCAAGCCGGCTTTCTCTTTTTCAGCGATTTCCTCAGGTGTCATGTTGCGGTATCTGCGGTCGTAAGCGGAGCGTTTTCCAAGTTTTGCGCTCATCTCGCGCATTTCCATTAGCTCTTCTTTGGTGGCAAAGCATTTGTAAGCAGCGCCCTTATCAAGCAGCATTTGCACATGCTCTTGATAGATCTTGGTACGTTCAGACTGTCGATACGGCCCGTAATCGCCGCCAACATCAGGTCCTTCATCCCATTCCAGCCCAGTCCATCTCAGCGCCTTGTAAATATTTTCTTCATATTCGAGTTTGCTGCGGCTCTGATCGGTATCTTCAATCCTAAGGATAAATTTACCTTGGTGGTGCTTAGCAAAAATATAATTGAATAGGGCAATGTAGGCTGTGCCTACGTGCGGATCGCCCGTTGGCGATGGCCCAATGCGTACACGTACTTGTTCCATAGATTTGTTATTTTAACCTAACACGCAAATCAATTCAATTATCAAACTATTGAATATTTCATTCGTTTTGATTGAAAGAAAACTTTTAAGCGCCGGCTTGGGCTGGGTGAGTGACAGATGCTGTGTGGTGGACTTTAAGACGCATGAGCATGATGAGGTCTTTCATCACGTTGTAGCTCTCTTCTAGCTGGAGGTCATTCTGACCAAATATCTCGATATCGTCTGCACTGGCCTTGTCTTTTTCGATGGCTTTTAAAAAGTTTTGATAGTTGGTGTTATTCTGTATGCGGGTGGATGAGTTCTTTCTGAGGATATCTAGATAAGGCTCATAAGTTGTGAGACGCTCTTGCAAGTCTTTTTCGTAAAACATTTTGATTTTACGGCGCTGGAAGGGAGAGATATCGGAGAGATCGTCGTTGAATTTAGCAGAGATATGATCGCTCTCTAGAGGGAATTTAGCAAAGCTTTCACCTACATCGAGGGCTGTGAAAGCGCCGGGAATTTCAATATCAGCTTTAGCTCCAACGAGCTGAGGGCTTTTGCCGGAGACGGTAAAGTACATGCCGCGTGTGACTTTGAATTCACCTTTGGGATTGACTTTGTGGTTGCTTGGGTCGAGTGTGAAGGTTTGGTAAGTTCCTTTTCCGAAGGTGCGATCGTCGCCCATGATGAGTGCTCTGCCGTAATCTTGAAGTGTTTGAGCCACGATTTCTGCAGCGGATGCGCTAGCACGGTTTGTGAGAACAAGTAGCGGGCCATCCCAGACTTTGTTGGAGTCGAGGTTGCGTAGCGTTTGCACAGCGCCATTGTTGTCTTTTATTGAGACGACAACACCTTTATTGATGAAAAGGCCTGTAACGCCGATGGCTTGCGGCAAGTGACCGCCGGGATTGCTTCGCAAATCGAGGAGAATGGCTTGTAAACTATCATTGTGTTCTTTTTTGAGATCTTGAATGACTTTTTTGAGATCGGAAGTCGAAGAGCTTTTAGGATCTTGATAGAAGGAGTAAAGGTTGATGTGGGCGATGACGCCATCGCCAAAAGGCTCAACAGCAACGTCGTAGCGGGTCTCTTTGAGGACGATTTCGCGACGTACGATTTGAACATCGAGCTTTTGCTTGGACTCTTCGTGTTCGCGCAGAAGGGTGAGAGTAACAGGGGTGCCTTCTTTGCCGCGGATGAGCCCCACTGCATCAGAGATTTCCCATCCGACGATTGGCTCGTTATTGACTGCGATAATGCGGTCTCCGATTTTGAGACTTTTGGACTGTTTAGCAGGGCCTCCATCTAGCAGGCGTACGACGGTAAGGCCGTTGAGGTCATCGCGCAGTTGAGCGCCAATACCAAAGAGGCGCTGATCGATTTCAATCATGAATTGAGAGGCTTCTGAAGGTGTAAAGTAGACTGTATGGCTGTCTAGAGAAGAGCTGGCTGCTTTAAGGAAATAAACAAGTGTCTGGCGGTATTTTTCTTTAACATCCTTATTTGCAATCTCTTGCTCTCGATTTAAACGTCTTTTTGTTAAGCGTTTGAAGAATTGTTCATGCGTGTCATCTTCGAGGTTTTTAGCGGCATCAAGTTGCAATGCTTTGATTTTCAGCAGTCTTTGTTTTAATTCCAAACGATTGACTGCCCAAGTAAGCTCTTTGAATTCATCGGGTGAGACGTCTTGGGGTAAGGTGGCCTCAGCGACTTCTTTCTCTAGCTCATTTCGACGGGCAATTGAAGCGATCATTTTTTCGTGAAGAGCTTCAAATTCACTAAAATTATGACGCTCAAAGTCTTGTATTATTTGGTTTAGCAGCTCAGGAGAGGCGTTATCCCATTTATCCACCTCATTTACAGTGAGATACGTCTTTGTTGGGTCAAGCTCGGCTAGGAAGTTTTGAAGCGTGCGCTGCATTAGGTCAGGAGTAAAACGTTTGTGTGAGACGTGAGCTTTGAAGATTTGCTCTATTTTGTTTTTGGCATCAGATGGTCCCATTTCCGGCGGTTTAGCGCTTAGTACGGAGAGACCAAAAATCAGCGATAGGAAAAAGGGCTTCATAAGTTTATAGCTATAGCAGTTAGAAGAGATTTGACGCCAGTTAAAAGATTATATGGTGTTATTTACTTAAATAATTCATTTATAACATATTAGATAAACATTAAGATTGAATCAAGAAAAGACTTAACGATTGAAAGAGAACAATTTATGTTTTTTCGAAAAAATATTCAAAAACGCTTGCTTTCAATACATTATTATGTAATAATTGGCTTACCAAACACACAAAAGCAAAATAATAAGCTAATATCGCGATGTGTAAGAGCTGTTTAACGTTTAAAGTAAAAGGACACTAGCCATGGTTGATGAAAATAACCACCAAGAAGACGAGATCAAGAAAGAAGAGATCATGCGTCAGCTAGAAAATTACCTCAAGTCTCGTCTGAAACTCGATGAGCAAGAGGGAGATGGAGAAGATAAGAAGATCGTCTCTATTACTGAAGCTGCGCGCATCAATGGTGTAACCAGGCAAGCTATCTACGTCGCAATTAAGCAAAAGAAGCTTAAAGCTACTAAAGATGCTACTCGCTGGAAAATCCATATTGATGATCTAGAAGATTATCGTCGTCAAAAGTATTCACGCACAAAGTCAATGTTTGACGGAGAGCTTCTCTTTGATAACGACAAGGGATATTACTCTGTACGTCAAGCTGCGGACATTTTAGGCGTGCCAGTTCAAAAGATTTATTACGCTACGCGTATCGGTCTTTTGAAAGCATCGAGAAAAGGAGCTGCTTGGGTCATTCATGTAAATGACATCAAGGGTTATCAAGAAAATTATTTAAGCAAGCGCTCAACTCTGCAAGCAGACGTTGGCTAAGGTTTAAATTTTAATCTTTTTTCTCGGATTAAAATCTCATGTGGAGATCATCTAAGGATGATCTCCATTTTTTTATACATATTTGCTTGTCAATTTTATCATAAAGTGCTAAAGTTTTTTTGTAAGACAATAGAGATATGTCTCTATTTGGTATTACTCAAAGCACCTAAACGCGCTTTTGAGAACTTCCTGTTTTGTTTGATGAGAATATCAGGGAAGTTTAGCTACGAGAAATCAAAGCTTATCCCTTGATCTGGGGCCAAGAAACTGTTGGCAAATTCGCCGACTCCAACGCACTATTTTAGAACCCATTTTCCCTTTGACTTGGGACGAAGGTTGAAATCAGAGTAGCGTGCCCTTGAGAAGGGCCTGCAATTGATTTAAGCGTTTGCGAAGGTTGAGTCCTTCCTTCAAAGGGCTATACGTCCTTTTGTTGTTTACTTAAAAAAGTAACCAAGAGGAAACCAGGATGGACTCCAAATCTCATTTCAATTCGCCTGATCTGCAAAAGGTATTTCAGCAAATTGAACCAATACTTACGCAGCACAAGGTGCAATTAGACCAAGTGTCTGCAGATATTAAGGAAGTGGAGCGTTTTTTACGCGCTTGCAGCATTCACTTCCCCTTTCGATACTGTTGCAATGAACGGTTAAAAGACGTTGAACAGGACCCTTCCGCAAAAACTTCAAAAGAGATTCGTTGCTTAGATTATCTCTGTTGGGGAAAGTCTAAGGATGGACAGTATCGACTGCTCTATGAAGCAGAAGAACAAACTGTCATGCATCATGATGGAGTGTTCCAGTCAAAAAGGGAAAATTGGGTGGTCACAAGCAGACCTCTGATTGAAGCAAAAGTCAAAGTTCGCCTAGAGCTGTATCCAAAACTTCCCGTATTTTTAGAAGAAATTGCAAAAGCCTTGCAGCCGTTGCAAACAGAGCTTGCTCATAAAGAGATTGCGAATTCTTTAGAAAATATTAAAAACGGGAAGTGCTAGGAACAAATCTTAAAGTCTTTGATGATAAGTTGAATACTTGATTTATTGAGGAAGTTATTTACATGGGGAGTGTACGCAATTTCAAGGGTCATGTTTTTTTTGCATAGATCTTTGCGCATGCTCGCCATATTAAATCCGATGCCTTCAAGCGCTCTTCCATCTTGTTCTAGGTAGAGCTTTAGATGCGTTTTTCCTACGACTTTTGGCGGCCATGCCTGTTTTGCCTTAGCATACAAAATAGGGGCAGGGTTATCTGTCCCAAACGGCTGAAGAAGTGTGAATGAATCCATCAGATCAAAAGTGATGTCTTTAAACGAGGCTACAGCGTCGATATAGAGCTTGGGTGAAACATCTTTTTCTTTTAAGTTATCTTCAGCTGCTTGAATAAAGTTTTTTGTAAACGCTCCGATATTTTCTTCTTTGATGGTAAGTCCTGCTGCAAAATCGTGACCACCAAAGTTAATAAGCAGATCTTTCTGGTCACGTAGGTGTTGGAGAAGCGGGAATTCAGGAATGGTGCGTATCGATCCTTTGCCGATACCGTTTTCGATGGAGATGACGATTGTAGGGCGGTTGTATTGTTTTGAGAGGCGCGCAGTAATGATGGGAATGATTCCAGGGTGCCATTTTTTGGAGGCTAGAATAATGGCTTTGTTTTCGACGAGTGAGGGTGTGCGCCTCAGTGTGCGCTCAATATCCTCAGAGTCGCCTTTTTCGATTTTTTGCCTCTCGAGATTATTTAGATCGAGCTCTCTTGCTAGTTTTTCAGCTTGAAAAGGATCTCTCGTGAGCAAAAGCTCAACGCCTCGTTTTGGATCGGCAATGCGTCCTAAACTATTAAGACGAGGTGCTATTTTGGAGGCAATATCGATAGGTGTAATATCGCGGCTGCTGACCTCAGCAATTGAAATGAGTTTGGTGAGCCCCACGCGTTTTGTCATCCCGATTTGCCTTAACCCATATCTGACTAGTATACGATTTTCCCCAAGGAGTGATCCCATGTCCGCTATCGTGCCAAGAGCGACTAAATCGAGATAGCTTTTGAGGTTAACTCGCCCAGAGCTGACTTCTCCTTTGTTGATTAAAGAATTTAAAAATGCGTGCGCGAGCTTAAAAGCCACGCCAACGCCTGTAATATCTCGATTGGGATAGTTGCTGCCGTCAACTTTGGGATTGAGAATGGCGCAGCATTTGGGAAGTGTTTTGGTTGGCTCGTGGTGGTCAGTGATAATGACATCGATTCCTTGCTGGCACAGCTCTCGAATTTCTTCTGTGGCAGTAATACCGCAGTCGACAGTGATAATGAGTTTGCAGGCGTTCTTTTGGGCGTATTCTAAACTGTCCAAAAGCATGCCTTGAAATTGTGACGAACGGTCAGGTAGGAAGTAAAGCATGTCAGCACCGAGGCGTTGGAAAAAATCGACAAGCAATGTTGTGCCTGACATACCATCGACGTCGTTATCTCCGTAGACCATGATTTTTTCGTGGTTATCGATAGCTTGTTGGATGCGCTTTACAGCAGATTCCATTTCAGCGAACATTTCAGGATCGTTGAGCTGAGGGAGTTTAGCATAAAGGAAGTTATGCAAAAGCTCAGGGCTAATAATACCTCGAGAAACTAAAATTTGAGCGGTGATGCAATGCACACCAAAGTCTTTCATGACTGCGTGGAGTGTCTTGGGATCTTCTCTCGGGGGAACCCAAATAGGGCTTGTTTCAACCTTTTCCATGAGCCCCTCTTATTTAAGCTTTTAATGTAACATGCTTGGGACTTTTTTGCTCGCGATTATGGAAGAAAAGAATGAGGGATGTCGCTACAAACAGCGATGAAATTGTTCCAATAATAACACCCATGGTCATGCTTAAAGCAAATCCTAAAATGGAAGTACCGCCAAAGAGGACGAGGGCTACAAGTACAATGAGCGTTGTCGCTGATGTCATTAACGTGCGACTTAAGGTTACGTTGAGCGCGTGGTTGATAATCTCTCTAAAGTGCAATTTACGCTGATGGAGTCTCACATCTTCTCGAATACGGTCAAAAACAATGATCGTATCGTTTAAAGAATAACCAACGATAGTCATCAAGGCTGCCACAGTGGTTAGGTCGATTTGAATCGGCAAGCCTAAAGCATGGAAAATGGCGATGCAAGCAATACTTAAGACAACATCGTGTGCTAAGCTGAGCGTCGCACTCATGGCGTATTTAAATTCAAAGCGAATGGTGATATAGACCATGATGCATAGCAGTGCCAAAATGACGCCAATGAATGCACTGTGGCGCATAGCACCAGATATCTGCCCGCTAATGGCATTCCAATTGTGTTCTATTTTCTGCAGAGAGCTATCTGTCATTTCTAGGCCAGCATCTTGCAGTGCGCTAAGTGTCCATGCTAGTCTAGGATTGTTTTGCGTCTCAGTTGCAAATGGCATGTCATGAAACGGCCTTCCTTCATTGTCCATGCTAGCGCTTAGATTGATACGTAGATGATTGGCAGGAGATAGCACGCGCACTTTGAAATCTTGAGATTTTAGGCCAGCTTGTGTCAATGCGTTTTCTACAAGCTCGTGATAGTTTTTCAAAGAGTTAGACTTGAGTTCTAGGTTGAGCGAGTAGCCGCCCGTGAAGTCCATGCCCATGATAGAGCCGCGTTCTTTGTACAGGAAGACGCCTCCAATGATGGCTAAAATAGCAGATGCAGAGATGGCGTATTTGGCGTAGGCTAAAAAGTTCAATTGACGAGTTTTGATCCAAGACGCCATTTTGAGTGCTGTGTTTTTAGGATTTTTTGCCCAGTGATTAAAATAGGTGCGTGTTAGAAAAAGGGCCGAAAACATTGAGGAAACAAGTCCAATAATGAGCATAATCGCAAAAGCTTTAATGGGCCCTGAATCGAAGTTGAGCAGAATCACCGCGGCGATAAGCGTTGTGATGTTTGAATCAAAGATCGCTGTAAAAGCTTTGCGATAGCCGGTGTAGAGAGCTGTTTGGATGTTTCCACATTCATCGTATTCTTCTCGCACACGTTCGAAAACGAGGACGTTAGCATCGACTGCCATGCCCAATGTTAAAATAATGCCAGCGATCCCGGCGAGAGTAAGCGTTGCTTGTATGTTTTGCAAAGTAGCCCACATCATCAATAAATTGAAAATGACTGCAAACGAGGCAACCACCCCAGCAAAGCGGTAGTAGCCGATCATCACGGCAATCACAGCTACCAGGGCAATACCTGTTGCAATGATCCCTTTCATGCGATCTTTTTGACCAAGCTCAGGACTGACGTTTTGCTCAGATAGAATTTTTGGAGCAAAGCTTAAGCTTCCTGCTTTTAGATCAGCTTCAAGTTTGTTAATTTCTCTTTGCGTAAAAGACCCTGTGATCATGGCGCTATCGGAAAATCCACTCTCAAGTGTGGGAGCGTTGACAATAGATCCGTTTAGGACAACAGCCATGCGGTAACCTCTGCCACCGGTAAAAGCTGCAAGCGGTGTGCCGATAACTTTTTCTTTGCAAAAACGACCTGTCCAAGCACCTAGTTGCTGTCTGGATTCAGAGTCGCCTACGTTAAAAGAGAGATAGTTGCCTTTGGAAGGATCGTATCCAGCGCGCACATTGGTAAGAGATGAGCCTTCTAAGGCAGATGTGTTAAAGACGATCATTAAAGGATGCGGCTGGCCTTGCCAATCTGCAGGTTTTTCTCCGCGCCATAGGGCAATTTTGCAGACGCTATCGTTAAAATCTGTTGATGAGTGCGCCGTTTGTGGGTTGACAAGCTGCAATCCATTTGCAAGCAGCTGTTTAGCAGCTTGGTTTTTTGGAGTGGGATGCTGCGTTGAATCTCCGTAAAGGTGACTAAAAGCAATGGCATGAATGCTATCGGCATCTGATTTACCCTTTACCATCGCCTCATTCCAGACGCCTTGTAGAAATTGAGATGTGGCATCACCAAGAGCTTGGTTGTAGGGAGAAAACTGCTCATTGATTACGTGAAAATACATTGATGAAGCTTTGACTAAATCGCTTGCTGAATAGTTTTGAGAGCCTGGAAAGTCGAGCAAAATATGTGTGCCTTCTCTCCTTATAGAAATTTCCGAGACGCCCATTTTGTTAACTCTGGCGTGCAATTCATTGATGCCTTGGTCCAGTTGATCTTCGTTTGTGACGATCTGGTTGTTTTGATCCCGCAGTTCGATCCGCACGGTTTTACCTCCGGATAAATCCAGGCCCCAGTGAAGGATTTTACGGTCGTCACCGCGAAAATATTTTTTCACACTCAAAGCTAAATTGCTGAGTAAGCTGTTTTTGGTAGGTTCTGCGACATCAAATCGTTTTTGAATGTCTCGGCTGTATTTTGCTGTTTGGTATTCATCTTTCCATTTAAGCAGATCTTCGTGGATAGCTGTATCGATGCGGTTTTCGGTCAGGATGCGCTCTTCTACATCAGAAAACTCTAAAATAGCAAAACGGTTTGTTCCCACAACTTTAAAATTTTCCCTAGTAGCTGTTAATAATGTCGAGAAGTAGTCTGGAGCCTCGAAAATAAAATCTTTGGAAAATGAGCGATTTAAAGGGTAAGTTGTTCCGGGATATCCTTGAAAACCTTGGTTTGCTAGAATTTTTTGTAGAGACTGAAAATCATCGATAAATTCTGCTGCGCCATCGGAATTCTGGTTGTTTTGATGCTTTTTAAGGATTTGATCAGCCCCTCTAGCAATTACGTAGAGTGATCCGCGTTTAAATCCAGGCATGGGTTCGTTGTCATCAGCTCCAGGTGCGTAAATTTGCAATCCAAATGCTTGATCTTCTTTTGATAACTGCTGATAGCTCTTGTGATCGCAAATCGGAAAATGTTCTTTTTGAAAATCGACGTGACTTGGGTTCCAGCTGCCTTGCAAAAGAGATAAAATGGACTGATTACGTTTTTTTGCAAGCTCGCCTAAATCGAAAACAAGAAAGCTTTGGCTGTTACTGAGATTGTTTAAAGCTACTTCAAATCCAGCAGACGCAGGCTTGATCTCTTCGTTTGTTTCTCGTTTGATGCGGGCGATTTCTCCATAGAGCAGTTGGTCGTCCTGTTTGATGTCAGCGTGTAGCTTAAACAAAAGTTTATCGGCCGCCCAATCAATCGTTACACTTTCGATGAATGGATTGTTTTTTCCTAGATGGATAGCATTTTTTTGATCAGACAGAGCGGCAAGCTTAACTTTTATGGCTTTGTCATCAAAGGGAGCCTGACCAGCAGCAAAATGGGAGCTGTATTTTTTTAAAATCTTTTGAGCGGAAGATAAGCGTTCTTCGTGAGATAGTAAGGCTTCTAAGTGCTGTTTTTTTGCCGGATCAGTGTCAGTTTCAAGCTGAATGCGTTGAAGTTTTAACTTATCTTTGAGACCATCCAAGCTTTTGCTTAATTGGTTGGTAGCTTCAGTTGAAGATGAGAAGGGTCCTTGCGTGAATGTGCTAAAAAACCTTTGAGCGATCGGTGTATCGGCTCCGAATGTGTCACTATAAGTTTGAATGGTGTGGGCGATGTAAAGTAGCAGGTCATCGGTTTGCGGATTTGCTGGATTAGAAATAACAGCATCTAGATAGCGCGCATTTTCCGCTGTGCCAGCTAAGGTGTCCAAAAGGCTTGTTAATCTGTCAAAAACAATTTGACGGTACTCGTTTGTGATGGTGCCATCTTGCCCTCGTTTTGCGCTGTATTTAAACATGTTTTTTACATCGGGGCTTTCAAAATGCAACGGTATTTGGCGTTTGAGTGCCACAGTTTTAGCATCGTCTGTTTCGGCAAGGGTCAGTTGCATAGGGACAAAGGGAATCATGTGACCGGCACGTTCAATATGCGATGCAAAAAGCTTAGCATCTTTCTCTTGAGCGAACTTAACTTCGATTTGATCTGGTTTTTGCTCGTCAAAGAGGATTTTTTCAGGTTTAAGATGCAGGATATTCGCGTACGATTTTACCCAGTTAAGTGACTCATTTTCAAGATTATTGACTCGATTAGTCAGCGTTTGGGCAATCTTTTCTGCATTTTTTTGATCGACGGGTTTATGCAGCGGTTTTGCATAGTAAAAAATGGTGGGAAGGATGTTGATCACGGTTAAGGTGACGACTGCGATGATTAAAAAAACTTGCCAACGTTTTGTTTTTTTCATGAACATTTCCTGATTTTTTCGTTTACATAATCGTAGCTGATGGAGGGATATTAATCAACGTGCTATAATGCAGATATTTGGAGACTGTTCTCATGAATTCTAAGCCAAAGCACATTGCGATTATCATGGATGGAAATCGGCGGTGGGCTAAGCAAAAAAAATTACAATTTGACCTAGGGCATCTGCAGGGTGCTGAGCAAGTACAAGATGTGATTAAAGCCGCAAAAGATAGTGGGGCCAAAATTTTGACGCTTTATGCGTTCTCCACTGAAAACAGATCACGGAGTAAATTAGAAATTGGAATGCTGATGCAGCTTTTAGAAACATATCTTGTCAAAAAGAGGCAAAATCTCATTGAGGATAGCGTACGATTGCACACCATCGGCAATTTACTAGATTTACCAGAGAAAATTCAAAAAATTCTTGCTGAAACAAAGCGCATGACCACAGGTGGAACGGAATTTGATTTGGTTTTAGCTCTTGGTTATGGAGCAAGAGATGAGATTTGCAGAGCTGCTCGCCAGTTTGCAAAGGAATGTGCTAGCAATTTAGCAGACCCGAACGATCTAGATGAAAAACTTTTTTCAAATTATCTCGATACGAGGCATTGGCCAGATCCAGATTTACTCATTCGAACAGGAGGAGAAATGCGTCTTAGTAATTTTCTCCTTTGGCAGATTTCCTATTCTGAGGTATACATTACAGAAACACTTTGGCCAGATTTTACAAAAGATCATCTGGCTGGGGCATTACAAGAATATCAAAACCGTAAAAGGCGGTTTGGCAAATGAATAAAAAATCAAATATTGCATCGGATTTAGCTCGTCGCATCGTGTGTTATGCGATCATCATTCCGCTTGTGATCTTACTGCTTGTCTATCGTTTAAATCCCGTAGTTCAAATTTTGAATTTACTCTTTGTGGCTTTGCTTGCTGGGGTAGGGGTTTGGGAATATGCTAGGCTAATGATTGCAAAAAAATTGAATCCACCCTCTAGACTGCTCATTTTTGTAGGTGTTTTAGAAGTTTTTGCGATTTATGCTCCTCCTGTTTTTGGACTTTGGAATCAAATTTCAGTCATTATTCTCCTTTTTTCAGTCGTCGCTTTATGCGTATATTATTTTGACAAGATTGAAAACTCACTTGTCAATATTGCTACGGGTTTTTTTGGCGTGTGTTACGTCGCCATTCCTCTAGCTCTTATGCTGCGCATTCTTTATCTGCCCGGTCAAGATGGGATTTGGTGGCTTGTGTACCTCATTGCTGTAACGAAAATGACCGATGTGGGTGCCTATTTTGTTGGCAAGTTTTTGGGTCAAAAAAAGCTGACGACAAAGCTCTCTCCTAACAAAACGCATGAGGGGGCGATCATGGGGCTTGCAACCGCGATTGGTACAAGTATTGGGCTCTATTATTTAGCGCAAGCTCTCTCGTTTGAAGCTTTTTCCCTTACCCTTTCACGAGCTATTTGGCTAGGCGCGCTCATTGGGATTTTAGCGCAGGTGGGCGATTTAGCAGAGTCACTCTTAAAGCGAGATGCCAAAGTCAAAGACAGCAACAAAATTCCCGGAATCGGCGGTGTGCTTGATGTTTTGGATTCCCTTCTATTTACAGCGCCCTTTACTTATTTCTTCATTCAAGGTTTCTAAATGTTATGATCATCACAATTGATGGGCCGTCAGGCACCGGTAAGTCGACAATAGCAAGATTACTCGCGGAAAATTTAAAATTCGACTATCTCGATAGCGGGGCTATGTACCGGGGTTTAGCTTTGCAAATGCTTGAAAAAAACATTGATGCAAGTGACTTTGAACAAATTGAGGAGCTATCGAGAGCTTTCAATTTTCACAGTCGTTTTGAAAAGGGCAATTGGCTTCATTATTTAGGTTCCCAAGATATCACAAATGAGATCCGGACTGAAGAGGTTTCAACGCTCTCATCTAAAATTGCTACATACGCCTTTGTTAGAAAAGCCATGGCTGCCCTGCAGCGTGGTGCTGGAGAAAGAGGCAATCTCGTATGTGAAGGGCGCGATATTGGGACCGTTATTTTTCCTAATGCGCAGCTTAAAATCTTTTTGACTGCAAGTGCAGATATTCGAGCTAAGAGGCGCTTTGAGGAGATGAGAGCTAAATTTCCGGATCAACATTTTGATTTAGAAGAGATTAAACAGAGCATTATTGCAAGGGACGCTCAAGATGCTAACCGCGAAATTGCTCCTCTTTTGCAGGCAGAAGACGCACATGTAATCGATACTAGCACAATGACGATTGCTGAAGTTGTGGAGGCAATCAAAAAGCAGGTGAAAAGTTGAAATACTGGATCAAGAATACATCGGCATCCCTTTTCTATAAATGGGTTATTTTGCTTTTCGGTTCTTTTTTTCGCCTATTTTATCGCCATAAAATTTGCGGTATCGAAAATTATGTTAAAGGTGGTGCTATCATCGCTGCTAATCATGTTTCTTTTTACGATCCTCCCCTTGTAGCTGCATCTGTTTCAGAAGAAATACATTTTCTTGCTAGAAAAACACTCTTTGATCACAAACTACTTGGGCTTTTTATACGTAATCTCAACGCTCATCCTGTATCTGGCGGGGCTAGTGATGTTTCCGTTTTGCGCACTATTTTAAAATTGCTAAAAGAAGGCAAAAAAGTTCTAATCTTTCCAGAAGGCACACGTACTGAAGGTGAGTTTGGGGAGGTTCGAGAAGGGCTGGGGCTTTTGGCGCAAAAAAGCGGTTGTCCTATCATTCCCGTTTACATTGCCGGTGCAGAAAAAGTTTGGCCTCGGTCTCGAAAATTTCCAAAATTATGGGGAAAAATTACAGTGTCCTTTGGCTCTGCAATTAAACCCCAAAATTTTAGCCATCTCGAAAGAAAAGATGCTCAAAAACAGATAACGGACTGCTTCATGTCTGAATTGCGCAGACTTAAAACCTCAATCCTTGCCACCGTTACGAGAAATTAATTTTGCTACGTCTAAGTGCTCTTGCAACTTTGCGAGTTGCAGAGGAGATACATCATAATGATCCCTGATATTAACGTTGGCTCCCTTTTGTATCAAAAGCTTTGCGGTATCTAAAAAACCATTTTCAGCAGCATACATCAAAGGTGACTGACCTTGATTGTCGATCACATCTACTTCAGCGCCTGACTTGGCTAAAACACCGACAATTTCAGCATGGTCATTTGCTACCGCATAGCCTAAAGCAGAAATCCCGTTTTTGTCTTTTTTATTATAATCTGCGTTATTGTCGAGTAAAAAACGTACGCCATCTTTGTTGCCAAAGTTGGCAGCTACCATCAGAGCTGTTAGACCATCATGGTTACTTAAATTGACATCTGCGCCAGCATCAAGCAGCTGTTGAAGTAAGAGCTCGTTAACAGAACCTTTTGGCTCAATAAATGTGACAGCACCGTTTCTTAAAACCTTTGGAATGCTCTTATTGCCGTTTTGAATGACAGCCATAAGGGGAGACACACCACCTTTTGAAGGTTTATTGACGTCAGGATTTTTGGATAAGATTAACTTTACAGCGGGAATATTATTTTCTTCGATTGCAGAGATTAAATATGTATGGCCTTTTGAATCGTATTCGTCGATATTTTCCGTCGTGGCGACAAAATTTTTATATTTGCTAATCAAGTTTTCCTCAGTCTGAGACATTGCCATTTTTTGAGATACATCCGATGTATAACTTGTAACAGTTTGTTCTGTCGTTTGATTCTTTTGGCAGCCGAGAATACATAGAGACATTAACGTGATTAAACTTAAACTTTTCATGGTTCCCTCGCGTGCGTTAGCGTTTGTTAAGTCAACAATATCAAAATATTTAATTCTTCTTCTAGGGAATTATCAATGTTAGCTCCTCATTCCTTGAATTTTCATTCACGATCGGTATACACACTTGCTCTAAGTAGGTATTTGTGATAACATTAGGCCCATAAATGGAGGCATTATCATGGACCAATTCACCGACGACAACTTTGAAGAAAAAATCAAACAAGGGGTTATCTTAGTAGACTTTTTCGCTGATTGGTGCGGCCCATGCCGTATGTTAACACCCGTTATTGAAGGTGTTGCATCCGAACTCCAAGGCAAGGCCTCTTTTGGCAAACTCGATATCGATCAAAACCAAAAAGTTGCCGGTCAATACCAGGTGACTTCTGTTCCAACGCTTATTCTCTTCAAAGATGGAAAAGAGGTAAACCGCCTTGTAGGTCTGCGCGATGCTGAAGCCATCAAGCACTTTGTCAGCGGCGCCCTCTAGATCTTGTTATAGTTTTGTAGTAATTTTGGTAGAGCTTGTAAGCATTCTGTAAACGGGATGGCTGTGATTTTACCAAAGTAAAGCTTCTGATTCCCTCCGTACACGACAAACGCATTAACCTCAGGATAGTCTTTGATAAATTCTTGCAAGGGCTTTAAATCTTTTGGTGTTATGTTTTTTGATCGCTTAATTTCAAATGCAAAAAATCCGTTTTCACCGTATAAAACAAAATCAACTTCTAATTTACTTTGAGTGCGCCAAAAATGAAGCGTGTAATTTAATTGATAGTAATCATTGACAGCTCGCAATTCTTGAAAAAATAACGTCTCAAGTGCGGTGCCTTCGATGTCTGCTGTTTGATCAAAAGGGCCCGTTGGCCGGAGCGATCGATAGACGCCCACATCAAAAAAATAAAACTTTGCATTTGTGATTAACTTGCGCTTAGCTCGCCTCGTGAAAATTGGCAGACGTACAGCTAAAAGCAAATCAACCATGATATCAATATAGCCAGTAACTACCCGGCGATCGATACCAACTTCTCTAGCGATTTCAGAATAATTGATGGTAGAACCTTGTGAAAAGCTCGCAATTTCTAAAGCTTTAGCAAAAGAATCGAGCTGCCTTGTTAACCCTTCTTGTAGGACCTCCTCTTTGAGATAGACACCGATATAAGATTTTAAATAATCAGCTGGATGTTTTGTCGAAAATACAGAAGGGAGGTGACCATGTTTTAAGCTAACGCGAATCATGGATCAACTCTAGAGCAAATAGCTTAACAAAAAAGACTTGAGAAAAATCATCAAATAAAAAATCCTGTTGTTAAATCTTCACCCTAACAACAGGAGGCAAAAGTGTCCGAAGAACTTTTGATAACCAC